>NZ_JNFG01000014.1 GCF_000729995.1 Caballeronia sordidicola | reverse complement strand
AGAGGTGTTGCATCGACCAGTTGAATCCGCCCGTCATTTCTTTGTCCAAAGCGACAAAGAAACGAAGCAAAGAAAACGCTTTCAAAACTTGGGCTCGTAAGTTGACCTAGCGTGCAGTTTCTGCGTTTTTGGCACCCCAAAAGCACGGTGCTCGCCAGAGCCACCGATGTTTGAAACTCTCCTTCTCGCGAATTCTTACACGCACACGCTTCGCCCCGTACGCTCTCGGGCAAGCACGCTTGCCTACGGACCTGCACGGCCGCCCTGCACGCCTCAGCTTCCCTCATCGCGATACGCTCCTTCACAACGCAAAAAAACCGCTGATGCGAGTCTCGCATCAGCGGTTTTTTGCAGCGCTCAATCCAGCGCATCACGTCACAAGCACGTTCAATCCCGTGCTATGCCCGCCGCGCCGTGGCTCAGCCAGTCCAGCACCGCGCCCGTGTCGTCATCGCCCGCTTCCCGCACCTTCGCCATCGCATCGCTCACGTCTGCACTCGCCGGCACCGCACGACGGATCGCCACGCCAACCGCAAGAATGTCGATCATCACAAGATGCAAAATGCGCGAAATCATCGACATCTGCGACTCACGAATCTCAATGTGATCCGTCTCCAACGCCACCGTCGCCCGCTTGGCCAACGGCGTATTGCTCGACGTAATGGCAACCACCGTCGCACCCTGCTGCATCGCAATCTCCAGCACACGCAACAACTCAGGCGCACGCCCAGACTTCGATACCGCCACAATCACATCGCCCTTGCCCAACAACGCCGCCGACGCCGCCTGCATGTACAGGTCGCCATAAGCAATGGTCGGGATGCCGAAACGGAAGAACTTGTAGTGCGCATCCTGCGCCACGATGTTCGAATTGCCCAAGCCGTAGAACTCGATTCGCCGCGCGCCATTGAGAATATCGATCGCACGTTCCACATGGTCGAAGTTCAAATGCTCACGCAATTGCAGAATCGCGGACACCGTGTTGTCCAGCACCTTCGCACCAAAATCCGTAGCAGTGTCGCCCAGATGAACCTGGCTGTGGCTCACCGGAATCGTACCGGTCAACCCCGTCGCCAGCTTCAGCTTGAAATCCGATAACCCCTGGCAACCCAGCGACCGGCAAAAGCGAATCACCGTAGGCTGGCTAACGTCAGCCTTGCGCGCAATATCGATGATCGGATCATTGATGATCGAACGCGGATGGTTCAAAGCAAGATCCGCCACGCGGCGCTCGGCAGGCGTCAACGCGTCGCGCATCTGGCGGATCCGCTCGAATACCGCGGACGAACCACCGTTCGCGCGATTCGATAACTGCTCCGACAGAATGGCCGATACCCCAAGAAACGCCGGATATTCCGCCGTGATGATGAACGTGGGCACGCTCGACAAATACTGCTGAAACCGCCCTTTCGCTTCGAACCGCTCGCGAAACGGCGACTTCGTGAACAACTCGCCCAACTTCAACACCACCCCGCCGCCAATAAAAATCCCGCCCAGCGCGCCCAGCGTCACCGCAATATTCCCGGCAAACGTGCCGAGAATGCCGCAGAAACAATTCACGGCTTCAAGCGCAAGCGCCTCGCCATCGTGAGCACGCTGCGTAATGCTGGCCGACTCGAGATCGTCCGCCACACTCACGCCATCGCGTTCGGCAAGCGCCTGGTAAATCAGCAACAAACCCGGCCCTGCCGACACGCGTTCGAACGACACATGCGGGAATTTTGTGCGCGCAAAACGCATCACCAAATCTTCACGTTCGTTCGATGGCGCGAAGCTCGCATGGCCGCCTTCGCTGCCAAGCGCAATCCAGCGGTCATCGGCGGGAATCAGGCCGGACACGCCCAGACCCGTACCCGGTCCAAGCAAGCCAATCACACTGTTTTGCCGGCGCGAACCGCCGCCTACCTGCACGCGCTGCGCATCGGTCAGGCCGGGCAACGCCATTGCAAGCGCAGTGAAATCGTTCACGACCAAAAGCGTGTCGAAGCCCAACGCGCGGCGCGTGGCCTCGATCGAGAAGCTCCAGTCGTGATTCGTCATGGAGACATGATCGCCATCCACCGGATTCGCAATCGCCACGGCCGCGTGGTTCACGCGGCTCACCTTGATGTCCTTCAGATACTGCTGCATCGCCTCAGCAATACCAGGATAGTCCCGGCCCGGATACACACGTATGTCGCCAATCACGCCCGGCGCCGTCTCGAGCGCGAAGCGCGCGTTGGTGCCGCCAACATCGGCCAAAAGCCTGGGTCCGTCGGCGTGCTGACTTCCGGCCGCTACCGTTACGGCCTTACTTTGCACACCAGTAGACATCGAGCCTGACTCCCTGAGCATGTGCCAACGTGGAGATGGCGTTTTTTTGCGGTGCGGCAAGCGCAGCGTTGAGTACATCGAGCTTATTCTGGCCACTAATGAACAGGAAGAGCTGCTTGACGTCCTTGAGCGCGGACATGGACAACGACACCCGCGCGTGCGGTGCACTGCCCGGATGAACCGACACGAACCGGTCAGCGGTCGATATGGCGAAGTCCCACTCGGGCGCATCGGCGAAAATGGACGCCGTATGGCCGTCCTCACCCATGCCAAGCACGGCAACGTCAGGCACCCGGCGCTGCGCATCGCCGTTCAGGTCAGCGATGTGCGCGTCCAGTGGTCGCGCCGTGTCCACCAGCGGCAGGAAATGCGCGCCGCTCGCTGCGTTCTGCAGGAGGGTTTCACGCGCAAGGCGCGCATTGCTTGCGCTGTCCGTCTCCGGCACCCAGCGGTCATCGACCAGAGTGACATCGATATGCGCCCAGTCGAGCGCATGGGTCGAAAGGGTCTGCAAAAACGGCTTCGGGCTCGTGCCGCCAGATACGGCGAGCGTGGCGTGTTGGGTGGCGTTTCCTGCCACAGCGGCATCGGCCGACGCCGCTCCGCGAGCGGCGAGCGTTGCGGTAAGCGCGTCGCCTACCGCTTCTGCCAACGCGTCGGATTGGACGCTTGGCTCATCAAAAGTATGAAGCTCGATCACTGCTCCTCCATGCTGCCTTGTTTTGGTTTCATTTCGCCCGTTGCGACAACGCTTGAACCACTTTCAGCGTCGCGCAACGGGATTTGTCTCGGCTTTAATTGCAACATGTCTACAGCACGTACGTCCTGGAACACGTTCCACCGACCCATTACAACGGTCTCAATACCAGTCTTGATTTACAACCTTGCTTCTCAGTCTTAATTCTCTTCTTCCAGCCAGCACGTGCCGTGCTGCGCTAGCATCGCGCTCGCGGCCGCCGGTCCCCAGGTGCCCGATGCATAAGGCTTCGGCGGTTTCCCCGACGCTGCCCATTCGTCCAGGATCGGCTCCACATAACGCCACGCCGCTTCCTGCTCGTCACGCCGCACGAACAACGCGAGACGTCCGTTGATCACGTCGAGCAGCAGGCGCTGGTAGGCCTCCATCTGCCCTTCCTTGAAGAACTTGTCGAATGCGAGATCGAGGTGGACGCTTGCCAGGTTCATGCCCTCGCCAGGCTGTTTCGCAAGGCAGTACAGACGAATGGTTTCGTTCGGCTGCAAGCGAATCACCAACCGGTTCGCGCCCGCGCGCAATGCGTTCGCACCCAGCGCGGAATGCGGCACAGGCCGGAAATTCACGACAATCTCCGCCGTCCGATCCGCCAGCCGCTTGCCGGTGCGCAGGAAAAACGGCACGCCGGCCCAGCGCCAGTTTTCGATTTCCACCTTCAACGCAACAAACGTCTCGGTTTGGCTTTCCGGCCGCACGCCCTTTTCGGTAGCGTACGCCGGTACCGACGTGCCCTTGATCACGCCAGCATGATATTGGCCGCGCACGGCAACTTTGCTGATGTCGCGCGGATCGACGGGTTTAAGCGCGCGCAGCACGCGTAGCTTTTCATCCCGTACGGAATCGGAATCCATGGAATGCGGCGGTTCCATCGTCACGATGGAAAGCAATTGCAGCAAGTGGTTCTGCACCATGTCGCGCAATGCGCCGGTGTTGTCGTAGAAATCGCCGCGCGCTTCCACACCGAGTTCTTCCGCAATCGTGATCTGGATGCTCTCCACCCACTCACGGCGCCACAGCGGTTCGAACAGTGCATTGCCAAAGCGCAGCGCGAGCAGGTTCTGCACCGGCTCCTTACCGAGGTAGTGGTCAATCCGGTAGATCTGCTCTTCCGCGAAAATCTCGCCAACCGCGTCATTAATCGCCTGCGACGACTTGAGGTCGTAGCCCAGCGGTTTTTCCAGCACGATCCGCGCATTTTCGTTCAGGCCGACATCGGCGAGCGCACGGCAGATCGGCACGAACAGTGACGGACCGGTCGCCAGGTAAAACACCCGCGTGCCGGCGTGCTGGTTCACCGCATCGCGCAGCAGCTTGAAGTCTTCCGGCTTGCCGAGGTCGAGACGAACGTAGACGAAGCGCGCCAGGAAACCCTTCCACACGTTTTCGTCGACGCCATTCTTCGACACGTGCGGCTTGACGTGTTCATCGACCCAATTCAAATACGCCTCGCGATCTTCGGCGGCGCGCGCTACCGCGACGATCTTGCCGCCTTCAGCGAGCATCCCGCCCCGGTGCGCTTCGAACAGCGCCGGCAGGATCTTGCGCATCGAGAGATCGCCAGTTCCACCGAACAGAACAAAGGTGAAATTCGAGTCGTTTTGCATGTGTCTCCGCTGGGGTTCAAGAGGACCGTAGTCCAATAAAGTTTTTTTTGACACTGAATTGTAGTTTAACTACAATTCAAATCAAGGGGTAACGTGATCCCGGAAAAAAACACTTAGTCAATCAGAACATGCGTGTTTTCCCGGAGTTTCACGTCTAGTTGCATGGTAATTGACCTGAGCCGATGACGCTTTTGCCACGGGTTTGCCATAAGGCAACGGTGAGGCGAGGGAAAACACCGAGCTAATGCAAAACCCCGGACGCACGCCGCGCTGGTCGACGCCAGTGTGAACGGGCAAAAATCAAAAGAGGAGACACAAGTTGCGATTCGACACACTCATCTCTTGAGAGCCGTGCGGCCGTGGTTCGGTCTGCCGGCCAGGCTGGCGTGCCCAAGGTTCATTGCCCTGGAGAACGCTTCGCTTTTTCCCGCCGACACCGCCGATAACCGGCCACTTCAGTTTGTTCATGTTCCAGCCATCGCTTCCTGGCGGCATCAGGGGCCAATCGTTTTTTGTTCAGGTGTTCGGAGGAGATAAACAATGAAATTTCGCAAGCTCATCGGCGCGCTCGGCGCCGCAGGTCTGTTGTGCGGCGTGTCGGCGCAAGCGGTTCAGGCAGCTGAATCCGTGTCGGTACTGCACTGGTGGACTTCCGGTGGTGAGTCGAAGGCCGTTGGCGTGTTGAAAGACGACATGACCAAGCAAGGCTACACCTGGAAGGACTTCGCTGTTGCAGGCGGCGCGGGTGCTGCGGCCATGACGGCACTCAAGACCCAGGTCATCTCGGGCAACGCCCCGTCGGCTGCACAGATCAAGGGGCCGCTGATCCAGGAATGGGCTGAGCAAGGCGTGCTCGTGCCGATCGATTCGGTTGCCGGTGACTGGAAGAAGAACCTACCGCCTGAAATCGACAAGGTCATCCACGCCGACGGTCACTATGTTGCCGCCCCGTTCTCGGTGCACCGCGTGAACTGGCTGTGGATCAACAAGGCGGCACTGGACAAGGCAGGCGGCAAGGTTCCGACCACGTGGCCGGAATTCTTCGAACTGGCTGACAAGATGAAGGCCCAGGGCATCGTTCCGGTGGCAGCAGGCGGCCAGCCGTGGCAAGACCTGACCTTGTGGGAAGACGTCGTGCTGTCGCAAGGCGCGGACTTCTACAAGAAGGCGATTGTCGATCTGGATCAGAAGACGTTGACGTCGGACCAGATGGTTGGCGTGTTCGACACGGTGCGCAAGATCGAAACGTATTTCGATAACGGCCGCACCGGCCGCGACTGGAATCTGGCAACCGCCATGGTCATCAACGGCAAGGCCGGCATGCAGTTCATGGGCGACTGGGCCAAGGGCGAGTTCGCAGGCGCGAACAAGACCGCCGGCACGGACTATGTCTGCGCACCGGTGCCGGGCACCGCCAAGCAGTACACGTTCAACGTCGACTCGTTCGTGTTCTTCCAGCAGAAGGGCTCGAAGGAAGCGACGCCGGGTCAACTGGCGCTCGCCAAGACGATCATGTCGCCGGCGTTCCAGGAACAGTTCAGCCTGTACAAGGGCTCGATCCCGGTTCGTTTGGGCGTCTCGATGGCCAAGTTCGACGCATGCGGCAAGCAGTCGTACGCGGATGAACAGACCGCCATCAAGGCAGGCGGTTATGTGCCGTCGCTGGCTCACGGCATGGCTCAAGGTGACGCAACAGCAGGCGCGATTACCGACGTCGTGACGAAGTTCATGAACTCGACGCAGGATTCGAAGAGCGCAGTTGCCGCTCTCGCGAATGCCGCCAAGACGAAGTGAGCTTGAAGTAAGCGTTTGATTCGGTAGCACCGGGCGCGCGGCTTTTTTAACCGGCCGCGCGCTCGGGCAAATCCCAAGCATGAGTTGGCTTTAAAAATTGCTGCATAACTGCTGCATCCCTGTTCCGGCCTGAGACTCTTGCCGGCAAATTTTCAGGAGTCGAGAAGTGGCTGCCTCCCCTAGCGGTATCGCGAGCAAGACTTCGCGCACCCCGCCTCGCCGCACGTCGCCTCTGGCGGCGCTTGCCGATACATACATTCCGAAGCTCGTACTCGCACCCAGCGTATTGATCGCGCTCGTGTTCGTGTACGGCTTTATCCTGATCACCGGCTGGCTTTCGCTGACGAATTCGCGATTGATGCCACGCTATGAATTCACCGGCTTCCAGCGCTACACCGAGCTGTTCTCGAACGACGTCTGGTGGACCTCCGCTGCGAACCTGGGGTGGTTCGGCATTCCGTTCATTGGGGTCTGCGTCGGACTCGGGCTGTTCCTGGCTATCCTGCTCGACCAGAAGATCCGCAACGAAGGCGCATTGCGCGCGATTTTCCTCTATCCGATGGCGCTGTCGTTCATCGTGACCGGCACCGCGTGGCAATGGATCTTGAATCCGGGCCTCGGGCTGGAAAAGATTTTCCACGACTGGGGCTGGACAAGCTTTTCGTTCGACTGGCTCGGCAACCCAGACAAGGCGATCTTCTGCGTGGTGATCGCGGCCGTGTGGCAATCCACCGGCTTTGTGATGGCCTTGTTCCTCGCCGGTTTGCGCGGCGTGGACGCGGAAATCTTCAAGGCTGCGCAGATGGACGG
The DNA here is from genome assembly GCF_000729995.1 of Caballeronia sordidicola. Taxonomy (GTDB): domain Bacteria; phylum Pseudomonadota; class Gammaproteobacteria; order Burkholderiales; family Burkholderiaceae; genus Caballeronia; species Caballeronia sordidicola_A. The sequence goes on along the minus strand of NZ_JNFG01000014.1, from coordinate 128,363 downwards.
TGCATCGTTGCCCAGGATCTATCGCAGTATCGTGATCCCGAGCATGCGGCCGGTGTTCTTCTCCGTGCTGCTGATTCTCTGCCACATCACCATCAAGACCTTCGACCTCGTGGTTGCGTTGACCGCGGGCGGTCCGGGCACGTCGTCGTCGCTGCCGGCCATGTTCATGTACACGTTTTCGTTCAATCGCGGGCAACTGGGCCTGGGCGCCGCTTCGTCGATGATGATGCTCGCCACCGTCGTCGCCGTGCTGGTGCCGCTCATGTATCTGGAATCGAGGAGCACGCGCAATGGAATCTAAGATGACGATCAGCCGCGCCGTCATCTATGCGGCGTTGATCCTGTTTGCCCTGTACTTCCTGTTCCCGATCTATGTGATGCTCTCGACGTCCTTCAAGGACCTCGACCAGTTGCGCACCGGCAACCTGCTCACGCCGCCGACCTCGTTCACGTTCGCACCGTGGGTCAAGGCGTGGTCGCAATCGTGTACCGGCGTGCGTTGCGATGGCATGGAACCGTTCTTCATGAACTCGGTCCGCATGGTGATCCCGGCCGTGCTGATCTCGTCGATAGTCGGCGCGTTCAACGGTTACGTGCTCACGCACTGGCGCTTTCGCGGCGCGGATGCAGTGTTCACCATGTTGCTGGTCGGTTGTTTCATCCCGTTCCAGGCCATCCTTTTGCCGATGGCGCGTTTGCAAGGCATGCTGGGGCTGGCTAACACCACGACCGGTCTTGTACTCGTGCACGTGGTCTACGGGATTGCGTTCACCACCATGTTCTTCCGCAACTTCTACGTGAGCATTCCGGCGGAGCTGGTGAAGGCCGCGCGTATTGACGGTGCGGGTTTCTTCACCATCTTCACGAAGATCCTGCTGCCTGTGTCGCTGCCTATTTTCATGGTGTGCCTGATTTGGCAATTCACGCAAATCTGGAACGACTTCCTGTTCGGTATCGTGTTCTCCGGCGTCGATTCAATGCCGATCACCGTCGCCCTGAACAACCTGGTCAACACATCGACGGGCGTGAAGGAATACAACGTCGACATGGCTGCTGCGATCATTGCCGCCCTGCCCACCCTGCTCGTCTACATGGTCGCCGGCCGGTTCTTCGTGCGCGGCCTGACAGCAGGCGCGGTGAAGGGCTGACGCAGTGACGGCCGATTCCCGTAGAGCGCCATTCAAATGCTGGATGGCGCTTGCGATAGAAGATCAACTAATGTGCGCGACGATATTCAGCGCAGAGACATTAAAGGATTCATAGCATGGCAAGCCTTTCAATCCGTGACGTATACAAGACTTATGCGAACGGCGTCCCCGTTCTGAAGGGCGTGAACATCGACATCGAGGACGGTCAGTTCCTGATCCTCGTGGGCGGTTCGGGCTGCGGCAAGTCGACGTTGCTCAATATGATCGCCGGGCTGGAAACGGTCACCAAGGGCGACATCATGATCGACGGCAAGACGGTGAACAACCTCTCGCCGAAAGATCGCGACATTGCGATGGTGTTCCAGTCGTACGCGCTGTATCCGTCCATGACGGTGCGCGAGAACATCTCGTTCGGGCTGAACATTCGCAAGGTGCCGAAGGACGAGCAGAAGGCGATTGTGACGCGCGTGTCGGACACGCTGCAGATCCAGCATTTGCTCGATCGCAAGCCCGGCCAGTTGTCGGGCGGCCAACGTCAGCGCGTGGCCATGGGCCGTGCGCTGGCACGTGATCCGGTGATGTTCCTGTTCGACGAACCGCTGTCGAACCTGGACGCGAAGCTGCGGATCGAAATGCGTTCGGAGATCAAGCTGCTGCATCAGCGCCTTGGAACGACGATTGTGTATGTGACGCACGATCAGATCGAAGCCATGACGCTGGGCGACCGGATCGCGGTGATGAAGGATGGCGTGGTGCAGCAGTTCGGCGCACCGCAGGATATTTATGATTCGCCGGCGAATTTGTTCGTGGCGGGGTTCATTGGCGCGCCGCCGATGAATTTCATCGATGGCAAGCTGGTCGAGGCTGGATCGGGTGTCGGGCTGGAGATTGATACGGGCGTAGCGCGTAACGTGTTGGCCCTGCCCTTCGATGCCAATGCAATGCGTGGCAAGATCGGGCAGAACGTGATTCTTGGTCTGCGTCCGGAGCGGATTACCGATGCACGCAGCGCGCATAACGTGGAAGATGCGCGCTTGCAGCCTATTGAGGTGAAGATCGATGTGATCGAACCTACGGGTCCGGATACGCTGGTGTTCACGCAGGTGAACGGCAAGCGCGTGGTGAGCCGCGTGCATCCGGCGAGCAACCCGCAACCGCTGACGAACATGACGCTTTTGTTCGATGTATCGAAGGCCGTGCTGTTCGATTCGAAGACGGAAGAACGGCTGGCTTGAAGGTCAAGCGTTCTGTGTTGAATAGCCGCGCACCCGAAGGGGTGTGCGGCTTTTTAGTTTTGAGTTCGCCGCTTTCGTGCTGCGCGCCCGGTTTTACGCCTCTGCCCCGCGCGCATGAACCGCAGCCCGCTGGCGCGCGAGACTCCGGCCCACGACGCCCTCGAACACGGCGGACCCTTGATGGGTCAGGTTCGACCTCGTATCGATTGCCGGCGTAATGCCGATTGCCGCGATCCGGCGGCAGAATGCGTAATCCTCCGAGAGATAGGTCCCTTGCGAGTCGATCATGGTGTCGAAGAACGCATAGTGGAGCTCGGCTATTTTCCCGCTGTCGTGGTCCGGCCGATCGATCAATCCCGCACGGTAGTGAAGCTCAGGGAAACTGCTCGCGAGTTTCAGAAAGACTTCGCGCTTGATCAGCATGAATCCCGTGGGGGCGTCGATGACATCGAGGAAACCGTTCTCGTCCGGCTCGAGCACGCCGGAAAACGCGTTCGCCGGATAGCAAGCGAAACACTCCTGGAAATCAGCTTTCGTCGTGCCGGCCGGCAAGGCCTCAGGCAAGCCCTCCGCTGGCCAACCGTCGGTTTTCAACGGATAGACGCCCGCCACCACTGGCCGATCCGCCAGAAGCAGGCGAACGACGTCCGAACCCTTGAAACCGATATCGCCATCGATCCACATCAGATGCGTAAAACGCTCGTCTGCGAGATATTCCGCCACCATCGTGTTGCGTGCACGGGTGATCAGGCTGTCGAAGCTATTGAAATTTATCTTGAGACCAAACTCGTACCGGTCAGCCGTGTCGTACAAATCAAGGAGTCCGTGGACATAGCTGGTTGTAACGACCCCGCCATAGCTGGGCGTGGCTACATATACATTGGCGGGGATTTTTACATCGGTAGTCAAGGTTGCTCCGGAAGCGGTGAAATCTGTGGTCCTGCATGCCGGGCCTTCAGGCGCCGGGAGCCCGATCCGTTTAATACGTGACGGAGCGAGTGGGAACGGCATCCTAGCCGAATAAGGCATCTCGAAAAACTATGCGCTCGACGTCGGCCAAGGCTCAAGTTGCAGCCTTGGGGCACCGATATCACCGCACGTCCCGTGCGTCGAACAGGCACAATCCCTGTTCACTGACAATATCGGCGGCGCCGCCATGCTGCGTTTGCCCCTCCGCAGACTCTTCCGACATGACCCAAACCTTCCTCGCTGACCATCCCGACCTTGCGTGGACTTCTGCGCCGAAAAAGTCTGATTCCGAGGATCCCTTCATCGAACTCGAAGCACTCGATGACACCCGCGTCGACACTTGGGTCGATGCGCAAAACGCCCGTACGACGACGGCTTTCGGTAAAACGCCGGAAACCGATGCGCTGACCGCGCGCCTGAAAACCGCCTACACGTCGCAGGAAAGGATTGTTTCGTGCTCGCGTTACAGCGACTGGGGCTACAACACGTGGCAGGACGAGACGCATCCGCTCGGAATCGTCAGGCGTACGCCATGGTCATCGTGGCTGGCGGGCACGCCCGAGTGGCAAACCATCCTGGATGTCGACCAGATCGACTTGAACACGACCTCCGCCAAAGACGGCATCCGCTGGGCGCTGCACGACTTCGACATGCTCTACCCGACCTGGGACCGCGCGTTGGTGAGCTTGTCGCCGGGCGGCTCGGACGCATGCCTGGTGCGGGAGTTCGACATCGAAACGCAGCGCTTTATAGAAGACGGTTTCACGCTTCCCGACGTCGGCAAGCACGGGATTTCGTGGATCGATCGGGACACGGTGTATGTCGGCTGGGACGATAGCGCGCACAGCAAGAAGCCCGCGTTGACCACGTCCGGTTTTCCGCGTCAGGCGCGCAAATGGAAGCGCGGCACGAAGCTGGCGGATGCCCCCGTGGTCTTCGAAGGCAAGCGTCGCGACGTCTCGGCGGGCGCGGACTACGATCAGCTCGAAAAGCTGCATCTGGCTTCGCGCGCGACCTCGTTCTTCGAGACGCTGCAATACTGGCTCGATGAAACCACGGGCGAGTGGCAGCAATACGATGTCCCTCTGCACGCGGAACTGGAGCATTGGAACGGCTGGCTGTTTGTCACGCCGCGCGAGTCCTACGAATCGGCCGATACAACTTACGCAAGCGGTTCGCTGCTCGTCATTCGCCGCGATGCCTTCCTGAAAGGCGCGCGCAATTTCACCGTGCTGTTCACGCCGTCAGGCCGCAACGTCCTCGCCGATATCGACTTCACGAAGCACTGGCTGGTCGTATCGCAAATGGACGATGGTTCGCCGCGTGTGGAGTTGCTTAGTCCACCGGCCGATCTCGAAGGCGAATGGACCCGCCGAGATTTCGCACTGCCGGCCGCCAGCCAGTCGTACGTGGATTCCATCGACAGCGAACGCGACGACACCGTGCTCGTTCACGTCGAACATTTCCTCACGCCGCCATCCCTTTACTACGCCGATTTCGCGCAGCCGGGGAGCGAATGGCAACTGCTTGCACGCCTTCCCGCTCAGTTCGATGCAAGTGGTCTTGTTGCTGAACGTCGGCACGCGATATCAACCGATGGTGTTGCTATCCCCTATTGGCTGATCGGTCGTGAAGCGAACGTGAAAGGTCGTGAGTCAGCGCCCTGCCTGCTCTATGGCTACGGCGGTTTCGAAGTCGCGCTTGATCCGCATTACGACGCGACCACGGGTATCGCGTGGCTCGAAAGCGGTGGGTTGTACGCAGTCGCGAACATTCGCGGCGGCGGCGAGTTCGGGCCCGAGTGGCATCAGGCGGCGCAGCGCGAGAAACGGCAAGTCGCCTTCGATGACTTCATCGCGGTTGCCGAGGCGCTGGTGGCATCGGGCGTGACGACATCGGAACAACTCGCCATTCGGGGCGGCAGCAACGGCGGCTTGCTGACCGGCGTCATGCTGGTCCAGCGTCCAGAGTTGTTCGGCGCGGTGTTGTCGGAAGTGCCTTTGCTCGACATGGCGCGGTTTCACTTGCTGCTGCAAGGCGCGTCGTGGATCGATGAATACGGCGACCCCGAGGAGGCAGACGACCTGCGTTTCCTGCTGACTTACTCGCCTTATCAGAACGTGAAAGCCGATGCGGTTTATCCGCCAGCGCTGTTCACATCGTCGGCGACCGATGACCGCGTGCATCCCGGCCACGCCCGCAAAATGGCTGCACGGATGCAAGCCCAGGGACATGACCGCGTGTGGTATCTGGAGAACCGCGACGGCGGTCACGGCGCGGGCGTGGAGGCGGAAAGCATCGCCCGGGTGGAAGCGACTGCGTTCGCGTTCTTGCAGCGGATGGTGGGCGGCGGGTGATTTCGAATCGAGGGCGCGGAGCGAGACGGCAACGCGCTCGCGTTCTCAACCTATGAGCAATCCCTTGCGCCAACCCGGCGCGGATATCTTGTCCGCGCCGGATTGTTCAAAATGCGCAGCGCGATATCCCAGGGCTACCGAACAAGTTCGAAGACATCACCCCGCCCGGCTCGCCCGCACCGGCGTGCCATGCCAGCGCAGCACCAGCGTTCGGCCGACGAACGTCAGCACGCCCGTCACCCCGATCACGATCCCCATCCCCTGCGGCGTGCCGTCGTGGAACATCCCGACCGCCACGCTCGCCAGCGCGCCGAGCGCCAATTGCACCGCGCCGAACACGGCGGCGGCTGCGCCCGCGTTGTGTGGGTATCGATGCATCAGGTCGGTCGTGCAGTTGGCCGACAACAAACCTACGACGCCGACCACGAAGAACAGGCAGCCGACAATCGACCACAATCCGCCAAACCCGGTGATGCAGACAAATGCCGTCGCCAGCGCCGCGATCACGCTGACAAATGAAGCTATCGAAATCAGTTTCAGCGATCCAAGCGGCCCCACCAGCCGCGTGTTCACCACGTTCCAGCCGATGATCCCGATAATGTTCAGCCCGAAGAAAAACCCGTAGTGCTGCGGCTTCACATGAAAGTAGTCGATATACACAAACGGCGTCGCGGTGATGTACGCAAACATCGAGGCGAACGCCATGCCGCCGCATAGCGTGTGGCCCCACGTGACGGGATCGGTGAGAAGACGGCCGTACGCAGCGAACGATTTCCCAAGCGCTGACGTCGCGCGTTTCTCACGCGGCCAGGTTTCCGGCACCCGCAAATATGTGGTCACCGCGCAGATCGTGCCGAACAGTGTCAACGTGACGAATACCGCGCGCCAGCCACCTAGCAGCAGCAACTGGCCGCCTATCAACGGCGCGAGCAGCGGGCCGATCGACGTGACAATGGCCAGCATCGACAACACCCGGGCGGCGTCCGACGGTGCGTGGGCATCGCGCGCAATCGCGCGCGCCAGCACCGAAGCCGAGCCCGCGCCGAGCGCTTGCAGAAAACGCAGGATAACCAGCGAATGGATGGAAAACGACAGCGCGCATCCCACGCTGGCAAGCGTGTACAACACGATGCCGCCGAGCAGCACCGGCCGGCGGCCGTAAGCATCGGAGAGCGGGCCGTACACGAGCATGCCGAGCGAAAAACCCAGCATGAAACTGGTCAGCGTGATCTGCGCCGCGGCGGCGGTCACGCCGAACGAGGCGGCGAGCGCAGGCAGGCTCGGCAGATACATATCGATGGAAAGCGGGCCGCACGCCGCCAGCGCGCCGAGCAAGAGGATCAGTCGGCGATCGGAACGGCGCTTGATGATTTCGGGCATGAGGGCGAAAGAAAGCTTGAGGAAAAGGCGCGGTTCTCGGACTGGCGAGTGATGAATAGCGAAAAACCTCGCAAGGGCCATGTCCGGCGTACAAGCGAACGGCTTAAACGGAGCCTTAAAAGAGTAAGCATTGTACGCGCCCTGCTTTCACAAGCCTCACCGCCGTCTTTTTGAATTCGGCACAAGGGCGGAGCGTCGCGGGCTGAAGCCAGGCGACTCCGGTACAATTTCATCTTGATTTCCTGCAGCCGCGAGCGACGCGCCGGACCCCGCCGGATCAGATCCAAGCGCCGATTCCAGCGCCGATCCAGGCTTGACCGAAGCCAGCGGTTGCAGCCTCTCCAGCCGAACCCGTTATTCAATGCAGGCCCCGTCATGTCCAGAAATGAAGCTCTCTTCGAACGCGCCCAGAAAACCATTCCTGGCGGCGTGAACTCGCCGGTGCGCGCGTTTCGCTCGGTCGGCGGCACGCCACGGTTCATCGAACGCGCGCAAGGTCCGTATTTCTGGGACGCCGACGGCAAGCAGTACATCGACTACATCGGTTCCTGGGGGCCGATGATCCTCGGTCACGTCCATCCCGAAGTGCTTGAGGCCGTGCAGCGCGTGCTCGTGAACGGGTTTTCGTTCGGCGCGCCGACCGAATCCGAGATCGAGATCGCGGAAGAGATCTGCAAGCTGGTGCCGTCGATAGAACAAGTGCGCATGGTGTCGAGCGGCACGGAAGCGACCATGAGCGCGCTGCGCCTCGCGCGTGGATTTACGAAGCGGGACCGGATCATCAAGTTCGAAGGGTGCTATCACGGTCACGCGGACAGCCTGCTCGTGAAAGCGGGCTCGGGTTTGCTGACGTTTGGGAATCCCACGTCGGCAGGCGTTCCCGCCGATATCGCCAAGCACACGACCGTGCTCGAATACAACAACGTCGAACAGCTTAACGAAGCGTTTGCCGCGTTCGGTGCGGAAATCGCGTCGATTATCGTGGAGCCGGTGGCCGGCAACATGAACCTGGTGAAAGCCACGCCCGAGTTCCTGCAAGCGCTGCGGGATCGGTGCGACGAGTACGGCTCGGTGCTGATATTCGATGAAGTGATGTGCGGCTTTCGCGTGGCGCTCGGCGGCGCGCAGCAGGTCTATGGCATCACGGCGGACCTGACGTGTCTGGGCAAGGTGATCGGCGGCGGCATGCCGGCGGCGGCGTTCGGCGGACGCCGGGACATCATGGCGCATCTCGCGCCGCTCGGCGGCGTTTATCAGGCGGGCACGTTGTCGGGAAATCCGATCGCGGTCGCAGCCGGGTTGAAAACGCTGCAACTGATCCAGGCGCCGGGGTTCTACGACACGCTCACGAAGCAAACGCGCCGTCTCGCCGATGGCCTCGCGGCCGTTGCAAGCCAAGCCAAAGTGCCGTTCTCGGCGGATGCTATCGGCGGCATGTTCGGCCTGTATTTCGCCGAGCGTGTTCCGGGGAGCTTCGCCGAAGTCACGCAAGGTGACACGAAACGCTTCAACGCGTTTTTCCACGAGATGCTGGATGCCGGCGTCTACTTCGCGCCATCGGCGTACGAAGCGGGGTTTGTATCGATCGCCCACGACGACGCCGTCATCGACGCGACGCTCGACGCCGCCCGCGGCGCCTTTGCGCGCCTCGCCGCTTAAGAGCCGCCATGTTCTCGCAGACCGATTTCTCGCACATGGAGCGCGCGCTGGCGCTGGCCGCGCGTGGCATGTACACGACGACGCCGAATCCGCGCGTCGGCTGCGTGCTGGTGAAGGACGGCGATGTGATAGGCGAAGGTTTCACGCAGCCGGCGGGTCAGGACCACGCCGAGATTCGCGCGTTGAAAGACGCCCGGGCGCGCGGCCACGATCCGCGGGGTGCCACCGCCTACGTCACGCTGGAACCGTGCAGCCATTTCGGCCGCACGCCGCCGTGCGTGCACGCGCTGATCGACGCGCGGGTCGCGAAGGTTATCGCAGCCATGGAAGATCCGAATCCGGCGGTGTCCGGGCGAGGGCTGGCGATTCTCCGCGACGCGGGTATTGATGTGCGCTGCGGCCTGCTGGCCAATGAAGCGTACGAGATGAACATCGGCTTTGTGTCGCGCATGACGCGCCGCCGACCGTGGGTACGCATGAAGGTCGCGGCCACGCTGGATGGCCGCACGGGTTTGCCGAGCGGCGAAAGCCAGTGGATCACCGGCGAAGCGGCGCGAGCCGATGGACACGCATGGCGTGCCCGCGCATGCGCGATCCTGACTGGCATTGGCACGGTGCGCGAGGATGATCCGCAACTCACCGTGCGTGCCATCGACACGCCGCGTCAGCCGCAGCGCGTGCTGATCGATAGTCGCCTGGACGTGCCGCTTACGGCCCGGATTTTGGAAGGCGCGCCGCCGTGGGTGTTTTGCGGCGCTGAGCCCGACCCCGCGAAAGTTGATGCGCTGCGAGAACGCGGTATCGAATTCACGTCGCTGACGAACGAACACGGCAAGGTCGATTTGCCCGCCATGCTGGGTATCCTTGCCGATCGCGGCATCAACGAACTGCACGTGGAAGCGGGCCACAAGCTCAATGGCTCGCTGCTGCGCGAGGGATGTGTCGACGAATTGCTGGTTTATCTCGCACCGAGTTTGCTGGGCAATGCGCCGGGCATGTTCGATTTCACGCCGCCCGATACACTCAATGCCCGGCCGCATCTGCGGTTTCATCGGATCGACCGGCTGGGTGATGACCTGCGTATCCTGGCGCGCTTCGCGGTGGTGAAAACCGATGCGCCCACGGACGCAAAACCGGTTATTTAACGTGCAATACAACACGCACAACCAAAGGAAGCTCGACGATGTTCACAGGAATTGTCGCGGCGGTCGGCCGCATAGAAGCGGTCACGCCGTTGGGTTCAGCCACCGATGCCGATACCGGCGTGCGTCTTACGGTGGCGTCCGGCGGCCTGGATCTCGAGGATGTGGAGCTTGGCGACAGCATCTCGATTCAAGGTGCGTGCATGACGGTGGTCGAGAAGTCCGCTGGGTCGTTTGACGTCGATGTCTCGCGCGAGAGCCTTAACAAGACGGCAGGATTGTCCGAACCCGGCGATGTGAACCTCGAAAAGGCGTTGCGTGCGCATGACCGGCTGGGCGGGCATCTAGTGTCGGGGCATGTGGATGGTCTTGGCGAAGTGACGCATTTCGCTCCGGTCGGCGAGTCGCATGAACTGCGGATTCTCGCGTCGCGCGATATCGGTAAATATCTGGCTTATAAAGGCTCGGTGACCGTGAACGGCGTGAGCCTGACGGTGAACACCGTGAACGATCGCCCCGATGGCTGCGAGTTTTCGATCAACCTGATTCCACACACGGTGGAAGTGACGACGTTGCGGCATTTGTTGGCCGGCGCGAAGGTCAATCTGGAAATCGACTTGATCGCGCGGTATGTGGAACGGATTTTGTCGGTGTCGCAGGACGGTCATAAACCTTTGAAATAGTCAGTCCCGCAGTGGCGGCCATAGCCGGGCGGTATGGATCAGTGCCAACATCCACACGGTGTCGCCGTCAATCTCATACACAAGACGGTAGTTGTCGTGCGGAATCAGTTCACGAGTGCCGGCGATCTTGCCGGGACGCCCCAACTCTGGAAAATCAACCAGCCGCGCGGCAGTGTCGCTGAACAATTGGTCCATCCGGGCAGCGGCAGCCACGCTATCGGCCGCGATGTATTCCCACACCTCGTCCCGATCCTGTTCGGCTTCCGGGGTCCAGACAACCTTCACGCTTTGCTTGCGGCGTTCGCGCGCCGTTTCGCAAACCTGGCCTCGACCTCATCATTCGAGCGACCGCGCCCGGCCCGCAGCGAGGCGCGCGCGGCATCGACCTTAGTGCTCAGGAACTCGTCGTATTCACGAGTTGTGCGCTGACGTTGAACGAACTCACGCATCAATTCACGCAATATCTGCGAAGCCGGCCGGTGCATTGCTTCAGCTTCCGCCATGAACTCCTCGCGCAACTCAGCTTCGAGTTTCATAGTAAAAACAGCTTCTTTAGGCATGGCTTATCCTCCCTCTTTGCATTTGGTACTTACCAAGTATATACGTTTTCATTACCTTTTTCATTACCTATGTACGACTCGCTCTGCACCAACCACGATGTAAACATCGTCAGACGAAGGCACATAGGCCTCCTGACGATCACGGCCGGAGGTGTTGTGGGCGTCAACGCCCCCTTAAATGGCGATACGCGCGCCGCCCGCGATTTTCTCGAAATTACTAAACACCATACTGCCTGCGGGTCATCAGATATACCCGCAAACAAGCGTTGTCATTCCAATGGCGACCGCCACCACTCGCGCCTATACTGCCGAACAGCCGATTGCCATCGCCATAGAGCATGCAAAACAAATAGGGCGGCGCCAAGTCGGACTCAAAAACTGGAGGAAGACAAAATGAAGCGTTTCGTTTCCCGCTGTATGCTTGCAGCCTCAACGATCATCGTTTTTTCGCTGCCGGGACTTGCACGAGCGGATGCTGCCCATCCGGTCGTTGCACTCCTGCCCGGCGTAGTTGATCCGTTCTACTTCACAATGCATCGCGGCGCGGAACGGGCCGCCAAGGAAGAGAAAGTCGAGTTGTTGTTCCAGGTTCCCAAAGCGTGGAATACAAGTGAGCAAGTGCCGATCCTCAAGGCGTTCATCGCCAAGCATCCTGACGTACTGCTGATTTCGCCAGTCGATAAGCAACAACTGATTGGACCGCTGAAGGAAGCCGTCGACGCCGGCATCAAGGTCATTACCGTCGACACTTATATTGGCGATGGACATTATCAGACGGGCAAAGGCGACGCGGATTTCCCGCTTTCTTATATCGCGTCGGACAATCTCGAAGGCGGCCGAGTCGCAGCACGCGCGCTTGCCAAAGCCATCGGTGACAAGGGCACGGTCTATTGCGAGAACAACAAGCCGGGTATATCGAGTACCGACGCGCGTGCTGAAGGCTTCGCGGAGGAGATGAAGAAGCACCCGAACATCACCGTGCTGCAAACGCTGTACAACGAGGACGATGCCAACCAGGCCGCTGCTCACGTAGCGGCGGTATTGGCGCGCAATCCGGATCTCGCGGGCGTGTTCGGCGCCAACACCTTCTCCGGCAGCGGCGCAGCGCAAGGGGTCAAGGCGGCGGGCAAACAAGGCGTCGTCAAGGTGGTCGTATTCGATGCGGTGCCAGGCATCGACAAGCAAATCAAGAGCGGCCTGGTCGATATCGCGATTGCACAGCGCCCGGACGAAATCGGCTACTACGGCGTCAAGTACGCCGCCGACGTCATTCACGGCAAGAAGATTCCCACCCTCAAGAGCACGGGTTTCGAGGTTCTCGATAAAAACAATATCGACAAGCCCGACATGCAGCAATACATCTATTCGAATTAGCCAAAGCAGGCCGGTTTAAACGATAGATCGTCTCCACCGCGTGCGCGGCCGCGCACGCGGGCTCTGCTCCTGATAAACGCGGATGACTCCATGGATAACTCGCGTCTCGACAAGATCGCGCTGATTACCAAGCTATGGCCGTGGTTGTTCCTGGCCGCCCTGCTCGCTTTTTTCGAGGTGTATGCGCAGATCTCGGCTCATCGGTCGTTTCTTTTTAACGCCTACAACCTGCAATCGATTGGTCTTGCCGCCGCCGCTCCGCTGCTGCTGGCAATCGGCCAGACCTTCGTGATCATCACGGCCGGCATCGATCTGTCCGCGGGCTTCGTGATGGGACTGGCCGCCGTTTGCGTCGCGCAGTTCACGCTGTTCGGCAGCGGCTCGCCGTGGATTCTGATCGTGTCGATTCCGCTCACGGTTGTGGTTTGCCTGATTCCCGGGTTGGTCAACGGCGTGCTGATCGCGTGGCTTGGCGTGCCGGCTTTTATCGGCACGCTCGGCATGTATGGCGTCGCGCGTGGTGCAGGCTTTCTCGCGGCCGGCAGCGGCATGACTGTGTCGGTGGACAACACCGGTCTTGCCTGGCTCGGCGCCGGCTGGACGCCGGTGGTGCTGACCGGTGTGCTGTTGGTGATCATGCATCTGTTGCTATCGAAGACGCGTTTCGGCCAGTACACCTATGCAATCGGCGGCAACCCGCAGTCCGCGGTGCGGGCCGGCATCAACGTCAAACGCCACCTGCTGGTGGTGTACCTGATCGCCGCCGCGTTCGCCGCGGTCGGCGGGATCATCTATACCGCGCGTTTTGCAGCAGGCGCCGCCAACGCCGGTGAGCCGATGCTGCTCGATTCGATCGCCGCCGTGGTGATCGGTGGCGCGAGCCTGTTCGGCGGGACCGGCAATGTCATCGGGACGCTGATCGGCGCGCTGATCATCGCTGTGATCCAGTTCGGACTGGTGTTCGTCGACGTCAACGCGTTCTGGCAATTCATCGTGGTGGGCATTGTCATCATCCTGTCGGTGCTGATCGATCAATACAAGGATCGTCTCGGAGGCGCCCAATGACCACGCCGATCCTGGAGGTACGCGACGTCTCGATCCGCTTTGGCGGCGTGGAGGCGCTCAAGCAGGTGTCGTTGCAGTTGCTACCGGGCGAAGTGCTGGCGCTCGCCGGTGACAACGGGGCGGGCAAGTCGACGTTGATCAAGATCATTTCAGGCGTCTACCGGGCCGACCAGGGGGAACTTCTGTTCGACGGCGCGCCGTTGCAATTGCGCGATCCGCAGGACGCTCGAGCCCGCGGGATCGAGACGATCTACCAGGACCTTGCGCTGGCCGACAACCTGGACGTCGGCAGCAATATCTTCCTGGGACGCGAACCGCTCCGCCGGCAACTTGGCTTCCAGGTCATCGACCGGCCGCGCATGGCGCAGGTCGCGCGCGATGTGCTGAAGCGCCTCGACATCGTGATTCCCGAGCGCAAACTCGGTGGTCCCGTGAAGATGCTCTCAGGCGGCCAGCGACAGGCCATTGCAATTGGCCGGGCCATTTACTGGAACGCCCGGGTGCTGATCATGGATGAGCCCACCGCCGCGCTGGGCGTGCCCGAACAGCGCAAGGTAATGGAGCTGATTACGGCGTTGAAGGCCCAGGGCGTCTCCGTGCTCCTGATCTCGCACAATCTGCACGACATCTTTGCAATCGCCGATCGCATTGTCGTGCTGCGGCGCGGCGAAGTGGCCGGCGAGCGGCAGGTTCAGCAAACCAATGGCGATGAAATCGTGCACCTGATGGTCGGCGATACGTATGTGAGCCCGGGTTAGGGGTGACAGAGGGAAACGGAAGCCACCGATGCCCCATACGTGGAGCGGATTCTATGGACGGGGTCGCCTGTAGGACGCTCGTAACTCGTTGGGCCGTGGCGAGTTTGGGTTGAATCGTCGCCGATTTACTCGGCGATCCGCTGCCGGAACCACTCCGCCAGCGCAGCTTCTTCCAGCACGCCAGTAGCAACCATTTCCATGGTCCTGACCGCGTCAGCGGGCTCAAACTTCAACCGATAGCCGTTGTCTTCGAGAAAGAGACGCGCAAGCACCCGGCGGTGCGCTTATCGCCGTGCGCGAAACCATGATTTCGAGCTTGTTCCTAGGCATACGCGGCAGCAAGCGCCGCCGCGTCCGCACTTGCATACACCTCGAGGTTTTGGGGCCGTGCCAGCGCTGATTCCACCGCACCCTTGTCGCGAAGGCCATCGAGCCCGCCATGCTCGGCAAGCTGGCGGTCATGCACGGCATAGGCCAGATCCGGGGAACCCACCGCCATGCCGTCATTTGGCCAACGCGCGCAGGATATTGCGATCATCGTGCATGATCTCTTCTGCAAGTTTCATTTGGCGTTCAAAATCCGGGTTGTACGGCGTAATCCGAAAGCCACCTTCAGGTGACTCGGTCAGATACACCGTATCTCCCTTCAGTACCTTGAGCCGGGTCATCGCTTCCTTGGTAAGAATGAACCCGGCCGAAGCCCCGACTGTTGCGACCCTGAATGTGAGCATGACACCATCCGTTTCTATAGAAACCAATTGCGAAAAGGACACAGAGTAAATGGCTCACCCCAATTTCAGCACCCTGCTCGATTTTTCGCTCGGCAACATTGACGGCAACCATGCGATGCAAGCGCTGGGCATCGATCACGACGAAGATCTGTTCCTCCTTATGGCCCAGGCTCACCTGCCCATGCCGCGGTTGCCCGCGTCAAACTTGAGCCGTATGGTTGACGACTTGACCGCGCTGCGCAAGTAACGGATCGGTTAGAGCGCAACGCATTTCTCCCAGGTTCGCTTCTTCCCGACTAGGGCGCGACTGGCGGCCTTCAAGTCCCGCCAATACCCGGCCATACGGCCAACGCCAGCCCAAAACCGGCAAATCCACCGCGTTGACATCGTCCGTGGCGTAAAATACGCCCTTTCTCGCACCGGACGACCACCGCAATGACGCTCGCCTCCACCCCAGAGATCATCGCCGAGCTGAAGGCTGGCCGGATGGTGATCCTCGTCGACGAAGAAGACCGCGAAAACGAGGGCGATCTCGTCATCGCCGCCGATTTCGTGACGCCGGAAGCGATCAATTTCATGGCGCGCTACGGCCGTGGACTGATCTGCCTGACACTCACGCAGGACCGCTGCCGCCAGTTGAACCTGCCGCTGATGACGCAGCGAAACGGCACCCAGTACGGAACGGCGTTCACGGTGAGTATCGAGGCGGCTGAAGGCGTGACCACCGGCATCTCCGCTGCGGACCGCGCACGCACCATTCAGGCAGCGGTCGCGCACGACGCGAAGGCCGAGCACATCGTCCAGCCAGGTCACGTGTTTCCGATCATGGCGCAGCCGGGCGGCGTGCTGGTCCGCGCCGGACATACGGAAGCGGGCTGCGACCTGACTGCATTGGCCGGCCTGACGCCGGCATCGGTGATCTGCGAAGTGATTCGCGACGACGGCGAAATGGCCCGGTTGCCTGACCTGATCGAATTCGCCGAACTGCACGGCATTCAGATTGGTACGATCGCCGACCTGATTCACTACCGTTCGCGCACGGAATCAATTGTCGAGCGGGTCGCCGAACGCACCATGCAGACGGCGCATGGCGCCTTTCGCGCGGTGTTGTATCGCGATCAGCCGAGCGGTTCGCCGCATATCGCGCTGGTGCGCGGCCAGCTGTCGCCGGATCGGGAAACGCCGGTGCGCGTGCATGAACCGCTGTCGGTGCTGGATCTGCTCGAAGTGGACTCGTCCACGCACTCCTGGACCCTCGACGCCGCGATGAAGGAAATTGCCGCCCGCGACCTGGGCGCCATCGTGCTGCTCAATTGCGGCGACACGAAAGAACATCTTGTCGATGTATTCCAGGCGTTCGAGCGCGAGGACAAGGCGGCCGAACTCAAACGCCGCCCGATCGATTTCAAGACCTACGGCATTGGCGCGCAGATCTTGCGCGAACTGGGCGTGGGCAAGATGCAGGTGCTGTCGAATCCTCGCAAGCTCGGCAGCATGTCGGGTTACGGTCTCGAAGTGACCGGGTTCATCCCGATGCCGGGGTGCCCCGCCACGACCGCGGCAGATCCGGCCGACCCTGCTTCCATCGCCCATTTACGCTCGGTTTAAGACGGTCGGTCAGACACGCGCCAAACCAACCACACTGCATCACACTGAAAACGGATAAATAATGGAAATCGGACAATACCAACCGAACCTCGACGGCGACGGACTGCGCATCGGCATCGTGCAATCGCGTTTCAACGAACCGGTCTGCAACGGCCTCGTGGACGCCTGCACGGAAGAACTCGAACGGCTCGGCGTGATTGGCGAAGACGTGCTGCTCGTCACCGTGCCGGGCGCACTGGAAATTCCGCTGGCGCTGCAAAAGCTGGCTGAATCGGGTCAGTTCGATGCCTTGATCGCGCTCGGCGCGGTAATCCGTGGCGAAACGTACCACTTCGAGCTGGTATCGAATGAAAGCGGCGCGGGCATTTCCCGTATCGCGCTCGATTTCGGCACGCCGGTAGCGAATGCGATCTTGACGACAGAAAACGACGAACAGGCCGTTGCCCGCATGACGGAAAAAGGTCGCGACGCAGCACGCGTGGCGGTGGAAATGGCGAATCTGTCGGTCGCGCTGGAACAACTCGGCGGCGACGATGAAGACGAAGACGACGAGGACCGTGCATGAAAAGCGCTCGACGACGCTCGCGCGAACTCGCGACACAAGGGCTTTACCAATGGTTGCTGTCGGGCGCGCCCGGCGGCGAGATCGACGCGCAGTTGCGCGGCGCGCAAGGCTTCGATAAAGCCGACCAGGAACATCTGGACGCCATCCTGCACGGCGTGATCAAGGAAGCGGACACCATTTCCGCCGAATTGCAGCCGTGCCTCGACCGTCCGCTCGAACAGCTTTCGCCGGTCGAACGGGCGGTGCTGATGGTCGCGGCGTTCGAGTTCAAGCATCACCTGGACATTCCGTATCGCGTGGTGATCAACGAAGCGGTCGAGCTGACAAAGACGTTCGGCGGCTCCGATGGTTATAAATATGTGAACGGCGTGCTGGATAAACTCGCCGTTCAATTGCGGCCAACGGAAGCGCAAGGCCGTGGGCAACGCAACTGAGCGAACGGTCTTCCCCATTCATGAACTTCGCAAAAGAACCGTTGAACGCAGCTATTCGATACGCCGCCCGAGTTGACGCCATCGAGCCGTTCTATGTCATGGAACTGGCGAAAGAAGCGCAGGCGCTCGAACGCGCGGGCCGCAACATCATTCACATGGGTATCGGCGAACCGGATTTCACGGCGCCGGAACCGGTAATCGCGGCCGCCACGGAAGCCCTGCGTCGCGGCGTCACGCAATACACGAATGCGCTCGGACTGGCGTCGTTGCGCGAGGCTATTGCCGGCCACTATCGCGACACGTTCGGGCTCAGTATCGACCCGGCGCGCATTGTGGTGACAGCGGGTGCGTCGGCCGCGTTGCTGCTGGCATGCACCGCGCTGGTCGATCGCGACGACGAAGTGCTGATGCCCGACCCGTGCTACCCGTGTAATCGCCATTTCGTGGCCGCCACCGAAGGCCGTCCGGTCCTGATCCCGAGCGGTCCGGCCGAGCGATTCCAGTTGACAGCCGCTCAGGTCGAAGCGCATTGGACACCCGCTACGCGTGGCGTCCTGCTCGCGTCACCGTCCAATCCGACCGGCACGTCCATTGAACCGGACGAGCTGGCGAAAATTGTCGACGTGGTGCGCGCGCACGGCGGTTTTACGATCGTCGATGAAATTTATCAGGGCTTGAGCTACGACGCGAAGCCCATGTCAGCGCTTTCGCTAGGCGATGACGTGGTCACGGTGAACAGTTTTTCGAAGTACTTCAACATGACCGGCTGGCGACTCGGCTGGCTCGTGGTGCCGCCAGCAATGGTCGGCACCATGGAGAAGCTCTCGCAGAACCTGTTCATTTGCGCGTCGGCGCTCGCGCAACATGCGGCGCTGGCGTGTTTCGAGCCGGCCACGCTCGCGATTTACGAGTCGCGACGCCTTGAATTCGGGCGCAGACGGGATTTCATCGTGCCGGCGTTGCGTTCGCTTGGTTTCGAAGTGCCTGTTGTGCCGGACGGCGCGTTCTACGTTTATGCCGATACGCGCCACGTCGCGCATCCGGCTGCCGGCGACAGCAACGCGTTGACGCGTTCCATGCTGCATGACGCCGGCGTCGTCTTGGTACCCGGTACCGATTTTGGCTTCCATGCGCCGCAGGACTATATTCGCGTGTCTTATGCGACTGCGTACTCACAGCTTGAAGAGGCTGTGCAACGCCTGGGATCGTTGTTTCGGGTTTAAACCGCGGATTCGAGGCGGTCCTGATCTATCAGCGGATCTCGCAGCAAAGCAGAAGCAAAAAAGCCGTTCCAACTTACGTTGGAACGGCTTTTTTGTCTGACCCAGCCTGCGATTGACAGCCCGGGCGCCCTGCTTCTGTTACTAACACATGCCTTTAAGCGCCGAACTCCGTCGAAGCTACGTGCTTCGCTTGCGCGTCCGTGTCGTCGGTATCGTTGCGGTCGCTGGCTTGCGGCGCAGACGACTTGGCCGGAGCCGTGATCACCGGAGCACCGGCAAGTGTCACGTGCACCCGTTTTTCACTCGTTCCAGTGTTTGAGGGCGAAGCCGATGCCACCACTTGCTTGGGCGCAGACGGCGCCGGCGCTTGCGGCGTAATGATCGGCACATTGCGGCCGCGCGCTACATCACGCAAGCGTCCACGTTCAGCAAGCACCTTTGCACCGTAACCGCCGTCGTCCTGTGCCGTCGAACCCACGTAAAAACGCAATCCACCCGCCACCGAACCGCCACGCGCGATGCAATCCTTCAACACCAGCGCACCGACCTTGATATTCGCGAGGGGCTCGAGCGCCGCGTGCGAGCCGCCGAAGTACTGGAATTTGTCCGAGTGAACCTTCGACATCACCTGCATCAACCCTTGAGCACCCACACCGCTTTCAGCATACGGATTGAAACCCGATTCGATCGCCATGACGGACAGCAGCAGCAGAGGATCGAGGCCGACCTCACGGCCGGTATCGAAAGCCGCTTTTACAAGCTCACTGACCGGGTCCTGCGCCACGTGATAACGCCGCGCAATGAAGTTCGCCACCAGGTTCTGCTCACGATCTGACACGAGTACACGGTCGTCGCGGGCATCGGCTACCACCCGCTGCGAGGAAATCGCGCTGGCGAGCGTCGAAACGGTCGGCAACGTGCGGGGATCGAGCCCGTTCGGCGACACGGCGAGACTCAGGCCGCCGGTGAGCTTGCGCGCGCTGTCGTCGTCGCTGGCTGATGCGCCGAGCGAGACCGGCTCGCCGTTGCGCAACTCCTCTTCACGCTGATGACCGATCGCGAAAGGGGGGAAAGGTTGTCCGGAGAGCAACCGGGCCGGACCGGCTTGTACCGCGGCCGAGACGAGGGGCATGAGTTTGGCGGCGATGGAGCCGCGCCAGGCTGGCAGCAGCCAGAGTGCCAGCGCGGTCACCACAGCGGCGCAACCGACCAGGCTGAAAACCGTCAGGCTCATATGTTTGGCGCGACGCAGCACAGCGCGTAGAAAAAGCGCGAGGCCTGCGTCGGGACGCCACGACAACCAAGCATTCATTGGATGGATCTCCCAAATTGCATGATTTCCGCAGATGAAAACCCTAAAAACTGGTCCACCACGCAGAAATCGACACCGCCAGCTCTGAGTTACTCACGAGCGGTATCGGGAAAACGGCACAAACCGTTGGGGAGACCTGACCGGAACATTACGTTTTCCGGGTGCGCGCGGCACGAAGGACATGCCAGGGCGCGCACACAGGTCACCACGCGAAAAACCGGCGAAGAAGGGCGCCGGCGAGAAAACCAAAGCCTTGATTCACCGGACTATCCGGCGCAGGTGACGAGTCGCGTCGTTTCAAAAGACCTGAGGCAGTGGTAAAAAGTTTCAATTGGTGTTGTCAATGCCAAAGGATTCTAGCAGGCTCAAATGATCCGTCAATGCTGGTAAATGTAAAAGCTATTACTTTCAGTAATTATAAACACTGTTCAGGACGGCAAGAACGGCCTGCCAAGCCACTTTCCAGCGGAAACGCCGGAATTGTGCCGTTATGTGCTCTGACGTACCGACGTCGACACAGGTAAAATCGACAATCGCCCGCGCGCGGAAATTCCTCGCAAGGGGCTTGAGCTGCCATATCAGCCTCTGTCCAGCCGCTGTCGTCTGCTGGCGCAGTCCGCGCTTTCCGCAGGCCCCCTTCTCTTTAGCCGATGAAATACAAAGACCTGCGCGACTTCACCGCCCGCCTCGAAACGCTCGGCGAATTGCGCCGTATCAGACAGCCGGTATCGCCCGTCCTTGAAATGACTGAACTCTCGGATCGCGTGCTGCGTTCGGGAGGACCCGCCCTGCTGTTTCAGGCGCCGACGGGACATACCATGCCCGTGCTGGCCAACCTGTTCGGTACGCCACGGCGCGTGGCGCTCGGCATGGGTATCGAGACGGAAGCTCAAGCGGCAGCCGACCCCAGTCTTCTCAGCGATAAAGCCGCGCTTGAGTCGTTGCGCGACGTTGGCCGATTGTTATCGGCGCTCAAGGAACCCGAGCCGCCCAAGGGATTGAAGGACGCGGGCAAGTTGCTGTCGCTCGCGAAAGCCGTATGGGACATGGCGCCGAAAACCGTCAGCTCGCCGCCCTGCCAGGAAATCGTGTGGGAAGGACAAGATGTCGATCTGGCGCGCCTGCCCATTCAGACATGCTGGCCCGGCGACGCCGGTCCGCTGATCACATGGGGACTCACGGTCACGCGCGGCCCGAACAAGACGCGGCAGAACCTGGGTATCTATCGGCAGCAACTGATTGGGCGCAACAAATTGATCATGCGCTGGCTCGCGCACCGGGGCGGCGCGCTGGATTTCCGCGAGTTCGCGCTCGCCAATCCGGGCAAACCGTATCCGGTAGCGGTGGTGCTCGGCGCCGATCCGGCCACCATTCTCGGCGCCGTGACGCCCGTGCCGGACTCGCTTTCCGAGTATCAATTTGCCGGGTTGTTGCGCGGCGCGAGAACCGAGTTGGCGAAATGTCTTACGCCGGGCGTCGATACATTGCAGGTTCCGGCGCGTGCGGAGATCGTCCTCGAAGGCTTCATCTATCCACAGGACGGTCCTGTTGCGCCGCTGCCCGCCGGCGCGCCGCCGCGGCCAATAAATTCTCCGTCGTCGAAGTACGAACACGCGCTCGAAGGCCCGTACGGCGACCACACCGGCTATTACAACGAACAAGAGTGGTTCCCGGTCTTCACAGTCGAGAAGATCACCATGCGCCGCGACGCGCTCTATCACTCTACCTATACAGGCAAACCGCCCGACGAACCGGCCGTGCTCGGCGTCGCGCTCAACGAAGTATTCGTGCCGCTGCTGCAAAAACAGTTCACCGAGATCACCGACTTCTATCTGCCGCCCGAAGGCTGCAGTTATCGAATGGCGATCGTGCAGATCAAGAAGAGTTATCCGGGCCACGCGAAGCGCGTGATGTTCGGCGTCTGGAGCTTCTTGCGGCAGTTCATGTATACAAAGTTCATCGTGGTGGTGGACGACGACGTGAACATCCGCGACTGGAAGGAGGTGATCTGGGCGATCACCACGCGTATCGATCCGTCGCGCGATACGGTGCTGGTCGATAACACCCCGATCGACTATCTCGATTTCGCGTCGCCGAAGGCGGGGCTGGGATCGAAGATGGGGCTCGATGCCACCAACAAATGGCCCGGCGAAACGGACCGCGAATGGGGCCGGCCGATCACGATGGACGACGCGGTGAAACGGCGCGTCGACGCGCTGTGGGACGAAATCGGCTTTTCTGGAGGAAAGCGCTCATGAACGTTGCGGCGACGGTTTATCGAGGGAATCTGGTTGAAAACACGCACGCCGCGCACGTGGCGGTCGTCGATGCCGAAGGCCGGGTGATCTACGCGTTCGGGGACCCGTCACGCATGACGCTTGCACGCTCGGCGGCGAAACCGGCGCAAGCGCTCGCAGTGCTGGAAACCGGGGCGCTGGACCGCTTCGGTTTCGATGACGCCGATCTCGCGCTGATGTGCGCATCGCACAACAGCGAGCCGCGTCACATCGAGCGCACGCGCGCCATGCTGGCGAAGGCGCACGTCACCGAGGCCGATCTTCGATGCGGCGGCCACGCGCCTTTGTCGGATGCAGTCTGGAAAGAGTGGATCAGGCGTGACTTCAAGCCAACCGGCGTATGCAGCAATTGCTCCGGCAAACATGCGGGCATGCTGGCGGGGGTGCAGGCGCTGGGCGAGGCGGTGATTGACTATCACCTGCCTGAGCATCCATTGCAGGTTCGGGTGAAACGAACCGTTGCCGAACTCTGCGATCTGCCGGAAGACGGCGTGCAATGGGCTATCGATGGTTGCAATTTGCCTACGCCGGCATTCCCACTGGATCGGCTCGCCCGGCTGTTCATGAAGATGGCAGACGCTGATGCTGATACCGAAAGCACCTCGCGCTCGAAAGCCCTGGCCCGCATCTATCGCGCTATGACGACGTACCCGGAACTCGTCGCGGGCGAAGGCCGATTCTGTACCGCGCTGATGCAAGCCTTCGACGGCGATCTGGTAGGTAAAGTAGGCGCCGATGCGAGCTATGCGATCGGCGTGCGCGCTACCGGCACGCGCGGATCCCTAGGCATCGCGGTCAAGGTGGAGGACGGCAACACGACAGTGCTTTACGCAATCGTTACGCATCTGCTCGGGCAACTCGACATCGGTCAAGAAACGCAGCGCGCGAAACTCGCCGCCTATGGGAACCCGACAATGCGCAACACGATGGGTATCGAGACGGGACGGCTGGTGGTGTCGGTGCCGCTCGAACGCGTTTAGCACCCCGCACGCCGCAGCAGGATGAAAACGCGAAGCCGGACAACCGGCTTCGCTCAATATAAAAAGATCAGAAAGGAAAGTCGGGATGCACGTGTTGCCATTGCTGTCTGATGGATTTTTTCTGTCGTTGTCGCTGTGTCTGGATATTGGTATCGCAAACGTCGCGATTATCTCGCTGACGCTTTCCCACGGCTTCAAGCCGGGCATGATGATCGGCCTCGGCACCTGTTTCGGCGATCTCGTCTACGCAGCGCTCGCGCTCGCGGGCATGGCTGCGCTACTCCAGTTCGATACCGTGCGCTGGGTCGTATGGATAGGCGGCGCGATCGTACTGCTGTTCCTGACCTTCAAAATGGCGCGTGAGGCTCTGTTTCCAGCGTACGCACCTCCGGTAGAAGGGGAACCGGATCTTGTGCCCACCCCACGGCCCTCTCACCTGCGCAGCTTCATGCGCGGCACCCTGCTCGCCGTGTCTTCACCAAGCGCCATCCTCTGGTTCGCGGCCGTGGGCGGCGCGCTGATCGCGAAAGCCGGAGCAACGGGCCCGGTAAGCGCATCGGTGTTTCTCATCGGCTTCTTTTGCGGCGGCCTCGCCTGGACGCTTTTCATCTGCACGCTCGCCAGCCACGGCCGCAAACGCGCAGGGGCCGCGTTGCTGCGCGCTTGCCACGTTTTATCGGCAGTGTTGTTCGCGTACTTCGCCTACAGCGTGATCGTCAACGGCTATCACGACCTGATCCTGAAGGGTGCGCAGACGTTATGACGTCACCGGATCATGCGAGGAATTGAGCGTACCGCGCGAGGTCGACATTGCCGCCGCTGACCAGCACGCCCACCCGCTTGCCCTTCACCGGCACGATGTTCTGCAGCACGGCGGCCGCAGCCAGACAACCCGTTGGCTCGACCACCATCTTCATGCGCTGCGCGAAGAACTTCATGGTCTGCACGAGCTGATCGTCGCTCACGGTGACGACCCGATCCACGAGGCGCTTCAGGATCGGAAAGTTGTATTCACCCACATGCGTGGAAGCGGCGCCGTCGGCAATCGTGCGCGGCACCTCTATATGAACGATCTCGCCGCGTTCGAGCGACTGCTGCGCGTCGTTGCCCGCCTCCGGCTCCACGCCGATCACCGTGCATGACGGACTCAGCTCGGCCGCCGCCAGCGCGCACCCGGCGATCAAACCTCCGCCGCCCAGACACACGAACAGATAATCCAGCGGCCCGGTTTCTTCGATAAGCTCTTTCGCCGACGTCCCCTGCCCCGCGATCACATGCGGATGGTCGTAGGGTGGAATCAGCGTCATGCCGCGCTCTTGCGCGAGCCTCGCGCCTATCTCCTCGCGATTCTCCGTGTACCGGTCGTACGTAATCACTTCGCCGCCGTAACCCCGCGTGGCTTCCATCTTCGCGGCCGGCGCGTCCTCCGGCATGATGATGGTTGCCTTGATGCCGGCAATGCGCGCCGACAGCGCGATTGCCTGCGCGTGATTGCCCGATGAATACGTCAGGACGCCGGCCTGGCGCTGGGACTCGGAGAAATGCGAGATCGCGTTGAACGCACCCCGGAACTTGAAAGCGCCCATGCGCTGGAAGTTCTCGCACTTGAAGAACAGGTTCGCGCCAGTGAGCGAGTCGGCGGTGCGGGAAGTCATCACGGGCGTGCGATGCGCAGCGCCGGCAATACGTTCTGCTGCGTCGGCGACGTCAGCGTAGGTGGGTGCGGGAAGGATTGACATCGGGACTCAAAGGCGGCGGTTGAGGAGCCTCTATTGTCCCAGCATCGTGGAGCGTTTGGAAAGCTGACCACATGGCCAACGTGGCCGCCTTGATCCGAGTGGCTGTTGAAGAATCCCGCCGCAAAAAGAAAACAGCGCAACCTGACTAGACGCCAGCGTTGCGCTGTTTTGCAGCCAATCCGATAGTCAAATACTCGGCTAAACCGACCCAGTAATGCCTGGAAATCTCAATGGCGCCAGCCGCCATAACCACCGTGGTAGCCGCGATATCCGCCATGGTATCCGTACCCGTAGCCACGGTAATGACCACGGTAGTACGGACCTCCACCGTAATAGCCGCCAACTATAACGGGCGGCGGTGCGTAGACCACGGGCGGCGGCGCATAGACGACCGGGCCCGGCGCGTAATACACCGGTGGCGGCGGGGCCGCGTAGACGGGATAAGCCGGCACCCCAATGCCAATACCCACCGAAACGTGCGCCTGCGCGGCGCTCACAAGGCCTACGCCGAGTGCGGCAGCAGCCAGAACCTGCACTATCTTTTTCACTTTTCTTCTCCTCGCCGCGGTCCTGTACACACGACCGGTTACCGCAACGACATGCATTCAATGTAGCTAAAAACCCTGAATCCCACCTTAAGCATTTGTTGCAAATTGCAATATCTACAGTCCTAAAAGTGGGTTTTGTCTGTCGAATTTCAAGCAGGCGGATAGCCGCGCCAGCCTTGGCGCACAGGCTTAACGAGATGGATTAAGGGTTTGCTGAGAAAGCCGCCGTTTGGCTGCCAGTGTCCGGACGCGATGCCGAATGTCACCAAAGTAATGATTCATTACAATTTGCTTTTAGCGCCCAAAAAAATGGAAAGCCCCGCCGACCGGAAAGCGTCGAACGGGGCATCTTCAAAGCGTGCTGCTTTTTCAGGCAAACGGGATTCGAATCACCCGCTCAGCCCACCTTCACGTACGCGAACTCGCGAGTGACGCTGGGTGGCACGTATGCCCCGCTGATCCTGACCCGGGGCGTCAGCCGCTTGCGCTGATCCCACCACTGGCGCCGATGTGTCTGGCTGAGAAAACGCAGGTGTTTCCGATACGCAAAAATACTCATGGCGACCCCCAAACGTTGCAAAACAAGCACTGGCACACATCGGCCAAAAGACCAACCCTGACTGTTCAGGCCCGGAACGCAAGTTTGCTCGAGCCTCGCAAAACTAATTAGCGGCGGAGTTCCACGCCGTTTTTTATGGCGCAACACGGTTGCGCGATACTTCATTCTGCGCCGCGATCGCGAAACGTGCATCGCAGCATTTCTACGGAGCAACAACCATGCCTTTTTCAACGATGCCCCGTTTGGGCTTCGTCGGCGCGGGGCGTCTCGCACGCTGTCTCGCGGCCGTCTGGTCGCGCGCGGGCTATCCGGTTACCGCAATATCGAGCCGCTCGGCGACATCGGCACACGAATTCGCCGGTGATTTGCCGGAATGTCTGGTCGCCGATAACGCCAGCGCAGTCACACAACATGCCGATATCGTATTTTTAACCGTTCCGGACGACGCCATCGGTGCGACGGCGAACGCTTTGCGGCTGGATCATGCCCACGTGGGTGCAAAGGCGGTCGTGCATTGCAGCGGCGCCACCCCTGTCGATGTCCTTGCTTCGGTCGCGGCGCAGGGTGCGGACATCGGCGGATTCCATCCGTTGTTCCTGTTTGGCGGTTTGCCGAGCGACCAGACGCGCATTGCAGGTTGTTCGGTCACGATCGAAGCGAGCGGGCCCTTGCACGACACGCTGACCGCGTTGGTCCAGGCTCTGGGCTGCCATCCGCTATCCATCCCGCCAGGCGGCCGTCTGCTCTACCACGCCGCCGCGCACTACGCGGCCAGCTTTGCGCTGTGCTCGCTGTCGGAGACAGTGACGCTCTGGAAAGAGTTGGGGTTCACCGAGGACGACGCATTGCGCGCAGTCCTGCCGATGCTCGCCGGCACCATTGAAACCGCGCGCGAAAAGGGGTTGCCGGGTGCGCTTTCCGGTCCGGTGTCGCGCGGCGACGCGAGTATTGTGATCAAGCAGTTGGCGCTGCTGCAAGACCTCGGCGGCGATCACGCCGCGCTTTATGCACTGCTCTCGCGGCGCGCGGTCGCGCTGGCGAAACGGCGCGCGTCGCCTCCACCCGCACAAGCGCTGGACGCGATGTCGCATGCCATCGAACTCGTGTTGAACGGGACCGGGCCGAGCGACGATTGATTTGTCCTGATCCGACACGCAAAGCCGGCCGTTTGGGGGTACCCGTGCGCCGGCGTACGCCAAGCGGCACAAGGCGTCATCAAGCCATGCTATCGTGATGCCCGGCACGTCAATGTGGCAAAGCCGCCGAGGGGTTTGGCCACCGCCGGGCGCCGGCAGGGAGTGACGAACAAGCGCTCCAACGCGCAGTTTGGAGTCAGGTTCAAAACCCGGTCCGGAGCGTTGACCTCACGCGAAGTTCCGGCTCCGGCCGCCGCCCTCGACGCCAACCCATTCCAGCTACGAGAACGAACAATGATCAAGGTGAGCTTTTTATATCCGTACCGCGAGAATGCGCCCTTCGATATCGACTACTACTGCACGAGCCATATGCCCTGGGTGACCGGCTTGCTTGGCGGTGCATTGAAGGGCTGGTCGGCGGATGCAGGACTCGCGGGCGGCGCGCCAGGTTCCTCGCCCACGTATATCGCAGCGGGCCACCTGCTGTTCGATTCCGTCGATGCCTTCACCGCCGCGGTCTCGCCACATGCGAAAGCCTTTTCCGCGGACATCGTTAACTACTACCCCGACGGTGTTCCGCCGGTCGTGCAGATCAGCGACGTTCGCGCCGGCAGCTGACTGAAAGTAATTGAATGATGAAGCCGGGCGGTTTTCCGTCGCGGCTTTGCTTGCCCTCGTATCACTCCGCGCGGCCTTGAGCGCCGCGCTTTTGCCTTGAAAAGGATTTGAGATGTTCGGCGAGATCGCCCGTTTTCTACTCAACACAATCTTCACGCTGTTCGGCGCTGCGCTGCTGCTGCGCGCCTGGATGCAGGTCGTCCGCATGCCGCCGTACAACCCCGTGTCCAACGCCGTGATGCAAGCTACCAACTGGCTCGTCTTGCCGTTGCGCAAGATCCTGCCGACGGCAAAGACCATCGACTGGGCGAGCATTGTCGCGGCGATTCTTGCGGCGGTGGTATTCGTGATCCTGTTGGTCCTGGTCGCGGGCGTCGATCCCGCCGGACTCGTGCCCATGCTTCCTACGTTGCTGTTGGTCGCGGTGATCACCGTCATCAAATGGGCGCTGAATCTCATCATCTGGATGACGATCCTGATGGCTTTGCTGTCGTGGCTGAACCCACAATCCCCGGCCATGCCGCTGCTGTACCAGCTTACGGCGCCGTTTCTCGAGCCGCTGCGGCGCGTGTTGCCGCGCATGGGCGGTATCGATTTATCGCCTATCCTGCTGTTCGTGATCGTTCAGGTACTGCTGATGGTCGTGACGCGGCTGGCCGTGACCATGACCATGTTCGGGGTGTGACCCAAGGGTGTGATTCGAGGGTTCAATCTCCGTCGATCCGGGTAAAGTTGCGGTCGACGGCGTATTCCGCGTAAAATTGCGCTCTCTGCGGGCGTCGTATAATGGCAATACCCTAGCTTCCCAAGCTAGAGCCGTGGGTTCGATTCCCATCGCCCGCTCCAGTTTTCTTGCGCAAAAAGCCGCCTTCGAAAGGCGGCTTTTTGATTTACGGCAGCGCCCGGTTTGCCTCGTGTTTGCCGCAAGCTCAGCTTAACCCCACAAATCCGCGTCCTTTTTCGATGATCCACGATCCCACCCCCGACCAAGACGAGACCAACGAAAGCGACGATCGCGACGAAGCCACGGAACCGGCCGGCACGCTTCGTCATCGGCGGATTCGCAGCTTCGTCACGCGCGCGGGACGGGTATCGACGGGACAGCGCCGCGCGCTCGATGAATTCGGACCGCGCTTTGTCGTGCCGTACGCGCCGCAGCCGCTCGACTGGAACGCCGCGTTCGGCCGCCAAGCGCCGCGCGTGCTGGAGATCGGCTTCGGCATGGGTGCGACAACGGCGGAAATTGCATCAGCACGCCCCGCCGACGACTTTCTCGGCGTCGAGGTCCATGAACCGGGCGTGGGCGCGTTGCTGAAACTGATCGGCGAACAGGAGCTGACGAACATTCGCGTCGTCCAGCACGACGCGGTGGAAGTGCTCGAACAAATGATCGCGGCGGACAGCCTTGACGGCGTCCATATCTATTTCCCCGATCCGTGGCACAAGGCGCGTCACCATAAACGCAGGCTGATCCAGCCGAAGTTCGTTGCGCTGCTTGTTTCGCGGCTCAAGCCGGGCGGCTATATCCATCTCGCCACTGACTGGCAGAACTATGCCGAGCAGATGCTCGAAGTGCTGTCGGCGGAATCCACGCTGGAAAACACAGCCGGCTCGGACTACGCTCCGCGTCCCGATTACCGGCCTGTGACCAAGTTTGAACGCCGCGGATTAAAGCTCGGCCACGGCGTGTGGGATCTCGTGTTCAGGCGCCGCTGAACGACAGCCCAAATCCATCAGCCCAGACAAAAACAGGCCGTTCCAACTCACGTTGGAACGGCCTGTTTCGTATGCGCTTGCGGACTTCAAGCCTTAACTCGAGCCTCGGTAAACGACTCTAAAAACCGCGAATCATCACTCCGCCCAACTCGAATCATCAATCCGCCCAACTCAACCCGCCGCTATACCCAACAATCAAAATCAGCAGCCCGAACCCTATCCGATACCACGCGAACGCCGTGAAATCATGCGTGGCCACATAGCGCAACAGCCATCGAATACAGATAAATGCGCTGACAAACGCAGCCACGAGCCCAACGATAAACAAGCCGATCGAACCGACGGACAGCGTGCGCCACTCCTTCGCCAGCTCGTAAAGCGTGGCGCCGAAAATAATCGGAATGGCGAGGAAGAAGGAAAACTCGGTCGCAATCTTGCGTTCCAGCCCGAACAACATCCCGCCGATAATCGTCGAGCCCGAGCGCGACGTGCCGGGAATCAGCGCGAAGCATTGGGCGAGCCCGACTTTGAAGGCATCGGCGTAAGAGAGATCGTCCACTGACGTCACCCTCGGCGCGACATTGCGCTCGCGATGCCGCGCTTCCGCCCACAGGATGACGACGCCGCCCACGATCAGCGCCACGGACACCGGCACCGGCGCGAACAAAACGGCTTTAATGTGCTTTTCGAACAGCAAGCCGAGCACAACTGCCGGAATGGTCGCGATGATCACGTTCAGCGCGAACCGGCGCGCCTTGGGCTGGGTCGGCAACCCCGCCACGACCGAGCCGATCTTGCGCCGGTATTCCCAGACAATCGCGAGGATCGCGCCGAACTGGATCACGACGTCGAAGGTCTTGGCCTGTGCGTTAGTGAAATTCAGCAGGCTGCCGGCAACAATCAGATGCCCCGTGCTCGATACCGGCAAAAACTCGGTCAAGCCCTCCACTACGCCCAAAATCAGCGCTTTGCAAAACAGAATCCAGTCCATCGCTCCGCCCTTTTGGCATAGTTTGGCCGTCGCCAGCCAATCGTTCGGGCACGCGCGTACTGGATTGCGCCGGAAAACTACTTCTCGACGATCTGAACGCGTATGCCGTTTGTAAGGACGGTGATTGTACCGGGTTCGTAATTAACACCGGCAAACTGTAATTGTTCTGGCTTGAATGTGTAAATGGGGTAACGGTCCAGGAACTGCGTCGCCATGACCGCGCCGACCGCGTTGATTTGCTGGCTGTATTGCGCAGCGTCGCCTGCGACCTGCGAGCCGTCGACAGTCGGCGACATCAGGATGACCGAATGGCTGGCGGCGTCGTAAGCAAGCTGACTGGAAAGCGTAAACACGCCGGTGACCGGATTCGGCATGAACGGCGTGGCAAGCCGCGCGTCTAGCCGAACGGTTATCCGGTTCCGATCGGGCGCGAGGCCTACCAACGGATTGCTCAACGTGACATCGAAGATCTGCGAGGCCGTGCGTTGCAGCGGAAACTTGCGCTGCACCGCGTCCTGGACCTGCGCCTGGCTGAACGTGTAGTGATCGGGGATGAACGGAAATATCGCGGCGGCGCATCCCTGGGTTCCCAGCGCCACCGCCGCGCCCGCGCCGCCAAGGGCTGCGAGCAGGAACCGGCGCCGCTTCGGCGCAACGGCTTGAGTCATGCGAAATTCTCCAGTGACTTGATGAGCATTCGACCGGCTAGGCGCGCTCAGGTTGCGTATCGGCTTCGAGTTGCGTGAGCCAGGCCAGCGCGTAAGCACGCGTATCGCCACACATGGACTCTGATGGCTGCAAGCCCGAGCAACAAGCCGGCCTGCGCGGATCGCCGAAAATCGCACAGCGCAGATCAGCGCCGAGTTGAATGCAGCGCACACCCGCCGGCTTGCCGTTGGGCATGCCGGGAATCGCGCTGGAAATCGACGGCGCGATACAGCAAGCACCGCAGCTTTCGCGGCACGCGTGAACGGAGCTAAGACGTTGGGCAGTGGACATCGGTTCGGGCAGTTTGATGACTTCGGGTGGCTTCAGTACGGGCGGCAACCCGGCATTGTGCCACTGCGAGCGGCTGCGGCGTTATCACGCAAGAAACAGGGAAACGGGTCCGCTAGACTCGGCGCACCTTGGTCCAAGTCTGTCCGCAATGTCCCTCTTCCGCCCCGATCTGCTCACCAAATACGACGCGGCCGGTCCGCGCTACACGTCGTATCCCACCGCCGTTCAATTCACCGACACCTTCGACACCGCCCATTACCATCGAGCCGCGGCGGACCCGGGAGCGGCATCGGCGGATCTTTCGCTCTACTTCCATATTCCGTTCTGCGACACCGTCTGCTTCTATTGCGGCTGCAACAAGATTGCTACAAAAAATCGTGCGCACGCGCGTCCGTATCTTGATCGGCTAAAACGTGAACTTGTGTTGCAGGCAGCATGTTTCGATACCACCCGCGCCGTCTCGCAATTGCATTGGGGCGGTGGCACGCCGACGTTTTTGTCGCACGACGAAATGGCCGAACTGATGACCGCAACCGCTGAGTCGTTCCGCTTGCTGCCCGACGCCCAAGCCGAGTATTCGATCGAGGTTGATCCCCGCGAGGCATCAGCGGAAACAATCGGCGTGCTGCGCGACCTGGGTTTCAATCGGCTGAGTTTCGGCGTGCAGGACTTTGATCTGCGCGTGCAGCAAGCGATCAATCGCGTTCAGCCACTCAAGACGACGCAGACGGTCATGTCGGCGGCACGGGCCGAGGGTTTCAAGTCGATAAGCGTCGACCTGATCTATGGATTGCCATATCAAACTGTAGAGAGCTTTAGCCGGACGCTCGACACGATCATCACGCTCGCTCCCGACCGGCTTTCGGTGTTCGGCTATGCCCATATGCCGGCTGTTTTCAAGATGCAGCGGCAAATGGATGAAGCCACGCTGCCCTCGCCAGCCGTGCGTCTGGCGATTCTCGAACGGGTTATCGAGAAGCTGACAGAGGCAGGTTACGTCTACATCGGGATGGATCATTTCGCCCTGCCACACGATGAACTCGCGGTTGCGCAGCGAGCCGGAACGCTTCATCGAAATTTTCAGGGTTACAGCACCCAGGCGGATTGCGATTTGATTGGCCTGGGCGTTTCTTCCATTGGCAAAGTCGGCGATGTCTACGCGCAGAACGCCAAGGACATGGCCGGTTATGCCGCGGCGATCGATCGCGGTGAGCTCGCTATTGCACGAGGCATTCAGCTAAACGCCGATGATCGGCTGCGGCGCGACATCATCACTGAAATCATGTGTCAATTTTCCCTGCGCTTTGATGCGTTGGAAGCGGCTTATGGGATTCGGTTTGAAGCCGCTTTCGCCAGTGAATTGGAGCGTTTGAAATCGCTTGAAGCCGATGGACTCGTCAAGGTGAACCACGATGGGATCGAGGTGCTCCCCGACGGCCGCCTGCTCGTGCGTAATGTGGCCATGATCTTCGATCGGTATCTCGCCGGGAACGCCAAGCAACGGTTTTCACGGACGATTTGATCCCGGGCGTCAACGTTGGTACCGGACTTGCGCATGGCCTCCTGCAACTTTGCCGCCTGCCAGCCATAAATGCGCTATCGTGCGGCGTGCTTCACGCTCCACTGATAAGCAATGCATTCATCGAAAAAACGGAACCTCTTTCTCGCGACAATCGTCATCATCATCGTGCTGGCGCTCAGCATCACTCACACGCTCAGAAAACGCGCGAGCGCCACCGCACCGGTAACATCGGCTTCGTCCTCCGCGGACGAGTCCGTCATCGAATTCACTCCCGGTGACCTGAGCGAGCTCACACGTCGCACGCTATCCGAAATGCTGCCGCTCACCGGTTCACTTCGCGCAGTCACGCAAGCCGCCGTCAAAGCGAAAGTGGCGGGCTCGGCGCTCGACGTACGCGCCCGCGAAGGCGATACCGTCAAGGCAGGACAAGTACTCGCCTCCATCGACGCCCGCGACTACACCGCACGCGCCGAGCAATCACGCGGACAAATGGCCGCCATGGCCGGCCAGCTGGATATCGCGAAACAAACGCTCGAGAACAATCGCGTGCTGGTCGAAAAAGGCTTCATCTCGAAGAACGCCTTCGATACCGCCCAAAGCCAGTACGCCATCGCCGCCGCCAATCTCGCTGCCGCGCGCGCCGCACTGGCGTCATCGAATTTGTCGGTGGCGGACACCATCGTGCGCGCGCCGTTCAACGGCCAGATTGCATCGCGCAGCGTCGAACCAGGCGAACGGGTGGCCGTCGACAGCAAATTGTTCGATGTCGTCGACCTGACCCAGCTTGAACTCGAAGCGCCCGTGCCTGTAGGGGAAATCGGCCGCGTTCGGATCGGCCAGCCCGTGTCGATTCGTTTCGATGGCGTCGATGCACCCGTCGCCGCCACCGTCACACGCATCAATCCCGCCGCGCAGCCGGGCTCGCGCTCGATCATGATCTATATCCAGGTGGCCAATCCGACCGGCACGTTGCGCGTCGGCATGTTCGGCACGGGCAGCGTGACGGTGGGCAGCACCCCGAACGCGCTGGTGGTGCCGGCATCGGCGGTGCGCACGGACGGCGCGAGCCACAGCGTCTACGCACTCTCTGGCGGCAAGCTCGTCGAAGTCCCCGTCACCACGGCCGCGACCGGTGACGCCGATGGCACGAGCTGGACCCAACTCGTCAATCCGCCGCTCAAGGAAGGCCAGCAGGTCGTGAAAAATAACCTCGGCGCGCTGCGCATCGGCAGCACGGTGCGCATGGTTGGACAAGCCACGGCGGCTTCCATGCCCGCCGCTCAATAGCGGAGCCGCAAGCCATGTGGTTCACGCGCATCAGCATCAATAACCCCGTGTTCGCCGCCATGATGATGGCGGCGTTTCTCGTGATCGGCCTGTTCTCGTACGAGCGCCTGAAGGTCGACCAGTTTCCGGATATCACGTTTCCCGTGGTCGTCGTCCAGACAGCGTATCCGGGGGCATCGCCGGAATCAGTGGAATCCGACGTCACCCGCAAGATCGAGGAAGCGGTCAACACGATCAGCGGCATCGATGAAATTTCATCGCACTCCTACGACGCGTTATCGGTCGTGATCGTCCAGTTCGATCTCTCGGTCAACGTCATGCAGGCCGCGCAGGACGTCCGCGACAAGGTGGCGCTGATCAGGCCCGATCTACGCGACGGCGTAAAAGAACCGCGCGTTTTGCGCTATGACCCGGCCGACATGCCGATCGTCACGGTTGCCGTATCCAACGCGCCGGGCGCAGCGCTCAGCACGCGCGACCTCACGACCGCCGCCGATCAGATCGTGCGCAAGCGCCTGGAAACAGTGCGCGGCGTGGGCTCGGTGAGCATTGTGGGCGGCGTGAAGCGGCAGGTACGGATCGATGTGAGTCCGGATCGGCTGCAAGCTTTGTCCGTTGGCGTGGATCAGGTGATTCGCGCCGTGCAGAACGAGAATCAGGAGATTCCGGCGGGGCCGCTGACGTCGGCAGGGATTGAACAGACGGTGCAGGTGAAGGGCCGCTTCCAGACACCCGATGACTTCAAACGCATCATTGTCGCGCGTCGTGGTGCGTCGAATGCAGGCCATGCCGTCACGCTGGATCAGGTGGCGCAAGTGGTCGACGGGCAGGAAGAGCCCGACAGCATGGCACTGCTGAATGGGAATCGCGCGCTGTTTTTATCAGTGGTCAAAGCGCAGGGCGAGAACACAGTCGACGTGGCGCATGGCATCCGGGCAGAGGTCGCGGCGCTGCAAAAAGCCCTGCCGCCGGGCGTCAAGCTCGATATCACCGACGACTCGTCACTCGATATTGAAAACAGCGTGAACGAAGTCAAGGGCACGTTGCTCGAGGGCGCGCTGCTGACTATCGCAATCGTGTTCCTGTTCCTCGGCTCGTGGCGCAGCACCGTGATCACCGGCCTCACGCTGCCGATCGCATTGATCGGCACGTTTGCGTTCATGTTCGCGGCCGGTTTCACGATCAACGTCATCACGCTGATGGCGTTGTCTCTGTGCGTGGGCTTGCTGATCGACGACGCGATCGTGGTGCGCGAGAACATTGTCCGTCATGTGCAGCTTGGCGCGGATCACCGCACGGCCGCGCTCGATGGCACGAAGGAAATTGCCCTCGCCGTGCTCGCCACGACGTTTTCGATCGTGGCCGTGTTCCTGCCGGTGGGGTTCATGAGCGGCATCATCGGCCGCTTCTTTCACCAGTTCGGCGTGACGGTTGCAGCCGCCGTGCTGATCTCGATGTTCGTCTCGTTCACGCTCGACCCCATGCTCTCGTCGATCTGGCCCGATCCCGCGCTGCACGTGCGCGGCACACGCCATCTCGCGCGCTTGCTGGCCTTCTTCGAACGCGGCGTGGAACGGCTCGCGCAGTTTTATAGGCGGCTGCTCGGCTGGTCGCTCAGGCATCGCATCACCACGCTGTCGATCGCAGTCGCCACCTTTTTCGGCAGCCTGTTCCTCGTGCCGCTGGTCGGCACCGAGTTCGTACCGGCCGCCGATTTTTCCACTACGCAGATTGGCCTGAATACACCCGTGGGGACGTCGCTGGAAGCGACCGCCGACAAAGTCCGGCAGGTCGAAGCAGCGCTCGCGTCATACCCCGAAGTGCGTTATAGCTACGCCACGATCAACTCCGGCAACGCGCAAGGCAAGAACAACGCGCTGATCACCGTGCGTTTGAAAGAGCGGCGCGAACGCACACGCGGCGTACAGGAATTGAACCAGGTGTTCCGCACACGCCTGCAGCGCATTGCCGGGATCGTGGTGACCGAGATCGGCATGCCAGACGGCGCCGGGTCCACCAAGGCCGTGCAGTTCAGCCTGCAAGGCGATAACCTGGACGAACTCCGGCGTTTGTCCGCCGAAGCCCAACAGCGCTTGCGGAAGATTCCCGGCCTCGTGGATCTGGATGCGAGCCTGAAGGACGATAAACCCATTGTGGCCATCGACGTCCGTCGCGAACTCGCCTCAGACCTGGGCGTGGGTGTCGCCGAAGTCGGTCAGGCGCTGCGCCCGTTGCTCTCCGGCGACGCCATCAGCACATGGCGTGCGCCCGACGATCAGGATTACGACGTGAGCGTGCGCCTGCCCTCGGCACAACGCCGCAACGTTGATGACCTCTCAAAGCTCATGATTGCCACCAGCCGCACCGACGCCAACGGCGCGCCGATACTCGTGCCCTTGCGACAGGTCGCCGCGATCACCGAGACGACCGGGCCGGATGTGATCGGCCGGCGGGATTTGTCGCGTGAAGTCGAGATTTCGGCAAACGTCATGGGACGATCGCCGGGTGAAGTCGCCGCCGATGTGAAGAAAACCCTCGACGAAATGCGCCTTCCCGCAGGCTACCGCTACCGTTTCGGCGGCTCGACCAAAAGCATGAACGAGTCGTTCATCTACGCGGTCCAGGCGCTGGTGCTCGCCGTGATCTTCATCTACATGATCCTGGCGTCGCAATTCGGCAGTTTCCTGCAACCGCTCGCGATCATGACGTCCCTGCCGCTCACGCTGGTGGGCGTGCTGCTAGCGTTGCTGCTGTTCGGCAGCACGCTCAACATGTTCTCGATCATCGGTTTCATCATGCTGATGGGCCTTGTCACGAAGAACGCGATCCTGCTCGTCGACTTCGCAAATCAGGCGCGGCGCGGCACCCTGCTCGACGCGACGGGAAAAGGCCACCCGATGACCCGCACCGACGCGTTGCTGGAAGCGGCACACGTCAGGCTGCGACCGATCCTGATGACCACGCTCGCCATGATCTTCGGCATGCTGCCGCTTGCGCTGGGACTGGGCGAAGGCGGCGAACAACGCGGTCCGCTGGGCCAGACCGTGATTGGCGGCGTAATCACCTCGTCTTTGTTGACGCTGGTCGTCGTGCCGGTCGCCTATACGGTCCTTGATGATTTCGGCGCATGGGTGACGAGAAAATGGCGGCGCGGTGCAAAGGGGGAGACGCACCCTGCGCCTCCCGAACGTTCTCGCGATATTCCCGCCGAGGTGGACCGCGTGCCTTGACGCGATTGCGGCGCCGCGGAAACTCGCTTTACGTTCGAGGTCGCGTTAGCGAAGTCGCCGTATTCACCGCCGGCTATTTCTTCGCGAGCGCGGCACTTTCCCCACGCTGCTCGCTTTTCACCGTGACCTTGCGGGGCCGCCCGCCACGCGCGCCGTTCGCGCGGGCCGCAGCCGCTTTGGATTCACTGCGGCTCGCCCCTCCTTGCTTGCCCAGCCGCCTGGCCATGAACGATCGCGACCCCAGCACGCCGGCAAGTAATGGCGCCACGAGAATGTCGGCGTCGACGGCGGGAAAATACAGCCCTGTGCCGGACGCCGTGATTTCGATCGCGATCAGGTCGGTGTCCGAAGCATTTTCCAAACCCTGAATGATCCGCGCGGGAATCGCAAACAACGCGCCATTCGAGAGTTCGATAGCCACCCTGCCGTCCACCGGGTTGAATGACGCGGACGTAGCGACCGGATTTTCAGCAATGTGCTTGCTCATGCGCGCTTCGGCTTCGCGCAGTTGGTGTTCGGTGATATCAACAAAAGCAGTCATGAAGTGTTTTCCATTCAGTGCACAGCGAGCCGACTACGTTTTGCATCCGGCGAGCGAAAGTATTTACATCAACGTGCGAGAAACCGTGATTCTTTTGCAAGCTCGGCGGTCCAGCCGGACAGTGCAGGTTAAAAATGGCGTGTTGCTTGCCATCAAGCAAATGCACGTGTGCAGGCTGATGGTCATTTAAATAAATCACGACGCGGGCAGCGCCGATGCGGAAAATCGTTGGCATGTAGTCACTCTATCCGTAAGTTGTGCGCAAGTAAACCCAAACGCTTGGGTTTTTGAAGGATGATTGTTTTCCACCACAAAAGGCCGTCTCTGCAGGGACCCGCCAAGCTTAGGGAGGAAGCAGCCACGGCGCTATCAGCCGAATGGGAGAGGAGCCCGGTTTATCAAGGGCCACGCGTGCAGCGTCGAGTATTTATTACTTAGCTGGCTTAGAATGACAGCCACTTTTGGGCAAGTTACATCAGGCGTTTCATCGGCCTTTGGTACGGCAATGCCACAACGCCGCGGTGCGAAGATCACTCACCGCGTCGCATTCGCGCTCTGTGCAGCACGCCCGTTCTTGCCCACTTTGTAGCCCGTCAAGCCACCGGTTTCTCTCGACATCATGCCCATCACTTCGCCTCAGTTCGCGCCTCTCGCACTACTCGCCGCCGCGCTTCGCGACGGTAAAACCACCAGCCGCGAGTTGGTGGAGCAGGCGCTCGATCGCATTGCAGATCCTTCGGGGCAGGGAGCGGTTTCCTTCCTGCATGTCGATGCAGAGCGCGCCCGTGCCGCCGCTGACGCCCACGACGCATTGCGCCGTGCGGGCACCGTTCTTTCGCCGCTGGCGGGCATTCCTGTGTCGATCAAGGATCTCTTCGATATCGAAGGCCAGGTGACACGAGCCGGCTCGCGCATACTGGCCGGCGCGCTGCCGGCCAAGGCTGACGCTGTCGCGGTTGCCCGGCTGCGGCGGGCGGGCGGCGTGATCGTCGGGCGCACCAACATGAGTGAATTCGCGTTCTCCGGGCTAGGACTGAACCCGCACTACGGAACGCCGCACTCGCCGTATCGAAGCAATGTTGCGGGCGATGAGCGGATTGCCGGGGGCTCGTCATCAGGCGCTGCGGCATCAGTGGCCGACGGCATGGCGGCCATCGCGCTCGGCACCGACACCGGCGGCTCCATCCGCATCCCGGCCGCGCTCTGCGGACTCACCGGCTTCAAGCCGACCGCTGCCCGCGTGCCCACGCAAGGCGGCCTGCCGCTGTCCAGCACGCTCGACTCGTTCGGGCCAATCGGGTTGTCGGTGGCGTGCTGCGCGCTTGTCGACCGCATCCTGGCCGGCCGCGACGCCGGCGTGCCCGCGACCCGGCCATTGGACGGCGTGCGTCTGGGCGTGCTGACGAACTACGTCATGGACGGCGTCGACGAAACGGTCGCCAGTGCCTACGCCGCGGCAATCGGGCATCTGTCGGCAGCGGGTGCGCTGGTGGAAGACGTGCGTTTCGCGCCGCTCGAGCGGCTTGCCGAGGTCAATCGCTTCAGCTTCGCGTCAATCGAGGCTTACGCATGGCATCGGCCGCTATTGCAGGCACACGCCGATGAATACGATCCCCGCGTGCGCGTGCGGATCCTGAAAGGCCAGCCCGCCAGCGCGGCTGACTACATCGACTTGTTGCAGGCGCGCGCCGCGATGATCGAGCAGGCGCGCGCGCTGTGGCAGCGGTTCGACGCCATCGTGTGTCCGACCGTGCCGGTCGTGCCGCCGCGTGTGGCCGACCTCGAACACGACGACGAAGCGTTCGGCCGAACCAATGCGCTGATCCTGCGCAACCCCTCCGTTTTCAATTTCCTCGATAGTTGCGCGTTGTCGCTGCCGTGCCATCCACGGGGAGAGGCGCCGGTCGGCCTCATGCTGGCCGGGGCTCCGTTCGGCGACGACGCGCTGCTCTCCATCGGCCGTGCCGTTGAAGCTGTACTCGAAACCACGCGCTGAGCCGCTCATGCCGCGCCTGAAACCGTCCGGCGACCGCGATCGCGATAGAATTCCGTCGCCGGATGTGCCCTTCCAGGTGTTTTTTCTCGAACAATTCGGAAAATATGAATAACTCCTTGAATCATTTCACCATGCACCAAGACGATCGCGTGATTCGCCGCGAACGACGATTGCTGGTCTTGCTCGCTGTGATTTCCCTGGGGCTCGTTGGCGGAGCGCTTTATCTTCAGTTCGTCAAAGGTGAAGATCCCTGCCCGCTTTGCATCATTCAACGCTACTTTTTCGTGCTGATCGCGGTCTTTGCGTTGCTCGGCGCCTCGTTCCGGGGATGGCGCGGGATCGCGTTGCTTGAATTGCTGGTTGCGCTGTCCGCTCTCGGGGGCGTGGTAGCAGCCGGACGACACGTTTATGTGCAGGCGCATCCAGGATTTAGCTGCGGGTTCGATGCGCTCCAGCCCGTGGTGGATTCACTTCCGCCCGCGCAATGGCTGCCTCAGGTCTTCAAGGTCGCGGGACTTTGCGAGACGCCCTATCCGCCCATTCTCGGACTTTCGCTTCCGCAATGGGGTCTTATCGCGTTTGGGGTGATGTTCCTGTCCGTCGCCGGCAGTTTGTGGGGCAAGCGCAGGTTGCGCGCTGGTTAAGTGCGGATGGCGAGCGGTTCGGACCTTCGCCGGACTGCTCCCCTTCCCGCGAAAGCTGAAATCGCCCTGCGTGGCGGCCCGTAAGCCTTGCCAAAGGCTGTTCCTCAGTCATATTTTTTGCAGCGCCACCGCGCGCGAACGGCGATTGCCGTTGTCCGCTCCGTCGGGCCTTGACGCCAGGCGCCAAACGCGCCTCCTCGCAGTCACTCCCGTCCCCTCACGCTCCGATATAGGGTTTTGGCGCTTTCTCCGCCTACCCTCATTCGGCTGTTCGCATAGTCTTGATACGTTCGCCGGAATCTTTTTGAGATATTGCGGTGATATCGTTATTTATGGATGGCGATCCACGTGCGCTCTTTCGACCTGGTTTCTTTTGACTCCAGACGCCGATTTCGCGTAACGCGCGCCCGATTCGCAGTGTCCTGGACTTGTATATGACAACGCAAACCATCCGGTTCTTCCAGCGCAACGCCCTGCGCGAAGTGCACGACGTACCTGCCTCCCGTACGGTGCTCCAGCATTTGCGCGAACATGACCAATGCACCGGCACCAAAGAAGGATGCGCGGAAGGCGATTGCGGTGCCTGTACGGTAGTGATCGGTGAACTCGATGCAGAAGGCCAACCCGTCCTCAAGGCCGTCAACGCCTGCATCCAGTTCATGCCAACGCTCGATGGTCGAGCGCTCTTCACGGTTGAAGACCTGCGCGCCAAAGACGGCACGCTGCATCCGGTCCAGCAAGCCATGGTCGATTGCCACGGCTCGCAATGCGGCTTCTGCACGCCCGGTTTCGTGATGTCGATGTGGGCGCTTTATCAGAATCAGCCCGCCGATGCCGGCCTGCCCACCCGCGACGAAATCAACGCTGCCCTCTCCGGCAATCTCTGTCGGTGCACGGGCTATCGGCCAATCGTGGACGCATCGCAGAAAATGTTCGAGTATCCTCGCGCGCCGCTTGACCGTGACCAGCTCAAACGCCAGCTCGAAAGCATCCAGCGCAAGACAACACTCGAATACTCGGCGCCCGACGCACGCGGCGCCGCATTCGGCCACCCAACGTTCTACGCGCCCGTCTCGCTCGCTGAATTCGCTCGCTTGCGTGCCGACCATCCAGACGCGCGCATCCTGGCGGGCAGCACTGACGTCGGCCTGTGGGTCACCAAGCAGTTCCGCAATCTCGGCGACATCTTGTATATCGGCAATGTGACCGAACTCAAGTCGATCACCCGCGACGGGCAATGGCTGAGCATAGGCGCTGCGGCCTCGCTGGAAGATTCATACGCCGCGCTGGCGGCCATTTATCCGGAACTCGCGGAATTGTGGACGCGCTTTGCTTCGCGGCCTATCCGCAACGCCGGCACGCTCGGCGGCAACGTGGCGAACGGCTCGCCTATCGGCGATTCCATGCCGGCACTGATCGCCCTCGATGCGGAAATCGTGCTGCAGAAAGCCACTAAAGTCCGCACGATGGCACTCGATGCCTTCTATCTCGGTTATCAAAAATCCGCGTTGGAAACGGGCGAATTCGTTGCGGGGATTCGCGTGCCGCTGCCATCGGCGAAACTTCGGTTCAGGACTTATAAGGTATCCAAGCGCTACGACCAGGACATCTCGGCTGTGTGCGCCGCGTTCGCCGTGACGCTCGACGGCACCCGCGTGACAACCGCGCGTTTCGCATTTGGCGGCATGGCTGCCACGCCTAAACGGGCATCGAATGCGGAAGCCGTGTTGGTGAATGAAGAGTGGAACGAGGCCAACGTGAAAGCCGCCATGCGCGCGCTGGACGTCGACTTCCAGCCGCTCACCGACATGCGCGCGTCGAGCGACTACCGCAGCAAGGTCGCGCGCAACGTGCTGTGGCGTTTTTTCCTCGAGACCCGCGAGGATTCACCACTCGCACTGCGTGACGTCAACGCGTTCGCGTTCGACGTGCAATGCGCGACATGACGCTGCACCTTGCCCCAGGGACCACGCGATGAACAAGCGTACCGATCCACACCACATCGACCATGCCGCCGACGGAGCCCTCGCGCTGCACGCCGCGGCGAAAAAGCCGGAGCCTGCAGCGATTGGCGTCAGCTTGCCGCACGAATCGGCGACCCTGCATGTTAGCGGCGAAGCGACTTACGTTGATGACATAGGCGAGCTGCGCGGCACACTGCACGCGGCGCTTGGCCTGTCGCGGCATGCGCATGCACGCATCGTCTCGATCAATCTCGACCTGGTGCTGGCCGCACCCGGTGTGATCGCGGTGTTCACCGCCGACGACATCCCCGGCGAGAACAATTGCGGCCCCGTTCTCCACGACGACCCGATCCTCGCGAAAGATGAAGTGCTGTATCTGGGGCAACCGGTGTTCGTGGTCATCGCCGAAACGCACGATCTCGCGCGCCGTGCGGCAGCGCTCGCCAAAAGCGAAGAAGTGATCCGATACGAACCGCGCGAAGCCATCCTCACGCCGCGCGATGCGAAAGCGAAACAGCAGTTCGTCCTGCCGCCGCTGCATTTGAAGCGCGGCGATCCGGACGGAAAAATGGCAGCGGCGGCGCATCGGCTGCAAGGGGAATTCGAGGTTGGCGGGCAGGAACAGTTCTATCTCGAAGGGCAGGTTGCATACGCGATTCCAAAGGAGCTCGACGGCCTGCTCGTCTACAGTTCCACGCAGCATCCGAGCGAAATGCAGCATCTGGTCGCGCATATGCTCGACTGGCCGACGCACAACGTCATCTGCGAATGCCGCCGGATGGGCGGTGGTTTCGGCGGCAAGGAATCGCAGTCGGGGATCTTCGCATGCATTGCGTCGCTGGCTGCGCACCTCTTGCATCGGCCGGTGAAATTGCGCGCGGATCGTGACGATGACTTCATGATCACCGGCAAACGCCACGACGCGATCTACACCTACGAAGCCGGTTTCGATGACGACGGCCGCTTGCAAGGCGCACGCGTTGAAATCGCGTTGCGCGCGGGTTATTCGGCGGATCTGTCGGGTGCGGTCGCGACGCGCGCCGTCTGTCACTTCGACAACGCGTACTACCTGCAGGAC
This sequence comes from Caballeronia sordidicola, assembly GCF_000729995.1. Taxonomy (GTDB): domain Bacteria; phylum Pseudomonadota; class Gammaproteobacteria; order Burkholderiales; family Burkholderiaceae; genus Caballeronia; species Caballeronia sordidicola_A. Next base: position 84,315 of record NZ_JNFG01000014.1, on the reverse strand, counting down.
GTCGATATCACCGCGCTCTGCTGCCGTACCAACACGCAGTCGAACACGGCGTTTCGCGGTTTCGGCGGTCCGCAAGGCGCGCTGGTGATGGAAATCATGATGGATGAAATCGCGCACCGGCTGAAGCGCGATCCCGTCGATATCCGTCGCGTGAACTACTACGGCATCACCGAGCGCAACGTGACGCCCTACGGCCAGACCGTGGAAGACAACATCATCGCGCCGCTGACCGACGAGTTGGTGGCATCGAGCGAGTATCTTCAACGGCGCAGCGCAATCTCCGCGTTCAACCAAACGAGTCCCGTGCTCAAGCGCGGCATCGCGTTCACGCCGGTCAAGTTCGGCATCTCGTTCAACGTGCCGTTCCTCAACCAGGCGGGCGCGCTCGTGCATGTCTATAAAGACGGTTCCGCGCTTGTGAATCATGGCGGCACCGAGATGGGCCAGGGCCTGAACACCAAGGTCGCGCAGGTCGTGGCGAACGCGTTGGGCGTGGCGTTGTCGCGCGTTCGCGTGACCGCCACCGATACCTCGAAGATCGCAAATACATCGGCCACTGCTGCGTCCACCGGCAGCGACCTCAACGGCAAGGCGGCGGAAGCCGCCGCGCTTACCATTCGCGGACGGCTCGCGGAACTCGCCGCGAAGCAGCTTGGCGGACGCGCGGAAGACGTGCGTTTTCACGATGGCGTGGTCGAGTCGAACGGCGGCCAGATGCCTTTTGATCAACTGGTCGGGGCGGCCTATCTGTCGCGCGTGCAATTGTGGTCGGATGGTTTTTACGCCACGCCCAAGGTCAACTGGGATTCGAAAACGCTGACTGGCCAGCCGTTCTACTACTTCGCGTATGGCGCGGCGATCTCGGAAGTGGTCGTGGATACGCTCACCGGCGAGTGGCGTCTGTTGCGCGCGGACATCCTCCACGACGCGGGACAGTCGATCAATCCCGCGCTCGATATTGGCCAGGTGGAAGGCGGCTTTGTCCAGGGCATGGGCTGGCTGACAACCGAAGAACTTTGGTGGAATCGTGACGGTCGTCTGATGACCCACGCGCCGTCCACGTACAAGATTCCATCGGTGAGCGACATCCCTGCTGCGATGAACGTCGCGCTCTACGACAACCAGAACGTCGAGCCGACCGTGTTCCGATCGAAAGCCGTGGGCGAACCGCCGTTGCTGCTTGGCTTCTCGGTGTTGCTGGCGATCCGCGCCGCGGTGGCGTCTGTCGCGCCCGACTCGGTCGACGCGCCTGTATTGCGCGCCCCCGCCACGCCCGAGTCGATCCTGAATGCACTGGACGCGCAGGCCGCGAAAATGCAAGCCGCGACGACTCCGGACGTCGCCCAGCCTGCGCCGGTCAACTAATCAACCAGGAACCCATTCGATGCAAGCCTGGCTACACGATCTGCAACACCTCCTCGCACACGGCGACGCCGTCGTGCTGGTGACGGTCGCGCGCGTGGAAGGCTCGGCGCCGCGCGAAGCGGGCACGAAGATGATCGTCACGCGTGACGATGCGCGCCACACTATCGGCGGCGGCCATCTGGAATGGAAGGCAATTGAAACAGCGCGGCAAGTGCTGAAAGACGGCGCCCGCAGTCCGCACATGCGCCGGCTCGAGCGTTTCGCGCTCGGCCCAAGCCTCGGCCAATGCTGCGGCGGTGCGGTCGTGGTGGCGTTCGAACGGCTGGATATAGGCGATCTTGGCTGGGTCACGTCGTTGAACAAACGCATGACGCAGGGATTGTCGACGGTGCGCAGCGTCGGCTTTGGCCCGATTCCGGACGGGGTGATGATCTCCGACCCGGAACCGGGCGTGACCGGCCCCGATTGCCTGCTCTGGGACGGCGCGGGTTTCGACGAAAGCGGCTCGCTGCTGACTGAAACCATCGCAGTGCGCGACTTTCCAGTGGTGCTGTTCGGTGCGGGCCACGTGGGCGCTGCGCTGGTCAGGGTGCTGGCGAATTTGCCGTGCCGCGTGGTGTGGGTGGACGAACGCGATGAGACCTTCCCGCCCATGGACGGCCTCCCGCCAAACGTCACTCTGGACGCCAGCGGAATCCCCGAAGCTGCCGTGGACGAAGCACCGGCCAATAGTTACTTTTTGGTGATGACGCACAACCACGCGCTCGATCTCGAACTCGCCGAGCGGATTCTCCGGCGCGGCGATTTTGCGTTTTTCGGCATGATCGGCTCGCACACGAAGAAGATGCTGTTCGAGCGCCGACTGGCGTCGCGAGGGCTGGATGCTACGTTGATCAGCCGCATGACATGCCCGATCGGTGTACCCGGCATTGTCGATAAAGCGCCGGAAATGATCGCAGTATCGGTAGCAGCTCAGTTGCTGCAGAAGGTCGAGGAACGCGCCGCGCACGGCTACAATTCCGCGCAGCATCCGCAAACCGCGTGATCCAGACCTTTTAAAGCACAAAACAAGTATGAATCCCACTCTCGCTGACAAGATCGCCCACGCGCCCAAGGCCGAACTCCACATTCATATTGAAGGTTCGCTCGAACCCGAGCTGATCTTCGAACTCGCGAAACGCAATGGCGTGACGCTCGCGTACGACTCCATCGACGCATTGCGCGCCGCCTACGCGTTCACCGACCTGCAATCGTTTCTCGATATCTACTATGCGGGTGCGAGCGTGCTGCTGCACGAGCGCGATTTCCACGACATGACGATGGCGTATGTCGAACGCGCCCTCGCCGATCATGTCACGCACACCGAAATTTTCTTCGATCCGCAGACGCATACCGAACGCGGTGTATCGATCGCTACGGCAGTTGCGGGTATCGAAAGCGCGCTGGCCGAGGGTGAGCGGCGCGGTTTGACGAGCAAGCTGATCCTGTGTTTCCTGCGCCATTTGCCGGAAGAAGACGCGCTCAAGACCTTCGATGAAGCGTTGCCCTTGTTCGATCAATATGCGCATCGGTTGATCGGTGTCGGGCTGGATTCATCGGAACGCGGCCATCCGCCTTCGAAGTTCGCACGCGTGTTCGCGAAGGCGCGCGAGAAGGGATTGAAGCTCGTGGCGCACGCAGGTGAGGAAGGGCCGCCCGCGTACGTGTACGAAGCGCTCGACGTGCTGAAAGTGGACCGTGTGGATCATGGTGTGCGCAGCATGGAAGACCCGGCGCTGGTCGCTCGTCTCGCCGATGCCCGTATCGCACTGACCGTCTGCCCGCTGTCGAACCTGAAGCTGCGCGTATTCGACGACATGGCGAAACACACGCTCAAGGCGCTGCTGGATCAGGGCGTGGCCGTGATGATCAACTCCGACGATCCCGCGTATTTCGGCGGTTACGTAAACGCCAATTACTTCGCGATTCTCGATGCATTGAAACTCAATGACGCCGAGTGTTACACGCTGCTGAAGAACAGCCTTGAAGCGTCGTTCGTGACTCAAGCCGAACGACTCGCGATGGTAGCCAAACTCGATGCCTATTGGCATACGGCGGCTTGAGCGAGAACGTCATGGCTACGATTACCAACGACACAACCACGCTCGAGCGTTTCTTCGGCATCCGTGCGGCGGGTTCGCGCACGAAGACCGAGATTGTTGCGGGCATCACGACCTTTCTCACGGCGATGTACATCATCGTCGTCAATCCGGGAATCTTGTCGCAGGCCGGCGTGCCCTTTCCCGCAGCGCTGACGGCCACCGTGATTGTCAGTTTCCTCGGCAGTTGCGCGATGGGCCTCTATGCGCGCAACCCGGTCCTCGTCGCGCCCGGCATGGGCATGAACGCGCTGTTCGCGTTCGTGATGGTTCACGCCGGCAAGATGCCCTGGCAGACCGCGCTCGGCTGCGTGTTCTGGTCCGGCGTGATCTTCGCGGTGCTCGCGGCGTTCAACGCACGCAAGCTGGTCGTCGATGCGATTCCCGCGAACCTGCGTCATGCCGTGTCATGCGGTATCGGACTGTTTATCAGCCTGATCGGACTGGTCAACGCGAAGTTTGTTATCAGCGATCCCGTGACGATCGTGCATTCGGCATCGCTGAATCCGGTGGTGATCACGTTCCTGATCGGCCTCGCGGTCACCACGATTCTGGTTGCACGAAAGGTGACCGGCGCGTTGATGATCGGCATCATTTTCACGACCGTGATTGCGATTCCCATCGGCCGATTCTGGGGCGACGGCACCGCTTACTGGCCCGCGGCCGTTGCTACGAAAACGCTGGTGAACTGGAACGGTTTGTTCTCGGCGCCGGACTTCTCAGCGGTCGGCCAACTGGACCTGCTCGGCTCGCTGAAGGTGATTTACTGGCCATTCATTTTCGTAATGCTGTTCACGTCTTTCTTCGACGCGCTCTCCACGTTCATGGCGATCTCGGAAGCCGGCAAGCTCTACGATGAAGACGGCAACCCGCGCAACATCCGTCAATCGATGATGGTCGATTCGTTCGCCGCGCTGGTCTCCGCCCCGCTCGGCACGAGCCCGGCGAACGCGTACATAGAATCGGCGGCGGGGATATCGGCGGGCGGCCGCACCGGGCTGGTCGCGGTGGTCGCCGGCTTGTGTTTCCTGCCCTTCCTGTTCCTCTCGCCGCTGCTCTCGCTGGTGCCTGCCATCGCGACCGCGCCCGCGCTTGTGCTGGTCGGCGTATTCATGATGGAGTCGATCACGAAGATCGAATGGAGCCGTTTCGACGAAGCCATTCCCGCGTTCCTCGCGATGATCCTGATCCCGCTGACGTATTCGATCACCGATGGCATTGCGTACGGTTTCCTCGCATTTGTCGTGATCAAGTCGTTCACCGGCCGCAGAAAAGAAATCAAGCCGGCGATGTGGATTGTCGCCGCGCTGTCGTTGCTGTTGTTGACACAGCTATAAGGGCGTTGACCCGCTTTACTGGAGACGTTTCACCCATGACTCAGACCGCTTACCGCGCACAGCTACTCACTTTCCGCGACGACCCTGCTCTTTCCGATGACAACGCCGTGTATGAAACCGACGGCCTGTTACTGGTGGAAGAGGGCCGCGTGGTGGCGGCGGGCGCGTATGCGGCGTTACGCAACGCCATCGCACCCGATGCAATCGTAAAGGACCTGCGGGACAAATTGATCGTGCCGGGTTTCATCGACTCGCACATTCACTATCCGCAGACCGACATGATCGCGTCGCCCGCGCCGGGTCTGTTGCCATGGTTGAACACGTACACGTTTCCGACCGAGCGCAAGTTCGAGGACCCAGCGTACGCACGCGAGACGGCAAGCTTTTTCATCGATGAACTGCTTGCTTGCGGCACGACTACCGCACTCGTGTACTGCACGGTCCACAAGCAATCCGCCGATGCCTTCTTCAGCGAAAGCGAATCGCGCAACCTGCGCATGATCGCGGGCAAGGTGCTGATGGACCGCAATTGCCCGGAGTATCTTCGTGATACCGCGCAATCGGGCTATGACGACAGCGCGGAGCTTATCGCGCGCTGGCATGGTCGCGGACGACAGGAATACGCGCTGACGCCACGTTTCGCGCCGACCTCGACGGAGGAGCAACTCGAAGCCTGTGCGGTGCTCGCGCGCAAGCACCAGGACGTGTATATCCAGAGCCACGTTGCCGAAAACACCGATGAGATCAAGTGGGTCGAAAGCCTGTTTCCGGGGCATCGGAGCTATCTGGATATCTACGATCACTATGACTTGCTGCGTCAGCGCGCGGTCTACGGCCATTGCATCTATCTCGACGATACCGACCGCCAGCGCATGGCTGAAACCGGTGCGGTGGCGTCGCATTGCCCGACATCGAATTTGTTCCTCGGCAGCGGCTTGTTCGATATCGAAAAGGCCGGGGCCGCGAAGATGCCGGTGGCGCTCGCAACCGATGTAGGCGGCGGCACGACGTTTTCGATGCTGCAAACCATGGGCGAAGCACACAAGATCGCGCGCCTGACGGGCCATCACCTGACCGCGGCGCGGATGTTCTGGCTGGCGACCACGGGCGCGGCTGAAGTGCTCGATATGTCGGACCGCGTGGGAACGCTGAAGCCCGGCAGCGAGGCGGATTTCGTCGTGCTCGACCCGTCCGGTACGCCTCTGCTGGACCGCCGGACGACGCGGGCGGAATCGCTGGAAGAACTGCTGTTCGCATTCGCCATGCTCGGCGACGACCGCGCCGTGTTCGAGACGTATGCTGCAGGGAAATGCGTGCATCGGAGAGAGACGCGACGCGGGACGGTGCCGGAGTTAGCAGCAGCTTGAAGGAGTAGCGATTGGGTCTCGCGCTTAAAGCGACGATGACCCGCCCGGTACTGCCTGGACATAACGAGCGCGCCGAGTTTTTGCTCGGCGCGCTCGTTGTCTTTAGCGCGGCCCACTTCCGCATCTGGACTTTCGATTAACTGACATCCTTCGCGGGGCGGTTCGTCGCTTCGAAAAACCAATTCGCATAGCTGACAGTAATTCCACTGAGGACTACCGTCAGCTGTGCGAATTTCACCACAAATTCAACGCGAACGCCCGTCGCACCGCCCCGCTACACGGGCTCTAAGCACTTGTTTAAGCACACTTTCCCGCTTACCGCTAAAGTCTAGGCTTTTGGTAACGCCGCGTGCGTACTCCTGTCGCGTCCTTCACGGGCGCGAGGGATGAAACAAACATGAAGCCACTCATAAAAGCCGTCCGCATCGGCTTATTCGTCCTTATTGCAGCATCGTCCGCGCAGGCTTCGGCTTACGCGCTGGACGCCCAACTTGATTGCAAATCGAGCGCGCATGCGTTTATCGCGCCGCTTCAGGAAAACCACGCGATAGAAACCACGCCCATGCGCGTGGAGCCCAATTCAATCAACGCGTTTAGACCAACGCGCGACAGTCATCTGACCGCATTTGATTTCGGTGTATTCGCGGTAGTCGGTTTTCAGAAGAATGACGTGATTTTCAAGCAAGGAAATGGCGAACCGATCGCCGATTCGGCTTATGGAGCCGTCGTGATCGGCGGGGAAAACGCGGTCAAGGAAAAGGTTCGCGCAGCCGGCAGCGACGCCGTTATTCATCGCGTCGCGCCTTTTATTACCGCGATCTTCTGCAAGCCCGATTCGCCGCAATTAGCCACGATCAACCACGATTGATGCGTGGGCAGAAAACCAAAGGCCGCGCTAACAATAGTTGGCGCGGCCTTTGGGTGAATAGCGGGCTGTCTAACTTCCGATATGAGCCTGCAACCGGCTACGCACATCTTCTGGCGTAATCGACGGGCGCGGCAGGTCGCTCGGCGTGCCGGTGTTGATCGACAGACGGGCGAAGCGCACACCATCGACATCCTTCGCGTCGAACAGCCGGTCGACGATTGAGACGTCATCGCCGTCCAGCGCGAGCGCGTATCCGCACGCAGACGCGATCCGCGCGAACTCTACGCCCTCCGACACCGTCGCCTGACCACCGGTCGACTCATGCGCACCGTTGTCCAGCAACAAGTGCGTGAGATTGGACGGACCGTAAGCGCCGAGCGTCGCGAACACGCTCATGCGCATCAGCGCGGCGCCATCGCCATCGAGCGCAATGACCTGAAGGTCAGGCCGCGACAACGCCAGGCCGAGCGCCATAGGCGTCACGCATCCCATCGATCCAACCAGGTAGAGCTGGTTCTCACGGTCATCGATAGCGTAGAGTTCCCGCCCGCAAAATCCCGTCGATGCCAGCACGACCGTCGACTCTTTCGGCGTATGCGCGATCACGCGTTCCAAAGCGTCGCGACGTGACGCGCGTTCGCCCGTGCCTTCAAACGACTGAACCTCGGCGCGCTCGTTCAACGCGCGCTGACGCACCCCGCTCAAGCCTTTCTTGTTCAACTTGTACGGCGCGACGCTGCCCTTCTGCATCACCAATGCGTACGGGCGCCCCGTGCTGTCCATATGCGCGGTTGCACGATCGAGCGCGGGTCCGATTGCATCGGCTTCCGTGGGGAACAGTTCCCACGGAATTTCCATCGTGTCGAGCATGGCCGGCGTGACGGGTCCCATCAGCGCGTGCTGCGGTTCATCGGCAACACCCGGTTGACCGCGCCACGTGACGATCAACAATTGCGGCAGCCTGAACGTCCACGTGAGCGAGGTCAGCGGGCTCACCGCATTGCCGAGCCCGGAGTTCTGCATCATCGAAATGCCGCGACGCGCCTTATGCACGCCCGATGCGCCCAGCGCCACGCCCGCGATCAATGCAACCGCGTCGCCCTCATTCGCCGCCGACACATAGTTCAGCGACTCATCCTGCAGCACGTAGTTGATGAACGGCGTCAAGTACGAGCACGGCACGCCCGCGTACCAGTCGAAACCGCGCTCGCGCGCAGCTTCGACAAATTGTGCAGCTTCGATCACGCGCCGGCCTCCGACGAGCCTGAGCCGTTCGATCCGTACGGCGCCTGGCCGTGCGCGAAATCGCCGGCTTGGCGCAACTCGTCGAGGTCGTTCACGCCGCGCCAGTGACCGTGCACGTACTGCACTTCGATCTTTTCGTCCGCGGCAATCAGCGCGTTGAGCAACGCGGCCATGTCGAGCTTGTTGAAGTCAGCGCGTTGCTGCAGTTTTTCGAGCATCGCGACCAGACGTTCACGGCCTGCGCCGCGCACATTGAGCAGGCCCATCCAGCGGCCTTGCGGCGTCTTGGAATTCGTCGGACCGGCCGAGCTCGTCACGCTTTCGAGCCAGACCTTCTGCCCGAACAACGCGCGATCGTCCGCCGTGGAGCAGTACGCAAAGTCCGTCGATGCCCCGCCGGCTGCCGGCGTCTGTGACGAATCCACGACCACGCAGAAATCGCTGTCCGATTCCACCAGATCGCGAAGAATGTAGCTGCGGAACAAGAGGTCGCCGTAGGAGATCACGGTGTCGGCGGTGAACGATTTCGCCGCGCATGCCAGCGACGCCAGTTCACCCGTCTGCTCGTGCTTCTCGTTCACGACGAGGCGGATACCCGATGTATCGATGGCATCGGCCCGATAACCACCGACCACCGTAATATCGTTGATCCCTTCTTTCTTGAACGCTTCCACTAGGCGACGCAGCAGCGGCTTGCCTGCGATGGGCAGCATGACCTTGGGTTTATCGGCGGTAACGGCTTCCAGCCCGGCGCCCCGGCTTGCCGCCAGCACGACAGCATTACGCGATGCACTCGCCGACGACAGATACACGCTTTCAGCCGCCGAATATTCTTCGGCGTCTTGCAGACGGAAGATTTCGTTCACCGTCGCCACGCGGTCTTCCACATTCACGAGCGTCTCGCTGCTGTAGATTTCCTTCGCGATCGCCTGCATGGTCGACGCCGCGCCGCGCAGCAAATGGTTCGCCCAGATCACCGTGCTGATACCGGCCTGGCGGAACACATCGGTCGGCGTGCTGTAGTACTTGGTCGGCACGATCACGAGCGGGCCGCGGCCAGCCCATTCGCGTGCGAACGTGAGAATTTCGTCCGGCTTGGACAGCTTGCTGTGAATCAGGATGGCATCGGCACCCGCCTGGCGATAAGCCTCCGCGCGCTTCAACGCTTCTTCCATGCCCCAGCCCGCGATCAACGCTTCCACGCGCGCGACGATGGAGAAATTCGGATCGCTTTGCGAGTCCTTGCCGGCCTTGATCTTGCCGCAGAATTCGTCCATCTCGGCCAGCGGCTGGCGCTCGCCGTTGAGAAAACTATTGGTCTTCGGAAACTGCTTGTCTTCGATACAGACGCCGGCAATGCCGCGCTGCTCCAGCTTTTTTACCAGCCGGCGCACGTTGTTGAAGTTGCCATAACCGGTGTCGCCATCAAGCAGGATAGGCAGGTCGCTCGCGTCCGCCATGAACTCCAGCGTGTCGACCACTTGCGTCCAACTCGCTTCGTTGTTGTCGCGTACGCCGAACTGCGCGGAGATCGTGAGACCCGATCCCCAAATCGCCTTGAAACCGGCTTCCTTCACAATGCGCGCGGACAAGCCGTTGTGCGCTTCCATCAGGAATTCGAGCTGATTGCTCTGCAGCATCTCGCGCAGGCGAAGGCTGCGTGCATAAGCAGCGGGTAGTTGATACGGTGCATTCATCGTAGAGCTCCTGCAAGCTGACGCAGTTGCGGCAAGACTTCGTCGGCCGCGCGTTTAACGTCGTTCTGAAAATCGATTTCTATCCAAGGCGCGCCGGTTACGTCGGCCACGTCGAATACCTGGCTGCGTTCCAGCAGCAAATCGCGTACGGCTTCCTCGTGCGGCAAGTTGGCACGGCCCGTCTCGATATACCCCGCGACGAGTTCGGCCAGACGCCGTGCAGCGGTTTCATCGAAGCGGAAAAATCCCACCGACTCGCCAATCACGTCGAACTGAAGGTCCGCCAGCACTTGCTTGCGCAATTCCACCGGCACGCCGTTCGCCACGCAAAGCTTCACGGGCTCATCGCCGGCTTCGAAATCACGGTCGATCAACAGGCGATTTACCGGTCCCGCGCCCGCCACCAGCGGCTCGAGAATGCGTTCGTCGTAGAGCACGTCGGCGTCCATCAGCAGCACGTCGCCGCCGCGCGTCAGCGCTTCGGCCGCCGTGTGCACGGACAGCACGCTGCCGAGCGAAAACTCGCGGTTCACAACCACTTCCGTGTGCGGTTTCCAGTCGATCGAAGCAAGTTCCGCTTCCACCTGCTCATGCTTGAAGCCGAGCACGAAGACGATTTCTTTAACGCCGGCCGTCTTCAGCAATTGAAGATGGCGTTCGAGCAGCGACGACTCGCCGAAACGCAGCAGGCACTTCGGCTTTTGCTGCCCTTCCGGCTGAACCAGGCGCAAACCCATCCCGGCGGCAAGAATAATTGCGCGCATGTTGATCCTATCGGTGATGCTTTATTCGATATCCGGCACGCGCGCGAGACGACGACGCTGCCAGCCCTTTTCAGCGAAATGCAGATAAACGATACCCGGCAAGCCGAGCAGTAACTCCCGTGCGCGCTTCGCTAACGAAAGCGCGAGCGCGGCTTCCGGCGGCAGACCGATCAGACGCGCGAGCAGCAAGTAGCCACCCTCCTGCACGCCCAGCGAACCCGGAATGAAGAACGCAGCGCCCCGAATGGCCTGACCGAGGCTCTCCAGCATCAGCGCTTCGCCCCAGCCGACCGGCGAACCCAGCAAACGTAACGCAAGCCACACCTCGCCAGTCCCCACGATCCAGCCCAGAAGGCTCAACGCGAAACTCGCCGCGACCGGTCCGGGCTTTTTGTAGAGTTCGAGCACGGCGGTGTCCACTGCTTCCGCGCGCGACACCAGCGACGACCAGTCGCGCTTCTTCGAAAAGCGCGCAGCAAATTGCGAAGCAAAACGCGTCGTGCGAGCGAACAAACCCTTGCGCTGCGCGAAGAAAAAGCCGACGACCATCAGCGAGCACGCCACGATCACGATCAGCACCGGCAGCAGCATGCCCACGCCCGACACATAGCTGCTCAGCAGCGCGAGGCCGAGCATGGCGAAGATCATTTGCCCGACGGATTGCATCGTCGTGCTGACGGTAATGACGGCAGCGGCGTCGCGCGCCCGCATGCCGCGCTGCGAGAGATAACGCACCATCAGCATGGGACCGCCAATCTGTCCGGCCGGCATCAGGCTGTTCACCGACTCACCGGTCCAGCGCGCGAGCAGCGCGTCGCGGAAGCTCACATCGCGTTCATTGCGGGCGAAGAGCGTTTCGATAGCCAGCGCATCGATCACGACAGGCAGCAAATGGAACGCCGCCACCGCGAGCAGACCCCAGCCTGCGGCCGCGAGCGCGGTCGCGACGGAACCGAAGCCCTGCCAGCTGAGCAGCGCGATGAACAACACCACGCCGAGCGACAGGAGGACCGTTCCGGCGCGGCTCATGCTGCGCCGTTCTTCCCGCCTTTGCGGCGGAAAACCTGTCCGAAGCCAAAGTACGCGATCGAATCCTTCATGTTCGAGATGAACCGCTGCCACGGACGCATGTTCGGATTCGTGACGTATTCGAAGGTCAGCGAGACCCGGAATTCGCCTGCGCGCGCAGGTGTGATGCGATGGCGCAGTTTGTCGCCATCGAAGAAAACCAGGCCGCCCGGCGGAATCTGCACCGAACCTGGCTGGTCGGGAATTTCCGGCGTGCGGGTGTGCAGCTCATAGTCGAGACGGCACGACGAATCGTCCATCACGCCGAGCAGCATGGTGTAGCGGCGGCCTTCGTAGTACGACGTATCGTAGTGCCAGCCGATATGGTCGCCCGCCTTCGTATAGAAATACAGCGCGTACGCGTGCGGGTCGTCGGCGGGAGATTCCTGGAGCGTGTCGCCGCTGATTTTCTCCAGCCAGCTGATCAGCGCCGGTGAGCGGTACAACTCCGCGATGAACGGCGCGAGTTCGTCGATCGCGTGACGGCTGACGCTGCCGCCTTGCTTGTGTCCTGGCAAATAATTGCGGTTGATCGCAGGTGTGACGGCATGGACAGCAACGACCAGCTTCTCGGTGAACTCGCGCGGCAGAAAATCATCCAGATACAGGAACGCGCCCTGGTTATCGAACGTTTTGTGCAGCTTCGCGGTTTGGCTCTCGGGAGACAGGCGCTGAAGATGCGCGGCCAAGGTTTCGTCGAGCGCGTGAAGGCTCTTGCGCTCAGCGGACTTGCCGCCAAGCTCGTGAGGGGATAAGGAATCGACAGATGAATTCATTGAACAGCCTGCAAATCTTGATCTTGACCATCGGGGTCTTTGTCGCTCGCCGTGGCCCGCGCGACACGCCGGAGCGCGCGTTGATAATCCACGACAACCCACACAGCAAATAGCGGAGCGCCAACAGAGGCGGCCACCAGGAATGGCGTCATGCCGTTGAGCAGCGTCACCACCGGCAGCAGATACAGGACATCTTCGGTCTCGAAACCCGCCATGGAAGCCTGCTTCGTGCCGCTCTTGCCCGCCATCGACTCAATCCGCATGCGCAAGAAGAAGATCAGCGCGACGGCGACGCCCGCAATCCCGCCCAGCCATTCGGCCGAGACGATCATGGCCGGATGGTGCACTTTCACATAAAACCCTAGACCCACGAACAGCAGCACGGTCACCACCGAATCGCACGCGAGATCGTAAAAATGACCGATTTTGCTCGATTGCCCGCTGATTCGTGCGAGTTCGCCGTCTGTATGGTCGACGAAATTGGACAGCGCAATCAGCAACGCGCCCAAGCTGCACGACCAGAAGCTGCCGACCGACAGGTAATAAGCGCCGGCAATGCCAATCAGCAAGCGCAGCGTGGTCAGGTGATTCGGTGTAATCGGGGTGCCGACGAGCGGTGTAACGAGGCGGCGGGCGAGCCGCGCATCCCAGGTTGCGGGCTCAGGAAGCGCATGTGGTTGGGCGTTGCGGGGTTTGTTCATCCTCGAAATATATCTCGTTTCGAATTTAATTGCATACAAGGGCGCTTCGCCATACGCCTCTAAGAATGCGGATTTTCAATCGAAATTCGAGCGTTTCGCGGACTGCAACGAAGGTGGGGACTGGATCGCTAACCGGTCTCCGTAACGGTAAATTTTTCTCATTCGAGACCCACTAGAAACGCGCCGGCTTGACGGCTACTGCACGGGTACCGGTGCTGGAACCAGCGCTGGAGCGGCGGCCTTCTCGTTCGTTCCTACTGCAACCGGCGCTTCATTGCTGACGCCGCCCGTTTTGTCGAGCGGGATTTTCACCGTGCGCACGGTTCCGTTGCCCAGCGGAAAATCCGCAAGCGCACTGCGGATCAGATAAGGCATGGCCCGGACCAGCGACGATTCGCCACCTGAATTGCTTGCAGTCACTTTGTACACTTCGCGCCCACTTTCGCGCTCGGTCATGCGGATCTGCAGCGCGTGGACGAAGATCGGGTAGCTTTGATCGACATAACCTGCCGGTCCCATATCCCAGCCGCCCCACCCTCCGTATCCTCCGAATCCGCCCCATCCGTACGGTCGGCCGTACCAACCGCCGTACATGGGCCATGGATCGTAATAGACGGGCTGGCGGACGGTGACCATATCGCCGCGAATCGAATAGGATAGTTCCACCAGATAACGCGCGCTGGCGTCGGATACCTGCTTGAACGAATGAGTGGCGAGCTCGTTCGCAGCGAGCACTTCGTAGGTTTTCTGTTCAATGCTGTTTTGCTGCGGCGCCGAGCGCACGAACGCATAGGTCCGCGTGGCGTCCGTCCCGGACCAGTCGGAGAACGCCGCCACCTGCGTCTGAACGTAGGTCGTACAACCTCCGAGCAACGCGAACCCCGTTATCAGCACCACGCGCGCCGCACTCTTCCATTCCCCGAACAACCGTCCCAACGTCATGGCCGACCTCATATATCTTGTTGATTTTTGTTGCGATGTCATGCGTAAAACAGCAACCGTGAAGTGTCGCACGCACCGCGCGAAAACCGCCTGACTTCACCTGTTTAAAGACCTTCACAAATAGACGAAGTTCGGGAAACAGGCCATTCGGCCGACCCCGAATCGAGCGCACGATCCCGCGAGCCTTTGTACAATGGTCCGACACAAGGCCGCCTGGAAAGAAAAGGCACCCGCTCAACTCAATCAGAACCGCCATGTCCAATTCGACCGCACCTGCCGTAATCCGCCGCGCCGACTACACGCCGCCCGCATTCCTGATTGATACCGTCGCGCTCGAATTCGATCTCGTCCCCGAACGCACGGTAGTGCGCAACACCATCCGACTGCGCCGTAATCCGGATGCCGCACCTGCGGCAACGCTGGAGTTGCTCGGCGAGCAGATGGAATTCGTTGGCGCCACGCTGGACGGGCGCCCGCATGCGGATGTCCGCGTTACTGAGAACGGTTTGTCGGTGAGCAATATTCCCGACGCGTTTGAATTGACTCTGGAGAGCACGTGCAATCCGGTTGAGAACACGACCTTGTCGGGCCTGTACGTATCCGGCGGCAATTTCTTTACGCAATGCGAGGCCGAGGGCTTCCGGCGCATCACGTATTTCCTCGACCGTCCCGATGTCATGGCCACTTACACCGTCACGTTGCGGGCGGACAAGGCGGCGTACCCGGTGTTGTTGTCGAACGGCAACCTGATCGAAGAAGGCGATCTCGAAGATGGCCGGCATTTCGCGCGTTGGGAAGACCCGTTCAAGAAACCGAGCTACCTGTTCGCGCTGGTGGCCGGCAAGCTCGTCAAGCTCGAGCAGCGGATGAAGACCGGTTCGGGCAAGGAAAAACTGCTGCAGGTCTGGGTCGAACCTCACGATCTCGACAAGACCCAGCACGCCATGGATTCGCTGGTTCATTCCATCGAATGGGACGAACGCCGCTTTGGGCTTGAGCTCGACCTGGACCGCTTCATGATTGTTGCCGTGAGCGACTTCAACATGGGCGCAATGGAAAACAAGGGCTTGAACATCTTCAATACGAAGTACGTGCTCGCGAATCCCGAAACGGCTACGGACGTGGATTTCAGCAACATTGAAGCCGTGGTCGGTCATGAGTACTTCCACAACTGGACGGGCAACCGCGTGACCTGCCGCGACTGGTTCCAGTTGAGCCTGAAGGAAGGCCTGACGGTATTCCGCGACCAGGAATTTTCCGCCGACATGGCCGCCGGACTCGAACCGGGCGCGGCCAGCGACGCGGCGCGCGCCACCAAACGGATTGACGACGTTCGCGTGCTGCGCCAGATGCAATTCGCCGAGGACGCCGGTCCGATGGCGCATCCGGTGCGCCCGGAAAGCTACGTGGAGATCAACAACTTCTACACGATGACCGTCTATGAAAAAGGCTCGGAAGTCGTGCGTATGTATCAGACGCTGCTTGGGCGCGACGGTTTCCGCCGCGGCATGGACCTGTATTTCCAGCGCCACGATGGACAGGCAGTCACCTGTGACGATTTCCGCCACGCCATGGCCGACGCCAACGGCCGCGACCTAGCGCAATTCGAGCGCTGGTACAGTCAGGCGGGCACGCCCCGGCTCACGGTACGCACGCGTTACGACGCTGCCGCGAAGCGTTACACGCTGACGCTCACGCAAGGCTACGGCGAAGGGTCCGAAGCCGCACGCGCAACCCAAAAGGGTCCGCTGTTGATTCCGTTCTCGGTCGGCCTGATCGGCAGGAACGGAGATGACTTGCCACTGAAGCTGGATGGTGAGAAAGAACCGCAAGGCACCACGCGCGTGCTGGAGTTCACGGAACAGGAACAAACCTTCACGTTCGCCGATGTCGCCGAAGAGCCGTTGCCCTCGTTGCTGCGCAATTTCTCGGCGCCGGTGGTGGTCGACTACGACTACACCAACGAACAGCTCGCGTTTTTGCTCGCTCATGACAGCGACCCGTTCAATCGATGGGAAGCCGGCCAGCGCCTCGCGACGCGCGAACTGCTTGCGCTGGCGGATCGGGCATCGAAAGGTGAGGAACTGACGCTCGACGACCAGGTGGTATCCGCATTCGCCCAGGTACTCAACGACAGCACCCTCACGCCGGCATTCCAGGAACTCGCGCTGATGTTGCCGTCCGAGGGATATCTTGCGGAACAGATGGCTGTGTCGGACCCCGCCGCCGTTCACGCAGCACGTGTGTTCGTCAGCCGCCGCCTCGCCACAGGCCTGCGCGACCGTTGGCTCGCGGTGTACGAAGCGAACCGCACGCCGGGCGAATATTGCGCGACGCCGGATGACGCCGGCAAGCGCGGGCTGAAGAATCTTGCTCTCGCCTACCTGAGCCAGCTCGACGACCCCACCCGCGCGATCGAACTGGCGAGTGCCCAGTACGACGCCGCGAACAACATGACGGACCGGTCGGCTGCGTTGTCGGCGTTGCTGACGGCGGGCGCATCAGGTTCCGTCGATACCCGCGTCGCCGATGCCGCGCTCAGCGACTTCTACCAACGCTTCGAGAAAGAGCCGCTCGTGATCGACAAATGGTTCGCGCTGCAGGCCACGCAACGCGGCGGCCCCAAGCGTAATGTGCTCGACATCGTGCGCAAGCTGATGCAACACCCAGCGTTCACGCTGAAAAATCCCAATCGCGCCCGCTCGCTGATTTTCAGCTTCTGCGGTGCGAATCCGGCGCAATTCCACGCTGCAGATGGTTCCGGGTACGCGTTCTGGGCCGAACAGGTCGCAGCGCTCGACGCAATGAACCCTCAGGTGGCTGCACGCCTTGCTCGCACGCTGGAGCAATGGCGCCGGTATACGCCGGCTTTGCGCGAGAAGGCGCATGCGGCGCTGGAATTGGTGGCGTCGAAGGTGAAATCGCGCGATGTACGCGAGATTGTGGAAAAAGCGCTGGGCTGAGGGGTTTAATCCTTTTTTTCTCTCTATCCCGGCTCACGGAAAACGGCGCTGCGGGCGCCGGTTTTTTTATGCAAGGTTGCCGTCTCGAAAACCAGAGTACGCGTCTCGCAGCAAGCCGTTAAATGTGCGCCACATTTCTGTGACATCGGGAGACACATTCCAAGCGGGTAGAATCTGAGGCATTCGTCTAACGCTCCTGGAGCCCAACGCAATGTCGACCCCATCATCTATCTCCCGTCGCACGACGCTGACCAAGTATCTGATCGAGCAGCAGCGGGAACATCAAAACCTTCCCGCGGACCTTCGGCTGTTGATCGAAGTGATCGCACGCGCATGCAAACAGATCGGCTTTCAAGTGAGCAAGGGCGCGTTGGGTGAAGCGCTGGGTACCGCGGGCAGCGAGAACGTCCAGGGCGAAGTGCAGAAGAAACTCGATATTCTCTCGAACGAAATCCTGCTCGAAGCCAACGAATGGGGCGGCAACCTGGCCGCGATGGCATCGGAAGAAATGGAAAAGATCTTCCCCATTCCGAACCGCTATCCGAAGGGCAACTATCTGCTCACGTTCGATCCGCTCGACGGCTCGTCGAATATCGACGTGAACGTGTCTATCGGCACTATCTTTTCAGTGCTGCGATGCCCGGACGGTGCAGAGCCGAGCGAACAGGCCTTCATGCAGCCGGGCTCGGCGCAAGTCGCGGCCGGCTATGCAGTTTATGGTCCGCAAACCGTTTTCGTGCTGACCACCGGCTACGGCGTGAACTGCTTTACGCTCGATCGCGAGCTGGGTTCGTGGGTACTCACGCACAGCAACATGCAGATCCCCGCCGACACCCGCGAGTACGCAGTCAACGCATCGAATAGCCGTCACTGGTACGAGCCGGTCCAAAAGTATGTGAACGAGCTGAACGAAGGCAAGGACGGTCCGCGCAAGGAGGACTTCAACATGCGCTGGATCGCGTCGATGGTCGCGGACGTGCACCGTATCCTGAACCGCGGCGGCGTGTTCATGTACCCCGCCGACAAACGCACGCCCGATCGCCCGGGCAAGCTGCGCCTGTTGTACGAAGCGAACCCGATGGCGTTCATCGTCGAACAGGCCGGTGGCGCTGCGACGGATGGGGAGCAGCGCATCCTCGACATCGTTCCGACCAACCTGCATCAGCGCGTGCCGGTGTTCCTCGGATCGAAAAACGAGGTCGAACGCGTGACGCGCTACCACTCGGAAATTAATTGACCGTAGGGTGTTGCCAAACTCGCCGGAAGGTCCTTATAATCTCGGTTCTCTGATGCCGGAATAGCTCAGACGGTAGAGCAGCGCATTCGTAATGCGAAGGTCGGGGGTTCGATTCCTCTTTCCGGCACCAAGCTTCATTTCAAGAAACCCGCGTCGCCTCCAGGCTTCGCGGGTTTTTTAATTTTTCGGTCTCATCTCAAAATTATCTTCAGGATCAATCGGTAAGTTCATGTACTTAAAGTGAAACTTTAAGTGAGCGCAATTCATAAACTTCCCGTCGTTTCCTCGATGCTTTCTTCTCGCGTGATTTGCGAACATTCGTTTAGATGAATGATTGTATGAATACGTGCGCTTTCAGACATAGCGAAACGTTAAATTTTTTTAATTATGGATAAAACGGTCAACCGCAGCCGAATCGTGCCGTTATCACTATTAAGGGAACTCGGTTTTAAGCAACGACCCGGGTTTTCGCGTACAGAATTGGCCGGGCAGAAAAGCCGGGGTACTTTGAAGTGGCTTGCGAAATAGGGGCAGCTGCCGCCGCGAGGTGTCGACAAGGATCAACAATAAGCAGGCGACGAGTTAATCAGTGGAAGTGGTGGCGAAATTAGTTAGAGAACGAATCCTGAGGCGCGGAAAAATATCGGCTGCTGAGCCGAAAATTATCACAGCCTTAAGTCACGCGAAGGATGTTCCGTTAAAGCAACAGAGAAACGTGGAAATGCGCCAGCCGCGCATTCGACGCTAGCGCGAAGCCAGAGTCGAGATTGATAATCGACCCATACAAGGAGAGAAAATGATGGACGCCAAGCCGACGAAAATCCCGACGCCCGACAAGGTGCAATGTCCGGATCAAGAACCGGTCGGGGTCGAATTCCTCGCAGAGTTGCCCGAATACGTGCGGGCATTCTTCGACGAGCAACGTAACCTGTGCGACCCGAAATAATTGCTGAAATGCGCAGTACGACCACAGTGTTTGCAGATGTTGTGCAAGCAGCGGTTTCCGGACGCTTGATCGTTGCAGCCCGACTTTGCAGCAGCGCCGGATTCGCACGCGGGTATTAATAGAACGACTGGAATAGCACGACTGGTTTCACCTTATAGCGCCACGAACGTGCCGATCATTCGTGATCACCCCATGCTCACCGCGCGCGCCCTACGCGTCATACCGCGTCATACGTTAAGCTGCGGCTTTATCGCTCTGGCTCCGGTATTCATGTTTCGCCATTCCCTTCTGTACCTTCTCCGCGCCATGACTTCCATGGCTGCCATTGTTATTGCCATCATTGCTTGTTCTTCGACGGCTTTCGCTGACGGCGACGACACGCCCTTCACCAATCTCATTGCGTTGTCGTCACAACGGCTGGCGCTCGCCGAGCCGGTCGCGCGCTGGAAATGGGCGAACCACGAGCCCATCACCGATCAACCCCGTGAAGCCGCGTTGCTGGCCGGTATCGATAGCCGAGCGAAATCCGCCGGTATTGATCCGGCGTTTGCGCAGCTTTTCTTTCGTGATCAGATCGAGGCGAGCAAGGACGTGCAGAACGCTCTCTTCGATAACTGGCGGAAGTTACGTGCGCCCGAAGGGACGCCGCCGGACCTCGCTCACGATACCCGGCCGAAGCTCGATCGCGTGACCAACGCGTTGCTCTCCGCGCTAGCCGGCGTGGAGCCGTTGCGCCGTGCCGACGACTGTCCGCTGCGGCTGGCCGACAGCATCGCCCGATGGAAACATCTCACCCGCTACGATTCAGCCCAGAACGCACCGCTCGCGCGCGCGTTGTCGCATGTGTGTGCGTCGGGTGGTGTTGGAGCGGTCGGCTAGACGCGGTCGGCTAGACGCGGTCGGCTAAGACCGGCTCGCCTGACAGGCACGCGGTAGTTGCAAGCGGCACGATTGTCAGTCCATGAGACAGACGCTCGCTGAGAATTCGGTACGTCGATAACTCGAAACATGCCGCAGGCGCTGCCGCGCGAAGTTGCGCGGCTTCGTCGAGCGACGCGGCCATGCCGAAATACTGCCAGGCATCGATAACATGCCAAACCCGCGCACTGGTCGTCGCATCCGTTTCAGCTATTGCGATGGCGCCGGGGTACGTCCACGGCGCGTGGCTCGGGTCATCACGACGGGCTTTGGACAGCCGGTTATGTGCCGGGCGCAACCGCGCGACCGAGCACCCTTCCGCCAGCATCGCGCCGATCTCCCCGCCCGTCGCGGTCCACTCCACGCGACGAACGAGTTCCGCGAGCCGCAAATCCTTCGCCGAACGTTTCACACCCGACAGATGTGCCCGCACGCGCTGGCGCAAGCGCACGCTTCGCCCAACATACAGCGGCACATCGTCCTCTCCATAAAACACGTAGATGCCGCAGCCGGCCGGAATCTGTTCAATGGTGTCCTCGTCGATATCCCCTGCAAGCCGGAAACGCCGTGCAACCTGTTCTATATGGCCATGCACGATATCGGCGGAAAACGCGCGATGCAGGTGCTGCCAGAATTGCCAGAGCAGATCGGCATCGGCAAGTGCGCGGTGGCGCGCCGCAGGCACGAGCGCATGCCGTTCGATCAGCGCATCGAGCCCATGCCGGCGCTCCGCCGGATAAATGGCGCGCGACAACTGGACCGTGCACAGCACGTCGGGCTGGAACTTGATACCCGCCCGCTTGAACTCGCTGCGCAGGAAGCCGTGATCGAACCGGGCGTTGTGGGCAATAAACAGCCGGCCGTCGAGACGCGCCAGCAAATCATGCGCGATAGCTTCGAACGTCGGCGCGTTGCGCACCATCGAGTCGCTGATACCGGTGAGCTGCTGGATAAAGAACGGAATCGGCTGCTGCGGATTAACGAGCGAACTCCACTGCGTCACGCCGGCCGGTCCGACCTCCACCACGCCGATTTCCGTGATGCGATTCACGCCGAAGGTGCCGCCCGTGGTTTCGAGGTCGACGAAAACCAGCGGTTCCGGACTAACAATATTAGTAACGATTGGGAGCACAGCGCTGACCGCTAAAAGAGGAATGGACGCGATCCGCGCAGGAAAAAGGCGTATCGATCGGCCATTTTAGCGCACGTCCGTTCAAGCGCTGGCGGTTCCAGGCCGTTTCCAGTCACGGGGCCGGCTCGACGCACAGGAGAAGCGTCGAAGGCGAGTCCGCATGCGCTCTCGAATCACGGCGGCTGAAAGATAACAAACGTCGTAATAATTCCGGATTAAATCGTCCATATGCGCCAAAAGGAAATATTTACTCAGCTTGTAACCGGTTTTATCGAATCGTAAGCGTATACGAGCCTTGTTACCGAAATGAGGGATCGGCATCATGAAACAGTACCGCAAGCACTTTAAAGGAGGTCATAGCTTTGACGACCGAACTCAAAAGCATGTTTTCGTGGATCAGGACGTTGGTAGGGCCCCAAGCGGTAATGGAGTCACATTCAGCTCTGGATTTCGACCCGGCATGGCATGGCGATCATTGGCAGAACCTCCTGTCCTCGCCAATGGATGCACGCCGTTATGTGATGGAAGACTGGACAATATCGAGTCCGCTGACATTCGATAGCAACCAGGAAGCGGACTCACCCGACGTCAAGAATGAATCGGCGGCGACGCAGGAAGAAGTCGCAGCTGCTAACTAAGTAGCATCGCCTGGAACAGGCTTCGGGCATCGAGCGCGTTCAGGCAAAAAAAAGCGCGACTGGGAAGTCGCGCCGACAAGGTTTGGAGATCTTTTCCGTCAACGAAAAAGTCTGCTTCGGAAAGCAGCGATTAAAGTATAACGGGACGCCTTCTGGAAATTATCAACAGATTCGGCAATCATCTATTGCGGTTCCGTCAACAATCGACATTTAGGATTATTGGCGTTGTATTTTAACGATCGCGCATGTAGCAATTGCGCAACGAACCTCTGTTGACACTTCTCATTCACCCCCGTCATTCCCCCGCAAAGCCTTGCCAGTAAAGGCTTAGATTGCCTTTCTTAATCATTGCCGATCGCAGAATACTTTATTGCGTAAATCGGAATGCCACCGCTGTAACGCCGTCTTTACACTTCGTCTGGTCCGGAAACGACTGTGTCTTCTGTTGACACACGAAACACCTGACTGCGCCTCTCGCAGCGCGTCGGAGTGAAGGTTTCCTTCAAGCCTGGGTTGTCAGACCCAAATTGCTCTCGGAGTTACAAAGATGAAAAAGACTCTCATGGTCGCCGCCCTGTCGGGCGTATTTGCAACTGCCGCTCATGCCCAAAGCAGCGTGACGCTGTACGGTTTGATCGATGCTGGCCTGACGTACACGAACAATCAAAACGGTTCACATAACTTCAAGATGACGAGCGGCGCGGTGAACGGCAGCCGTTGGGGCCTGCGCGGCTCTGAAGACCTCGGCGGTGGCTTGAAGGCAATCTTCACGTTGGAAAACGGCTTCAGCATTGCGAACGGTACGCTTGGCCAGCAAGGTCGTGAATTCGGCCGTCAAGCTTTCGTTGGTTTGTCGAGCAATCAGTTCGGTACCGTCACGCTGGGTCGTCAGTATGACTCCGTGGTCGACTACCTCGGCCCGTTGGCTCTGACCGGCACGCAATACGGTGGCACGCAGTTCGCGCACCCGTTCGACAACGACAACCTCGACAACTCGTTCCGTATCAACAACTCGGTCAAGTACCAGAGCGCGAACTACGCCGGCTTCAAGTTCGGCGCGTTGTATGGCTTCTCGAACCAGGCTGATGGTTTCGCGAACAACCGCTCGTACAGCGTTGGCGCGTCGTATAACTACGGTCCGTTGAACATTGCTGCAGCGTACTTGCAACTGAACAACAACCTGACGGCTGGCGCAATCAACAACGCCAACGGCGCTGTTGCTGGCGACAACACGTTCAACGCAGGTCTGCAACGCACGTTCGGCGCAGGCTTGAACTACGCGTTCGGCCCGGCGACGGTTGGTTTCGTGTTCACGCAAACCAAGCTTGAAGATGCAGCAAGCATCAACGGTGCTACGGTTGGCAACACGGGCAACATCGCGATTGGCAACTACGCCCGCTTCAACAACTATGAGTTGAACGCCCACTACGCCCTGACCCCGGCCCTGAGCCTGGCAGGCGCGTACACGTACACGGACGCTCGTCTCGATGGCGAAAAGCCGTCGTTCCATCAGTTCAGCTTGCAGACAGCTTATTCGCTGTCGAAGCGCACGGACGTGTACCTGCAAGGCGAGTACGTTCACGCGCTTGACCTGGGCGACAGCGGCATTGGCGCTCCGATCAACGGCGTAGGCATGTCGTCGACCCCGAACCAGGTCTCGGCAACGGTTGGCATTCGTCACCGCTTCTAAGTCTGGTTTTAAGTCTTGTTCAAAGTTGTACCGATGTGAAAAAGGCGCCGCTTGCGGCGCCTTTTTTTCGTCCTGAGGTTCCTGACGTTACTGCTTCAGATAAAGCGCCTCAGGCCTTCGCCGGATAACGCACATCGACGATATCGATTTGCTGCACGCCCGCGGGCGTGTGCAGCGTGACCGTATCGCCGACCTTCGCCTTGAGCAAGGCTCGGGCGATGGGCGAGATCCAGCTCACGTGCCCGACATCCAGATTCACTTCGTCTACGCCCACGACGGTGACCGTGTGCACGTCTCCATCGTCGCCGGCGTAATCCACCGTTGCGCCGAAAAACACCTGGTCGACGTTTTCCTGCCGGCTGCTGTCCACCACTTCCGCCTTATCGAGGCGCTTGGTCAGGAAGCGGATTCGGCGGTCGATCTCACGCAAGCGCCGCTTGCCGTAAATGTAATCGCCGTTCTCCGAACGGTCGCCATTGGACGCCGCCCAGGAAAGCAGCTTCACGACATCCGGCCGCTCGACGTCCAGCAGATGCAGCAGCTCGTCGCGCAGACGCTGATGCCCTGCGGGCGTGATGTAGTTCTTCGTGCCGGGAGGGACGCCGGCGGGTTGCTCGAGATCGAGATCTTCCTCGCTCTCGTCCGATTCCTTTACAAATGCTTTGTTCATGGTGCAAACCGCTCAAAATAACGTGAAGAGGAGCGAGATAGCTCCTGTGCACGGTAACACGAAGGAGATCGGCATTACAGAAATCGAGGCTAAACCCTTCCTTTTTTGGGAGAGCTTGGCTATACTCTTGGTCTCGCGTGCGGCTGTAGCTCAGATGGATAGAGTACTTGGCTACGAACCAAGGGGTCGTGGGTTCGAATCCTGCCAGCCGCACCACTTCTTTAAAGCGTTTTGTTGCGTTTTGTCGTTTCGTTTCAAGCAAGCGTTTCCAGTATTCGTTTTTTGTATTACCCTGCTTTGTGCGCGGCTGTAGCTCAGATGGATAGAGTACTTGGCTACGAACCAAGGGGTCGTGGGTTCGAATCCTGCCAGCCGCACCAGTTTTAGAAGGGCCTTCCTCGCGGAAGGCCCTTTTTGTTTGTGCGGGTGAAAGCCGCGCACGCGTCTTTGCTGAAA
Source organism: Caballeronia sordidicola (assembly GCF_000729995.1). Classification (GTDB taxonomy): domain Bacteria; phylum Pseudomonadota; class Gammaproteobacteria; order Burkholderiales; family Burkholderiaceae; genus Caballeronia; species Caballeronia sordidicola_A. The sequence goes on along the minus strand of NZ_JNFG01000014.1, from coordinate 59,397 downwards.
AGTACGCTGGGCGGCTCCGCCCAAGCTTCAGACGCGCAACAGGCGGGATTTACTGCCGCGCAGTCGACCCAATATCGCCGATACGTCCGTCCGGCAACGGTGCATCTTCAATCGTCGCCGTAGCGCTCTGCTCGCCCCACGGTTCAGCCCGCTCTCCCAGCAGCATTTGCGAACGATGCGGGAATTCATCGTCCACCGTGTCTCCGAACGCATGCAGTAAAAAAGCGCGCAGCAAGGCGATACGCAGCGACGGCCCGCGCCCCTCCACTTCCGCTCCGGCCTTGCCGAATATCGCCGTGCAGACGACTTCACCGCGCCCGTGGTCGTTCATCTCCAGCCGGCACGCGCGCTCGAGCACAACGGATGCGGCTTCCCACGACGTCGATGGCAGGAAGCGCCCATCCCATGCCCGTCCACGGTCATTGCCGCGGATGGAGAGCGTCTGACCGCCATCGGTGAAATGAATTTCGCGGATGAACTCATGCAGCCCGCGTGCGACCCAATAGTCGAGCTCGGCGCCTTCCAGTTCTGATGTTTTCATAAGTGCCCCTGTGTACGCAGAATGGGTACAGGCACGCAGGTCGCGTTCCAGCGGTGGCGGTTGAGTCTCAGGCTCCGCCGGCCGCTGCGCTAAAGGGCGAACGCCAGGCGTTAATAATCGCCGCGTTCTCGATCGATCCGCATGCCGCCTTCGGTATTGCGATGATGCGGCTCGTCACTCGGACGCTCACGCGCGATACGCATCACGTCCGGGTTCGTGCGCACGCGCCGCATGACGTTCGCCAGGTGCACCCGATCACTGACCTGAATCACGAAACGCAGGACGGTGGATTCCTGCGTCACGTCCTCGTCCATGGCGATGTGGACAATGTTGGCATCGGCGGACGTGATATCAGCCGCTACACGGGCGAACACGCCCTTCGACGTGCTGACGAGCACCTTGATGGATACATCGAACAGACGGCCCGGCTGCGGCGCCCAGGCTACGTCGATCCATCGGCCGGGATCACGTTTGTGAATCCGCTGGGCCACCCGGCATTCGGTGGTATGGATCGCCATACCCAGCCCAATGCCGATATAACCCATGATGTCGTCGCCAGGAATCGGGCGGCAGCAGGCGGACAACTGCACCGACATCCCTTCGGTGCCAGTGATCACGACCGGCGGCGCGGTATTCGTGGTGAAGCTTTCGCGCGGGGAATCGTCGTCATCGCGACCGTTCATCAGCACTTCAATACGCTTCGCCATCACGGCGGCCACGCGCCGGCCGAGGCCGATGTCCGCGAAAATTTCCTGACGGCTCTTGTTGCCGGTCCATTGCGCCAGCCTTTCCCAGACCTCGGGCGTCACTTCCGACAACGCCAGCCCATAACCCTTGAGGCTTTGATCGACAAGCCGTTCGCCCAATTGCACCGACTCGTTCAGCCGCATGGTCTTGAGATAGTGGCGAATGGCCGAACGCGCCTTGCCGGTACGCACGAAGCCGAGCCACGCGGGATTCGGCTTCGAGTAAGGCGCTGTGATCACTTCCACGATATCGCCGCTCTTCAACTCGGTGCGCAGCGGCAGCAACTCGTTGTTGATCTTCACCGCGACGCATTGATTGCCCAGGTCGCTGTGAATGGAATACGCGAAGTCCAAAGCCGTCGCGCCGCGCGGCAGCGGCATGATCTTCGACTTGGGCGTGAACACGTAAACGGCATCGGGGAACAGATCGATCTTGACGTGCTCGAGGAATTCGCTTGAATCGCCGGCTTCGCTTTGAATGTCGAGCAACGATTTCAGCCACTGGTGCGCGCGCTTTTGCACATCGTTTAGATCAGCGCCGCCATTCTTGTAAAGCCAATGCGCGGCCACGCCCGCTTCGGCGATTTCGTGCATCTTGCGCGTGCGGATCTGGAACTCGATCGGCGCACCAAACGGCCCCACCAGCGTGGTGTGCAACGACTGATAGCCGTTCACCTTCGGAATGGCAATGTAGTCCTTGAACTTGCCCGGCACCGGTTTGTAGAGGGCGTGCAGCGCGCCAATGCACGTATAACATTCGAGCGCGGTATCCACGACCACGCGAAAACCGTAGACGTCGAGCACTTGCGAGAACGACAACTGCTTGTCGCGCATCTTCTTGTAAATGCTGAAGATGGTTTTCTCGCGGCCGGTCACGTCAGCCTTGATTTTCGCGTCCGCAATCGTGCGCTGGACCGCTTCAAGGATCTTGCCCACCACTTCACGCCGGTTGCCGCGAGCGGCCTTCACGGCGCGTTCGAGCGTGGCATAGCGATGGGGATTGAAGTTCGCGAAGCTCAGGTCCTGGAGCTCGCGATACGTGTTATTCAATCCAAGCCGATGCGCGATAGGCGCGTAGATGTCGATGGTTTCGCGCGCCACGCGACGCCGCTTTTCCGGTGGCACCGCACCCAGCGTGCGCATGTTGTGCAGCCGGTCGGCCAGCTTGACGAGAATCACGCGTACGTCGCGCGCCATGGCGAGCAGCATCTTGCGGAAGTTTTCCGCCTGCGCTTCCTCGCGATTGCGGAACTCCATCTTGTCGAGTTTCGACAAGCCATCCACAAGTTCTGCGACCTTCGGCCCGAAACGTTCCGCAATCTCGGTCTTCGTCACGCCCTGATCTTCGATCACGTCGTGCAGCAACGCCGCCATGATCGACTGATCGTCGAGTTTCCAGCTGGCGCAGATTTCCGCGACTGCCACCGGATGCGTGATGTACGGCTCGCCACTCTGACGATACTGCCCGAGATGGGCTTCATCGCTGAAATGGAAAGCCAGCTTGACCTGCTTGATTTCTTCCGGCGAAAGGTACGCGGCCAGCTCAGTGGTCAGTTTCGCAATGGAAACGACATCGTGGCGGCGCGGCTTTTCCGGTGTGGCAGTCGGCCCGAACAGATGGCGAAACGATTGTTCGAGGACTGCGTCGATGTACTTGCGCGCCGCCGAGGGCGAGTCGGGGTCATGAGCGGTGTCATGATCGTGCGCGTGGGTTCCAGAATGAGACCCAGAGTGCTCTGTACTGAGGATGTCGTTATGCGGGTCCACAGAGACGGACGATGGAACAGGATTCATGGTCGCCTCCGTGGTTGGCTGACGCGGTTAGTGACAATGCGCGCAGACGTCCGGGCCGCAAATCAGACCGGCACCTTCTTCAACATCTCGACGCCGACCTGGCCGGCCGCGATTTCGCGCAGCGCAACAACAGTCGGTTTATCGCGGCTTTCGATCTTCGGCGTATGGCCTTGAGCGAGCTGACGCGCGCGATACGTTGCTGCGAGCGCGAGCTCGAAGCGATTGGGGATCATTTTCAGACAGTCTTCGACGGTGATGCGGGCCATGGTTGATTCCTTCTCGATATGTTCTTCATTCTACCTTATGTGACCGGAAAGCCCCGTTCACTCGGCGTGCGGCGAGTGTATGCCTAACTCGACAAACAACTGCGTATGACGGGCGTACTGTGAACCGAAACGCAGCCGTGTGGCTGCAACGAGACACTGCAACTCGCCAAGCGCGCGCTCGAAGTTCTCGTTGATCAGCACGTATTCCGCTTCCGGCGCATGCGCCATCTCGCTGCCTGCTGCCAGCAAACGGCGAACGATCACGTTCGGCGCGTCCTGGCCGCGCTTCTTCAGGCGCTCTTCCAGCGCATCCAGCGACGGCGGCAGGATAAAGATTTCCACCGCGTTGCGAAAGCGTTTCTTGACCTGTTGCGCGCCTTGCCAGTCGATTTCAAGCAGCACGTCGTGGCCGCTTTTCATCTGCGCTTCAATCCACACGCGCGAGGTTGCGTAGTAGTTGCCGTGCACTTCCGCGCTTTCGAGGAACTCGCCGGCGGCGTGTCGCGCCATGAAGTCATCGACGGAAGCGAAATGGTATTGAACGCCATTTTCTTCACCCGGGCGCGGTTCGCGCGTGGTGTACGACACGGACAGGCGGATCGCTTGATCCTGTGCGAGCAGCGCGTTGACCAGCGTCGACTTGCCCGCGCCCGATGGCGCGACAACCATGAACAGGTTGCCCGGATAAACCCCGGCGTAGGTGTTGCGTTGTTGTGCGTCGTTCATGGCAGCGTTACTCCAGGTTTTGCACTTGCTCGCGCATCTGTTCGATGAGCAATTTGAGCGTCATCGACGAATCCGCCAGTTCTTTCGCAGCCGCTTTCGACCCGAGCGTGTTCGCTTCGCGATTCAGTTCTTGCATCATGAAGTCGAGCCGCTTGCCCACTTTCCCGCCCTTTTGCAGCACATGGCGGGTTTCCGCCAGATGCGCGGAGAGACGCTGCAATTCCTCGGTGATGTCGATACGGATGCCGTACATGGTCACTTCCTGGCGAATCCGTTCCGCGATTTCCTCGCGCGGGATGCTGGTTTGCGTGCCTTCCGGCGACGCAATGCCCAGCGCATCCTGCAAACGCTCGACAATTTTCTGCTGATGCTTCGTGATCAGTTCCGGCACGAGCGGCGTGACCTTTGCCACGATAGCTTCCATTTCCGTCACGTTCGCGATCAGCACGGCGGCAAGCGCGGCGCCTTCACGGGCGCGGACATCGATAAGTTCGGTGATCGCCTGCTTGCCGCATGCCAGGACCGCGTCGCGCAGCGTTTCCGCCGATACCCCGCTCTCCGACAAAATGCCAGGCCAGCGCAGGATTTCACCCGTGCGCATGCGTTCGGCATCGGGGAAAATATCCAGCACCGAGCGCTCGAGCGCGGCGAGTTGCGACAGCGCATCGCGATTGAGCACGCCTGCAATCGTGGTCTGCTCTGCGCGATTCAGGTTGATGCGGATGTCGACCTTGCCGCGCGACAGCTTGTTCATCAGCATTTCGCGCAATTGCGGCTCGCACACGCGCACGTCTTCGGGCATGCGGAAATTCATATCGAGGAAGCGCGAATTCACCGTGCGCAATTCCACCGATACGCCCACGCCCGAGCCATTGGCGCCCGCACCGTCCGACGCTACTTCGCGCGTTGCGCTGGCGTAGCCTGTCATGCTGTAGATCATTGTCGCGTCCGTGATTGAAGGCCGTGGCGCTTTTTGCTGTTCGCTTTGCTGCTTGCGCGGCACGGCCAGTTCGCTTCGAAACGCCCGGCGTGAAGCTGCGCGAGATGGCAGGCAATGTTGGCCGGGCGAGGAAGCTGGCATTATCCCATTTTTGCCGATCCCGCCCGTGGAAACGCAATGCCGCCATGCGGCGCGCACGGATGAACACCGGGTGAACCCGGAAAGCCGCGCCGGACGCTCACTCCGATTGCGGATAAAATTCGTACCTTGGCGCGATTTTTACGCTTTTTTTACCGTGCGCCCAAGCTCCTTTTCACTGCGTTTCCTTCACTTTGCCGCCTCCATGACCGACTCCACGCTGAACCCGTCCGCCCCGTTCAACCGCCCGAGCGCACGTCGCGCGGACCAATTGCGCGACGTGCGCATCACGCGGCACTACACGAAGCATGCGGAAGGGTCGGTTCTCGTCGAATTCGGCGATACCAAAGTGATCTGCACCGCGAGCATTTCCGAGCGCGTGCCCGAATTCCTGCGCGGACGCGATCAAGGCTGGCTCACGGCCGAATACGGCATGCTGCCCCGTGCCACCAACACGCGTAACGACCGTGAAGCCGCGCGCGGCAAGCAAACCGGCCGCACGCAGGAGATCCAGCGCCTGATCGGGCGCGCGCTGCGTTCCGTGTTCGATCTGAACAAGCTGGGCGCGCGCACGCTGCACATCGATTGCGACGTGATCCAGGCCGACGGCGGTACGCGCACGGCAAGCATTACCGGCGCGTTTGTCGCAGCCCACGATGCGGTAACCAAGCTGCTGGCCGCCGGCAGACTCGCGGAATCACCGATCAATCAATTTGTCGCGGCGATCTCGGTCGGCGTGTACAACGGCCAGCCGGTGCTCGATCTCGATTATGACGAAGACTCGCAGTGCGACACCGACATGAACGTCGTGATGACCGGCGCCGGTGGTTTTGTCGAAGTACAGGGAACGGCAGAAGGCGTACCGTTCACGCGCGCCGAGATGACCGCGCTGATGGATCTGGCGCAGAGCGGTATCGAAACGTTGATCGCGAAGCAGAAGATCGCGCTGGAGTTGCTCAGTGTCTGATTCCGATACCGCTAGCGCCTTGGGACGCGTCGTACTCGCGTCGAACAACCCCGGCAAATTGCGCGAGTTCGCAGCCCTGCTGAGCACGGCCGGCATCGATCTCGTGACGCAGGGTGAACTGGGCGTGTCCGAGGCCGAGGAACCGCATGTGACCTTCGTCGAGAATGCGTTGGCGAAGGCGCGGCATGCATCGGCGGCGACGGGATTGCCTGCCCTTGCCGACGACTCCGGCCTCTGCGTGCATGCGTTGCGCGGTGCGCCGGGCGTGTATTCGGCGCGTTATGCTCAATTGCTCAACGGCGGCGAGAAAAGCGATGCCGCGAACAATGCGCGGCTCGTGAAGGATCTCGCTAGCGAATCGGATCGACGTGCGTATTTCTTCTCCGTCCTCGTGCTGGTGCGCCATGCCGACGATCCGGAACCGCTAATTGCGGAAGGCCGCTGGCACGGCGAAGTCATCGATACCCCGCGCGGGGCGAACGGCTTTGGTTATGACGCACATTTCCTGGTGCCGTCGCTGGGACAAACCGCCGCCGAACTCGATCCCGCTGTGAAAAACGCCAACAGTCATCGGGCGATTGCGCTTCGGCATCTGCTGGCGCGGTTGAAGGAAATATCGTAATGGCCAGCTCGAGCGGTCCTCAGACGATCAACGTGGTCAAGGCGTTCACGTCGCCGGGCAGTATCCGGCTGACGTCGTTGCCGCCCTTGTCGCTGTACGTGCATTTCCCGTGGTGCGTGCGCAAATGCCCGTATTGCGATTTCAACTCCCACGAGTGGAAGGGCGAGACGTTTCCCGAGGAACGTTATCTCGATGCATTGCGCGCCGATCTCGAGCGCGCGTTGCCGATGGTCTGGGGCCGGCAGGTCCACACCATTTTCATTGGCGGCGGGACGCCCAGCTTGCTGTCGGCGAAAGGACTGGACCGCCTGCTCTCCGACGCCCGCGCACTGCTACCGCTCGACGCCGACGCGGAAATCACGCTCGAAGCCAATCCCGGCACGTTCGAAGCCGCGAAGTTCACGCAGTTCCGGGCGAGCGGCGTGAACCGGTTATCGATCGGTATTCAAAGTTTCAACGAGCAGCATCTGAAAGCGCTCGGCCGGATTCACGATGCAACGCAAGCGCGTCAGGCAGTGGAAATAGCGGCCAGGAACTTTGATAACTTCAATCTCGACCTGATGTTCGCGCTGCCCAAGCAAACGCTGGATGAATGCCGGGCGGATATCGAAACTGCTATCAGTTTCGCGCCGCCGCATTTGTCGCTGTATCACCTGACGCTTGAACCGAACACGATGTTCGCGAAGTACCCGCCGCCCGTTCCCGATGACGACGCTTCCGCCGACATGCAGGACTGGATTCACGAGCGCACGGCTTCGGCCGGTTATGAACGCTACGAGGTGTCGGCCTATGCGAAGCCGCACAGGAAGAGCCAGCACAACCTGAACTACTGGCGCTTTGGCGACTATCTCGGCATTGGTGCCGGTGCGCATACCAAGCTGTCGTTTCCGCAGAAAATCGTGCGCCAGGTGCGTTATAAACATCCTGGAACGTACATGGATGAAGCGCTTAGCGGCGCGGCTATACAAGAAGAGAACGAGGTCGGGCCGCGCGACTTGCCCTTCGAATTCATGCTCAACACGTTGCGACTCGTAGAAGGGTTTCCGGTGCATTCGTTCAACGAACGAACCGGGCTCGCGATGTCTGCAATCGAATCGGGGCTGGTGGAAGCGGAGCGTCGTGGCTTGATCACGCGCGATATTGAACGCATTGCGCCAACGCAGCGCGGACAGGATTTTCTCAACGACCTGCAGGCGCTCTTTCTCAGGGACACGCCGTCGATAACGATCAAGGAAGACCGTTAAATTGAATGCGCCCGCCCCTGCTCTGACCGCCGGCTCCGTGATGCGGCACCGGCCCTTTGCGCTGTTCTGGAGCGCGCGGGTGATGTCATCGGTTGCGTTTCAGATGATGTCCGTGGCAATCGGCTGGCAGATCTACTCGATCACACACAGCGCGTTCGCACTCGGACTCGTCGGCCTCTCGCAGTTCCTGCCAATGTTCATGCTCACGCTGGTGGTCGGCCATGTCGCCGACCGCTACGATCGGCGCACGATCGCGTTCGTCTGTCAGGCAATTCAGGGCGTGGCCGCGTTGACGCTGTGCGTTGCGACGTGGCGCGGAATGACCAGCCAGGGGCTGATCTATTTGATCGCAGCTGTTGCCGGGTCGGCGCGAGCGTTCGAGTCGCCTTCGATGGCCGCACTCTTGCCCAACCTGATTCCGCGCGCCCAGTTGCAGTACGCGACCGCGTGGTCGACGTCGGCGAACCAGACAGCACAGATCCTCGGACCGGCAATGGGTGGTCTGCTCTATGGACTCGGAGCGCTTACGGTTTATGGCGCGGTAGCGGTGGCGTTCATTGGGGCGGCGGTGTCTTTGTCATCGATAAAAATCGAACAAGTGGTACGCATGCGCACACCGCTGACGTTCGAGTCGCTCTTCTCCGGCATCGCCTTCATTCGACGCAAGCCTGTGATTTTGGGGGCGTTATCGCTGGATCTGTTCGCGGTGTTGCTAGGCGGCGCGACGGCGTTGCTACCCGTTTTCGCCCGCGATATCTTGCACGCCGGCCCGTGGGCGCTTGGCGTATTGCGCGCGGCGCCTGCCGTTGGCGCGCTGGCCGGATCGATTTATCTCGCGCATTTCCCGTTGCGGCAGCGCGCCGGGACAGCGATGTTCGGCGGCGTGATCGCATTTGGCATTGCTACGATTGTGTTCGGGTTATCGCGGAATCTGTATGTCTCGCTGATCGCGCTGGCCGCGCTCGGTGCCTCCGATGTGATCAGCGTCGTCGTGCGTATGTCGCTCGTTCAGCTTCAAACACCCGACGATATGCGAGGACGCGTGGGCGCCATCAATTCGCTGTTTATCGGGACATCGAATCAGCTGGGCGAGTTCGAGTCCGGGATGACGGCGGGACTGTTCGGCGCGGTGCCGGCGGTGTTGATCGGCGGCGTAGGAACGATCGCCGTTGCGTTGTTATGGATGCGATTGTTTCCCGGTTTGCGAGCGACGAGGTCACTGGAAGGGTAAGGCGGTTTTGCTTGATGGACGCCCGCGAAAGTTGCGCTACAATACGCGCCTTGCCGGAAAGGTGCGACGCAGTTTGAACGCACTTTTCTCGTAGTTGCTGTGTGTGAAAATTTTTGAAACGTGGAAGCGTGGCCGAGCGGTTTAAGGCACTAGTCTTGAAAACTAGCGACGGGGTGACTCGTCCGTGAGTTCGAATCTCACCGCTTCCGCCAAAAACCAGCATTTCAGCTTGTGTGCAACCCTTCGCTTCAAACTCCCCTCCGCCATACCACGCACGTCACACCGCCAGTTCATCCGGCGAATGAGTCTTGAGCCAATCGGCCAGCGCGGCGTTCAGGCGCGATTGCCAACGCGGTCCTGTCGAGCGAAACGCTTCGAGTACTTCGTTGTCGAGGCGGACTGTCGTCGGTGTCTTTGTGCTGCCGAGCGGCCTTCCCCTCCGCACGACCTTTTCACCATCGCGCAGCTCCGCGCTGGCGATCCAATCATCGGTAATTTCGGGCGCATCGTCGGGATCAACCCAGGTGCTCGGCGAGCTTTTTAGTTTCGCGGTCATTTGCTTTCCTCATGCTTATGATGCGGCGATCCGCGCCGCGGGGCGTCCAGACCAACACGACAATCCGGCCATGCAACCAACCCGCAGTCGTGAATCGTTGTTCCCCATAATCGAAGCGCAAGTCTGGTTGCGTCAGCGTCATGCCCGCAAAAACCTCGGGAGCAAGCTCAAAATCCAGTCCGCGCTCAACGAAGGTTTTATCGCGCTTCACCCTGTCGTAAAGAATTCTCATGCAATTATTGTACTAACTTTAATCCAAAAGCAATGTAATTTTTTGTTAGTACAAAAAACAACTGCATCGCGATAAAAAACCCGCATCGTCTCCGATGCGGGTTTTTACCTTGCGGGACGCGCCTACTCAGTCTCACCCCACATCCGGCTCGCCCTCTCCTGGCTTCTTTCCGGGTTTATCGCTTGGGGCCTGCTTACGGTCGTCGTCGTCGCGCTCGGGCATCTTGCTTGCCTCGTTATCGCTGTGTTCGGCGGGCTTCGGTGTTTTCACATCGGTGGAATCGTTGCTCATGGTCTTCTCCTTGCGCATCAAAATGCAGTGGACTTGCAAAATGGGCAGCAAGTCCCGGACCAGCCGCGTATTGTTAAGTATGAGTACAACGAATTCGCGGAGCCTCGCTTGCCATGACCTCCAGCCTGAAAATCGCGCGTATCGCGCTTGCCACAGCAATAGCGGCAACCATCGCCGCTTGCACGATCACCCCGCCCCCTAGCGCGCTCGAGTCAAAACCGGCCGCTGCCGTAAGCGGCGCGACACTCGATCAGTACAAGGTGCGCGTTGCGCAACACATCTTCGATCACAATCCTTCGCTGGTGCTCAAAGGCACGCCGCAAGCGATGCTGCGCTCGCTCGTCGTAGTCGCGTTTACCGTGGACCGCAACGGTCGCGTGCTCCGATCATCGGTCTACCGGACCAATGGCGACGACGAAGCCGAAGCGACCGCGCTCGCGTCGCTGCGACGTGCGTCACCATTGCCGACGCCACCAACCCGCCTGCTCGATGGCAACGGCCAGCTCGATTTGTTCGAAGATTGGCTCTTCAACGACAACGGCAAGTTCCAGCTACGCAGCGTCCATTCACCGCAGGCGACAACCATCGACTGAGCGAAACAAGTGGAACTATTGGCCCGTTCATCAATACGGTTTCCTTGCCCGCCACGGCGCACGATCGTTATAATTTTCGATACCCCGCGCCGGCCATGCCGGCAAAGCCGTCGCCTTCGCCCATCCAGCGCTTGAGCCGGCGCCTGACCGGTCGACTCCGCGACACACCACGCGCAGTTCCACACCGTTCGGTTTCACCGCCGTACGCCGCCTCGCTGCGCATTCAATACAAAGTGTCCCGACGCGCGCTCCCATTCCCGGACGCGATACGAAGGGCGAACCGGAGACGCCATGTCATCAGCCTCACCATCGGGCTCCTTACCCGCATCGCCCGCAAGCGACGCGAAGATGAGCACTTCCCGCGTGATCTTCGCGAGTTTTATCGGCACGGCAATCGAGTTCTACGATTTCTATGTCTACGCGACCGCCGCTGCGCTGGTTATCGGCCCGGTCTTTTTCCCGCATAGCTCGCCCGCGGCGCAAGCGTTGTCGGCGTTCGTCACGTTTGGCATCGCGTTTATCGCGCGGCCGATCGGCTCGTTCATCTTCGGCCATTTCGGTGACCGCATCGGGCGAAAATCGACACTTGTCGCCTCGCTGCTCGTGATGGGCGTGTCGACCACCCTGATCGGCTTTGTTCCAGGCTACGCGTCCATCGGCAGCCTGGCGCCGGTGCTGCTGTGCATCCTGCGCTTCGGCCAGGGCATCGGGCTCGGCGGCGAATGGGGTGGTGCCGCGCTGCTCGCCACCGAATACGCGCCGCAAAACAAGCGCGGCTGGTTCGGCATGTTCCCGCAACTTGGGCCATCGGTGGGTTTCCTGGCATCGAATGGACTGTTCTTCGGGTTGGCGCTCTCGCTCACCGATGAACAATTCCGTAGCTGGGGCTGGCGCGTGCCGTTTCTCGTCAGCGCCGTACTGGTGGCGCTCGGACTTTATGTGCGCCTGAAAATCGCGGAAACGCCGGCGTTTCGTGAGGCTATCGAGAAAAAAGAACGCGTGCGCGTGCCTATCGCGACGTTGTTCGGCCAATACCTGAAACCGACGCTGCTCGGCGCGATCGCGATGATCGTCTGCTACACGCTCTTCTACATCTCGACGGTTTTTTCGCTCTCGTACGGCGTCTCGACGCTGCATTTCACGCGCGAAAAATTCCTTGGCCTGCTGTGTTTCGCGGTGATTTTCATGGCTATCGCGACGCCGATTTCCGCATTAGCCAGCGATAAATTCGGCCGCCGGCCGGTGCTGATCGTGGGTTGTATCGCGGCTATCCTGTCGGGTTTCACCATGGCCCCGCTGCTCGGCAGCGGCAACACCTACGCGGTCGCGCTGTTTCTCACCATCGAACTGTTCCTGATGGGCGTCACTTTTGCACCGATGGGCGCGCTGCTTCCCGAGTTGTTCCCGACCAACGTCCGCTATACCGGTGCGGGCGTCGCGTATAACGTGGGCGGCATTCTGGGGGCGTCGGTAGCGCCGTACATCGCGCAATTGCTGGCGAATCGCGGCGGTTTGGCGTGGGTTGGCGGGTATGTATCGGTCGCGGCGGCAATCAGCCTGATCGGCGTGCTGTGCATGCGGGAAACGCGCGATATCAAGCTTTCATAGCACTCAACGCGTGCCGGCGGCGCTTTGTAAAGCTCGCCGGCACGCGTTATTCAAACTCTCGTCATCTGTCGCGCCGGTTGACGACATGCGCTGGAACCGTCGGTCCCTTCGGCAACCGCGCCCGCTGTGCCTCCTTGCGATCGCGCCAGAACGCCGCGAGCCAGATCAGGCTGCCAATCGCGATGACGTCGCCGCCCAGCCCTGCCATCCACTGATATTGCCCGAGCGACACGACCCGCAAGGCGGTATCGATAACGAGCGACATGCACGCGCCCGCAATAAAACACACCAGCCCCTGCTTGCCGATGTTGACCACGCTCGGCAGGCGCTTCGCCACCGCTTTTATCCATCCGGCGTGCACCGCCTGAGCGAACAGCCACGCGATCACGACAAAACTCACAATGCGCAGGCTCGCCAGGTTCTGCTTCATATACCCGGGCGGCGCTTGCGTCTCCAGGAACAGCTTCGCGAACGCGAACGTCAGGAACACGACAACGGCAGCACGGGTCAACCAGCGAGCGGTTTTCGAATCGTGGAATTCGGCGGGAATCGGCTGCACGCGAGCCAGGATGCCGAGCGCGAACATCAGTTGCCACGCGAACGGGTTAAACGACCACCCTTCCGCGTAAGCAGACGGCAACCATTGCGCGAGCGACGATGCGAACAGCCATACGCCAAGACTGCCGAACAGCACCACCACCGGCTTACGTTCAGCCAACGGCACCACGAACGGCACGGCGAGCGCGAACATGGCGTACATAGGCAATACCGCCGATAGATACGGCTGATGCCGCAACGTCGCGACATCGAACGTAAGCCCCAGCGGCCGCGCCAGGAACGTCGGCCATTCGGTGATCTGCAGCATCGGGGTGTCGATGCGCAGCCACATGAGCAGCGCCCCGCCGAGCAGCATCATCACGGCAGTGAACAGGTACGCGCGATAAATCTCCCAACTGCGCTTCAGGAAGCGCAGGCGCGCGGCTCCGTGACTTCGATTCGCTGCCAGCGTTGTGTAAGCGGCGGCCGATGCATATCCCCCCAGGAACACGAAAACCTCTGCGGAATCGCAGAACGCGTAACTATGGAGTGTAAATCTGGATAAAACGCTTCCCGAAATATGATCGACGGCAATCACCAGCAGCACGAGTCCCCGGAAGAAATCCACTTCGAGAGAACGGCGGTTCGGCGAATTCATAAATGCAACTCCGTGGATGAAGTTTGCCCTTCACGGGAAAACACCAATTCGGGTTAGTACGGACTGCGCCCGGAAAATTCCCATCAGATCATTAGATAAATACGCCGATCCCAGACTTGTTTATTTTTATGCAACTTGCGTACCGGCACGTGCTGGCTATACTCGACAAACACTCAACAAAGACCGAACAATCGTGAGGCCAGCGTCATGCGCATTCATCTTCAAAGTGCTGATGTTGTTGCGATCATCGCCCTAGCGCTTTTCACCGCACTCATGCTGGCCGTGCGTTTCCGGACGACGAGCTGGCGCGGGATCGTACTGCAGGCATTGATTGCAAATGCCGGCGCCATTGCCGCCGTAGTCGCTTTCGAAGTAATGACAACCTGATCTTCAGTAAGCGCTTCACGTCCCGCCTAATACAGTAATCGATAAAACTTTCAATCTCCCTGGGCCATCGTTGAAACGTTTGCGTGTCATTCAAATACCTGAATAAAATATTACTTACTTATTACGTTTTTCTCTCCACTCTCGCCACCCCGACGAGAGTGTTTTTGGGGCGCTGGCTCATAGCCGCGCCCCGTTTTCTTTTCAAAGCGCGTTATCCGGCAGCCATCGGCTTGATTATTGCGACGGATCGGTATAATCAACGCTTTGCCGACAGCCGGTCGCATGGCTCACTGCACATGATTCGAGCGTTACGCTCTCTTCCCCGCTTTACTCTTCGACGCGCGCGCAACCTCTGGTACCGCTACGGCATTTTCTGGGTTGGTGCGATCGCGGTCGGGCTGGTTGCCGTGTTGTACGCTAGGCTCATCGACTGGGGCTATAACGCGTTTCGCGCGGTTCAGCACGACCATGTGTGGTTGCCGCTGATCCTGACGCCGGCGGTGGCCGCGTTATCCGTCTGGCTCACGCGAAAATTCTTTCGCGGCTCGGAAGGCAGCGGCATTCCGCAGGTTATCGCCGTGTTGCACAGTCCGCCGGGACTGGGGACGCGGCTGTTGTCGCCAGCCATCCTGATCGCCAAGATGGGAATCTCGTTTATCGCCATCCTCGGTGGTTTCACCATCGGCCGCGAAGGTCCGACTGTCCAGGTCGGCGCAGCGCTGATGTACAACCTGCGACGACTGTTTCCCCGCTCAAACGCCCGCATTGAACGGCAACTCGTGCTCGCCGGCGCGGCGGCGGGTTTATCCGCGGCGTTCAACACGCCGCTTGCGGGCATTGTGTTCGCGATCGAAGAACTGACGCGCAGCTTCGAAGCGCGTACGAGCGGTGTGCTGATCACGGGCATCATTCTCGCGGGTATCGTCGCGCTCGGCCTGAACGGCAATTACACCTATTTCGGCACCATCGAAGTCGACTCGCATTTCCCGAGCTTGCTGGCGGTCGCGGTGGTGATCACGGCTATCGTGACGGGCATTGCCGGCGGCGCGTTTTGCTGGTTGCTGCTCAATACCTCCAAGTGGATTCCGGCACGTCTGCGCGAGATGCACGGGACGCGCCCGGTCGTGTTCGCCACGCTCTGCGGGCTGATCATCGCCGTGGTGGGGCTCGTGTCGGGCGGTACGACCTTCGGCAGTGGTTACGCCGAGGCGCGTGGCCTGCTGGAAGGCCACGAGCAGCTATCGCCGCTGTATCCGCTGCTCAAGATGGTCTCAATGATCGGCTCGTACCTGCCCGGCATTCCTGGCGGGATCTTCGCGCCGTCGCTATCGATTGGCGCCGGCTTCGGCAACGTGCTCCATATGGTCTTCAGCCACATGCAGTTGTCGATGCTAATTGCGCTCGGCATGGTGGGTTATCTGGCGGCCGTCACGCAGTCGCCGATCATGTCGTTCGTGATCGTGATGGAAATGATCAACGGTCATGCGCTGGTGATTTCGCTGATGGCAACAGCGCTGATTGCGAGCCGGGTGTCGCGCCTCTTCGCGCCGCCGCTTTACGAAGCCTTGGCTGAGCGCTACATGACCCCATTGCCCTTGCCCGTGCCACGGGCATCGCCGGAACTGCCCGAGACGCCTGTCGAGGACGAAGAACCGGTGACCAAATAAAGCTTGGGCAAACTTAATAAACGTAGACGCGTGGCACCGGATGATAAGCATACGGATGCGCCGGCACGACAATACAGCCACCCAGCATGGTTGCGAGCAAGCCGATAATCAACAGTTTGGTTTTCATGTGGAACTCCGGAAGCGGGTTTATTGGATCAGATTCGGGCGGCGCTTAACGGGCCGCCCGTGAGGCTGGCAAGGCTGGCCTGTCAGGCGTCACGCCCAGTGTCCAGGCATCCAGCGCCATGCGCCGCCGCGGGCGAGCCAGTGCCCCGGCACCCAGTGATATCCCACGCGTTCGACTTGCCAATGCCCCGGATTCCACACGTATTGGCCGTGTTCCCAGCGCCAGTGGCCGTTGTCCCAGACATAACCCACGCGAGCTGGCGGAACGGATTCCACGCGTACCGCCGGCGGTGCATTCGGTGCCACGATAATCACTTCAGCCGACGCACTTACGGCTACTGCCGCGACGCCGGCCAGAACAATCGCCGCCTGCGCAATGAACAAACGTATTTTCATGATCGGCCTCTTGAGTTGGTCGCCTCGTATCGGCGATACACACTCAATGCGCGAGCACACGGTTTAGCCGACAGCGCCCGTGTAACGGCGATGGCTAAACTGCAACGGAATATTGATGTAAGTCGGCTATGCGACTTAGAGGTGCAAACGCACAAGCAAAAAGCCCGGAATCAAGCGATTCCGGGCTTTTTGGATGCTACGCGCCAAGGAAAATCTTCAGCGCTGGTTCAAACCGTCATCCCTCTTCAAACCGATGGAATTTCGATCTTCACTTCGAGTACTTCGAGATCGTCCTGACGTTCGAGGCTTACCCGGATATCGTCGCTCGAAATCTTCACATACTTGGAAATCACGGCAACGAGTTCTCGTTGCAACGCCGGCAGATAATCGGCGGGTGCATGTCCGCCCGCTCGCTCGTGCGCGATGATCAACTGCAAGCGTTCCTTCGCGACCGAAGCGGACTTCTTTTTCTCGCCCAGCAAAAACGAAAGAATCGACATTGCGTCCCCTTACTTGTTGCCGAAGATGCGTTGCAACAGACCTGGCTTCTGATAGTCGGTGAAGCGCAGGGACTTTTCTTCGCCGAGAAAGCGCGAAACGATGTCCTTGTATGCTTCAGCCACATCAGTGCCATCGAGGTGCACGGCCGGCAGACCCTGATTGGACGCATGCAGCACGGCTTCCGATTCAGGAATCACGCCGATCAATTCTATCCGCAGGATTTCCTGGATGTCGGTCAGCGAGAGCATCTCGCCTTCGCTCACGCGCTTCGGGTTGTAGCGCGTGATCAGCAGATGTTCCTTGATTGGCTCTTTGCCTTCAATCGCGCGCTTCGTCTTCGACGAAAGAATGCCGAGAATGCGGTCCGAGTCACGCACGGACGACACTTCCGGGTTCGTCACGATCAATGCTTCATCGGCGAAATGCATGGCCAGCAACGCACCTGATTCGATCCCCGCCGGCGAGTCGCAGACGATGTATTCGAAGTCCATCGCGATCAGGTCGTTGATGATCTTCTCTACGCCGTCTTGCGTCAGCGCGTCTTTATCGCGAGTCTGCGAGGCCGGCAGGATGAACAGGTTCTCGCACTTCTTGTCCTTGATCAGCGCCTGGTTGAGGTTCGCTTCGCCCTGGATCACGTTGATGAGGTCGTACACCACGCGGCGTTCGCAGCCCATGATGAGATCGAGATTGCGCAGGCCGACATCGAAGTCGATAACAGCCGTTTTGTGCCCGCGCAACGCGAGGGCCGATGCGAAGCTCGCGCTGGTGGTCGTCTTGCCGACGCCGCCCTTGCCCGAAGTCACCACAATGATTTTTGCCATTCCTGTACCTTGTGTTCGTCAATTAAATCCGCTCGCGTTCTGTCCGAGAGCGCGCCGTCCCCATCAGGCGCGCTTGCTTGATTCGTCTCAAGCCACTCAGGTCAGCCGCAGCGGTTCGATCATCAGTTTTTCTTCGTCGAGCCAGATCTGCACCGACTTGCCCAGGACGTCGGGGCCGAGCGGTGTTTCCATCGTCCTGTAGATTCCGGCGATAGAGATCAGTTCCGGCTCCAGACACGTGCAGAAAATACGTGCGTCAAGATTGCCGTGCACGCCCGCGAGCGCGCGGCCACGCAACGGCGCGTAGATATGGATGTTGCCTTCCGCGATCACTTCCGCGCCGTAGCTCACGAGCCCCAGCACGACGAGATCGCCTTTCGCATAAACCTGCTGCCCCGAACGCAACGGCCGGTCGATGATGGTCGTCTTCGGCACCGGCGCGCTGGGCGCTGGCGTTTGCGCCACGGCCGCTTCGATCACGGCGGCCGCCTCGGTGTTCTCAACGCCCGCGTCGACCGACGGCTTCGGCGCGCCGCGTCGGTCGCGCGCTTCAAGCAACGGCAGCGCGCCTTCGGACGCCCATGCCTGGTCCCCCGATGCCACTACGCCGATCGGGCGCATACGTACGCTGTCGAGCAACGCGGCGAGCTCGCTGATCGATATGCGCTCGTCGGCAGCCAGACGGCGCACGTCGATGGCGACAGTATCGTTCGCGAAAAACTCGGGAGTCGCTTCGAAGCGCCGCGTGAGTTCCGTTCGCAGCGCGTCGAGGTCGGTGGTCTTGACGACAAACAGAAGCGTGTCGACAGAGCCGCTGCGCAATTCGAAAAAGGGCGTTTTTTTGAGCGACATAGGTAAAGCCAAAAATTTTGCGTATTTTACAGGCGTGAGCGCAAGCAAACGGAAAATTTCAGATTGCCGCCCGAACGCGGGCAGCATGGTGTGAAAAGAGAACGAGGTAGACAAGACAGGGAACGGCGAGATCAGCCGGGACTTTGAAGCCACACTGCAGCCGCACTAAAGCCACGTGAGCCGTGGCCAATCCAGCCGCGATGAACGCTGGCGGATCAGATGCTCAGGTCATGCGCTTGCATCACGGGAATCGATCACGCGGCGCACGAGCAGCGTTTCATAGGCCTCGGGATGCGCTGGAATCCGTCGACGTTCACCGGTAGGACCAAAGCCCAGGCGCTCGTAGAACCGCATGGCGTTGCGGTTTTCGTCGGTGACCCAGGCAAAGACGTCATGCACACGCCGCTCCGCGAGCCATTGCGTGGCCGCATTCACGAGCAATTCGCCACCGCGCAGATGCCTTACCGCAGGGGCCACCCACAACGCGTAGACGAACGCGCGCGGCGCAGGCGCTTCGTCGACAAACGCACCCACCAAGCCCGCCGGATGACCTTCGGTGTACAGGATAAACGTCGCGATAGTGGGCGAATTCGCGTGGCGGTCGGCCGTTTCGTCGAAGCTTGCGACGTCGGCGGACAAGGCCTCCTCCAGCGTCTCACCGAACGCGTAAGGCGCCTCGCGCAATGAGGCCGTGCGAAGCTCGCGCAGGACTGCACCTTGATGCGCGGTGATCCTGCGAACAGTTAGTGAAGGACTCATGCGGGTGTTTTTCTCTCAAGCTTTAACAAGCTTCTTAAGCTTTCTTAAGCCGGCTTGGTCTGTTTAATAGCTTCAACCGAACAGGCTAACGAGTCAAATCATTATTGCGGTCAATGCGCGAAGTGCCCTCATGGTGGGTCTCTCTTCCCACCACCTCGCTAATTTCATGGTGTTTTATCAGCTTTATGCGGCTTTACGGTGCTGCGTATTCGCCCGTGCCGTCGGGCCACGGTGTCAGCAATTCGAAGCCGTCGTCGGTCACCACGACCATATGCTCCCATTGCGCCGACAACGACCGGTCCTTGGTGGTCACAGTCCAGCCATCGCGCGATTGCTGCGTTGCAGCCCGACCCGCATTGACCATTGGCTCAATGGTGAAGACCAGTCCAGGCTTCAAACGCAATCCTGCTCCCGGCTGTCCGTAATGCAGCACTTGTGGATCCTCGTGATACACACGGCCAATGCCGTGTCCGCAATATTCGCGCACGATCGAATATCCCTCGCGGTTTGCGACGGACTGGATCGCATATCCCACATCGCCCAGCGTGGCGC
Organism: Caballeronia sordidicola; assembly: GCF_000729995.1. GTDB lineage: Bacteria > Pseudomonadota > Gammaproteobacteria > Burkholderiales > Burkholderiaceae > Caballeronia > Caballeronia sordidicola_A. Next base: position 39,643 of record NZ_JNFG01000014.1, on the reverse strand, counting down.
CCGGACGCACCGCCCGAATGCCGGCGACCGTGGCTTCATACGTCGTGTCGCACAGCCGTTTGGCCTCACGGCTCGGCGTGCCGGCGTAGTACATGCGGCTGGTATCGCCGAAATAGCCGTCCTTGATGATCGCAACGTCGATGTTGATGATGTCTCCGTCTTTCAGCGCACGGGGGCTGGGAATACCGTGACAGACAACATGATTCACCGACGTGCAAATAGTCTTGGTAAAACCCATGTAGCCCACGTTTGCCGGGATCGCCTTCAGTTCTTCGACAATGAAGCGGTTGCAGATCGCGTCAAGCTCTTCCGTGGTGATACCGGGCTGCACATGATCGCCGATCATCGCGAGGACTTCTGCGGCCAAGCGCCCGGAAATACGCAGTTTTTCGATGTCGGCAGGCGACTTGAGTGTAATGGCCATGGAGCGTTGGTGTGTCGGCGTGCGATATCGATGTATCGCGGACGCATTATTTCAGGATGCCGGCGATGATAGCATCGCACGCTTTTTCGCTCTTTTTTTGATGGTGCGCAGGATTGCCTTGCGGTGGCGCGACGTCATGCCTTAGGCTTGATTCAGTTTGCTCGCACGGGTTGTTTTGGCCCCTGATTGGCGGCCTGTTTCTGTTCTGATGTTGCCTTGCTTGCTGCCCTGTTTTCACCGACGCCCATTGCTTATGCCCTCACGCCGAGTTGTCCCGTTCACACCCTTGTTTGTGTCCTTGACTGTGGCGGCCATTGCGCTCACTGCGTGCAGTTCTGCGAGCGTCCCTGAACTTCGCGCTTCGAGTCCGGTAATCTACGTGTCGTCGCACCGCCAGCCAGGTGACGTACTGAATTGCCTTGAGGACAAATTGCCTTCGGTGTCCACGTCGAAGCTGGGTAGTGCCTCGGAACTGCTGGTCGGGCCGAACGCATGGCTGGTCACGCTCTCACCGTCGCAATATGGGTCGACCGTAAAGGTGCAAAAGTCTTCAGAAGAGTATGGCGGATTGCCCGAGCCTGAAATGCGCTTCGATATAGCGCGCTGCACAACTTAAGTTCAATTGGCATCAGCCAAATAAAATCCCCGGAGAATGATTATTCTTCCGGGGATTTTTTTAATTTTGATTTAATGAATTATTAAACCAATCAGAAGTAATAGTGAACTCCGACTGTCATGCTGTCATTACGGCGCTTGGTGCCATCATGGCTGCTTGAATCAGCTGTCCATTCAGCCGCGACGCTGAATTGCTTCGCGAACTTGTATTCAACGCCCACGCCACCGTGAAGGCGTGCATTGGGCCAGGTTCCAGTCATGCCTAAACGTGCGTAAGGCATGATTGTGTTGAATGGCATTCCGAACTTGAGATCAATGCCGCCATCTTTGTAGGTCGTCGAACCGTGGTGGAAATCCGCGAATACTTCTGCGCCGATCACGAACTGCTTTACATCGAACCCATAGCCTGCGGTGAGGCCGGGGAAAAACGTTGCATGGGAAGACTTGTTCACAACGCCAGACGCGCCAGACCAGTTCTCCCCGACTTTGATACCGGCGTAGGGGCCGGCGAACTCGCTCGCTTGAGCGCACGAAATACCGGTCAGGGCGATGACCAGTGCGGCAAAAAACTTCTTTAAATTGGACATGGAAGTTGATACATAACATTAAATTGAAAAGCAACGCTAATTGCCACGTTCGTGCACATTCATCCGTTAATAAGATTCACGGAATTTCTATTGAGCTGAATCTCGCAACGAAGCGAAAGATTAAATTGCAAGGAGGTGCGTGACCAATCGGAGTGCTCTTAATTATCTTTTTGCGGTTACTATTTATAGACTTTTGATTCGCAAGCGCCGAAGGGCAAAGGAGATTGCGATGGTTCTGTTCTTTATTTACAACGATGACTAGCGGAACGCCGGATCATTTAATTTAATCGAATGAAACGAATGGACGATTTGAATCGGATATTAATATGAACGGTGAGCGGTACAGGGATGAATAAGCGAAATCGCAGTTTCACCTCACGAAACGCTTCAACTTTGCCCGGATCCGGATGCGCCCGTCGCGGCCTCTGCCGCCACAGGGTTCTCACAACGGAAGTACACGCATGAACCACCTCGCTTTTAACGTCTGCAGAAGCTTGCTGACGGCGGCAGTGGCCGCTGGACCGCTTTGCTTCATGGCAGAGGCGCAGGCTACTGACCCGGTCGATCCGCCCGTCGACAAGCCAGTCCCGCTGTCTGTGGCACCGGTCCATGTGTATCGGTCGCCCTCCATTGCCGGGACGTCACAGCCGGCGTCCGATCCAAAGCCCGCATCCGGTGAAGATGACTGGTCGAGCCGACAGACGCCCAGCATTGAGAAGCCGGACAATTGGGCCTGCAGGACATCGAACAATCTGGCGCGAAGCTCAGCAGGCAGAAATACCGATGGCAAGTCGACCTTCGATATTGAACGCTTGCTGCCGAAGTGCTGATGAGGGAACGCGGGGGGCGCGTTGACGTGCGGCTCAAGGGACGTTCTAGCGGCGCACAATAGCAAAACCCCCGCTGATCTTTCGATCAGCGGGGGTTTTTGAATTTGGCGGAAAGGGTGAGATTCGAACTCACGGTACGCCTAAACGTACACTGGATTTCGAGTCCAGCGCATTCGACCACTCTGCCACCTTTCCATTTACTGCAACCGCTTTGCTGCTTGTTACCAGCTTTTTGCGGTCTTCGCGGAGCGGGTCGATGCTCAGCGAAGAGAAAGATTATAGACGACTCGGAATCGATTTCCAACCCCTTTTCGTGAGCCGGTTACAACACAGCAGCTCAGTCCGCCTTCGGCACTTCCAGTTTCTCGACACCACGCATGTACGGCCGCAAAACCGCCGGCACCGTCACCGATCCATCCGCATTCTGGAAATTCTCGAGCACCGCAACGAGCGTGCGCCCGACCGCCAGTCCCGACCCGTTCAACGTATGAACAAACTCGGGCTTGCCCTGCGCATTGCGGAACCGCGCCTGCATCCGCCGAGCCTGGAACGCTTCCGTATTCGAACAGCTCGAGATCTCGCGATAGGTGTTCTGCGCCGGCAGCCAAACTTCCAGGTCGAATGTCTTCGATGCCGAAAACCCCATGTCGCCCGTGCACAGCGTAATCACGCGATACGGCAGTTCGAGCTTCTGCAGGATTGCTTCGGCGTGTCCGACCATTTCGTCGAGCGTGTCGTACGATTTTTCCGGCGACACAACCTGCACCATTTCCACTTTATCGAACTGATGCTGGCGGATCAGGCCACGCGTATCGCGGCCGTACGAGCCCGCTTCAGAGCGGAAGCAGGGTGAGTGGGCGGTGAGCTTTACCGGTAGCGCAGCGGCTTCGAGAATGCTTTCGCGCACCGTGTTCGTCAGCGAAATCTCGGAGGTTGAAATCAGATATTGCGTGACCGTGTTTTCTTCGCCGCCCTTCTCCACCCGAAACATGTCGTCGGCGAATTTGGGCAATTGTCCCGTGCCGACCAGGATTTCCGGATTCACGATATACGGCGTGTACGCCTCCGTGTAGCCGTGCTGCTCGGTATGGGTATCGATCATGAACTGGGCAAGCGCGCGATGCAGCCGCGCAATCTGGCCGCGCAACAGGGTGAACCGCGCCCCGGAGAGCTTGGCGCCGGTCTCGAAGTCGAGGCCAAGCGGTGCGCCTACATCGACGTGATCCTTTACCTCGAAATCGAACGAGCGCGGCGTGCCCCAGCGGCGAAGCTCCACGTTTTCCGCCTCGTCGCGGCCAACCGGCACGCTTTCGTGCGGCAGGTTCGGCACGCCGAGCATGAGGTCCGAAAGGCGTTTCTGGATATCGTCGAGTTGCGCCGACGACGCTTTCATGGTGTCGCCAATTCCGCTCACTTCTGCCATCACCGCAGCAGTGTCTTCACCGCGGCCCTTCATTGCACCGATCTGCTTCGACAACGTATTGCGACGCATCTGCAATTCTTCGGTCCGCGTCTGGATCTCGCGACGTTCGGTTTCCAGTGCCGCGAAAGCCGCGACGTCGAGGGTGTAGCCGCGGTGGGCCAGGCGCTGGGCGACAGCGTCGGGGTCTTTGCGCAGAAGTTGAATGTCGAGCATGGCAGGGCCGGTTCTTAGTAGGTGCGAATCCGCGATTTTAGCTCAGCACCGAAGGGTTATTGGCGTGCTGTGGTCGCGTTAGCCATTCGGCCTGAAGTTCGGGGCGTTTTCCGTTCCAGATAAACCTGTCTTGAATTGGTCGCAACGCTTTTTATAAACAATGCCGCTGCACGCGGCTGCGATCACTTCTTCTCGCCTTTGTTCTCGCGCCGCCATTGCGCGTCCATCTCGGCGAGCCGCGCCATCTTGTCGCCAATCTTGCCCTCCAGGCCGCGTGGCACCGGCTCGTACCAGTGCGGATCACGCATGCCGTCCGGCAGATACGTTTCCCCCGCCGCGAACGCGTCGGGTTCATCGTGGGCATACCGGTATTCATGCCCGTAACCCAACTCCTTCATCAGCTTCGTCGGTGCGTTGCGCAAATGCACCGGCACCCCGCGCGACTGATCCTTGCCGACAAACTGCCGCGCCGCGTTATAGGCCTTGTATCCCGCGTTCGATTTCGGCGCGACCGCCAGATAAATCAGCGCCTGCGCCAGCGCCAGCTCACCCTCCGGTGTGCCCAGCCGCTCGTAGGTCTCGGCGGCGTCGAGCGCAATCCGCCCCGCGCGCGGATCGGCAAGACCAATGTCTTCCCATGCCATGCGCACGATGCGCCGCGCCAGATAACGCGGATCAGCGCCGCCATCCAGCATTCGACAAAACCAGTAAAGCGTCGCGTCCGGATTACTGCCACGCACCGATTTATGCAGTGCGCTGATCTGGTCGTAGAACGCGTCGCCACCCTTATCGAAACGACGCAGATTCTCGGCGAGCGCGCTGCCGAGCAACGCGCCATCGATATGCGTCGATTTCTGCTGCGCCGCCGCCCGCGCGACGATCTCTAGATTGTTGAGCAGCTTGCGGCCGTCGCCGTCGGCGGAACCGATCAGCGCGTCGCGGGCTTCATCGGTAAACGTGAGGCCGCCCAGTTCACCTTGCGCCCGGTCCAGCAACTCTGTGAGCTCGCTCGCCTCGAGGCTTTTCAGCACGTATACGGCCGCCCGCGACAGCAACGCACTATTCACCTCGAACGATGGATTCTCGGTCGTCGCGCCCACGAACACGAACAGGCCCGACTCCACGTGCGGCAAGAACGCGTCTTGCTGGCTCTTGTTGAAGCGATGCACTTCGTCGACAAACACCAGCGTCTGATGCCCGTTCGCCCGATGAATCTGCGCCAGTTCGACCGCCTCGCGAATGTCCTTCACGCCCGACAATACCGCCGACAGCGAGATGAATTCAGCGTGGAACGCCGCCGCCATCAACCGCGCGAGCGTGGTCTTGCCCACGCCCGGCGGTCCCCAGAGAATCATGGAATGCGCCTCTCCGGACTCGAACGCGACACGCAGCGGCTTGCTGGCGCCGAGCAGGTGTTTCTGGCCGATGACCTCGTCGATAGTGCGAGGACGCAGACGCTCGGCAAGCGGAACATTGGCACGGTTTTCTTCGAACATGGCGCTCTGGAGGGTTTCCGAATATGTCTGGATAAGTCTGGTGGTGCAATTCGAGCAAAGGCAGCGATAATCGTGCGCTTTTCGAGACAGACGCCGCCACTGCTTCAAAATGGATGTTTCGGCTCGAAAAAACGCGAATCGCGCCGCAACGGGTGATTATGACAGCCGCGGACGAACCGAAGAAACGCGCATGAACCGGGCCAAGCCCTACACATAAGGACGAAACGCGAATGGGACAAGGGAACACTTCGGAGAACACGACAGGTGAAACCGGCGCATCGACTTATGCGCCGCTTCTGCCGGTCCCCGCCGCGCGCCGCGCGTTCGGCACATCGGACGCCTTCGCCCTGTGGTTTTCACTCGGCATCGGCTTGCTGGTAGCGCAGGCCGGGGCGCTGCTCGTGCCGGGCATGTCATTGCCGCATGCGCTCGCGGCCATCGTGATCGGCACGGTGATCGGCGTGGTCTTGCTGGCGCTCGCAGGCGTAGTCGGCACGGACACGGGCCTGGCCGCCATGTCGTCGCTGCGCCCAACGCTTGGGACTCGCGGCGCGTCCGTGCCCGCGGTGATCAACGCGGTGCAACTGGTCGGCTGGGGCTCGTTCGAAATCATCGTGATGCGCGATTCCGCCGATGCCCTCGCCAAACAATCATTCGGCCTCTCCATGCCGCTGATCTGGACCTTGATCTTCGGCGTGCTGGCGACAGCGCTCGCCATCACCGGACCGTTGTCCTTCGTCCGGCGCTTTTTGCGCACGTGGGGGATCTGGCTGCTGCTCGGCGGCGCCGGTTGGCTGACGTGGAATCTGCTGTCGAAACAAGACTTTGGCGCGCTGATGGCCCGTCCCGGCACGGGCGATATGCCGTTCGGCGCGGGTATCGACCTAGTGGTCGCGATGCCGCTTTCGTGGCTGCCGCTAATCGCGGATTACACGCGTTTCGGGAGCAGCGCGGGCGGCACGTTCCGCGGCACGCTGTTCGGCTATGGAATCGCGAACATCTGGTTTTATGCTCTGGGCGCGTTCTATGGCTTGGCGGCCGGCGGCGGCGATGCGCTGCTGACCGTTGCACTGGCCCAGGCGGCGGGCGGGATTGCGCTGCTGCTGATTCTCATCGATGAAATCGACAACGCCTTCGCCGATATGCATTCAGCCGCCGTTTCCACAGGCACGTTCTGGGCAAAGGCGAGCGTGCCATTGCTGTCGGCCGCGTTCGGCGCGTTATGCACGCTGATCGCGCTGCTCGTGCAGATGGGCAAGTATCAGAACTTTCTGTTGCTGATCGGCTCGGTGTTCGCGCCGCTATTTGGCGTGGTGCTGGTGGATCACTTTATCGTGAGAAAACGTCGCGTTGAAATCGCCGCACTCAGCGATCCGCGCGGTCCGTATGGATTCTCGGGCGGCTGGCACGTGAGCGGGTTTATTGCGTGGGCGTTGGGGATCGCGGCGTATCACGCGATCAATCAGTGGCTGCCGAATCTCGGCGCCACGCTGCCAGCGCTTGTTGTGGGCGCGCTGGCTTATCTGGCTTTGGTGGGGGGCCGCCGCGAGCAACGGCAGTCGTCGGCGACTTAGGTGGCCAGTCGAGTGAATGATTTAATTAGATTGCTTGATAGGCCGCGGGCGAAACGTTATGAAAAACCCTTTTCACCATCGCCCATATCAAGCTGACCCTTGCTGAAGAACGTAAATATGCCGAAACACAGGCAGCGCGAGCCCGGCCTAGTCTACCTGAAACGTCACTCATATGATTCGGTGGCTGAAAATCGGAACGGAATTTTGGACCGCTAGCGGCTCCTTTAACAAAAATTGCAGTGTGCCGCTAACTATCGCTTTTCCCTCTTGCGAATGATAATTGTATGGCGCTTGAGCCCGGTTCCTTGAACAGCAAACCAATGCAGCACCGTATCCGAATGCTCAGTAACTGTGAACTAGCTCCCCGAAGTTTTGCGGCGTGACATGTAATGCTCAACAGCGCCTGCGGCCATATCCGGCGCACTAAGCAAGTCCAAGTATATTGGCCAACGCTCCACAAACAGCGCTGCGCCACCTAAGAGGGAAATTCTGCACTTGCTATAGTGGTCGAGAAACCTATTGAATACAGACAGCGTCTGCATATGTCGGTCACTTTTCGGAGCAATGCCGTCGTAGTTGGCCACAAAGAAAAATTCCTGCCCTTTTTTTGATAGCAAAGCCACTAAGTAAGCTAAAAAAATGCACAATTTGCATCAGTTTTTCCGATACTGACAACAAAAAATTCCTTTGAGGAATTTTTGTGGAATTACCTTCACCATAATAAATTTCAATCAGTTAAAATTATCCAACAAAACTTTTTCACCACATATTTGCCACCTGCAAATATTGCTATCCTTATATTTCGTCGACTTAGGTAAAAAATTGAACCATTCAATATATTGAGGCTCCGTGAACCAACAAACACAACAGATAGTCTCGCTAGTTATCGCCATCTTGGGCCTACTTATATCGCTCTACCTTCTCTACATCAACATTAAAAACAGAAGAACGCAACAGTCGAGCTATTACATTTCCCGAGCATTGCACAGGAGCAGTAGGATAGTCCTCAAATACATTAACGCAGAGCAACTTGATGGGCGCTTCCTCGTCAAACTGGTGCTATACAATCCCGGGTCCGTTGCATCGATCATCCACAGTTTCGCCGTGTTCAAACCAACAGTAAATCCCAATCGTTTCTTTCGCCTCTTCAAGCTAAACGTCCTTAAGAGAATCGAAGATGCTTATTGGTGGCCAACACAAGACGAAAACCAGAAGGAGCCAAGATACCTTGATGACGAGTATCGAAGCCTTTACGTTAAGGATTTCCGGGTAATATTGGTATCAATCCCTGGCTGGGTTGACAGAGTAAAGTATGCATTTGAGATCCGCACAAATAATGATTTTCAAATCCACGAAACCAATCTTGATGAGATAAAGGGGAGCACTCGATTCAGCCATCACTATGAAGAGTGGCACACTGAGAAATGAAACTCAGAAAAGGATACTTCAAATAAAAAATCTCGGATGTTTTAGACTACGCCCCCAAAGGCTCGTTTGGCATCCAATTTTTGGGGTGCAAGTCAAAATGCGTGTGCTTCCTTGTCATGCTCCCTGGTAGCGGCTTATTTGATCAGAAATTTGTCGCGGTTCTTGGCGTCCTTGATCCAAACTGGAGCGCATCTACGACCACTCCGTGTTTCACCTGTCTCGGGGTTCTGATACTTAACTTCTACAGGACTCGCCATGCGACGGCGATCAAACACGTCTTTTTCTGTAAAGCCATAGAGCACAATTTTTCGCGTGGATGTCAGCTAGTACGACGGTCGATTCTCCCGCAATAGCTGCTTCCAATTCAGCCCGAGTGCTTCCCAGTAGTGCACGCAGTTCAGCAACGGACTTGTTTGCCACAGTCTCTTAACTCCCTGATGGCTGGACAGGAAAGATCAGTACAGCGGATGCTGTCAGGTTTGCTCCCTTGGACTTCGACGCGTGCAATACGAAGAAGCCTACAGGTGAAGGCATACACCACCACATCAGCACTCTATATGAGCCAAAAGGAAAACACTCTTTAGCACTTACGTTGCACAGCCACAACCGCCTACGGCAACACTGCGCCGATCAAGGTGCCTATGATCTAGGCTCTCGATGTAAAATCATTCTGTTCTGGATTATGGCATTGCACAATAATGGAAAAAGATCAGGCTGGGCACCTAAAAGAACTCGTTCGAGACGGATTTATTCGGCATCTTAGCATTGATACAAGCACATTCCTGCAAAATGGCCTATCTTTGAAAGGTGGACTAATTGGTCAACTAGCGCAATTTCGAGAAAGTCGATTCAAGCTAATTCTTTCTTCTGTTGTCGTCGATGAAATCAAAAGAAAAATTTCCGAATCACATCAAGATGGCATGGATTCTTGGAAAAAGACATTAAAGAAGTTGACAAAAATTCCTGAAGTCGCGCCGAATGCGCGGGAGCTTGATTTCCTTATTTCTGAAGCGCGCACCCCTTCAGAGCTCGCCTGGCATGAAATCAACGATTTTCTACTGACTACGGCCGCTGACGTAATCTCGGCAGACCATGCGACCATCGACGAAGTGTTACATCTTTATTTTAACGGTCGGCCGCCATTTGGTCCAACGAAGCGCAAAGAATTTCCCGATGCGATTGCGCTGCTAGGAATCGAGGCGTGGACTCGCGCATCAAGAGGAGGCACCATAATCGTAAGTGCCGATGGGGATTGGATGCGCTTTTGTGAGGAAAGAGCCAATGAAAATCTATTTATCGTTGAGGATCTAAAAACAGCACTGGCTATCATCAACGAAAGCGAAGAAGTGCGTAAGGTCGAGGCGCAGACTCGCTTTGAACGTGTACGACAGACAATTCAAAGCGACAATTTTCATAAATCCACCGCCCAACTCCTAAGAAGACACTTGTCCAATGAATCCCGTGCCCACGGAATGAGCATACTTGCATATACGGCGAAAATTAATGAGATAGAGTTAGGCAACTTTGAATTCGGGAATGGTAGTCGAATACGAGACGATGATGCGGCAATATCGATACTCTTCGACGTTACTGCTCATGCCACTTTTTGGTCAACCTTCTACTTCTTTAATGAAAATTTTACCAAACCGCTCGGACAAGGAACATATTATATCGGCAAGGATATTTCGGGCGGACTATTACTAACCGATGACAAAGGTTCCGTATCGACGGAGATCTTGTTGAACGAAGAGAATCTTTCTATCGATTTTGGAATGGTTGAACCGAGCGGTGACGGTATAGCCTCACGCCATCGGACGTGATCTTGGCGTGGGATAAATCATCCCTAGCTGAATAAAGTTTGGTCAGATGGCTGAAACATCGTTGAGTCGCATGGGTCAACTCACTTCGTAGTTACAATACTATGGCGCTACGTCTTCAATTTCCTCGAGCGCGTACGCGAGGCTTTCTGAATACATACTTCGATTGCACTGCGCCGGGCCATTGATGGGCGCTCCATCGTGACTCTCAATCAAGTAAGTGTCTTCAACGGCAGAAACACCTGGAACGCTGCTGGGAGACGCCGATGCACGCCTCGTCTTCAATGCGCGATTTCAGCGGGTGTAACGGATACGAGATTGCCTGTCACGTCATAAGCTTTGATCGCAGCTCTATCTAAGTTTAGGCGTGAGGAACATCAAATCCTCGCGCCTGCCTGAAAACCTATCCGGGCAGCCCCTGTTGCGTCAGCCGTTGATCACATCTGCGCCCTTCGGCACGATGAACTTGAACTGATCGGCTTTGAGCGGCGGATTTTTCTGGATGTTCGAGAACGTCAGCAACGTGACATTGCCGAACACGTCATGCAGTTCCATCGCTTCGAGATTGCCGTCCTTGAAGCCGATACCCACCTGCTGGAATTGCGTATCCTGCGCTTTCGGCGTCAGTTCCAGCCAGTCGATGCCATCCTTCACGCCCGCGTCGCGCGACGTGAAATTCTTGTCGAGGTCGTTGCTGCCGAAAAGAATCGCAGCCGGGCTCGCACCCAGCGCGTTGCCTAACGGCCGGATAGTGACCTGGTTCAAGTCTTTGTCGTACACATAGAGCTTGTCGCCGTCAGCCTGCAGGATTTGCGCATAGGGTTTGTCGTACGCCCAGATGAACTTGCCCGGCCGCGCGAACGTAAACGTGCCGCTCGACGTGCCGCCAAGCCGCGCCGCCATGCCCTGCGTAGCCGATGCCGCCGCTTTGCTCGGCGCCTTCACTTCACGCTGGACGAAGCTGCCATGCGCCGAGTGAACCTGCGCAATAAACGCCTTCAATTGCTCGGTACCGCTTGCGAAAGCCTGCGACGCCAGCAGCATGGAGGCGCCAAATACGACGGCTTTTATCGTCCGGCCTTGATATTTCATCACCGATTTCAAAGCCGATCCCAAAACTGACTGCATATAAAAACTCTCCAGATAACCTTATTCAGCTTCACGCGCCGGCGTGAGGATTTCGCGATTGCCGTTCGAGGACATCGACGAAACGAGCCCCGAGTTTTCCATTTGTTCGAGCAGCCGTGCTGCCCGGTTATAACCGATCCGCAGATGCCGTTGCACAAGCGAGATCGATGCGCGCCGGTTCTTGATCACGATTTCGACGGCCTGGTCGTAGAGCGGATCGGCTTCGCCTTCTCCGCCGCCTGCTGCACCGCCTGGCGCACCGTCCTCGCCATCGCCCAGCACGCCGCCCTCGAGCACGCCTTCAATGTAGTTCGGCTCGCCCTGCTCCTTGAGCTTGGCCACCACGCGATGCACTTCTTCGTCCGATACAAACGCGCCGTGCACGCGCACCGGCAACCCTGAACCCGGCGGCAGATAAAGCATGTCGCCCATGCCGAGCAGCGATTCCGCGCCCTGCTGGTCGAGGATGGTCCGCGAATCGATCTTCGACGACACCTGGAACGCCATCCGCGTGGGCACGTTGGCCTTGATCAGGCCGGTGATCACGTCCACCGATGGCCGTTGCGTAGCGAGAATCAGGTGAATGCCGGCTGCGCGCGCTTTCTGCGCGATCCGCGCGATCAACTCTTCCACCTTCTTGCCGACCACCATCATCAGGTCGGCGAGTTCGTCGATCACGACCACGATGGTCGGCAAGCGGTTAAGCGGTTCCGGTTCGTCCGGCGTGAGGCTGAACGGATTCGGGATCTTCTCGTCGCGCTTGGTGGCTTCGTCGATCTTGTTGTTGAAGCCCGCAAGATTACGCACGCCCATCTTGCTCATCAGCTTATAGCGGCGTTCCATCTCGGCCACTGCCCAGTTGAGCGCGTTACCGGCTTGCCGCATGTCGGTGACGACGGGACAGAGCAGATGCGGAATGCCTTCGTAGACGCTCATTTCGAGCATCTTCGGGTCGATGAGGATCATGCGGACTTCGTCGGCGGTGGCTTTGTACAACAGCGACAGGATCATCGCGTTGATACCCACCGACTTGCCCGAGCCCGTGGTGCCCGCCACCAGCAAGTGGGGCATCTTCGCTAGGTCGGCACATACCGGCTTACCGCCAATATCCTTGCCGAGACCCATGGTCAGGGGTGAAGCGGCATCGGCATAAACCTGCGAACCGAGGATTTCGGACAGACGCACGGTCTGGCGGCGCTGATTCGGCAACTCCAGCGCCATGAAATTCTTGCCCGGAATGGTCTCGACCACGCGGATGGAGACGAGCGACAGCGAGCGCGCCAGATCCTTCGCCAGCCCGACGATCTGCGAGCCCTTCACACCCGTTGCCGGCTCGATCTCGTATCGCGTCACGACCGGACCCGGGTATGCGGCCACCACGGCCACTTCCACACCGAAATCCTTCAGCTTTTTCTCGATCAGCCGCGACGTGTATTCGAGCGTATCGGCGGAAATGGTTTCCTTCACTTCCGGCGCGGCGTCGAGCAGAGCCAGCGGCGGCAGCGTGGAATCGCCGGGGAGATCGGTGAAAAGCGGCACCTGCTTTTCCTTTTCCACACGCGCCGATTTGGCCGGCGCGACCGGCGGCACGATCATGACCGGCTCCTGCTCCTCGATCTTCACGCGCCCGCGCACCACCTTGCCTTCGCGCTTTACAGCTGCAACTTCACCCAGCTTGCGGTCGCGGCCCGCCTCGCGGCGCATCCTCGCACCCGTGATGGTCGCCATGATGGCATCGCCAGTTTTTTCGCAAACGGACAGCCAGGAGAAGTTGAAATACAGCGACAAACCGATCGCCAGCGCGATCAGCAGGAACAACGTAGCGCCGGTGAAACCCAATGCGTGCGAAACCCCGTGCGCAATCGCTTCGCCAACCACGCCGCCCGATGCATATTGACGCGGCATCTGCACCTTGAGCGACCACATCCGCAACGCTTCAAGACCGTCGCTGGCGGCCAGCACCAGCACGAACGCGAACGCCTCGGCCAGCCAGGTGCGATCTTTCGCCGGAGCGTCATCAGCCGCTTCCTGATTCGTGATCCGCCGATAATTCGCGATGATCCGCCGAACCAGCAACACGACCCACCAATAGGCCGACAGCCCGAACAAAAGCAGCAGGATGTCTGCTGTCCACGCGCCCACGCGACCCGCCCAGTTGGCGATCTGGTCGACTTGGGCGGCGTGGGTCCAGCTTGGATCGTGGCGGCTGTAGCTCACCAGCGCCATGAGCAGGAACACGCCGAGCGCGACCTGCAAGATCCATCGAATTTCGGTGAAAAGGCGCGACATGCGGTGCGGCAATGCCTGCGCGCTTGCAGAATAGGTAGCTTTTGCCATTGATCCGTAAGGCTTTCTGACCTGCCGCACGGGGGTGCGTCGGGTCGACAGGTTTAATGACGCATTGTAAACGCTGCATTGCGATGGTCGAGCAAAAATGGTCTGCGGTTTCACCCTGTAACACACGAGTTACACGCGACAAGCCCTGCAGCGTGCTATGGCGGCCATTGAAAGGATCACTCGGCGAGCGTTCTTCACCCCCTTTATAATGGCGAACTCGCACCTAACTACAGGTCACCGGCAGCAGTGCGTGGCATGCGGTTCGCCGCCACGAGCGACTTTCCACCGTCCGCGCGCTCAAGTCGATAAGAACCGTTTAATAGATCAACGCGGATCCACGCGGATCAACGGTTCGGCCCTAACCACAACGGATTGCTCTCATGTCATCGCCCAAACACGCAAAAGTGCTGATTCTCGGTTCCGGCCCCGCCGGCTACACCGCCGCTGTCTATGCGGCGCGTGCCAACCTGTCGCCATTGCTGATCACGGGCATCGCGCAGGGCGGTCAGCTCATGACCACCACCGACGTCGAAAACTGGCCCGGTGACCCATTGGGCGTGCAAGGTCCGGAACTGATGCAGCGTTTGCTGGAGCACGCCGAGCGCTTCAACACTGAAATTGTCTTCGATCACATCCACACCGCCAAGCTGACCGAACGGCCTATCCGCCTGATCGGCGACTCGGGTGAGTACACCTGCGACTCGCTGATCATTGCGACGGGTGCATCGGCGCAATATCTGGGCGTGCCGTCGGAAGAAGCGTTCATGGGCAAGGGCGTGTCCGCTTGCGCAACGTGCGATGGTTTCTTCTACAAGAACGGCGAAGTTGCGGTGATCGGCGGCGGCAACACGGCCGTGGAAGAAGCGCTGTACCTGGCGGGTATCGCTAAGAAGGTGACCGTGGTGCATCGGCGCGACAAGTTCCGCGCCGAGCCCATCCTGATCGATCGCTTGCTCGCGAAGGAAAAGGAAGGCCTGGTCGATATCAAGTGGAACCATGTGCTGGACGAAGTCACGGGTGACGCTTCCGGCGTGACCGGCTTGCGCATCAAATGCACCGACACCGGCACGACCAGCGACGTGCCGCTGCAAGGCGTGTTTGTTGCAATCGGCCACAAGCCGAATACGGACCTGTTTGTCGGCCAGCTCGAGATGAAAAACGGCTACATCATCACGACCGGCGGCCTGCAAGGCAACGCAACGAGCACGAGCATTCCGGGCGTGTTCGCGGCCGGCGACGTGCAGGATCACATCTATCGCCAGGCTGTCACCAGCGCCGGCACGGGCTGTATGGCCGCACTCGATGCTCAGCGGTACCTTGAAAGCATCAACGAAAATCCCGCCGTGCACTCGATGAGCGCCGAAGCGGAACGGTAAGCGACGGGAAAGGCAGCGCGGACTGATTGACACGCTAAGCTCCGCCTGTATTCTGAATACGCTCCGGTTCGCCGGGTACAAAGCAATGAAACGCCGGTGGCGATCCCTTGGATCGGCCGGCGTTTTTTCGTTTTGAGCACCGTCGATGCTGGATGAAAACGGTTAAGAAAACACCCGACGCGCCGATTTTTCCCCTTCCCATGTTAAAAAGGGTTTCCGGAAGCGGCGAGAACCGTGTTTCGCCGCCGTGCATTTTCTTCAACCGTGCAATGCCCAAGAACCTGCCCCATCCGAACGAACCCAAGCTGAGACGCCAGCGCGACTCCACGTCTGCGTCTGCTATCGCCGCCGCTTCGCCCAAGGCCGGTGCGCCAACGCCGGAAGAATTGTCGGCGGCCTTGAAACGCGATGGCCTCGCCGGGCTCGGCACCCTGCGCCGCTCTCTCGAAGCGGAAGCCGCCAAACGCAAGATACAGCGCGCCGCCGCCGTGATGGCCGAACGCGAAACCGTGGCGGACGCGGACGTGTTCCGTCGTTCGATCGGTGAGGTGGCGCCGCTCAAAGTCCCGCCCCGCATGCCGCTGCCGCGCGTGCCGCCGTCGCCGCTGCCACTCCAGACGCGCCTGGATGAAGAAGCCGTCCTGCACGAAGCGCTCTCCGATGAATACGATCCCGAAAGCCTGCTCGATACCGACGACACCCTCTCCTACTGCCGCCACGGCGTGCGTCAGGAAGTGGTGCGCAAGCTCCGGCGTGGCGCGTGGATCGTGCAGGCGCAACTCGACCTGCACGGCATGCGGCGCGAGGAAGCGCGCGAGGCGTTATCGGAATTTATCCGTGAAGCGGTGAAACGCGGGCTGCGCTGCCTGCGCGTGATCCACGGCAAGGGACTTGGGTCGATCGGACGCGAACCGGTGCTCAAGGGCAAAGTGCGCGCGTGGCTCGTGCAGAAAGAGGAAGTGATCGCATTCTGTCAGGCGCGGCCGCACGACGGCGGCGCGGGCGCCGTGCTCGTGCTGCTTCAGCCCGGCGGCTCGCCGCAGCATCACAGTCATCCGCAAGACCGGGATTCCGATCAGCGGCGCGACCAGCGAAAGGGGCTGTAAACGTGCATCCCAGGCTCACGCTGGCCATCTCGATCATGGAGGCGTTCGCGATCTTCGCGTATGCGATTTCCGGGTTGATCGAAGCGAGAAAGCGCCGGCTGGATGTTGTCGGGGCCTTTCTGGTGGCGCTCGCCACCGCTTTTGGCGGCGGCACGATGCGCGATGTGCTGCTCTCGCGCCGGCCGTTCTACTGGGTCCAGCATCAGGACTATGTGATCGTCATCTTCCTCATGGCGATTTTTGCGCCGTTGCTGCTGCGCACGACCACACGCCTGTTCGATCAGCGCGCGCTGCTGATTGCAGACGCCATCGGACTGGGCCTGTTCAGCATTTCGGGGACGTCGATTGCACTCGATGCGCAGATGCCCGCGTTCACGGCAGCCATGATGGGCGTGATGACGGGGGTGTTCGGCGGCATCATGCGCGACGTGCTGTGCAACGAGGTGCCGCTGATCCTGCGCGATTCGCGCCCCTATGCGGTGTGTGCGCTCGCGGGTTGCTGGCTATATCTCGGACTGGACTGGCTGGGGCTGGAAGGGGTGTACAACGTGCTGGTATCGACTGGGTTTATATTGATCGCACGGCTGGCCACACTCAAGCTGGACGTCCGGCTGCCCCATTGATCCGTCGCGGTCGGGACGCCGGCCCTGCAGCCCCGCCCACGCGTGCCAGCGAAAGCCGCCTGCTATTTGCTACAATCTCTCTTCGATTTTCGCCTTATTTACGGCGCTGCAGTACGTCAAGTCGTTACGTCAACTCCACCCCAACGGTCGATCGACCCGCAGACTGAACATGAACATCGAGCAAGCGCGTTTCAACATGATCGAACAGCAGATCCGTCCCTGGGATGTGCTGGACCAGGACGTCCTGAACCTGCTGTCGATCGTCAAGCGTGAAAATTTCGTTCCGGCCGCGTATCGCAACATCGCGTTCGCGGATCTCGAAATTCCGCTGCCCGCCGGCCAACACATGCTGTTTCCGCGAGTCGAAGCGCGGGTGCTGCAGGAACTTGCCGTGAAAAAACATGAAGTCGTGCTGGAGATCGGCGCTGGCTCGGGTTACATGGCGGCGCTGCTCGCGGCCCGTGGCCGTTCTGTCACCACCGTCGAAATCGAGCCCGAACTCGCGAAGCTGGCCGCAGAAAACCTGGCGGCGAACGGCGTGTCGAATGCGCAGGTCGTGCTCGGTGACGGCGCACTCGGCTGGAAAGAGAGCGAACCCTACGACCTGATCTGCGTCTCGGGCGGCCTGCCGGTCTTGCCGCAGGAATTCCTCGATCAATTGAAGATCGGTGGCCGGCTGGCAGCGTTTGTCGGTGGCGCGCCGGTCATGAAGGCGCAGATCATTACGCGCGTGGACGAAAAGCAATTCCGCGTCGCCGATATCTTCGAAACGCTGATCCCGCCGCTCAAGAACGCTGTGCAGCCGTCGCGCTTCAAGTTCTGATACGACGGCCTGGTTTCACGTTCGGACTCGCCCTGGAGCTAGTTTTG
Source organism: Caballeronia sordidicola (assembly GCF_000729995.1). Taxonomy (GTDB): domain Bacteria; phylum Pseudomonadota; class Gammaproteobacteria; order Burkholderiales; family Burkholderiaceae; genus Caballeronia; species Caballeronia sordidicola_A. The sequence goes on along the minus strand of NZ_JNFG01000014.1, from coordinate 21,796 downwards.
GCCTCATTGCGGCGAGTCCGAAGCATCAAGTTGCAAGCTGCATATTTGTCTGTGCGGGTAGCACTGGAGGGCCGCCCGGCTCGCCGTCGCTAACCACTTTCACCGGAATCCCATGCAAAATCTGTCCGCACCCGAACTGGCCGAATGGCTCGCCGATACATCGCGTCCCGCCCCTGTCCTGCTCGACGTTCGCGAACCATGGGAAATTCAAACCGCCAAGCTCCCGAATATTGTCGTCATCCCGATGCGCGATATCCCGGCCCGCAGCGAAGAACTGGACGACGAAGCGCAGATCGTCTGCATCTGCCACCACGGCGCCCGTAGCGCGCAGGTCGGCATGTTCCTGGAATCCCGCGGCTTTACGCACGTGTTCAACCTGTTCGGCGGTATCGACGCATGGTCGCGTCAGGTCGACCCAACTGTTCCCACGTACTGATCCGTCCGCTTTCGCTTTAGCGTTCTCGTTTTAGTCGCTCTGCCCTCCGCTCACCGGTCCCGGACGAATCCCATGCGCCCGATGTTCGCACTCGCGCTATGCAGTCTCGGCGCCGGGTTTGCATGCTCGCCGGCTTCGGCCGTGAGTCTCAACCAGCTTTACGACGAAGCGCTTGAAACCGACGCGCAGTTGCAGAGCGCCCGCGCCGGCCTCACCGCCGACAGCGAGCAATTACCCCAGGCCCGCGCGAAACTGTTGCCGCAACTCTCGGCGACGGCGACCGCCAGCGAGCAGCGCACCGAATTCGGCGGCGGTTTCCCTGCATCGACGGGCAACAGCAACGGTTATACGGTTTCGCTGACGCAACCGCTCATTAACGTCGCGAGCTGGCAAGGTTATCAACAAGGACAGATTGCCCTGACGTCCGCGCAGGCGCAGTTCGCAGCCGCCCGTCAGGACCTGATCGTGCGGCTTGGCCAAGCGTACTTCGACGCCCTTTCCGCGCAGGACAGCGTGGCCATCGTGCGTTCGCAGAAGGCATCGATTGCCGAGCAGCTTGAATCGGCGAAACGCTCGTTCGATGTTGGCCAGTCGACCATCACCGATACCAACGAAGCCCAGGCCAAATACGATCAGGCGATCTCGCAGGAAATTGCGGCGCAGAACGATCTTGAGGTGAAACTGGCGGCGCTGGAACAGATCGTCGGGCATCCGGTGACGCGGGTGGACGGCCTCGCACGCGGCGTGACGCTGCCGCCGCCCGTTCCCGCCGACATGCAGCAATGGGTCGATATGGCACGCGACGCGAACTATCAGGTCGTGCTCAAGCAACTGTCCGTGGCAAATTCGCAGCGCGAGACATTGAAGGCGAAGGCCGGTCATTACCCGACGCTCGATCTGATCGCAAGTTACGGGAAAAACAGCCTGGGCGCGGCGGGCGCCGGCAACTTCGGCGGGAATTTCGGCGGCGGTTTTGGGAGCGGCGCGAATACGCTTTCGCCGGAGGTTCCGGCAGCGGCAGCCGAACTGGGCAATTACGGCGCGTATTACACCAACGCGACCGTGGGCGTTCAGCTCACTATTCCCTTGTACGAAGGCGGCGCGACGCAGAGCCGCGTGCGCCAGACACTTGCGCTGGAAGACAAGGCGGCAGCGGATCTGGACGCGGCGCGGCGTTCGGCGGCGTTATCGGCGCGACAGGCGTTTCTGGGGGTATCGAGTGGACTTGCACAGGTCCGCGCGCTCGAAACGGCTGAACAGTCGGCACGGACGTCGCTTGAATCGAATCTGCTGGGGTATCAGGTGGGCGTGCGGATCAACATAGATGTGCTCAACGCACAGGATCAGCTCTTTTCGGCACGGCGCGATCTCGCCAAAGCCCGCTACGACACGCTGATCAATTCGCTGAAGCTGAAAGCATCAACAGCGAGCCTGACCGATAGCGATGTGCTCTCGCTCAACATGCTGCTCTCGCCCACCGACGATACCGCGCTGACCGCATTGCCGGTGGCGCCAAGCGTGCCGCATCCGGGTGCGGCGGCGCGTAAAACGAATGCGGTTGGCCGCCGCCAGATGCCGCAATAAAAAACCGCGGGTATCTTTCTAATTCGAAAACGAAAGAAGCCAGCGGTTTTTCTCAAAGCCCGACAAACTCAAACTACATTCATTGCCAGCGCGCTCTCGCGATAGTGCAGGCTCGCTTTTTCGCTATCGCCGAGTTGCTCATGCAAACGAGCCAGCGCCCGATGCGTGCGAATCTTCAACGGTTCGTTATCGGCGAGCTTCAATGCCGACTCCAGGAACGCCTGCGCCTTGCCCCACAACTGCTGATGCAGGCACAGCCGCCCAAGCGTGAACATCAGGTCCGCGTCTTCGGTGCGCTCCTTCTGCCATGCTTCGGCGCGCTGGATCAACGGCAATGCGTCGCCCGGTGACGCGCAATCCGGGTAACGCCGCAACAGCCGCGCGTCCCAGTTGTGATTCAACGCTTCTTCAACAATCTTGCGCGCGTCGTTCCTTCGATCCAGCGCGATCAGCAATTCGGCGGCAAGGTCAGCAAGACGAGGCGATTGCCGTTCAGTTGCCGATAACGACTGCCAGAACTCCAGCAAAGCGTCCGGATTGTGCCTTCGGTCACGCAGCAGATTTTCCGCCGCGACCTGACGCAAACGCACCGCGACCGCAGGATGCAGCGCCTCGCGTTTCTCCAGCGTCTTGACCAGTTTCAGCACTTCGCCCCAGTTCTTCAACTGCTGCTGTGCGCGCAACGCAATCTGCTGCGCACGCAGACGCCGGCCGCCCTGCGCCTGCATTTCGGTCAGCGCAACCAGCGCGCCGTCCGCATCGCGGCCATCGGCGCGCATGTCGGCGGTGGCCATCAACCGAGCGTCCTGCCAGTCGCTGTCCTGCACCTTGGCGAGCCATTCGTCGCGACGCGCGTATTCGTTCATCTCGTGCGCCGCCTTGGCGCCGATCAGCCCGGCCGCACCCGCATTTTCATCGGCGATAAGGGAATCGCGCGCCGATTTCTCCGCCTTCGAAAAACGTCCCGCATACAAATGGCCGATGGCATCGCGTAACGCCGCATTGGCCTTCGCGAGCCGCGAGCGGGTCCGGTACGCCGACACCCGTTGCGGCATTTTCAGCACGCTGCGAACGGCGCGAAGCACGGCGTAGATCACGATGAACGACACGACCAGCGCCACCACGAACAGATTCAGCGATATATCCACCCGATACGGCGGCATGACCAGCAGCACTTGCCCGCCGTCGAAGACGCCAACGAGCGCCAGGCCCGCAGCTGCCGCGAACAGCAGCACAAACCAGATGAGTCCGCGCATCGTCATCATCCGCCTCGCTTGAACTGGTGGACGGCCGCGAGACTCGCGTTCAGATCGGGCACGGTGACCGCGAGCGACGCCTGATCGACTTGCTGCACGAGCGCACGAACTGCCTTGACCTTGCCCGAGGACTGGTCGAAATACCGGCCGAGCGCGGTGTCGGCGGCGTGAAGATCCGACTTGAGCGCGGGTTCACTGCGCGACAACAGCGACAAGCGCGCCGACAACAACCGCAGCTTTACGTTTTCGCGCACGAAATAACCTTCGTCTGGCGATGCAAGCATGGCGTCGGCGTTATCGATGCGACGTACCGTCACCAGGCTCGACAACTGTTGTCCAATACCACTCGCAACCTGCTCCAGCCACACTTTCCAAACCGGCTGGCCAGTCTTTGCTGCGATAGCGGCCGTGTCGCGCGGGGTATCGGCGTGGGCCGTGGCCGGTGTGATCGGCGCTTCGCCCGCCAGCGGCAGGGAATCGATCTGATCGATTGCTGTATCGAGCTTGATGGCCAGTCCGGTGAGATCGGTGGACGGCGTTGCGTGCAGCTTGTCCATGTCCAGCGCGATGGCCTTGCGGATCGTCACGATCTGCGGGCCGGTGGTGGCTGCAAGGCGCGTGTCCGCGCTTTGCAGCGCAAACAGCGCGAGCTGGACATTACCGGTGAGCTGCAACTGCTGGCTCGCGCTGGAGAGGATCTGCTCGACTTCAGCGAGCGTCCAGTCATCGCGATTGCTCGCCAGATCCTGGTATTGCTGTTGCAGCGCCTGGCTTTGCGCCTGCGCGTCGGTGAGTTTGCCCTGGAACTGGATGATCTGCGTGTTGATGGCTGACACGGAACTCGCGGCCTCATCGGCCTGTGCGCGCAATGCGGCCGTTTGCGTGTCGTTCGCTTGCAGACGTTGCGCGAATTGCGTGTCGCGCTGATCGAACTTGCGGTTGAGCATGAAACCACCCACGCCCGCGACCACCACGACAATCAGCAGCACCAGCCACAGCAGCGCCGTGCCCGCGCCGCCACCACCACGCTGTTTCGGCGGCTGAGACTCGTAAGGAGTAAACGGCGTGTTCGGCGGCAACGGAGGCGTTGACGTGGTGGACTGCGAGGGGTTCTTACTCGAATCGATCGAATCAGTCATGCGTGATTGAGCCGGTTGGTGAGCCGGCGTTGAAGCCGGCCTGGAATCCGTCGGCGCGGACTCCTGGTTGGTTTGACTGGATTGGCTGAACGGCGCTGCCGTCGAGGCCTTGTATCCATGTTCCTGCGCTTTTGCAACCTGCGCCTCGGATTCTCGTTCAAGTTCTTGTTGTTTCGCGAAGATGCCGCCAAGCGCCTGCACGATACGCTCATCGCCTGCGCCGGACACCGTAATCCTATCAAAACCCGCTTGCCGCGCGGCCTCGGCAATACGCGGATGCGGCGTGACGAGCGGCGCGTGCTTGAGCGTGAGGGTTTCATCGACGGTGAGATGTTCGCGGGCAAGCTCTTCAAGATTGCGCACACCTTCCGAGCTGGTCAGCAGCCACGCGTGCGGAACGCCTGCGAGAAGTGCATGGATGCGTTCCCAGTCGCGCATGGACGGTTCCGGCACGATCCGCCGGTACGCCGCGACCTTCTCCACTTTCGCACCCGCTTCGCTGAGCGCGTCCGCCAGCCACTCGCGGCCACCGTCGCCGCGCACGATCAGTACACGTTTGTCCTTGAGACCATCGTGGCCGAAATGCGCTTCGATAGCCGCATGCAACGCCTCGGAATCGTAACGAGGGTCCGTGGGTGTTTCGGTCACCGTTGCGCCGGCCGCCGGACTGATGATCGTATAGGCCGGTGCCGCCACGCCTTGCCGGGCGAGCGCAGCCACGCTACCGGGGCCTACTACGCCAATCGGTATCTGCAAAGGCCACGCTGAACTGAGCGCGGCAAACGCGTGATCGATCGCATTCGGCGACACGAACAGCACCAGCGCAAAGCCAAGCGGCGCAGGCGCGTACAGCTCGCCGAGCGCGGCATGCAGCGGCGCGGCATCGGCCACCGGACCGATATCGATGAGCGGAAATTCGATTGACTCGAAACCGGCTTGCTCCAGAAGCCCGAGCAGCACGGTCGACTGACCCAAAGGACGCGTGACGACAACAGCCGGTCGCTGCGTTGGCCCTTGTGCCGATGACGGGGCAGATCCTTGAGGGCTCGCCATCAGTCGGCGGGCGTTGCAGCAGGAGGAATACGCGCGCCGCTCGCGGTGCTCAACTCACGGACGATATCCATTGCTCCCTGCGCTTCGAGTTCGGCGGACACGCGGCTGCCGAGGTCCAGCGCAGCCTGTACGTCAGCGGCCTGGGCGGAGCCTTCGGCGCGCAAGACCCGCGTGCCGTCGACGGTCGATACACACCCGCGCAGATGCAGCACGCCATCTCGCCAGTCCGCATAGGCGGCGAGCGGCACTTCGCAACTGCCGCCGAGCGAGCGCGACACCATCCGTTCAGCTTCGACAGCGGAGGCTGTCGCTTCATGGTGCAAGGGCGCGAGCCACGCGGCAAGATTGTCGCGACCGGAGCAAATCTCGATACCCAGCGCGCCCTGCCCTGCAGCCGGCAGGCTGATTTCGACCGGCAAACTGGCCCGAATCCGTGACTCGAGGCCAAGGCGTTTCAACCCGGCGGCGGCCAGGATGATTGCCGCATAATCACCGCGATCAAGTTTGCCGAGCCGGGTATCGAGGTTACCGCGCAACGGACGGACATCGAGATGAGGGAACTGCATGCGCAGCATGGCTTCGCGACGCAAGCTGGACGTCCCCACAATGCTTCCTTCAGGCAGTTCCTCGAGCGATGCATAGTGCGGCGAGACGAAGGCATCGCGAGGATCTTCGCGTTCGAGGATCGTGCTCAGCGTGAAACCCTCGGGCAGTTCCATGGGCACGTCTTTGAGCGAATGCACGGCCAGGTCGGCGCGGCCGTCGGCCAGCGCGGCTTCCAGTTCCTTGACGAACAGGCCCTTGCCGCCGACCTTCGATAAGGTCCGGTCGAGAATCTGATCGCCGCGTGTCGTCATTCCGAGGATTTTGACGTCGCAAGATGGATATAATTTGTGCAGCGCAAACCGCACGTGCTCAGCCTGCCACATGGCTAGACGGCTTTCCCGCGAGGCAATGACCAGAGTGTCGGGCGGTGGCGTGGAAGGCGTCTCGAAGTTCATTGCAAAGTCAATCGGATGACGGGATGGATAACAAACAATGGTAGCACGCACGCCATTGCCCAATTACAGTCGTTCCCCGCGCCCGAGCGCCACGGCACGGGCTTCGAGCAAGGCGGCAGGACGGAGACAGCAAGGGTGTGCCGCAGCGCGCGGCATCGCCGGGGCACGCATTTTATCGCGTGACCGCGGCAGGGCGCCTTCGCCATCTCGGGTTCCATCCGCTACGGTGTAGTCAGGCATGGCAAAGCAGTCGAACGTCGCACCGGCCGGCGGTCTCGCGCCCTTTTTGTACTTTCGGCGCCCGGCCGCCTCGGTATCCTGTCTCTGGTTTTCAAGAGGAATTCAACGTGACGTCTCCCGGATCGGCGCGCAACGCCCGCCCCCGCCGCAACGCTGTATCGAAGGATGCTTCTTCCGCCGCCCCCGCTACGGCCCCCGGTACGGCTCCCGCCGTACGTAGCCGCGCGGCCACGGTCGCCAAGGTGTCCCAAACCGCCACCTCCGTGAAAAAAACGGCTGCGGCCAAGACCAGCAAACGCGTGACGAACGGCCGCGCTGCCGCCGCACCCGTTGGCAAAGCCGACAAAGCGCCCTCGCGCACGCGCGACATCAAGGACCATCCGCTCTTCGAAGACATCCGCTATCTCGGCCGCCTGCTCGGCGACGTGGTGCGCGAGCAGGAAGGCGACGAGGTGTTCGATGTCGTGGAAACGATTCGTCAGACGGCTGTGAAGTTTCGTCGCGAGGAAGACAACGAGGCGTCGCAGACGCTTGAAAAACGCTTGAAATCGCTCTCGCCCGAGCAGACGGTGAGCGTTGTGCGCGCGTTCAGCTACTTCTCGCATCTTGCGAATATTGCCGAGGACCGGCATCACAACCGGCGCCGCCGGATTCACGCGCTCGCCGGTTCCGCGCCGCAGCCCGGCACGATGGCCTATGCCATCGAACGCCTGAAGGCGAGCCCGAATGCGAAGAATGCGAAGTCGGCGAAAGCGACGCTGCAAAAATTCTTCGATAACGCGCTCATCGTTCCCGTGCTGACCGCCCACCCGACCGAAGTCTCGCGCAAGAGCATCCTGGATGCGCAGCACGAAGTCGCGCGGCTGCTGGCCGAGCGCGATCAGGAACTGACCGCGCGCGAACGGGCGCACAACGAAGCCATGCTGCGCTCCCGTGTCACGTCGCTTTGGCAAACGCGGATGCTGCGCGACGCCCGCCTGACCGTCGCCGATGAAATTGAAAACGCGCTTTCGTATTACCACGCGACGTTTCTCGAAGAGATCCCTGCGCTTTACGCCGATATCGAAGGCGCGCTGGCCGAGCACGGCCTGCCCGCGCGCCTGCCGCCGTTCCTGCAAATGGGTAGTTGGATTGGCGGGGACCGCGACGGCAATCCGAACGTCACCGCACCTACGCTAGTGCACGCCATCACGCGCCAGGCCACGGTGATCTTCGAACATTATCTCGAGCAGGTTCACAAGCTGGGCGCGGAATTGTCGGTGTCGCATTTGCTGGCCGGCGCGAGCGATGCACTGAAGACACTTGCCGATGCATCGCCAGATTCATCGCCGCATCGTATTGATGAGCCGTATCGGCGTGCATTGATCGGCGTGTATGCACGGCTGGTGGCAAGCGCCGACCAGCGCCTTGGAAATGGCGTGGTCCCGGCGCGCAGTCGTCATCCGGCGAAACCGTATGCGTCGGCGGCGGAATTCGGCGCAGACCTCAACGTGCTGATCGAATCGCTCGCGGCGCATCACGGCGAGTACTTGTCCGCGCCGCGCTTGTCGCCGCTGGCGCGCGCGGCCGAGGTGTTCGGCTTCCATCTGGCGAGCATCGATTTGCGTCAGAGCTCGGATATCCACGAAGCGGTGATCGCGGAACTGCTTGCACGTGCAGGCGTTCAGGACGAATACGCCGCGCTGCCCGAAGCCGACAAGATCGCGTTGCTGCTGAGCGAACTGGCGCAACCGCGACCGCTGCGTCTGCCTTATTTCGATTACTCCGATCTCGCCAAGAGCGAACTCGGCGTGCTGGAAACGGCGCGCGTGACGCGTGAGAAATTCGGTACGCGCGCGGTGCGCAACTACATCATTTCGCACACGGAAACCGTCAGCGATTTGCTCGAAGTGATGTTGCTGCAGAAGGAAACGGGCTTGCTGCAGGGACGGCTGGGACACGCCAAAGATCCCGCGCACGATGGCCTGATGGTGATTCCGCTGTTCGAAACCATCGCCGACTTGCGCAATGCACCGCACATCATGGGCGATTTTTTCGCGCTGCCGGGCGTGAGCAAGCTGGTCGAACTGCAAGGCGGCGAGCAGGAAGTGATGCTCGGCTACTCCGATAGCAACAAGGACGGCGGCTTTCTCACATCGAACTGGGAGCTGTATCGGGCGGAACTGGCGCTGGTCGCCTTGTTCAAGCAGCACAAGACCACGCTACGGCTCTTTCATGGCCGTGGGGGTACGGTCGGACGCGGAGGCGGCCCGACGTATCAGGCAATCTTGTCGCAACCGCCGGGTACCGTCGACGGCCAGATCCGCACGACCGAGCAAGGCGAAGTGATCGCGAGCAAGTTCGGCAATGCGGAGATCGGGCGCCGCAATCTTGAACTCGTGGTGGCCGCGACGCTCGAAGCGTCGCTTCTGCCGCACGAAAACACCCCGGCGCAGTTGCCGCTGTTCGAAGCCACCATGCAGACGCTGTCGGATTCGGCCATGGCCGCGTATCGCGCGCTGGTTTATGAAACGCCCGGCTTCAAGGAGTATTTCTTCGAGTCAACGCCGATCTCGGAGATTGCAGAGCTGAACATCGGCAGCCGGCCGGCATCGCGGAAACTGCAGGACCCGAAGCAACGCAAGATTGAAGATCTGCGGGCGATTCCGTGGGGCTTCTCGTGGGGCCAATGCCGCCTGCTTCTCACCGGCTGGTATGGCTTCGGCAGCGCGGTGACCGGTTACCTCGATAGCGCTCCCGACGCCGCCGAACGCACCCGCCGTCTCGGCACGCTCAAGAAAATGCACAAGACCTGGCCGTTCTTCGCCAATTTGCTGTCGAACATGGACATGGTGCTGGCGAAGACGGACATTGCGGTGGCATCACGTTACGCGCAGCTTGTCACCGATAAAAAACTCCGCAAGCACGTGTTCGGCCGGATCGTGGCGGAATGGGAGCGAACGTCGAGCGTGTTGTCGGAGATCACCGGGAACAATGAGCGGCTTGCAAATAATCCGCTGCTCGCACGGTCGATTAAAAACCGCTTCCCGTATCTGGATCCGCTGAATCACTTGCAGGTGGAGTTGCTGAAACGCCATCGTGCAGGGGATGACAACGTGCGGCTCGGACGGGGGATTCATTTGACGATTAATGGGATTGCGGCGGGGTTGCGTAATACGGGGTGATCCAGCAATAGCAACATGATCGTTTCATCGATAAAGCCGGCTTGTGTACGTCACAGCCGGCTTTTTTCATTGCCTGTCCGAGGGTCAAGCGTCGGGGCGTCGGGGCGTTGGCGCATTTGATGTGCGGTGTACTTCCGCGGCAAAGCCTCGTCGAATCAGAGCGACGATCATGACCGCGGAGAACCGGGCGTGCCGGCAGCTTGCTCACCGCGCCTCTTCATCGCTACTCGTTTTCGTCAGTATTTTCCTACCTGCCGCACCGCTACAATGGGCCCCCTCTTGTACCGGTACAAGTTGCGCGGTTATTCTGGTATCCACACTACCTGAACCGCCGTCAGATTTTTCATCGTACGTATTAAGCCCCATGCCCTTGTCACCCACCGCCACCGCCAGCAAAACCGACGCTGCCCCGCCACTCGACGCCACGCCAGCCCGCGCGCTTGGCGACTTCATTCGCGCACATCGGGAGCGGCTGTCGCCCATGGCCGTCGGCTTGCCGCCCGGCCCGCGCCGCCGCACGCCCGGGTTGCGGCGAGAAGAAGTCGCCCAATTGTGCGGCGTCAGCCCGACCTGGTACACGTGGATCGAACAGGGACGGCCAGTGTCCGCGTCCGCCGACGCGCTTGCGCGCATCGCCGTGGCGTTGCAGTTATCACGGGCCGAACGCGCTTATCTCTTCGAACTAGCCGCCCAGCGAGACCCCGCCGAACCCGATCCGGCGGCACAGGACGCGCCGGCTGCGCTGCTGAAATCGGTGGAACTGATCGACGCACCCGCCTACGTCCTCGACCGGCAGTGGAACGCGTTGCGCTGGAACGCGCGCGCAGCGGAATTATTCGTCGGCTGGCTGGACGGCGTTCAGGACCGTAATCTGCTTAGCTTCACATTTACAGCGCCGGGGGCGCAGAGCTTGATCGTCGATTGGGAGACGCGCGCGCGAAGGCTGGTAGCGGAGTTCCGGGCGGATTCGATCCGCCATCTGAACGATGCTCCCACGCGAGCGCTGATCGATTCGCTCAGTGCCGCCAGCGATGCGTTCGCGCGTTTTTGGGCGTCGCAGGACGTCGGCGAACGGGAAGGCGGTACGCGGGAATTCAATCATCCAACCCGCGGACGCCTGGTGTTCGACCAGATTACGTTCAAGCCGGCGCATCGGGAGGATTTGAAGTTAGTGATGCTGGTGGGCTCTGACGTGACGGAACGCACCCGAGAGTAGCTGGACGACGCCTGTCCACGTGCTCCCTCGAGGACGGTGACGCTAGTCAGGTACCGCGGGCCGCTCAAAACGATGACCACCGGCGAACGCGGACGCATACGCGTAAGGCACACGAACCTCGACTATCGGCACGCTTCTGAATCGATAGCCCAAAAAAATGCCCGACCTGGCCGGCCGGGCAAAGCCGCTTCTCCCCGGCAGGGCCGGAGGAGAACGGGGACACATGGTGAACTTCGCGTGCTGCGCCTGATTATTTCGCGCGCTACGAGGCTCGTATCCGTTGTTACGTAGGCGCAAGCAAAACGGATGCATCCGGATGCAAAAAAACCTGCGCGGTTCGTATCGACTATTTCGGTAAGATCAATCGCGTCGCCCACCCGACCGGTCCCATGACAACGACACTCCCCCACGACCCGACTCCCGACACCCTCGTGCAACTACTCGATCGTGTCGCCAGCGAAGATGCCGCCGCGTTGCGCGCGCTCTACGATTTAACTTCCTCGAAACTGTTTGGCCTCGCGCTTCGTATATTGGTGAAGCGTGAGTGGGCCGAAGAAGTTTTGCAGGACGCGTTCGTCAATATCTGGCGATACGCGGGCGACTACAAAGCCGGCCTGTCCGCGCCGATGACCTGGATGGCGGCGATTGTCCGCAACCGGGCTCTCGATTATTTGCGGCGGCAAAAGGCCAACGGGGCAAGCGCCGAAACAGAATGGAGCGATGCGTTGGACGATACCTTGCCGGCAAACGAGGCAGATCCCTCCGAGCAGATGTTGATGAGCCAGGAAGCGCGGCAACTCGCCATCTGCATGGCGCGGCTCGAAGCGAATCAGCGACAGGCCGTGGCGCTTGCCTATCTGCGCGACCAGAGCCACAGCGAAGTGGCCGATGTCTTGAAAGTACCGCTTGGCACAGTGAAGTCGTGGATTCGGCGCGGCCTCGAAAAACTTAAAACGTGCCTGGGAGGTCTGTGATGGATCTGCATCGATACGCAGGCCTGGTCGATCAGCTTGCTGCCGAGTACACGCTCGGCGTGTTGCGCGGGGGGTCGCGAAGACGGTTTGAAGCTATTTCGCAGCACGATCCGGCGATTCGCCTGGCCGTCGAAACCTGGCGTTTGCGGCTGGAGGCCATGACCGAGCTCGGGGCCGCAGTCGCGCCGCCGCCGGAGATCTGGCCGGCTATCGAGCGGCGCCTGAATCTGGTGAACGCCCGGCGCGATGCGGTGGCCGCCCGGCCGGTTCCGTCTGCTGCCCCGGTTACTCGACCAAAGCCGAACTGGTTCGAAAACCTCTCGTTCTGGCGCAGCTGGTCGATCGCCGCCACGGCCATCGCGGCGATTGCGCTCGTCGTGTCCATTCGCGAGCTGTCTACCGTCGCGCCCGTTCCTGCCCCCGTGCCCGCGCCGCAAGTCGCTGAGGAACCGCGGATTGGTTATGTGGCTACGCTTGCCGATGACAAGTCGAACGCGAGGATGCTGGTGACGTGGGACGATCGGACTTCCGAAGTCACCGTGCGGCGTTTGAGCGGCTCGTCGGATCCATCCGACAAGTCCATGCAGCTCTGGGGCCTGCCCAAGGAAGGGCACCCGGTTTCGCTCGGCGTGCTCCCAGTCGGGGGGACCGCGCGATTCAAGGCGGCTTATGTGAATGCGTATCCAATACTGGCTGTGTCCGTGGAGCCTGTCGGCGGATCGCCGAATCCGAATGGGCCGACCGGCCCGGTCGTCTATACGGGTAAGGTGATTCCAGCGGCTTGACGGTTGTCGTTTGATCAAGGGGCGTCGCGAGGCGCCCCTTTTCTTTTTGTGCCTTGCATGCGCGTGGCGAACGCCCGCTTTCCCCCGTTCGATGGTTACACGTTCCCATTGCCTGTAAAATCGCCAATTCCGCGGGTTTCTATCCGGATTGCGCTACGCCCGGCCGCCTGCCACACGACTTTCCGCCCTCTTACGAACATCACTATGACGTCCCAACTGCACAAAAAAGGCGAAGCCTGGTCGGCTCGCTTCAACGAACCAATGTCCGATCTGGTCAAGCGCTATACGTCATCGGTGTTCTTCGACAAGCGCCTCGCGCTCGTCGATATCGAGGGATCGCTGGCCCATGCCGCCATGCTGGCCGCGCAAAAGATCATCGCCGATGCGGATTTCCAGGCCATCCAGCAAGGCATGACGCAGATCCGCGGCGAAATCGAACGCGGTGAGTTCGAGTGGAAACTGGACCTGGAAGACGTGCATCTGAACATTGAAGCGCGGCTGACGGCGCTTATTGGCGATGCCGGCAAACGCCTGCACACCGGACGCTCGCGCAACGACCAGGTAGCAACCGATATCCGCCTGTGGCTGCGCGGTGAGATCGACCGGATTGGTGAATTGCTGATCGAATTGCGTCGTGCGCTGATCGATATTGCCGAGCAAAACGCCGAAACGATCATGCCCGGCTTTACGCATCTGCAAGTCGCGCAGCCGGTGACGTTCGGCCATCACCTGCTGGCTTACGTCGAAATGTTCAGCCGCGACAGCGAACGCCTCCTCGATTGCCGCAAGCGCGTGAACCGGCTGCCGCTCGGCGCGGCGGCGCTGGCTGGAACAAGTTATCCGATTGATCGGCACGCTGTTGCCAAGACGCTCGGCTTCGATGGCATCTGCGCGAACTCGCTCGACGCGGTGTCGGATCGCGATTTCGCCATCGAATTCACCGCGGCTGCCGCGTTGATCATGACGCACGTGTCGCGCTTCTCCGAAGAACTCGTGCTGTGGATGAGCCCGCGAGTTGGGTTTATCGACCTGGCTGACCGTTTCTGCACCGGCTCGTCGATCATGCCGCAGAAGAAGAATCCGGACGTGCCCGAACTGGCGCGTGGCAAGACGGGTCGCGTGAACGGACATCTGATTGCTCTGCTGACGCTGATGAAGGGCCAGCCGCTTGCGTACAACAAGGACAATCAGGAAGACAAGGAACCGCTGTTCGATACCGTCGATACCGTCTCCGATACCCTGCGCATCTTCGCCGAAATGGCAGCGGGCATCACGGTGAAACCGGAAGCCATGCGCGCAGCGGCGTTGCAAGGTTTTTCGACGGCGACAGATCTCGCGGACTATCTGGTGAAACGCGGCCTGCCGTTCCGCGATGCGCATGAAGCGGTAGCGTTAGCCGTGCGGATCTGTGTGGACCGCGGCTGCGATCTGGCCGATCTGACGCTCGATGAAATGCGCGCGGAATTGCCGAACGTGGCACGGTTGATTGGCGACGATGTGTTCGAATACCTCACGCTGGAAGGCTCGGTCGCCAGCCGGAATCACGCCGGTGGAACCGCGCCTGAGCAGGTTCGGGCGGCGGCGAAGGCGGCTCGGGCGGCGTTGGGGTAAGTAGGCGGCTGGCTGCGCACAGCTCGAGACCAGTAGCGATCGTAGCTAATTTGGCTACGATCGTAGCCGATCTGGCTACAGTCACGCCCGGTGATTGCGCGGTGGCATGCATTCAACCATGTTGTTTCCGGTACGCCCATGATCATCCGCCCCAAGCTCAACTGGTTCCGCATGCTGTTCGTCTGGCGCGGGTCGGTACTGCCGCATTTGCTGCCACGCCTCGCATTGATCTTCGTGTTGTCGATCGCGGCCATCGTAATGCACGACAACGTGCGAAATTACCCGGTCGGACTCGGCACGCCGCCGTTCGCGCTGGTTGGCATCGCGCTCGCCGTGTTCCTCGGCTTTCGCAATAGCGCGAGTTATGAGCGCTGGTGGGAAGGCCGCAAGCTGTGGGGTTCGCTGCTGATCCACGGCCGCTCGATCGCGCGGCAGGCGCTGACGTTGCCGCGCGGCGTAAAAAGCGAAGAGACGCGCGAGTTCATCGCGGGAATCGGCGCACTGGGTCACGCGCTGCGTCACGAAATGCGCCGCACCGACCCCCTCCCCGATCTCGCCACGCGCCTTCCGACCACGCTTTATCAACGCGTCGTTCAAGTGCAATACCGCTCGTCCCTGATCCTGCGATGGCTCGGCGAATGGTCGGGCGCACGCGCTCGCGAAGGCGCGCTCGACGGCTACGGCGTGCTTGCCTTCGAGCAGAATTTGAACGAGTTGTCCGCGGTGATTGGCGGCTGCGAGCGGCTGGCTTCGACGCCGCTGCCGTTCTCGTATTCAGTGATGATCCACCGGACCGTTTATCTGTTCTGCGTGATGCTGCCATTCGGGCTTGTCGATGGTGCTGGTTTGCTCACACCCTTGTTCGCGCTGCTGGTCGCGTACGCGTTTATGTCGCTGGAGGCGATTGCGGCGCAGATCGAAGATCCGTTCGGCCTGGAAGAAAACGACTTGGCGTTGACCGCGCTATGCGACTCGCTGGAAACCGCGCTTCACGATATGGCCGCCGATCCCGCCTTCACCCGACCACCGAAGGCCTTGCCGGAACCGGGCGTGGAAGAACGGCTGTTTATCGTTACCTGAGAGGCTGAGGAGCCAGAGCGCACCGACCACCAATGACAAAGGCCCGCAAATGCGGGCCTTTGTCATTCCTACGTTCTCACGCCGTCAAATCAACGCTCAAGCTGCACGCAATCGACGAAATATTCGATACGTCCGTTGATCATCTCCCCGACCAGCCCGTGGATATCCGTATGGAAGCCCGGGAAGCGTTCGTTGAACTCACGTGCAAAACGCAAATAATCGACGATCGTCTTGTTGAACCGCTCGCCCGGAATCAGCAACGGAATACCCGGCGGATACGGCGTCAACAGGATGCTGGTCACGCGCCCTTCGAGTTCATCGATAGGTACACGATCGATCTCCCGATGCACCAGCTTTGCATACGCGTCTGACGGCTTCATGGCCGGTTCCATGCTGGAGAGATACATCTCGGTGGTCAGTCGGGCGATATTGTTGGCCCGATAAACGCTATGGATCTGCTCGCAAAGATCCTTCAATCCCATGCGCTCATACGACGGATGCAGCGCAATGAAGTCCGGCAACACACGCCACAAAGGCTGGTTGTTGTCGTAGTCATCCTTGAACTGCTGCAACTCGGTGACCATCGAATTCCAGCGGCCTTTCGTAATGCCGATGGTGAACATGATGAAGAACGAATACAGCCCGGTCTTCTCCACGATAATCCCGTGCTCCGCCAGATATTTCGTCACGATGGCGGCCGGAATCCCGGTCTCGCCAAACTCGCCGTCCACGTCGAGTCCGGGCGTGATGATGGTCGCCTTGATCGGATCAAGCATGTTGAAGCCTTCGGCAAGCGCCCCGAAACCGTGCCAGCGGTCGTTCGGCTTCAACACCCATTCCTCACGATCGCCAATGCCTTCTTCCGCGAGCGCTTCCGGTCCCCACACCTTGAAGAACCATTCGTCGCCGTATTCGTCGTCGACCTTGCGCATGGCACGGCGGAAATCGAGCGCCTCCGCAATCGACTCCTCCACCAGCGCCGTGCCGCCCGGCGGCTCCATCATGGCCGCGGCCACGTCGCAGGACGCGATGATCGCGTACTGCGGGCTCGTGGACGTGTGCATGTGATACGCCTCGTTGAAACGATGCTTGTCGAACGTGCTGTTCTCGGAGTCCTGAACCACGATCTGCGACGCCTGCGAAATCCCCGCGAGCAGCTTGTGCGTGGAGTGCGTGGCGAACACCAGCGCGCCCGTACGCGGACGCCCCGCGCCGATCGCATGCATGTCCTGATAAAACTCGTGGAACTCGGCGTGCGGCAACCAGGCTTCGTCGAAGTGAAGCGTGTCGAGCAGGTCGCCAAGCAGATCCTTGATCATCTCGACGTTATAGATAACGCCGTCATAGGTACTTTGCGTGATGGTCAGGATGCGCGGCTTTGCGTTCGGATTTTTCGCCAGCGCCTCGCGCGTGAACGGATTCGCTTCAATCTTCTTGCGAATGTTTTCCGGCTTGAATTCGTCGCGCGGGATCGGTCCGATGATGCCGAAGTGATTACGCGTCGGCGTCAGGAAAACGGGAATTGCGCCCGTCATGGTGATCGCGTGCAGGATCGACTTGTGACAGTTGCGGTCGACCAGCACGATGTCGCCCGGCGCAACCGTCGCGTGCCAGACAATCTTGTTCGATGTCGACGTGCCATTGGTCACGAAGAACAAATGGTCTGCGCTGAAAATGCGCGCCGCATTGCGCTCGGACGCGGCGATCGGCCCGGTGTGGTCGAGCAACTGGCCGAGTTCATCCACGGCATTGCAGACGTCCGCCCGCAACATGTTCTCGCCGAAGAACTGATGGAACATCTGCCCGAGCGGGTTCTTCAGGAATGCCACGCCGCCCGAATGCCCCGGGCAATGCCACGAGTACGAACCCTCTTCCGCGTACTGCACGAGTTCCTTGAAGAACGGCGGCGCCAGCGCGTCGAGATAAACCTTCGCCTCGCGAATAATATGACGCGCGACGAACTCCGGCGTGTCCTCGAACATGTGAATGAAGCCGTGCAGCTCGCGCAGGATGTCGTTGGGCAAGTGCCGCGACGTGCGCGTTTCGCCGTACAGGAAAATCGGGATATCCGCGTTTCGTCGTCGCACCGCCTGCACGAACGCGCGCAACGCGACAATAGCGGAGGCCAGCTCCGGTGTATCGCCTTCAGCCAGCACCACGTTGTTGTCCGCGTACGGCAGCAGCTCGTCGTCGTCGATCGACAGGATGAAGCACGACGCGCGGCTCGATTGCTGCGCGAACGACGTCAGGTCGCCGTAACTCGTCAGTCCAAGCACCTCGACGCCTTCGCCCTCGATCGCTTCGGCAAGGGCGCGGATGCCAGAACCCGAAATGTTCTCGGAGCGAAAATCTTCGTCGATGATGACGACGGGAAAACGGAACTTCATGCGGCGAATCTCCAAATGGAACGACCGCTGACCGAGTTAAGCATGCTCGATTCCAGCGGTCTTTCAAAAAGTGTTGCAATGACGTTTCTAATGGATAAGACCCGTCAGGTTTTCGGCAGCGTTACGCCGACTTGCCCTTGATACTTGCCCCCACGATCGGCGTATGAAGTCTCACAGATCTCATCGCTTTCAAAGAAGAGAACCTGCGCCACGCCTTCGTTCGCGTAGATTTTGGCAGGCAATGGTGTCGTATTCGAGAATTCGAGCGTCACAAATCCTTCCCATTCGGGCTCGAACGGCGTCACGTTCACAATGATCCCGCAGCGCGCGTACGTGGATTTACCGAGACAAACCGTCAGGCACGAGCGCGGAATCCGGAAATACTCGACCGTCCGGGCAAGCGCGAAGGAGTTCGGCGGGATGATGCAGACGTCGCCCTTGAAGTCGACGAACGATTTCTCGTCGAAATTCTTCGGGTCGACAATCGTGGAATTGATGTTGGTGAAGATCTTGAATTCGTCTGCCACACGAATGTCATAACCGTAGCTGGACGTGCCATAGCTCACGATCTTGCGGCCGTCTTCAGACACCCGCACCTGATCTGGCACGAACGGCTCGATCATGTTGTGCTCTGCGGCCATGCGCCGGATCCACTTGTCGGACTTGATGCTCATAGGGAACGCTACCCAACGAAAGAGGCGGCTTGAGAGAGGCCGCCGGGCTTGAAACAGGGCGTGGCCGGAGACTCGGGATGAATGCAGAAGCACGCCGAAGCCAGCCAGACCAGACGAGAAGCGGGTATTTTACTTGATGCGCCGGCTGCGCGACGCGGCTATGCCAACTGGCCGGGTCACGCGCCGCAACAGCCTGATTTCATTGAAAGATGAAGATCACTGCCGGATCACGCCGCACGCGAGGGCGGGACCGGCGCCGTGCGGAACCATGGCGTAGCCGTCCGCGGTGTCGCGATGAAGCACGATGGCCCGCGACAACACGGAACGCACGCCATCGAGCGACACGTCCGGCGCGACGATGAAGCCGGTCGCCGTGCCATTCGCGTCGGCACGAATGCTGGCCAGGTCGCCTTCCACCTTGGAGCCGGAGTCGCTGCGTTCGGACGCGGGCGCGAATACGGGGCCACCGTCGGACGAGGCCGGGATGATGCAATCGCCGCGTTCATGGATCTGCAGCGCGTGCTCGCTATTGGGCGGCATGCCCGACAGGTTGTAAGACACCTGGACGCCGTCTGCGCGTTCGATGAACGTGACCGTGCCGGTCGCCCCATTGCCGCCGGTCGGCTGCAATGTGGCATCGGCACGTTTTTCGTGGTTCTGGAACAGAAGGCCGCAGCCACCGAGCAGCATGACACTCGCCAACACGCTGACAGTCGTGCATACAGCCGTGCTCAAACTCAGTATCAGGCTCGGGACCGGGTGTCTCGCGGCAGGCGCGCTGCGCGATTCAGGCCCGTCGAATCTTTGTTTCATGCGATCCTCATGGCGACCCGCGACCACCCCGTGTGTTCACCTGGCCGCGCCAATCAAGGCGACATGATACCGCGACACGCGCCGCGAAAATCGCCCGCGTCCTCGTGCCGCCTAAGTGTTTTGCACTACGATGCTGGGGAACATCGAGGTCATGTCGCGCTGGCGTTCGGCAATCGAAATAGCGATCTTGCGCGCGATCGATCGATAGGCCTCGGCAATCTTGCTGTCCGGCTCAGAGATCACCGTCGGCTGGCCCGCATCGGTTTTCTCGCGGATCGCGATATCGAGCGGCAAGTGGCCGAGCACCGGCACGCCATATTCCTTCGACATGCGCTCGCCCCCGCCCGCGCCGAAGATATGCTCTTCGTGACCGCAATTCGAGCAGATATGCGTGCTCATGTTCTCCACGATCCCCAGGATCGGGATGCCCACCTTCTCGAACATCTTCAAGCCCTTCTTGGCGTCGAGCAGCGCGATGTCTTGCGGCGTGGTGACGATCACCGCGCCCGTCACAGGCACTTTCTGCGAGAGCGTGAGCTGGATGTCGCCGGTGCCGGGCGGCATGTCTACCACCAGGTAGTCGAGGTCTTTCCAGTTGGTCTGGCGCAGCAATTGTTCGAGCGCGGACGTGACCATGGGACCGCGCCATACCATCGGGTTGTCCTGTTCGATCAGGAAACCGATCGAGTTGGCCTGGATGCCGTGGCCGATCATGGGGTTCATCGACGTGTTGTCGGGCGATTCCGGACGGCCGCTGATGCCGAGCATC
The DNA here is from genome assembly GCF_000729995.1 of Caballeronia sordidicola. Classification (GTDB taxonomy): domain Bacteria; phylum Pseudomonadota; class Gammaproteobacteria; order Burkholderiales; family Burkholderiaceae; genus Caballeronia; species Caballeronia sordidicola_A. The sequence continues at coordinate 1,614 of NZ_JNFG01000014.1, read as the reverse complement.
ATGGGCAGCGACGGGCCGTAGATATCCGCGTCCAGCATGCCGACCGACGCGCCTTCCGCGGCCAGCGCGAGCGCCAGGTTCACGGCGGTCGTGCTCTTGCCGACCCCGCCCTTGCCCGACGCAACCGCAATGATGTTCTTCACGTTCGGCAGCAGCTTCACGCCGCGCTGGACGGCGTGCGCGATCACTTGCGACGCCACCGTGACCTGTACGCCGGCCACGCCCGGCACGCCAGCGACGGCGTTCGCCACAAGTGTGCGGATGGCCTCGAACTGGCTTTTCGCCGGATAACCCAACACGATGCTCACCGTGACATTTGCCCCGTCCACGGCCACGCTGCGGATGCTTTTCGTGTCAGCAAAAGTGCGGCTAGTATTGGGATCGATCAAACCGCCAAGCGCGGTATCGATCTGGGCGCGATCAAGACTCATCGAAACTCCAGGGGAACGCTTTTTGCTCTGGCGGATCGAATGTTCCGCACGCAAAGTATGAAATTGAAAGGAATTGTTGCATCACGTTGCGCCGCAGCACTGGGCGATGCACTATCCGACGCTGCCATGATTCGGGGACGCATCGTTATAATCGCTTGAATCCTTGGCCGTATTGTAGTGGCAGCCGTTACGACGCGCCGGAAGACCCTACGGGGCTCCCTTCGGCCTGTCGGTGCCGGCTTTGTCTGAATTGGTATCCTGGAGAATGAACAAATGAACTCGAAAATGATGACCCGCTTGACTGTAATCGCCCTTGCGGGCGCGCTTGTCGCCGGCTGCGCAACCCAGCAAGGCAATAACGCGGCTGTCGGCACCGGCATCGGTGCGGCGTCGGGCGCGGCGCTTGGCGCAATCTTCGGCGGCGGCAAGGGTGCGGCCATCGGCGCGGGCGTAGGCGCAGCGGCGGGCGGTATCACCGGCTACAACTGGCAGGCCATCAAGGGCAAGCTGACCGGCGCAACGCAGGGCACGGGCACGCAGGTGACGGAACAGCCGGATGGTTCGCTGAAGGTCAACATTCCGAACTCGATTTCCTTCGATACCAACAGCTATGCCATCAAGCCCGGTTTCGCACCGGTGCTCGACCAAGTCACGCAAACGCTCACGCAGCATCCTGAGCTGATCGCGCAAGTGGTTGGACACACGGACAGCACCGGCCAGCCGGCATACAACCAGACACTGTCGCAAAACCGTGCACAAAGCGTGGCTTCGTATCTGGCTAGCCATGGCGTGGCAGGTCAGCGTCTGTCGGCGCAAGGCATGGGCCAGACGCAACCTATTGCTGACAACAGCACTGAAGCCGGCCGTGCGCAGAATCGTCGCGTGGAAATTTACCTCCGTGCGACCGCCCAGCCAGGTCAAGTTCAGTAAGACGCTTGATTTACAAGGGGGAATGACGCTGTAGCCAGGGTCGGAGATTCAATTCGCTTCGCGACGAAATAGCAAACTCGCAGCAAACCCGTCGCGAACATGAAAAATATTTGAAACTTTGCTCCTGCTGTCCGGGTCTGTATTAACGGTAGGTGGCTGGCTTTGCCGCCACGTGCCATTCTCCTCTTGTCGTTGTTGCTCCGGGGCCGTTAATCGCCCCGGTTTTTTTTCGTCTAAATTTTCGAAGGAGAAC
>NZ_JNFG01000013.1 GCF_000729995.1 Caballeronia sordidicola | reverse complement strand
AGTGGCATCGCCGGGTAGCTATGTTCGGAAGAGATAACCGCTGAAAGCATCTAAGCGGGAAACTCGCCTTGAGATGAGATATCCCTGGGGCTTCGAGCCCCTTGAAGGGTCGTTCTAGACCAGGACGTTGATAGGTCAGGTGTGGAAGTGCAGTAATGCATTAAGCTAACTGATACTAATTGCCCGTAAGGCTTGATCCTATAACCAGTGTGTCTCGGGTGCGCAAGAGCAACCCGGAACCGCCAAGGTTGAGATCAGTGTTGTGCCAGTACTAAACACAACCCAAAGCAACACCAGTAATAACGAGAGACACTCTCGACTACTTCTTCCCCAGATTGGTTGCGTTGACCAGAAATCAGCGCAACACCCCCTCATGCCTGATGACCATAGCGAGTTGGTACCACCCCTTCCCATCCCGAACAGGACCGTGAAACGACTCCACGCCAATGATAGTGCGGATACCCGTGTGAAAGTAGGTAATCGTCAGGCTCCTCATTCGCTGCAACTCACCGCAGCTTCGCAAAAACCCCACCCCAAAAAGGTGGGGTTTTTGCGTTTCGGGCTCACGCTTCAAATAGCCGACTCGTGACGCTCTTCGCGCTCCATTCGGGTGTCCGGTATGACCGTCGAAGTAACTGTCGTTGTCTTCGAATCTTTGCCCAGCACCGAAATGCCAATGTGACCAATGCGTTGAATTCGGGCGTAGCCTGGTTGGCTACGCCCGAATTTCACGGCCTCACAGGTTTGTTGGACGCGGCCAGTCTTGCAGTACCGTGCGGATCGCGGTGTCGAAAGGTGTTCGTTGTCCGATCTTCAAAACCTCCAAGGCATCCGATGCGAGATGGCAGTTTCGTGGGCGCGGCGTAGCATCATTCGGCGTTCGTTGTGCCGTGATGCGGGCATCAATATTCAGCACTTGCGCGATCCTCTGCGCAATGTCGAACTTTGTCATCGGCTCATCGCCGGACCAGTGCATCACGCCGGTAACTGAGTCACCGATTTCATGCCGCTCCAGCAGTTGCCGGATCACAACCGCCACGTCGGGTGTGAAGGTGGGGTAGCGCGTTGCCCAAGCGTCCATCACCGCGGGTGTGACTCCGCAAGCAGATTCCACGATTGCCGGCATCAAGCTTGTTACCGCCGACTCACCCCAGTCGATCACCGGACCATACAGGAGCGGTAAACGCAGCACGCAGGACCGCGCACCGGATCCCAGCAGCGCCCGCTCTCCGTCAAGCTTGCTACGACCATAGGCATTAAGGGGATTTGGCACATCGCCCGGCTGATAGGGCGGTCGTGTGCCATCGAAGACATAGTCGGTCGAGATGGAGAGAATCCACGAACCGATTTCCTGTGCGGCACTCGCGATAAAGCCTAATGCGTTGACGTTCAACGCTCGTGCGAGCACTGGGTCATTCTCACAAACGTCTGGACGCCGTTCGGCCGCGGCCACAACGACAGCGTCAGGCGCCTGGTCAGCGATGAACTGGCGGACGGCACCTTCATCGCGGATATCGAGCGTGATGGTGCTCGCGTCGCCATGACGGAATGCTGTACGTACCACCTGCCACCGGGTTATCACGGCCAGTTCATTCGCGACGGCGCGTCCAAGCAACCCGGATGCGCCGATCAATGCAACCTTGAATTGCGCCCCCCGTGTCATGCGGCGTTCGCCGATATGACCGTGTAGCCCGCCTCATCGATTGCTTCCTTGAGCGCATCGATGCCTTCGGTCGATACCACTACAACACGCCCGTGCTCGAGATCCACTTGAACTTGTGCCGCGGCGTCTATTTCATGGATCGAACGCGTGACCGCGGCGACGCAATGCTGGCAGCTCATGCCGTCTACCTTGAATTCAGCCATATCAATTCCTTGCCTGGTTTTTGTAAGAGCGAACCATGCTATACCTTCCTATCGTTGGAAGGTGTAGAGTCCATGGAAAAATTCGGGAGTATCTGCGATGAACATCGGTGAAGCGGCGCGGGCGTCCGGCGTGACGGCCAAGATGATTCGGTATTACGAAAGCGTTGGCCTTTTACCACCGGCCGACCGCACCACATCGGGGTACAGGATGTACGGGACCCAGGAGGTTCATGCGCTCCGCTTTGTTCGGCAAGCGCGTCGGCTCGGCTTTCTGGTCGACGATATTCGCAAACTCCTGGCCTTGTGGCAGGACCGGCAGCGCGCCAGTGCAGAGGTCAAGGCAATCGCGCTCGAACATGTCGCGGAGTTGGACAGGCGGATCGCGGAACTCACGGATATGCGGGACACGCTCGCTCATTTGGCGGTCAATTGTCACGGTGACGGACGACCCGATTGCCCCATTCTGGAAGGGTTGGCCGAATGACCCTGTTGGTGCATTGGGATATGCTCGTTCAGCCGAGCCATGCACCACAGATGTGCCAATTTGATGCTCTGATTTGAAATTTTCCGAGAAAACCAGCGAAATCAACTACTTGTTCCGAGGCGGTGCATGCACCATTCCAAAAAAGAATGCACCCAATGCAGGCATTTCACTAACACCTCCAGCGCGGTTCCTCTATAATTCGGGTTAACCCTTTTGAGGGATATCCCTGACCCGAACCGCCGGGGATTCATTTGAAATCCTTGGAGAAAAAATCATGTTTGCATTCCTGCTCGAAAAAGTCAGCATCTGGTTTGAAACCGCCGAACGTAATCGTCGTGAAGAATATCTGGCCCAATCGTCGGATATCGTCCAACTCGAAAAGCGTATTCGCTCGTTGGAAACCGAAGGCTACTCGCTGTAATTTCCGCCGAGAACACCCGGCCGAAAAATCGAACAAGCCCCGCATGCGGGGCTTTGTCGTTTTTGGGCTACTCTCGCCAATCAGGCCAAGGTGCTCACTTTTTCTGGGGATGCGTTGCGATCCATTGCTTCATGAATGCGATCTCCTTGTCCTGCGAAGCGATGATCTCTTTGGCCAAGGCCCGCAACTTGGCGTCTTCGCCGTACTTCAGCTCGACCTTTGCCATCGCAACGGCGCCCTCGTGGTGCGGGATCATGTGCGCGACAAAATCGTGATCGGCGTTACCGGTGTACTCGACACCGGACATGCCGGACATCATCGAATGATCGGCTGCCTGGAATTCCTTCGTCGATGCAGAATCGCCCTGGTTGCCGCTTGCGGCTGACATATCCATGCCGGCCATCGATGCAGAGGATGCCGGCGTCTGTGCAAACGCAGCGGGCATCGAGACAACGATTGAGATTGCAAACGCGGCTGCGCCAGCGAGGAAGGCTTTCGGGAATGTCATCGAATCTCCTTGAATGTCGACTTTCGGGAGAGCTAGCTTAAAGCTTGCCATCGCGGTAAGGTAAAGCGCTTTTATATGATGTGAAATGAATCGGACCGATATGCGTGTCGGCGATCATTCATTCGCCAAGGGGGCGCTGTGAGTCCAAAACTTCGACCTGTCAAAAGTGTGGCGATTGCGGCGCTATGCTTGGTCTCGGGTTTGACCACCCTGGACGCATTCGCCCAGGCGGGTGGTCAGCCGCTCATCTTGAGTACGCAGACCGGGATTCACAGCGGCGCAGGGGGCACCGTTCTGCAGACGGGTCCGTTGAATGGCTCGGGCATGGTGCCCGCGAGCCCCATGGCCACGTTGCTCGAATTGCCGCAGCAAGATCAGCAGACGATCGTCGTTTCGCCTTATATCGATCTTCAGCAGGGCGGCGGCCATCATGGCGCGCAGGGATACGGCTCCTCTACGGCTTCACAGGCACCGTCCAATTACCGGCATCGGCCGCATTCCGCGTCGTTGCATTCCGGCGCGTCTTACGGCGTGCCAACCGGTGCTCAAACCCAGGCCCCAGGTCTGACGCAGCCTGCCGTGCCGCAGGCGCCGAAGTCTCCCGGGCAGCAGCCCCCGATAATCACACCGATATCCGTCGCAACGCCGAAAACGGTCGCAACACCGAACCCTGTGGCGACCGTGCCAACCCGATCGTCGAACCCACACACCGTAAGCGGTTCGGTTACCACGTCACTTGATTAACGGCGAACGGTACCGGCACTTTCAGTTGCCACGATGTTCGAGTTTGAACGCTGCCTTGCTGTCCTGACCGAGTGCGTCGACGAGATAGGGCAGCGTTTCTTTCAACTCAGCTGCGAGCGTATACGGCGGATTCACGATAAACATGCCACTCCCGAAAAGCCCAAAGCCGTCGACGGGAGGTTTGCTCACGGTCAATGACGCATGCAGCCAATTCTTCGGCTGCACACGCTTCAGTTGATCGGCGAAACGCTGGGACTCCAGCCGGGTCACTTGCGGATACCAGATTGCATACGTGCCGGTCGCAAAGCGCTTCAGGCTTTCTTCGAGGCAGTTGAGCGTGCGTGCGTAGTCGCGCTTGTCTTCATACGACGGATCGATCAGAACAAGTGCGCGACGCGGAGGAGGGGGTAACAGCTTGATTATGCCGTCGAAACCATCGCCTTCGAAGAGCACTGCACGTCGGCCGGCGTCGCGAAAATTGTGGCGCAGCACGTCGATTTCTGTGGAATGCAGCTCGAACAACCGCATACGATCCTGTTCGCGCATTACCCGCCAAGCGAGATAGGGAGAGCCGGGATAAAACTGCAGCGTGCCGTCCGCATTCAGCGCCTTGACCTCTTTGACGTAATCCTTGAGCAAGCCCGGCAAATCCCGCTTGGTCCAGATCTTGGCAATGCCTGTCTCGAACTCGCCCGTCTTGGTCGCAAATCCGTCGGTCAGCGAATACACGCCGGCTCCGGCGTGGGTGTCGATATACCAGAACGCCTTGTCCTTCTGGGCAAGGTGTTGCAGCAACTGCACGACGACCGCGTGTTTCAGCACGTCTGCGTGGTTGCCTGCGTGAAAGGCGTGTCGGTAACTGAGCATGGCAAATGAGTGAGCGAGACGAGAATGAGCGCGGCCTGAGCCGGACGGACGAAGCTGAGCGCCGAGTCGAAGGCGCTGTACGGCACGATAAGGCGCACGCAGCAGGGTCGTTATTGTAGCCGACGACCCTGCTTGTCCAGGATCAACCCGTCAGACGAGCCCGTCAAACTCAAACGTACGCGTCGCCCACGATTTCCTCGATGCGCTGCTTGATCTCGGGCGTGATCTTTTGCACGACATCGATGGCCTTCATATTCTCGTGAATCTGCTCGACCCGCGATGCGCCCGTAATGACTGTGCTGACATTCGGATTCAGCAAAATCCAGGCGAGGGAAAGCTGTGCAAGCGAGCAGCCAAGCTGGTCGGATACCTCCGCAAGCCGCCCAACAATGTTATTTGCGCCCTTGTCTGTCAGCTTGTTGGCCAACCACTCGTAACCTTGAAGCTGGGCACGGCTGCCCGATGGAACGCCATCACGATACTTGCCGCTGAGCAGCCCGGAAGCCAGCGGGCTCCAGGTTGTCAGACCCAGTCCAATGTCCTCATAAAGGCGCTTGTATTCGTTCTCGACTCGCTTGCGATGCAGAAGGTTGTACTCAGGCTGCTCCATCACCGGCTTATGCAGATGATGCCGCTCGGCAATATCGTACGCCGTGCGAATCTCGTCCGCGCTCCATTCCGACGTGCCCCAGTACAGCGCTTTGCCCCGCGCGATGATGTCGCTCATTGCCCAAACCGTTTCTTCGATTGGCGTATGCGGATCGGGTCGATGGCAAAACACGAGATCGACGTAGTCGAGTTGCAGGCGAGCAAGCGACCCGTCAATGGCGTTATGCAGGTACTTGCGGCTCAGCGTTTGCTGCTGGTTCGGCCCTTCGTTGATACCGAAGAAAAACTTGGTCGATACAACGTAGCTCACCCGCGGCCACGCGAGTTCTTTGAGCGCGCGCCCCATGATTTCTTCGGACTTGCCTTTGGAATAGACCTCGGCGTTATCGAAGAAATTTACACCGTGATCGCGGGCTGCAGCGAGCGACTCGCGCGCCGCGCGATGGTCGACCTGCGTGCCGTAAGTTACCCACGAGCCGATCGACAATTCGCTGACCTGCAGGCCGGAACGTCCTAGCCGACGATAGTTCATGTGAGTGATCTCCAGTTTTCGGTTTGAGTTGCTTCAGGCGGGTTTCAGAGCTTAATCCGATTTCAGAATTTACGTGGCGGTGCCCGGCTTGCCAACCTTTACGTTCATTGCATGTGTGACCAACGATAACCCGGTGAGATGGCTTCGAATAGCTGACCGAACGGCCTATGACATTTATCGAGGTTGATCGGCGCGGCGTTGCGTGGTTTCATAGTTCGAACCTGAACGGAGGAGGGGCGGCAAATGACATCACTGAATACGAGTCTGGCGGGCAAGGTGGCGGTGGTCACGGGCGCGGCGAGCGGGATCGGTAAGCAAATCGCGCTGACTTTTGCGGAGGCGGGCGCGGCGGTCGCCATAGCGGATCTGAACCAGGAGGCCGCCGACGCTGTGGCCGAGCAGATCAGGTCGCAGGGCGGCCGTGCGTTAGGCGTGGTGATGGACGTTACCGACGAACAGGCGGTGAATACGGGTATCGATCGGGTGGCGGCGGAATTCGGCTCGGTCGACATCCTGGTGTCGAATGCCGGCGTGCAGATTGTCAATCCGATCGAAAACTACGCGTATTCCGACTGGAAGAAGATGCAGGCCATTCACGTCGACGGGGCGTTTCTGACCACGAAAGCGGCGCTCCAGCACATGTACAAGGACGATCGTGGCGGCGTCGTGATCTATATGGGATCGGTGCATTCGCACGAGGCGTCGGCGCTCAAGTCTGCGTATGTCACCGCCAAGCACGCGTTGCTCGGACTGGCTCGTGTGCTCGCGAAAGAGGGCGCGAAGCATCACGTGCGCTCGCATGTGGTGTGCCCGGGTTTCGTGCGCACGCCGCTGGTCGACAAGCAGATCCCTGAGCAGGCGAAAGAACTGGGTATCAGCGAAGAGGACGTGGTCAAGAACGTGATGCTGGGCGGTACGGTCGACGGGGTCTTCACAACGGTGGAAGACGTGGCCCAAACAGTTCTGTTCCTCGCAGCGTTTCCCACGGCTGCGCTCACGGGACAATCGGTCGTGGTGAGCCACGGCTGGTACATGCAGTAAGGCTTGAAACAGGAGTTTCGATGGTAGAGCGAACGAACAGTGCACGCGGACACAATGAGACGAAAGGAATGAAACGGACGAAGGCAACGAAGGAGCCTCGCAAGGTGACGTCCCTTGACTGTGGCGAACCGCCCGAGGTGTTTGCCTCAGGCGGTCCTGAAGCGGACGGGCGCATCAAGTTGCCGCCCTATGAAACCATCGCGTTGATGCTGCAAGGTGGTGGGGCGCTCGGTGCCTACCAAGGGGGCGTGTATCAGGGGTTGAACGATGCCGGCATTCACCCGAACTGGATCGCAGGGATCTCCATTGGCGCGTTGAACACGGCGATCATTGCCGGGAACGCGCCTGAGGATCGCGTCCCGCGCCTGCTCGAGTTTTGGGAAACGATCTGCCAGCCCGCGTTCATGCCGCCGTTGCCCGCTTTTGTCGAGCACGCATTCTTCAATTCCACTGACGAGATCCGCAAGGCGTTCACCGCCATGCAAGCTGCGAGCGCGCTGGTCGAAGGGCAGAAGGGATTCTTCATACCGCGTTTCCCGCCCCCGTCACCGCTGGCTGCGGGTGAGCCGGGCACGGCGAGTTTCTATGACACATGCCCGCTGAAGGGCACGCTCGAACGGTTCTGCGATTTCGACCGGATCAATTCGCGTGAGACACGGGTGTCGGTGGGGGCCGTGAACGTAGCTACCGGAAATTTCGCTTATTTCGACAACACGCATATGAAGTTGCGGCCGGAGCATTTCATGGCGTCGGGGGCGTTGCCACCGGGTTTCGCGGCCGTCGAAATTGATGGCGAGTATTTCTGGGACGGTGGCCTGATGTCCAATACGCCGCTGTATGAGATCGTGCAAACTACGCCGCGTCGTGACACGCTCGCGTTCCAGGTCGATCTGTGGAGCGCGCGAGGACCGGTACCGGACAGCATTGTCGACGTAATGGGACGCGTGAAGGACATCCAGTACTCCAGCCGGACGCGACTCGTTACCGACACCCTGCAGCGTTCACAGCGGTTTCGGAACGTCTTGAGGGAGGTTCTGGACAAGGTGCCGGTTGACATCCGCAACAGCGACCCGTGGTGCAAGACGGCGGAGGAACTTGCGTGCTCGAAGCGTTTTAACGTCATCCACCTCATCTACCGGCATAAGGAGTACGAGGGGAACTACAAGGATTTTCAGTTTGGACTGTCGACCATGCGTGGGCACTGGGAAAGCGGTCTGTCCGATATCCGCGGCACACTCTCGCATCGCGACTGGCTTGATATGCCGAACAACGATGCCGGTTTCATCACGCACGACGTTCATCGCGACGAGCGTTGATCGGCGGTAACTAGCGCGAGCGGCCGTTCCTTGTCCGCAGCAGCCCCGTGACCCCCAAAAAAAACGGCGCTCACACGGAGCGCCGTTTTTAGAAACCACGAAAACCCAACTTACTTCAGCACAGTCGCGATGGCGTTGGCCACCACTTCAAGATTGCGCGTATTCAACGCGGCCACGCAGATGCGGCCAGTGCTGACGGCGTAGATCCCGAACTCCTCGCGCAGGCGATCGACCTGCGGCGAGGTCAGGCCCGAGTACGAGAACATGCCGCGCTGCTGGTTCACGAAGCCAAAGTCGCGTTCCACGCCTGCTGCCTTGATGTGTTCGACCAGACCGTTGCGCATTGCGCGAATGCGGTCACGCATTTCGCCGAGTTCCTGTTCCCACGTGGCGCGCAATTCGGGCGAAGCGAGAACTGCGGCGACGACCGAACCGCCGTGCGTCGGCGGATTCGAATAGTTCGTGCGGATCACGCGCTTCAATTGCGACAACACGCGCGTGGCTTCTTCCTTCGAGCTCGTGATGATCGACAGTGCGCCCACGCGCTCGCCATACAGCGAGAACGATTTGGAGAACGACGACGACACGAATACGTTGATATCTGCCTTGGCGAAGAGGCGAACGGCAGCAGCGTCGGCGTCGATGTTCTCGCCGAACCCCTGATAGGCGATGTCGAGGAACGGCACCAACGAGCGCGCCTTGACCGTTTCGACGACCTGTTGCCATTGTGCCGGGGTCAGGTCGACGCCGGTCGGGTTGTGGCAGCACGCGTGCAGCACCACGACCGTTCCGGCCGGGTAGCTGTTGAACGCTTCCAGCATGGCGTCGAATTTCACGCCGTGCGTGGCTGCCTCGTAGTACGGGTAGTTCGCGACTTCAAAACCCGCGTATTCGAACAACGCACGATGGTTTTCCCAGCTCGGGTCGCTGATGGCGACTTTGCCCGTGGGATTCAGCCGCTTCAGGAAGTCGGCGCCAATCTTGAGCGCACCCGTTCCGCCCAGCGCCTGTGCCGTGATCACGCGGCCGTCGGCGATCAGTTGAGAATCGTCGCCAAGCAGCAGCTTTTGCACAGCTGCGTCATAAGCGGCAATGCCTTCAATGGGGAGATATCCACGCGGAGCGGCAAGTTCAGTACGCGCTTTTTCGGCTTCGCGAACGGCACGCAGGAGCGGAATCTTGCCTTCTTCGTTGAAATACACGCCCACGCCGAGGTTGACCTTGGTAGTGCGCGGATCGGCGTTGAAGGCTTCGTTCAGGCCCAGAATCGGGTCACGGGGGGCAAGCTCGACGGCTGAGAAAAGAGACATGATTTATCGGCGGTAGTGGATAAGGCGGCACGGGCGGTCGGGATGGGGGGCAACTGATCGGCAGCTAATCGGCAACAGAGCGGCTGAAAAGCGGGGCAAACCGAACCTCAAGGAGCCAACCGGAGCCAACAAACTCCAACAAAACTCCGTCCCATCGATGAAAACCCCAGTTCGGCATTGTAACGAATCGAGCGGTGCTTTACGGCGTCGGGAAATGGAAGAAACACCGGATTTGGTTATTTTTTTCCGGCAATTTGCCGATTTTTTATGCAAACGCAGACAAGTCCCCGCCACGTGCTCGAACATGAGCGCGAAGCTTTCACTCGTCAAAACAATCACTTGCGATTCGGTATCGGCGCCCCATGTTGAAAACACGGGACATCCTGCGAAGCCCGGCACAAATCGCCTGAAACCTGTCCCATCAATCCTGATTCGCCGTCCAAACCCGCTCCAGCGCGAACCGCTAGAATGGGTGTTTGCTCTCGGCCAAGGCACCTCTCCCTCATGTCCGATACCCCGCTACTCGAAACCGACGAGACCCTCGACGAATCCAAGTTCGTCAGGTTCGAAGGCTCTCCGTTCCAGCTTTATCAACCGTATCAGCCGGCGGGCGACCAGCCGACGGCAATCGCAACGCTCGTGGAAGGGATCGAGGACGGTCTGTCGTTCCAGACATTGCTCGGCGTAACGGGCTCCGGCAAGACGTTCACCATGGCGAACGTGATTGCGCGCATGGGCCGGCCGGCCATTGTGTTCGCGCCGAACAAGACGCTTGCCGCGCAGCTCTACGCCGAGTTTCGCGAGTTTTTCCCTCGCAATGCAGTCGAATACTTCGTTTCTTACTACGATTATTACCAGCCGGAAGCCTACGTTCCGCAGCGCGATCTGTTTATCGAGAAGGATTCGTCGATAAACGAGCACATTGAGCAAATGCGGCTGTCGGCGACGAAAAGCCTGCTCGAGCGGCGCGATGTGGTGATTGTGGCGACGGTGTCGGCCATTTACGGTATTGGCAATCCGTCGGAATATCACAAGATGATTCTGACGCTGCGCACCGGCGACAAGCTGGGCCAGCGCGACATCATCGCGCGCCTGATCGCGATGCAGTACAACCGCAACGAAGCCGACTTTTCACGCGGGACGTTTCGCGTGCGGGGCGACACCATCGACATCTTCCCGGCGGAGCACGCGGAAATGGCGGTTCGCGTGGAGCTGTTCGACGACGAAATCGAGTCGATGCAACTCTTCGATCCGCTCACCGGCCGCGTGCGCAACAAGATTCCGCGTTTCACCGTGTATCCGTCGTCGCACTACGTGACGCCACGCGATACGGTGATGCGCGCTATTGAGACAATCAAGCTGGAATTGCGCGAACGGCTCGAGTTCTTTCACAAGGACGGCAAGCTGGTGGAGGCACAGCGGCTTGAACAGCGCACGCGTTTCGATCTGGAAATGCTGCAGGAACTGGGTTTCTGCAAAGGCATCGAGAACTATTCACGCCATTTTTCCGGCGCGGCGCCGGGCGAACCGCCGCCAACGCTCGTCGATTATTTGCCGCCCGACGCGCTCATGCTGCTCGACGAGTCGCACGTGCTGATCGGTCAGTTGAACGGCATGTACAACGGCGACCGGGCGCGCAAGGAGAATCTGGTCGACTACGGTTTCCGGATGCCATCGGCGCTGGACAACCGGCCGCTGAAGTTCAACGAATTCGAACGCAAGATGCGCCAGGCGATCTTCGTTTCGGCTACACCGGCCGATTACGAAAACCGCACGGCGGGGCAGGTGGCCGAGCAGCTTGTGCGCCCGACCGGTCTGGTCGATCCCGAGATTGAAGTGCGCCCGGCGCGCTCGCAAGTGGACGACGTGCTTGGCGAGATCAATGAGCGCGTCAAAGTGCACGAGCGTGTACTGGTTACGGTGCTGACGAAGCGCATGGCCGAACAACTCACCGAATTTCTCGCGGATCACGGCGTGAAGGTGCGCTACCTGCATAGCGACATCGATACGGTCGAGCGTGTGGAAATCATCCGCGATTTGCGCCTCGGAACGTTCGACGTGCTGGTCGGGATCAACCTGCTGCGGGAAGGGCTTGATATCCCGGAAGTGTCGCTGGTCGCGATCCTCGATGCCGACAAGGAGGGCTTCCTGCGCGCGGAACGTTCGCTGATCCAGACGGTGGGCCGGGCTGCGCGTAACGTGAACGGCAAGGCGATTCTCTACGGCGACAAAGTCACGGATTCGATGAAGCGTGCGATCGGCGAGACCGAACGGCGCCGCACGAAGCAGATCGCGCATAACCTCGCGATGGGTATTACGCCGCGTGGCGTGACCAAGCGGATCAAGGACATTATCGACGGTGTCTATAACGCCGACGACGCCCGCGCCGAATTGAAGGAAGCGCAGACGCGAGCGAAGTTCGAGGATATGTCCGAGAAGCAGCTATCGAAGGAAATCAAGCGTCTCGAAAAGCAGATGATGGATCACGCGAAAAACCTCGAGTTCGAAAAAGCTGCGCAGACCCGCGACCAACTGTCGCTTTTAAGGCAGCGCGTGTTTGGCGCCAATGTGGGCGACCACATTACAGGCATCAGCTGACCGTAAGCGTTTTAGCGTCGAAAGCGCGGCAACCTGAGAGGGTTCGCCGCCTTTTTTTGCCCAAAATTCCGCTTGAAAAAGATCTCTTTCATCTCAGAAACCCAACGGGCACAAGCCTTGTTGATCTCCATCAAATTGTTCCGCCTTCCGATCAGTGCTAAACTCCACTCCCATTGAGAATGGTTCGTATTAACGTTGCATGTTACATCTATATTGCAATTTCCTATCGCCGATGCCGGATCGATCGGTGATCTGACCGGGTCGGGTCGAACGCACGCAAGCACGCACAGTGGCGGTCTGATCAATAACAAGAAGGAGTGAAGGATGCAGGTTTCAACTTTGGTGCGCGGGTCGGTGGCTGCAGTCGCACTGGCGGCAGTGGTGTCGGCGTCGGCGGCCGAATATCCGATCGGCAAGCAGCACATCGAAAACGGCATGGAAGTGGGCGCGGTGTATCTGCAGCCGATCACGATGGAACCGGAAGGCATGATGCGCAAGGCATCGGATTCGGACGTCCACCTGGAAGCCGATATCCACGCCGTGAAGAACAACCCGAACGGCTTTGCGGAAGGCGACTGGATGCCTTACCTGCAGGTGACGTACGAACTGACCAAGGTTGGCACCACGCAAACCATCAAGGGCGACATGATGGCCATGGTCGCTAACGACGGCCCGCATTACGGCGACAACGTGAAGTTGTTCGGCCCGGGCAAATACCACATGAAACTCAACATTGCGCCGCCGATGCAAACCGGCCACATGGCGTTCGGCCGTCACGTCGACAAGGAAACCGGCGTGGGTGCGTGGTTCAAGCCGTACACGATCGAATACGATTTCCCGTTCGCCGGCATCGGCAAGAAGGGTGGTTACTAAGTATTCGAGCCAGGCGTCCAGCATGACGTGATTGAAACGTCGGACCGGACGCCGCAGCCAGGAAGCATGCATGCAACGCAAAACCAAGTTGGTCGCCGCCTCGCTGTCGCTAGCCTTGGCGGCCGGATGGTTCGCCAGTGTCACAGCAGCGCAAGCCGCCGACCTGCCGACCTTCAAGCTGGAAATGAACGACGGCAAGCTGAATCCCACGCGTATTGAAGTGCCGGCGGGGCAGCGCATCAAGATCGAAGTGCACAACATTGGCAAGGGTGCGGCGGAGTTTGAAAGCATCCAGTTGCGCAAGGAAAAAGTGCTCGCGCCGGGCGCCGATTCCTTCGTTGTCATAGCGCCGCTGGACAAGGGCGAATACAAGTTCTTCGACGATTTTCATCAGTCGGCGCAGGGTGTCATCGTCGCGAAGTGAGGTCACGCCGGGCCGGTTCGCGCGCTGTCCGTTCAGCGTCACGCGCAAACCGCTTCGGCTTGCAAGAGCGGGAGGTAAGTGATGGGTCAGGTTCTTTTCATCGTGTGGCGGGAGAGTGTCGAGGCGCTGCTGGTCGTCGGCATCCTGTACGCATGGCTGAAAAATGGCGACGCCGACGCGCGTCGCGGCATTCCGTATTTGTGGGCCGGTGTGGCGGCGGGATTGCTGGCTGCAGTGGCGCTGGGCGCGGCGCTGGTTGGCTTCACGGATGAGCTCTCAGGCGATGCACAGGATTATTTTCAGACTGGGATGGTTCTGGTCGCGTGCGTGCTGATCGTGCAAATGGTGCTGTGGATGAAGCACCACGGGCGCTCCATGAAACGGGATATGGAAGCGTCGCTCGAAAGGAGCAAGCAGAACGCGAACTGGTGGGGCGTGACCTTGCTCGTCGCGCTCGCTATTGCGCGGGAAGGCAGCGAGACCGTGATTTTTTTGTACGGCCTCGGCTTCGGTCAGTCGGGCCACGTCGACCCCATGCAGTATCTGGCGGTCGCGATTGGTCTGGCGCTGGCGTTCCTGACGTTCTATCTGCTGCAGCTTGGCGGCAAGATCTTCTCGTGGCGGCTCTTTTTCAGCGTGACGGAAATCATGCTGTTGTTCCTCGCGGCGGGTCTGTTTGAAACGGGTGTCGATAAACTCATCGACAAGGAGATCCTGCCCGTCGTCATGAACCAAGTGTGGAACACGTCCTGGCTGCTCGATGACTCCAGCACCTTCGGCTCGCTGGTCGCCACGCTGACGGGTTATCGCGCGCATCCTGCCGGCATGAACCTGATTGGGTACGTCGTGTATTGGGCCGTGGTCTTCCTGCTGCTGCGCCGGTCGAAAAACCGGATGACGCAAAAATCGGCGAGAAGGGTGGCATGAGCGGTATGGGCGAGGTGATGCATCGGCCCGGACGGCTGCAGCAAGCCGGGCAATGGATGCAGCAACACGGCAGCATGATCCGCGGCGTTCAATGGGTCGTGGTTGCCGTGTATGCATTTCTGATTCTGGTTCCAGCGGTTCTGCCGCTGCCGGACGGCAGCGCGCATCTCTGGACCAACCTGACGCTGGCCGCGCAGTTCGTGTTCTGGGGTATCTGGTGGCCGTTCGTCCTGCTCTCCATGGTGATGCTCGGCCGCGTGTGGTGCGGCGTGCTGTGTCCCGAAGGCGCGCTGACCGAGTTTGCGAGCAAGTTCGGCCGCGGTTGGGCCATTCCGCGCTGGTTGCGCTGGGGCGGCTGGCCATTCGTCGCGTTCGGCATTACCACCATCTATGGCCAGATGGTCAGCGTTTATCAATATCCGAAAGCCGTGTTGCTGGTGCTCGGAGGCTCGACCGTCGGCGCGATGATTGTCGGCGTGTTGTATGGGCGCGAGAAACGCGTGTGGTGCAAGTATCTCTGCCCCGTGAACGGGGTGTTTTCGCTTCTGGCGCGGCTTGCACCGTTCCACTACAAGGTGAATGAAGACGCGTGGCGCCGGTCGTATAAAGAGGGTGAGCACGGGCATCGCGTGATCCCAGTCAACTGCGCGCCGCTCGTGCCGCTGCGCGCCATGAAAGGCGCGTCGGACTGCCATATGTGCGGCCGTTGCAGCGGCCATCGGGACGCTATTTCGCTCGAGTGGCGCTCGCCCTCGGCCGAAGTCGTGCAGCTCGGCGATAAACAAGCGAATCCGTGGGACACCGCGCTGATCCTCTACGGCTTGCTGGGCATTGCGATTGGCGCGTTCCACTGGACCGTAAGTACATGGTTTGTCGACTTGAAGCAGATCTTTGCTGCGTGGCTGATCGATCGCAATATTCTCTGGCCGCTCGATACAAACGCGCCCTGGTTCCTGTTCACGCATTACCCCGAACAAAACGATGTGTTCTCGTGGCTCGACGGCGGGATGGTCGTGGGCTATATCGTGGTGACGGGGCTCGTGTACGGCACGGCGCTCCTCGCCTTGCTGGCCGCAGGCACGCGCATGCTCGGGCGCTTCAGTTTCACGCGCCTGCATCACCTGACACAGGCGCTGATTCCCGTGGCGGGATGCGGCGTGTTCCTGGGTTTATCGGCGACGACCGTGTCCTTGCTGCGCGCTGAACACTTGCCGCTCTGGTGGGTGACCGACGTACGTCTCGGCTTGCTCGGCGTCGCGAATCTGTGGAGCGCGTGGCTCGCCTGGCGGGTCATCGGCAGGTATGCGATTGGCCGTTTTGTGACGCAAAGCGTTGCGATGCTATGGTTCATCGCCGCGCTCGCCGTGGTCGATAGCGCCTGGTATCTGATGTTCTGGGGCTTTTCGCGGTAACGTTGCGGGTATCGAGAGAATCGCGAACCGATCCCTTTATCAATGCAACGACTATCCCAACAGGTGACCCAATGAGAACGAAACCCGTATTAACCGATGTCGACGTAAAAACCATCGCGGCCGCAGCTGAAGCGCATGCATTGGCGAACAAGTGGTGCGTGTCGATTGCTGTCGTCGATGACGGCGGTCATCTGCTTCACCTGCACAGGCTGGATGGCGCAGGCGCAAGCACCGCCGAGATGTCGGCGGGTAAGGCACGCACCGCCGCGCTCGGCCGGCGCGAAACGAAAGTGTATGAAGACATGATCAAGCAAGGCCGCACGGCGTTCCTGAGCGCACCGATGACGGCCATGCTGGAAGGTGGCGTGCCGATCGTGGTGGGTGCGGACATTGTCGGCGCGGTAGGTGTGTCAGGCGTGAAGTCGGATCAGGATGCTGCGGTGGCGCGAGCGGGAATCGCGGCATTGGGGATCGAGAACGTTTAAGGTTCAAAAGCAGTTTTAAGCATGGCCGATCGCAGCCCGTCGGCCTAAATAAAAAAGCACGTTTTCTCGCGAAAACGTGCTTTTTGTTTAACTGATGGTGCTGTTCAAAGCACATGGCGGGAACCAAAAAAAGCGGCTTCGCTGGCTATCGACGACTGGCTGGTGTTTGCACGAAGGGGTCTAAATTCTCGCGTGCAAGCCGTCATTGCTGGCTACTGCCAAACACCTCTCGAAGAGGTGGTCCCCACAATACCCGGTACTGCAATTCGGTCCTGCGTGTTCCTGTGCGCTCCTACCTTCTACTTGGTGAGAATCAGCTTGCCAAGACGCGTCGCGCGCAACTGATACGTTTCACCGTTATGCATGATGCTGATGTGGCTATGACCTTGCAGCAAGGTGTCGCTGCGTAGCGAACGCTCGCCGCTGTCGGACACGATACTCGACGGCGCAGCACGCGCGGTCGTGACAGCTGCCGTCCGGGGCCGCGAGATGCTTGCCGCCGCGGAGCGTTCGACGGGGCGACGAAGCCGAAGCGTGTTGGAGCGCAGGAGGTCGGTCATGTCGAAGAGTCCGTTCGTTGAGTCGATGGAGTAATCTTAATGATAACCATTCCCATTTACAACAACGAAGTATTCATCGATCACACGTTTCGATAGTCATTGACTGTCCGCTAGCCGAATCAATCGAAACGTGGCGCTGCCTTAGTGCAGCGGGCCTTCGAGATTGCCGTGAGCGAATTGCCGGATCAGCCGGACGGTGTCGATATCCGCTTCCCGGTATGCCGACTTCACGATCTCCTGCGTCTGAAGCGCGTCGGCGCTTGCCTGTGGATCATCGGCCACAGGCAGCGTGGTGGCGTAAGTAAAACGCAGGAACAACTGAAGCTCGTCCGGTTGTTCGATGGCCATGGTCAGTGAGCCGCCCACGTAATCGGCCGTCGGCAGGATGTCATAGCGGACACTGGCTTCGGGGATCAGCGTCACGCGGTCACGCACGATGGCCTGACCGTAGTGCAGTTCGCGTTCGAGCACGTCGCCAACACGCGACAGGATCACGCAGCGATCCAGGCCGATCACGAATAATTGCGGCTGTTCCACGCGCAGCACGAGTCCTTGCCAGACCTGTTCGCGGGTCATCGATTCCACGAATGGATTGAGCGGGTCGTTGATCTGGATGAGGTGTTCGAAATTCAAAACGACAGTTTCCTTGGGTTTGTTCGATTGGCCGGCAAGCCGCTTATGCCGCCGCTTATGCAGCCATAAGGCCCGATTGAATCATGATCGTGCCGCTGAGAATCTTGTGCACGGGGCACGCATTTGCAATTTGCAAGAGCCGTTCCCGCTGGGTTTCATCGAGTTCGCCAGTCAGAAGGATCTGGCGATCGATCACCGTGCCTTCGGGCGTGATGTCCATGGTGAGCGTCACGTGCACCGCTTCAAGCGGCCATGCCTTGTGCTTCGCATACATCTTCAGCGTGATCGACGTACACGCGCCCAGACTCGACAGCAACAGGCTGTGGGGAGTGGGGCCGGTATCTGCGCCACCATGTGATGACGGTTCGTCGGCGATCCAGTCATGCTGGCCGTCGCTCAGCGAAACCTGAAAATCTGTCGCGCCGATACGGGCGCTGACAGGCGGCGTCACAAATTTTTCGGCCATGCGGTACTCCGGAGTGAGTGTTGGACAGACGGTGCGGGCAATAAAAGCAGACGATAAAACGGCGCGGCACGAATGACTATTGTGACGCAAATAGTGTCATTCGTGCCGCGCCGGTGAAACAAGCACGGTCTGACCGCTCGACGGCGGCGAGGCCGCCTAGTGGCTGATCGTGCCCATACGTCCTTCCTGGTAATCAACTACCGCCTGGCGGATCTCTTCCTCCGTGTTCATCACGAACGGGCCGTATCGGACCACGGGTTCCTTTAACGGCACGCCACCAATCAACAGCAATTCGAGCGGCTCTTCGCCTGCGGCGAACGTGACCGTATCGCCATCGTCCGCGAACACGATCATCTGCTGCGCCCGCACGGCTTGCTTCGCCTCGCCGTACAAACCGTTGCCCGACAACGCGTAGCCGAACACACGAAAGTCCCGCGGCACCGGATGCACGATCGACGCGCCCGGTTGCAGCGAAAAATGCTGGTAAAGAATAGGCGTACGCGTTTCGATCGCTGCCTTGACGCCCAGCGCTTCACCCGCGATGACCTTCACGCGCACGCGGCCGTCGTCGCTGGTCGCGACCGGAATCTGTTCGGACGCGATTTCCTGATAATGCGGCGGGATCATCTTGTCGCGCTTGGGCAAGTTCACCCACAGCTGCAAGCCATGCACGCGGCCCCCGGTGCGCGTGAATTCGGGGTCGGGCATTTCGCTGTGAACCACGCCTGCGCCGGCCGTCATCCATTGCACGTCGCCCTGACGCAAGGTGCCGGAATGGCCCGCCGAATCCTTGTGGCCGAACTGGCCTTCGAGAGCGTACGTCACGGTTTCAAAGCCGCGATGCGGATGATCGGGCGCGCCTTTCGCCTCGCCGGGCGCGTAGTCGACGGGGCCCATTTCATCGAGGAGCAGGAACGGGTCGAAATCCATCAAGAGCCGCGTCGGGAACGGGCGATGTACGACGAAACCACCACCCTCCACCGTGCGGAGCGCGGCAATCGTGCGTTCGATACTGCGTGTGCTTTCCATTTTGTCCTCGCTTGGGTAGGGCCAGCGTGGCCGATGCAACGGATGAGGCATTAGCGCCAAATTTAAAACATAGCGCTATTATATGGACCGTATTTCGCGGAAAAAGCCGTTAAACCGCAATGGATTGTCCCGCCTGTAGAACGACGAACACCCAACGAAAACCCCAACGAAAAACCTGACCGCATGAAACCTGATTCGCATGACCTCAATGATCTGATGTATTTTTCGTACGTTGTCGAGCATGGCGGTTTCTCGGCGGCGGAGCGGGTGCTGGGTATTTCCAAGTCGCGTTTGTCGCGGCGCGTGTCCGAGCTCGAGACGTCGCTCGGCGTGCGCTTGATGCAGCGCTCCACGCGAAAACTCGCACTCACGGAGGCGGGGCAACTCTTCTACCAGCATTGCAAGGCGATGCTCGCAGAAGCCCAGGCCGCGGTCGATATCGTGCATAGCCTGCGGGATTCGCCGCGCGGCAGTGTCCGGGTCAGCGTGCCGGTGACGATCGCGCAGACGTTCTTGTCAGAGGTGATGCCCGATTTCCTGCATCGATACCCCGAAGTTCGCGTCATCTTGAGCGTGACGAATCGCGTGATCGATTTGTTCGAAGACCCAATCGACGTTGCGTTGCGCGTGCGCTCGGAACCACCCGTCAACTCGACCATCGTTGCGCGTCCACTGTGGCGGGCAGAACAGATGCTGGTGGCCGCGCCCTCGCTGCTTAAGCCGAACGCGCCGCCGCTCACGCCGTCGGAGCTGGCCCAGTTCGATACCATTGATGTTCCTGCAACCGACGGACGTCACGTGTTCCGCCTGATCGCGCCCGACGGCACGCGTCACGAGTTCGAGCACGAACCGCGCCTTGTGACCGCAGACCTCGGCATGATCCGTGAAGCGGTGTTGCGTGGCGTGGGTATCGCGGCATTGCCGGACATGATGTACGGCGCTGCGCTGCGTACCGGCCAGATGTCGCCGGTGATGCCCGGCTGGACTTTTCCTACGCCGCAGCTCTACGCGGTGTTTTTATCCCGGCAGGGCATGGTGCCGGCCATTCGCGCTTTCGTCGATTTTCTTGTCGAGTCGATCAATGACGGCAATCGCTTCCCGGGAGAATGTCCTCTCCCTGTGGAGCCCGCTCGCGAAACAGTGTGACTAATCGCGGCGCCGCCTTAAGTTTCTGACATTGAAGCGTGCGCTTGCGATGGTCAGATTCAATCGCCGCCCGCTTGAACGAGTTGTGCCCGGGCGCTATATTGAAATCTCTTCGCTAAGGAGCTGCTTATGCGAAAACTCACGGCCACTTTTATAGTAGGCCTGATAGGGCTGATAGCGCTGTCCGTGTCGAGCACGGCTGTCGCATGTGGTGATACCGCGGATTCGAATGTCTCGACGCCAAAGTAATCGCTAGCCCGAATGTGCCGGCGCGCACACAAAAAAAGGCCTTCATCACTGCGATGAAGGCCTTTTACTTTGGGGTCCCCGAAGGGCTTCGAAACGACGTAAGCGCGCAAACCGTGCCGCGCTACTTGCCGCCCGCCTTCGGCTCGGTGACAAAGCCGATCTTCGATAACCCGCCGCCTTGCGCGGCCGACATCACATCGGCGACACGCTCATACGGCACCTTGCGGTCCGCACGCAAGCGCAATTCCGGCTGCGGCGTCTGCTTTGACGCATCGGCTATGCGCAATTGCAGCGCGGCGTCGTCGACCTTCTGGTCGTTCCACAACACCGTGCCGTCCGCTTCGACAGCAACGTCCACATGCGCGGGTTTCGTGTCCTGCGGCTGGCTGCTCGCTTTCGGCAAGTCGATTTTCACCGCATGGTTGATGGCGGGAATCGTGACGAGAAAGATGATCAGGAGAACCAACATGACGTCGACGAGCGGCGTCATGTTGATCTCGCTCATCATGCCGTCGTCCTCGTCACTGGAGAAAGGGCTCATGGCCATGGCGACGTCCCCTTAGCTCACATGCGATGCAGGCTGCTTGGAGCCGGACGTAGACCCCGCAGCGGCGCCCGGCGCGGTTTGCGTGGCCAGGCGCAGGCCGTCGCCACGCTTGCTGGACGCGAGCTTGGTGCCCGTCACGAAGAACGCGTGCAGGCCGTGCGCGAAGCGGTTCAGCTTCGTGACAATGGTCTTGTTCCCGCGCGTCAGCGCGTTGTAGCCGAGCACCGCCGGAATGGCGACGAACAGGCCGAACGCCGTCATGATCAGCGACTCGCCGACCGGTCCCGCGACTTGATCGATGGACGTCTGACCGGTCGCGCCGATGGTCAGCAGCGCGTGATAAATGCCCCACACCGTGCCGAACAGACCGACGAACGGCGCCGTGCTGCCGATCGATGCGAGTACGGCGAGCCCCGCCTGCATGCGTCCGACGCCTTCATCCATGGTGTCCTTCAGGCAGCGCGTAATCCAGTCCGACACGTCCATGCGGTCGTGCAGATGCGGTTGCGTCTGATGATGGTGATCGGCTGCATCCTGCCCGGAGAGGGCGAGTGCGAGGAACGGATTGTCCTGCGCGTTCGAGGATTGATTGCTCAGCTTCCTGATGCCGTCGGCGAAATCGTCTGAATGCCAGAAAGCTAGCTCCGCGTTCTTCGTGAGGCGCTTCAGGCGCACCACGTTCAGGCCCTTCACCAGAATCACTGTCCACGACAGGATCGACATGATCGCCAGCGCGAGCGCGATGCCCCGCGTGACGAAATCCCCTTGCGCCCAGACATGCGCCAAGCCGTAGTTTTGCATTGCAGTTCCTGTAGATATCTAGAAATTAGGTCGAATCTTTTTGTTGTTCAGCGTTCGCTGGCTTGGTCCCGACGGTGGCGCTAGTCGTTCAATCCGAATACGAACGGCTGGGAATACGCAGCGCGGATCGCCACGCCGTTTTCCTTATAGGGCTTGCATGCACTCGAGCGCATGGCATCGAGCGCGGCGTCATCCAGTCGCGACGACCCGCTGCTCTTCTTCAGTTCGATGTTCTCGATCTTCCCCGTCAGCCCGACGACGAACTTCACCAGCGCCGTCCCCGATTCCCCGCGACGCCTGGAGACCGCCGGGTACTCCGGCATCGCGATGTTGCACTCGAGATGCGCGACGTCCTTCGGCGCATTGAGTTCCATGGTCGGACGCCCGATAGCCGGCGCCGCGGCGGCCGGCGCTGCCGCAACCGGCGGCGTAGGCGGAGCGGGAGCGGGCTCAGGCGCGGCTGCAGCGACAGGCGAGGGCGCCGTGGTTTCCGGCAACGGTGTCGGTGCGGCCTTGACGTGTGGCTGAACAACCGGCTTGGGCTTTGGTACCGGCTTCGGTGGAACCGGTTTCGGCGGCGTTGGAGCCGGCGTCGACTGAATCGCCACAGGCGCTGCCAACGGCTGCGGCGGCGCGGGACTGATCAGTTCGGCGGTGATGGTCTTCGATTCGATCGGGCGCAGCGGCGGCTCGTTACGCAGGGTGAGCACGACGGCCAGCAGGCCCACGTGAATCGCCAGCACGGCGACACTCGCGGCAATCACGCGTGGATTGAGGCCTGAGGATTCGATCGAACGGGAGGTGTGTGCGTTAAGCGCCGCAGCCGAATTGCCGGGCGAGATCAGGGGAGACGGCATATCAGCGTGGTTGTACGGCGGCGACGCCGTACGAACAGCGAAAGCCCATGCAGCATGCGAGACTGGAGGACTTCATTTTCGAAAGATGAGCAGAGAAATAAACAGCGTGGCCACGAAACCGATCAGCAATTCCATCATTCCCTCCTTGGACGGGGGTTGGCGGGCTGGCTCGATGTGACTTGGCTTGCGGGCGGAGAAGCGGGGACTGCGTTTTTACACCTGGCAAGGCTGGCGACGGGTGACGATCGGCTTGAAAAGCGCGCGTCGGAGTTGTCGCGCAGTCATTGCACGGTCATTGCGAAGTTAATGCCTGGTTAATGCCCAGTTATTGCGTGGTTATTGCAGCAACACAGCAGTGATTTGCACTAGGCAAATCCCCGTTGACCTGGAGCGTGCTTACGCGGCCTTGCGTTCGTAGAACGTCAGCGGTACCGCCTGATGCTGATCGCTGTGCTGCATGGTGCAATGCGAGGCGCAACCGCTTTGCAACATGACGTCGCGCACGGTTTCTTCGCACTTGCCGCAGCACATGGCCACACCCAGTTCGAATTGCAGTTCGTCGAACGTAGCAACGCCATCCGCAATGGAGGCGCGAATCTTTCTGTCGGACACTGACTTGCACACACAGACGATCATGATTAACCGCGATAGCTAACGTTAATGCGAATTATTATCATTCCTTATTGGAAGGTTGGCAATAGGGGTGAACGGTTTTTTTCGGTGCGCAGCAGGCGGGAAAAAGGGACGGGACGCAGAGGCTTGTCGCACAAGGCGTCGTGATTATGTAAAAAACTGAATCCGCGTGCGGGGAAGGGGCTTTTCAGCCGAAAAGCGGGGGTTTTATGGCTTGGGAGAGAGACTGGCACGGCCGGGACCGTTGAAAGCCGTCTGGAGTCGCCGGCTTAGACCGGATCGGATTCCAGTGCCAGGGTCCGCCGCGAAGGGATCACGACGCGTTCGACAGTCACATCCAGTCCGAGCAGCGACGCTGCGAGTTGCCGTAGAGCCTGACCGTCGCTGGTCGAGTAAAAAAGCGGCAATTCTGTTGCCTGAGCTTCATCCTGACCTTGAGCCTGAGCCGGCGCTGCGCGCAGTCCAAACGAATCCAGTTGCCGTTCGAGTTGCCGCGCAATCGCGATACTCGTGTCGATCAGCGTGAGCCGGTCGCCTGAAATGGAGCGGATGGCTTCATCGAGGAAAGGATAGTGCGTGCAGCCGAGCACCAGCGTGTCGGCGTTGGCATCGAGCATGGGTTGCACATAGCTTCGCAGCAGCGTAACGAGTTCAGGCGAGTTCGTGTCGCAGCGTTCCACCGCCTGCACGAGACCGTGCCCCGGCTGCAGGATGAAGTGGCAATCACCGGTATGGCGCTCGGCCAGTGCCTGAAAGCGCGCGCTGCGTAACGTGACGGCCGTTGCCAGGACACCCACGACGCGCGTGTGCGACGTGAGCGCTGCTGGCTTGATACCCGGTTCCACGCCGATCACGGGAATGGGCAAGCGCTCGCGCGCTTGAGCAATTGACTGCGAGGTCGCCGTGTTGCATGCAACGACCAGCGTCTTCGCACCCTGCGACACCAGCCATTCGCCGATCGCGAGCGTCCGGTCGGCGATAAAGTCGTCGTCGCGTTCACCGTACGGCGCGTAGAGCGAATCCGCAACGTAGATCAGCCGTTCGTTCGGCAACGCAGCACGCACCGCACGCAACACGGATAAACCGCCAAGGCCCGAATCGAAGATAGCGACAGGCGCGCTCGAACCGAGCGTCTCAGGAGAGGAACTCACAGCAGAACTGACAGCGGAGTCAACCGCTGAACGAAGGGCGTCGAAGGGCATTGTGGCCGCTAGTTTACTCGCTCTCGCCCATCATGGTTTGCTGATAGTTCTGGATGCCGACCTTCGCCACCAGATCGATCTGCGTTTCCAGCCAGTCGATGTGTTCTTCCGTATCGTCGAGAATCTTCACGAAGATTTCACGCGAGATGAAATCGCGAACCGATTCGCAATACGCGATGGCTTCCTTGCATGTGCTCTGCGAAATCTGTTCGAGCTTCAAGTCGCACTTCAGGATTTCTTCGGTCTCTTCACCAATCAGCAACTTGTGCAGGTCCTGCAGGTTCGGCAGGCCGTCGAGCATGAAAATACGCTGGATCAGCCAGTCGGCATGCTTCATCTCGCCGATCGATTCGTCGTATTCATGCTTGCCGAGCTTTTCCAGGCCCCAGTGCTTGTACATGCGTGCATGCAGGAAGTACTGGTTGATCGCAGTCAGCTCGTTCTTCAGCTGCTGATTGAGGTATTCGAGGGCTTTGATATCGCCTTGCATGTTATTTCCTTGTGTGGGCGTTTCAGCTTTCAAACATAACCGCTCAAGTTTAAAAAGCCAAGATGAAAAATGGTGTTTTCCCCGCTATTTAGCGGAGATTTCGTATTTCCACGCAGCGGAATGAGAATGAAAACAGTTCTCTGCGGAATAGCTCGAAAAAGCCCGAAAATGAAAGAGCCGGGCCGTGGTTCATTCACACGGCCCGGCTCTTTTTAGCCCTTATTGCTAAGGTGATAGTTTAAACCGTTGCGACCGGAATCTTGCCGATCTTTGCTTGCCATTCCTTCGGCCCGGTCTGATGAACGGAGGTCCCGGTCGAATCCACAGCAACGGTGACCGGCATATCCTGAACGTCGAATTCGTAGATGGCTTCCATGCCCAGGTCTTCGAACGCAATGACCTCCGCGCCGCGAATCGCCTTCGACACCAGGTACGCCGCGCCGCCCACTGCCATCATGTACGCGGCCTTGTGCTTCTTGATCGCTTCGATAGCAACCGGGCCACGCTCCGCCTTGCCGATCATCGAGATCAAGCCGGTCTGCGACAGCATCATGTCCGTGAACTTGTCCATGCGCGTGGCCGTGGTGGGACCTGCCGGGCCAACGACTTCATCGCGCACGGGGTCGACCGGGCCGACGTAATAAATCACGCGGTTCGTGAAATCGACGGGAAGCTTTTCGCCTTTGGCGAGCATGTCGGCAATACGCTTGTGGGCAGCATCCCGTCCGGTCAGCATCTTGCCGGAGAGCAGCAGCGTCTGGCCCGGCTTCCATGCCGCGACCTGTTCCTTCGTCAACGTGTTCAGGTCCACGCGCTGGCTCGTCTCCGTATTCGCGACCCATTCGACCTTCGGCCATGCGTCGAGCGAAGGCACGTCGAGTTTCGCCACGCCCGAACCATCGAGTGTGAAGTGCGCGTGTCGCGTGGCGGCGCAGTTCGGGATGATTGCGATCGGCTTCGATGCCGCGTGCGTGGGCGCCGCCATGATCTTCACATCGAGCACGGTGGCGAGGCCGCCCAGACCCTGCGCGCCGATACCCAGCGCGTTCACCTTCTCGTGCAACTCCACGCGCAACTCTTCGATCCAGTCCTGCGGTCCGCGTGCAATGACGTCTTGAATGTCGATGGCGTCCATCAGCGATTCCTTCGCCATGACCATCGCTTTCTCCGCCGTCCCGCCAATGCCGATTCCGAGCATGCCGGGCGGGCACCATCCGGCGCCCATCAGCGGCACGGTTTTCAGCACCCAGTCGACGATGGAATCCGATGGGTTCAGCATCGCAAACTTCGTCTTGTTTTCCGAGCCGCCGCCTTTGGCCGCGATCTGGACATCGACTTTATCGCCGGGGACGATCTCGTAGTGGATCACTGCCGGCGTGTTGTCCTTCGTGTTCTTGCGCGCGCCTTCGGGCGGGCTCACGATGGAGGCGCGCAGCACGTTGTCCGGATTCAGGTAACCGCGGCGCACGCCTTCGTTGATCATGTCGGTGACGCCCATGGTGGCCGGACCTGACTCACCCGCCCACCGCACGTCCATGCCCACTTTGACGAACACCGTGACGATGCCGGTGTCCTGGCAGATCGGCCGATGACCTTCCGCGCACATGCGGCTGTTCGTCAGGATCTGCGCAATGGCGTCTTTCGCGGCCGGACTCTCTTCGAGTTCGTATGCGCGGCCGAGCGCCTGGATGTAGTCGAGCGGATGGTAATAGCTGATGTGCTGCAACGAATCCGCAATGCTCTGAATCAGGTCTTCCTGCTTGATGATTGTCATGGCTTGAACGTGTGGGGACGGGGCGTTATCGGGACTGTTTACGGCGCTTTAAGAAGCGCTCATGGGTGTAGTTGTGCAGCTTACTCGTGAGCCTTCGCGGGCGTGCCGGAAGGTTCGTGAAAATGTTCCGGATGCGTGTGCGTGGTCAGGCGGTCGACCCACGCCATGATCAACGCGGACGCGAGGAATGCCACATGAATGATCACCTGCCACATCACTGCATGCTCGGAGTACTGGTCCGGGTTGATAAATGTTTTCAGCAGATGGATGGACGAAATGCTGATGAGCGCCATGGACAGCTTGACCTTCAGCACGCCGGCGTTCACGTGATCGAGCCATTCCGGCTGGTCGGGGTGACCTTCCACGCCGAGCCGTGAGACGAAAGTCTCATAACCGCCCACGATCACCATGATCAGCAGGTTCGAGATCATGACCACGTCGATCAGGCCGAGGACGACTAGCATGATGTTGGTTTCGTCGAGCGTCGTCATGTGGGTGACGAGGTGCCAGACTTCCTTCAGGAACAGCACGACGTAGACGCCTTGCGCCACGATCAGGCCGAGATACAGCGGCACCTGGAGCCAGCGGCTCATGAAAATGACTGCTGGAAGCGGCTTCATTGAAGCCCGGGGAGGACGGGTGCCGGGGATGTTCGGGGCTGCGGACATGAGCGGTGCCGGGTCGTGGAAGGTTGATTGAGTCGAGTAGTTGCTTTGGTCGTGGCGAGTGCTAAATGGGCCGAAACAGGATTTCGAGCGCATTTTTTTGAGAAAGCGCGTCATTGTAGCGCGACGACGCAACCGGGTTGCGGGTCAACCCTTAGGAAGTCCGCACGCGCGGCAGCCGCCAAAACCCGCTCACTGCTCGTTCCGTGAAGCTAGCGAAACCCATCCCCGATCAGGAAATCATGGGCGGCGCCGTTTTTGCCTTCATGCTGGCCAGGACGATCCCGGTGACCACGCACGCCAGTGCGATTCCATGCGCGATAGTCGGACGTTCACCGAGAAACACAATGCCGTAGAGCGCTGCTGCGATCGGCAATAGCCCGGAAAATACACCGGCGAGACTGCCGTCGACGTGCCGGATGCCTTTCATCCACAGCCAGAACGAAAAGATGCTCGCTGAAAGTCCATACCAAAGCACGAGGCTCCAGATGCTCAGGCTGACGCTGCCGTAATTGAAGCTGACGAGCGCTGAGAATCCCAGCGGCAGAATCAGCAAGAAGCCGAAGAAATGCGTGTAGGCGCAGATATCGATAGCGGGAAGGGTCTGCGTCAGGCGTCGCGACAGGATCACGTAGAACGACTCGCAACAGACGGCGCCAAGCACCATCAGGTTGCCCAGCAGCGAAGTATCGTGCGATGCGCTGCCCGATCCGTGCGCGCTTGCCGTTCCCTGCGCGACGTTGATCACGACCACGCCGACGACGGCAAGCGCGATGGAAATTAACGCACGCCCGTTCGGGCGTTCCTTGAGGAAGAACCACGAGAACAACGCGACGACCGCTGGAATCGTGCTGGTGATCACGCCCGCCGCGACGGCGCTCGTGCGCTGCACGCCGTTAAGCATCAGCAGCGTGAACATGAAGGTGCCGAAAAACGCCTGCAGGAACAAGTTGGCCCACTCGCTGCGCTTGACCAGCCGGATCTTCGCTGGTCGTAGCAACGGCCAGAGCACCGCCATTGCAATCACGAAGCGCAGCAACGCGAACAGCGAGACGGGGATGAAAGCAACCACCGACTTGCCGACGCCGACATTGCTGCCGACCAGCAGCATGGCTGCGATGAGGTAGAGCGCGTAACGATTCAAGCTGGAATCCGGACGACGAGTTCAGTTAACATGGCGTGGCGCGTCGTCATGGATCGCGCGCAACCCAGGCGACGCGGGAGCGCAAAGCGCATCATTGCATCGATGCGTTGAAAGGCCGCATTGTAAAAGTGCCGATCCCTACGTGTATACCCCGTTGCCCTCGGGTGGGTTGCGTAAGAAGTGGGTAAGGCGCGCGGCTTATCTTCGCCATATGAAACCTGGCGCGCGTATGCTGCGCTGCACGAGCAGGTCACGCAAAGAGGCAGGAGACACGGCATAACGCTTGGCATTGCGTGTGTCGTCCACGCCTAAAAGACATAGCGGCTTCGGAGCCTGAGCTCCGGTGTCGCGGTTATCAGAGTCACCATCAAAGAAGGGGTTGTCGATGTCTGCGATTGAATCCGTACTTCACGAACGCCGTATTTTTCCGCCTTCGGCCAAAGCGACGGCTGGTGCAGCGATTTCTGGCATGGACGCGTACGAGGCTTTAACGTCCGAAGCCGAACGCGATTACGAAGGCTTCTGGGCGCGGCTCGCGCGCGAGACGCTTAGCTGGCACAAGCCGTTCACCACTGTGCTCGACGAATCGAATCCGCCGTTCTACAAGTGGTTCGAAGACGGAGAGATCAACGCATCGTATAACTGCATCGACCGTCATGTGGAAGCCGGCCATGGCGCGAAGAACGCAATCATCTTCGAAGCCGATGACGGCGCCGTTGTCAACGTCACGTATCAGGATCTTCTGCAGCGCGTTTGCCGCTTCGCCAATGCGCTGAAGAAGCGCGGCGTGAAGAAGGGCGATCGCGTGGTGATCTACATGCCGATGTCGGTGGAAGGTGTGGTCGCCATGCAAGCCTGCGCGCGCATCGGTGCGACGCACTCGGTCGTGTTCGGCGGGTTCTCGTCGAAGTCGCTCAACGAGCGGCTGGTGGACGTGGGCGCGGTCGCGCTCATCACGTCGGATGAACAAATGCGCGGCGGCAAGGCGCTACCGTTGAAAAGCATCGCCGATGAAGCCATCGCAGCCGGCGGTTGCGACGCGGTCACGAGCGTGATCGTGTACAAGCGCACGGGTGGCAAGACGCAATGGCATGAAGGCCGCGACCTCTGGATGCACGAGCTGGTCGAGCATGAATCCGATCAGTGCGAGCCGGAATGGGTCAGCGCCGAACATCCGCTGTTCATCCTGTACACGTCCGGTTCCACGGGCAAACCGAAGGGCGTGCAGCACAGCACCGGCGGCTTTTTGCTGTGGGCAGCGCAGACCATGAAGTGGACCTTCGACGCCAAGCCCGACGACGTGTTCTGGTGTACCGCCGACATCGGCTGGATCACGGGGCATAGCTATATCGCGTACGGTCCGACCGCCATTGGTGCGACCCAGATCGTGTTCGAAGGCGTGCCGACCTATCCGAACGCCGGGCGCTTCTGGGACATGATCGCGAAGCACAAGGTCACGATTTTCTACACCGCGCCGACCGCGATCCGTTCGCTCATCAAGATGGCCGAAGCCGATGCAAAAGTGCATCCGAAGAGCTTCGATCTGTCGACGCTGCGCATTCTCGGCACGGTCGGCGAGCCGATCAATCCGGAAGCGTGGATGTGGTATCACGAGAACGTGGGCCGGGGTATTTGTCCTATCGTCGATACGTGGTGGCAGACCGAAACCGGCGGCCACATGATCACGCCGCTGCCGGGCGCCACGCCGCTCGTGCCGGGTTCCTGCACGCTGCCGTTGCCCGGCATCATGGCGGCTGTCGTCGATGAAACCGGTCAGGACGTGCCGAACGGGCAGGGCGGGATTTTGGTGATCAAGCGGCCATGGCCGTCGGCATTGCGCAATGTGTGGGGCGATCCGGAGCGCTACAAGAAGAGTTACTTCCCTGAAGAACTCGGCGGCACGCTGTACCTCGCCGGCGACGGCGCCGTGCGCGACAAGGAGACGGGTTACTTCACGATCATGGGGCGCATTGATGACGTGTTGAACGTATCGGGGCATCGGCTTGGGACCATGGAGATCGAGTCGGCGCTGGTGTCGAATCCGCTCGTGGCGGAAGCGGCGGTGGTCGGTCGTCCCGACGATACGACCGGCGAAGCGGTGTGCGCGTTCGTCGTGCTGAAGCGCTCGCGTCCTGAGGGCGATGAAGCGAAGCAGATCGCCAATGAACTGCGCGCGTGGGTCGGGAAGGAAATCGGCCCGATCGCGAAACCGAAGGACATTCGTTTTGGCGAGAATCTTCCCAAGACTCGTTCAGGGAAGATCATGCGGCGGTTGCTGCGTTCGCTCGCCAAGGGCGAGGAGATCACGCAGGACATCTCGACTTTAGAGAATCCCGCGATCCTGGATCAACTCGGCGAAGCGCGTTAATTTGGCTTGAGTATCATCCGGCTTGAAAGAACGGCTCCCAGTTTCAGGGAGCCGTTTTTATATCTTACGCCCGGCGCACGATGTCGATCCCGATTGCCGCTTCTTGAAGCATTTGGTAGATAAGCACATGTCTTCGATCCCGACGCCTCCTCCGAGTCCCGCCGAACCACCGCCCGTCACGGAGGCGATGGCGCTCGCGCATCGGTTGTATTGGCGAACGAATCTTGTGCTGATCTCGGTGCTGATGCTGATCGGATTGGTGGTGTCGTTCGGCATTCCGCTGATGGCAACGCGACTCGCTGATATACGTTTCGCGGGCTTTCCGCTGCCGTTCTACTTTGGCGCTCAGGGCGCGATCCTTGTGTATGTCGCGTTGATCGTGGTGTATATCGTGCTGATGCAATTCGCCGATGCCCGCTTGCAACGGTCTCTTGCTCAAGCGCCGCCCGAGCCATGAATTGCCGATGAAGCTCACCCATCGACTCATCCGGGCCTACGCGCTTTACACGCTCGGCTTCTTCCTGTTCATCTATGTGATGGCGCGCATCGAGCGCGTGACCGGCCCGGGCACGTGGATCGGCTATGTGTTCCTGTTCGTGCCGATAGCCGTCTATGCTGTGATCGGCTTGTTGTCGCGGACGTCGGATCTGGTTGAGTATTACGTGGCCGGGCGGCGCGTGCCGTCCGCGTTCAACGGCATGGCGACGGCTGCGGACTGGTTATCGGCGGCGTCGTTTATCGGGCTGGCCGGGTCCATCTATGCGACCGGTTACGATGGCCTCGCCTACATGATGGGCTGGACCGGCGGTTATTGTCTCGTCGCGTTCCTGCTCGCGCCCTACGTTCGCAAGCTTGCCCGCTACACCATCCCCGACTTCCTC
Organism: Caballeronia sordidicola; assembly: GCF_000729995.1. Lineage (GTDB taxonomy): Bacteria > Pseudomonadota > Gammaproteobacteria > Burkholderiales > Burkholderiaceae > Caballeronia > Caballeronia sordidicola_A. The sequence continues at coordinate 148,482 of NZ_JNFG01000013.1, read as the reverse complement.
GGCACGCGCTTTTCGAGCAACCTCGTGCGCGGGATCGCGGCGTTCGCGGCTATCCTGTGCTCGTTCGTTTATCTCGTCGCGCAGATCCAGGGCATCGGGCTGATTGCGTCGCGGTTTATCGGTATCGATTTCGCTATCGGGATCTTCTGCGGGCTCGCCGGTATTCTCGTGTGCTCGTTTCTTGGCGGCATGCGTGCGGTCACGTGGACGCAGGTCGCGCAGTACATCATCCTGATCAGCGCCATGCTGATTCCCGTCTCGATGATCGCGCATCGCGAAGGGCTCGGCTGGTTGCCGCAGCTTTCGTATGGACGCTTGCTGGAGCGTGTGGAAGTGCTTGAGCGGGCGGTTGAGCGTTCGCCCGAGGAAGCCCGGGTCCGCGACGATTACCGGCGTCAGGCGCAGCAGATCCAGACGCAGATCGATGAGTTGCCGGCGTCGTTTCATACGGGCCAAGCGCGGCTTGTTGAGGAGATAGCGGACTTGCGCCGGCACAACGGGCCGTTGCGCGATATCGGCGAGCGGGAACGCGAACTGGCGTCGTTCCCGAAGACACCCGCCGAGGCGAACGTTCAATGGAACCGCGCCCGCGATGAGATGCTTGAACGCGCCGCACCGTCGGTGCCAATGGCTGAGGCATTCCCCCCTTCCGACGATGAAAGCGCGCAATTGCACAGGCGGAATTTTCTGTCGTTACTGCTGTGTTTGTCGTTGGGAACGGCGAGTTTGCCGCATATCCTGACTCGCTATAACACGACTACATCGGTGGCATCCGCGCGGCGCTCGGTCGGATGGACGCTGTTTTTCGTCGCGCTGTTTTATGTGAGCGTGCCCGTGCTCGCAGTGCTGATCAAGTACGAGATGCTGACGGGAATCGTCGGGCACAAGTTCGCTGATCTCCCTAACTGGGTCATGCAATGGCGCAAGGTGGAGCCGTATCTGATTCACATCGGCGATGTGAACCGCGACGGCATCGTGCGCTGGTCCGGTATTCAGATGCAGCCGGATATGGTGGTGCTCGCCGCGCCGGAGATTGCGGGGTTGCCGTATGTGATGTCGGGGTTGATCGCGGCGGGGGCGCTTGCCGCGGCGCTTTCTACCGCCGATGGCTTGCTGCTGACGATCGCGAATGCGCTTTCGCACGATGTGTATTACTGCATGGTCGATAAAACCGCGAGCAGTCAGCGAAGGGTCACCATATCGAAGATATTGTTGCTGGGGGTGGCGTTGTTTGCTTCGTATGTGGCTTCGCTTAATACGGGGAATATCCTGTTCCTGGTGGGGGCGGCGTTTTCGTTGGCGGCGTCGAGCTTGTTTCCGGCGTTGGTGCTGGGCGTGTTCTGGAAGCGGACCACGAAGCTTGGGGCGGTCGCGGGGATGCTGGCGGGGTTGAGCGTGTGCGTGTATTACATCGTGTCGACGTACCCGTATTTCACGCAGATGACAGGGTGGTCGGGCGCGAGGTGGTTTGGGATCGAGTCGATCAGTTCGGGAGTGTTCGGGGTGCCGGCGGGGTTTGTGGTGGCGGTGGTGGTGAGTCTGTTTGATCGGAAACCGGATGCGTATACGAGGGCGTTGGTTGATTACATCCGGCATCCGTGAGGGGGAATGTTTGCAGTTTGGGACGCACCGGAAAACAGAAAACCCGCGTCGGCACAAGGCTCGATGCGGGTTTCGGGTGCTACTCAACAATGTGAAACGTATTCTGGCGGAGAGACGGGGATTCGAACCCCGGTTAGGTTTGACCCTAAACACGCTTTCCAGGCGTGCGACTTAAACCGCTCATCCATCTCTCCAGCAAGTCGCGGATTATAGCAAACTCGCGCCCCTATGCCAGCCCCCTTGTTGAGAAGAGGTTCGGAACGGGCGGACACGCATGAAACGGAGCGATCTCACGATGCTTCGCTTTCGGGTTAGCACGCCGACAAACGGAAGGCTGCGGCGAGAGACTCCGTCCCCTCCCCACATAAATATCGCAAATATGCTAACATTTAGCTGATGACATGGACCATCGCCTATTACTCTGCCCGCGTCCGTGAGGACGTAGAAAAACTTCCCGGTGGCATCCTTGCAAGCTACTTTCGCCTTGTGGAAACAATGGAAGTTCACGGTGCAAATCTGCGTATGCCGCACTCGCGAGCGATGGGTGACGGATTGTTCGAGTTGCGCCCCAAAGGCCCGGAAGGTATCGGGCGCGTGTTCTACTGCACGCAGGTGGAACAGCGCATCGTAGTACTGCACTCGTTCACCAAGAAAACCCAGGAAACGCCAGACAGCGAATTGCGTATCGCCCGCAGGCGTATGAAGGAGGTACGGAACTATGGCTAAGACCAGACTGGAACGCGAACTTGCGGAACGATATGACCCGGTGCCACACGACAGGGCTTTCCGCGACAAGATCATGGCAAAACCGGGCGTGAAGGCGGCGTACGATGCACTTTCCGAAGAGTACTCCGCGCTGGATGCCGTACTTGTGGCCCGCAAGGAGGCCGGATTGACGCAAGCGCAAATCGCCGAGCGCATGGGCACGACTGCATCGGCCGTATCACGGCTCGAAGCGTCCTTTTCCAGCGAAAAGCATTCACCTTCTTTCGCCACGTTGCGCAAGTATGCGGCTGCGTGCGGTAAGCGCCTTGTTATCTCAATGGTGTGAGTGCCGTGGCTCGGTCCGGTGGCTGAATCGTGAACTGCGCTCGCGCGGAATGATGAATCTCGGCGCGGATATTGAAGCCATCGAATGATCGGCGATTAGGCTCTGGTCAGAGTAATCAAAGATGCAATGCTCTTGCGTGCTTGTTGAACAACAAACATACATCGCAACCATCGCAGGTCACACACCCGTACCAACAAACGGATTAACAATCCGCAACCTCTCCTCGATAACCAACCCATCATGCATGTCCTCGGAGTAGAGGACATCGCATCCGGCGAGTAGCGCTGCTGCTGCAATCATCGAGTCATAGACAGACAACCCGTATCGCTCTGAAATCCGCCGGCCGGTATCATGGGTTTCCACGGTCAGAGGCTCAGTCGTGCATACCGCCCGAACTGCATCCAGCACATCGTTTGTCTCGTGCCACGACATGGCCAACTTGCGCCGAGTCACATTCGCGATTTCGTTCAGCACTTGAACGCTGATGACACCGCCTTCCGCCATCAAACCCTCAGCACGGTCTGCTTTGACCGCGTCGCCGGACAGAAGGTAAAGCGCCACGTTACTGTCCAGGAATACCTTAGCCATCGCGATTGGCGTCGTCGCGGCTGAATGTGAAATCTGCCGGCAGACGACCACGATATTGGCGGAGCCGGTCCAGCAGCGCCCGGCCGGTCGGCTTTTTCTTGATCTGGAATTCGCGCGCACCCGCAATAACGACTTCTACATCGTCGCCCTCGTGCAATTCAAGCGCTTCCACTACAGCTGCAGGGAGGCGGATCGCCAGACTGTTTCCCCACTTGGATACCTGCATGACTTCCTCGCTGGATATACGTTGTGGTATTGTATATCCAGCGAGCGGGCAGGCTCCGATCTTTCAACCGTGCAACTGCTTAACCTCCAGCCGGAACTTATGCAGCAACGGTTCCGTATAGCCACTAGGCTGCGCGCGTCCCTCAAAAACAAGCGCCTTCGCCGCCTTGAAAGCCAGTGACGTTTCAAAGTGACCGGCCATCGGCTGGTAATCCGGGTCGCTGGCATTTTGCTTATCAACCACCGCCGCCATGCGCTCGAACGTCTCGTTGACCAGCGCCTCCGACACCACCCCGTGATGCAGCCAGTTCGCAATATGCTGGCTCGAAATGCGCAGTGTCGCGCGATCTTCCATCAGCCCGATATCGTGGATATCCGGCACCTTCGAACATCCCACGCCCTGGTCGATCCACCGCACCACGTAACCCAGAATCCCCTGCGCGTTGTTCTCGATTTCCTGGCGAATTTCCTCATCCGGCCATTGCGCCTTTTCCACGACGGGAATCGTCAGCAGCCCATTGAGCAGTTCATCGCGTGCGCTAGCGTAGCTGGTCTTCTCCAGTTCCTGCTGCACCGCTTGCACATCGACCTGGTGGTAATGCAGTGCATGCAGCGTCGCGGCGGTGGGCGAGGGCACCCATGCCGTATTCGCGCCCGCCTTCGGATGAGCGATCTTCTGTACGAGCATGGCGTGCATCAGGTCGGGCATCGCCCACATGCCCTTGCCGATTTGCGCGCGTCCACGCAATCCCGAGCTCAACCCCGCGAGCACGTTATTGCGCTCATAAGCCGTGATCCACGCCGACGATTTCATGTCGCCCTTGCGCATCATCGGACCGGCTTCCATAGCGCTGTGCATCTCGTCGCCGGTACGGTCGAGGAAGCCCGTGTTGATGAACGCCACCCGCGCCGATGCCACCGCAATGCACGCCTGCAGGTTGACGCTCGTGCGCCGTTCCTCGTCCATGATGCCCATCTTGATGGTGTGACGCGGCAGGCCGAGCAGGTCTTCCACGCGCCCGAACAGCTCATCGGCGAACGCGACTTCCGCCGGGCCGTGCATCTTCGGCTTGACGATGTAAATCGATCCCGTGCGCGAATTGAGCTTGTTTTTCAGGTCGTGCAGCGCGCCGAGCGACGTCATCACGGCGTCAAGAATGCCCTCGGGAATCTCGTGGCCGTCGCGATCGACGATAGCCGGATTCGTCATCAGATGCCCGACGTTACGGATGAACAGCAGCGAGCGGCCATGCAGCTTTACCGTCGAGCCATCGGGTGCGGTGTATTCGCGATCGGCATTCAGGCGGCGCGTGAAGGTCTTGCCGTTCTTGGTGACCTGTTCCGACAGATCGCCTTTCATCAGGCCGGTCCAGTTGCGGTAGAGCTGGACTTTATCGGCGGCATCGACGGCTGCGACCGAATCCTCGCAATCGATGATGGTCGAGACCGCCGCCTCCATCAACACGTCTTTCACATGCGCGGCATCGGTCTTGCCGATGGAGTTGGTCGCATCGATCTGGATCTCGAAGTGCAGGCCGTGATGCTTGAGCAGGACTGCGGAAGGCGAGCCCGCATCGCCCTGAAAACCGATGAATTGCCCCGGCGATTTCAACGCCGACGAGCCGTTTTTCAACGCCACGACAAGCTTGCCGCCTTCTACGCGATACGCGGTGGCATCGACGTGAGAACCGTTGGCGAGCGGCGCGGCTTCATCGAGGAACGCGCGGGCGCGCGCAATCACCGCCGCGCCGCGAGCCGGGTTGAATTGCGCGGTGCGTTCGGCGCCGTTGGTGTCGGGTATCGCATCGGTGCCGTAGAGCGCGTCATACAGGCTGCCCCAGCGCGCATTCGCGGCGTTGAGCGCGTAACGCTCGTTGGAGAGCGGCACCACAAGTTGCGGTCCGGCTTGTTCGGCGATTTCCGTATCGACGTTCTCGGTCGTGGCCTGCACAGCAGCGCTCGCCGGCACGATGTAACCGATGCCTTCCAGAAACGCGCGGTAAGCCTTCAGATCACGCACGGGACCAGGATTTTTTCGATGCCACTGGTCCAGTTCCGTCTGCAACCGGTCACGTTCAGCAAGCAGCGCGCGGTTCTTCGGGGCGAGGTCGTGGACGAGGGCATCGAAGCCTTTCCAGAACGCGTCGCTCTCAATGCCGATGCCCGACAGCGCTTCATCATCGACGTACTGGCTGAGCTCGGCTGCAACCTGTAATCCGTTTCGCTTGATCATTTGACTCATGGGATATCTCCAGCTCTGTTTGTATTCGGTGCAATCACGCGTTCCAGCCGCCATGCGGTGTATTCGAGATTCCTGATACCGCTATGTTAACGCTTCTTTATCGATCCGATCCGATTCTGGCCCGTTTCTGGCCGCGTCGCGGCGTCGTGTAAAAAGACAAGCGTCGCCGGAATGTCTATATTTGTCGTCCTGCACACCCAGACAAACCAACACCCGATCCGGCGTGCTGTCGCGCCGTATCGCCGAGCCCGCTCTTCCAGAGTCTTAAAGTCTGAACGTTTAAAAGGATAACCATGACCGATCTCTCCGCCTTCCCCATCACGGCAAAATGGCCTGCGCAGCATCCCGACCGGATTCAGCTTTATTCGCTGCCGACGCCCAACGGTGTCAAGGTCGCAATCATGCTGGAGGAGACCGGGCTGTCGTACGAGCCGCATCTGGTCAGCTTCGAGACCAACGACCAGATGTCGCCGGCGTTTTTATCGCTGAATCCGAACAACAAGATCCCCGCGATCATCGATCCCAATGGACCGGACGGCAAGCCGCTGCCCTTGTTCGAGTCCGGCGCGATCCTGCTCTATCTCGCCGACAAGACCGGCAAGTTCATCCCCCAGGATGCGGCCGGACGCTATGAGACGATCCAGTGGCTCATGTTCCAGATGGGCGGCATTGGCCCGATGTTCGGCCAGCTCGGGTTCTTCAACAAATTCGCCGGCAAGGACTACGAAGACAAGCGCCCGCGCGACCGATACGTGGCGGAGTCGAAGCGTCTGCTTGGCGTACTCGAACAGCGGCTGCAAGGGCGTGAATGGATCATGGGCGATAACTTCACGATCGCCGACATAGCAAGCTTTCCGTGGATACGAAACCTGGTCGGCTTTTACGAAGCGGGTGAGTTAGTCGGCATCGAAAACTTCCCGAATGTCACGCGTGCGCTCGATGCGTTCGTCGCCAGGCCGGCGGTGGCAAGAGGGCTGAATATTCCGAAGCGGGGGTGAGGAGGCTTGCGAACCGGCTGAAAGGTATTCGCGACGAAGGTGGCCACGCGCTGCCTTCGTTTGTCTGTACATTGGGCAATGACATCTTGGGCCGAGCCTACACTTAGGTAGCGGTTTCCACCGGCCGAGCGGATTCCAACCAGTCGCGATCGTCGATCCTAAACCAAACCATTAAAAAACCACGGAATTTATTCAAAGTTCAAGAATTGAAATTTCAATTAAATCGAGTTCGTATGGGTTAATAACCAGCGATATAAAGACACCCGTTTTTCATAATTATTTTTAACTGCAACAATCACACGTTTCTCGCAAGCTCCTAAAACAATAAATCCCTTGACGCTTTCCCCGCCTGCGCCAACAATCACCTTCACAGCATCTCAAAAAAACCGGATTTTAATCGCGCAGCCTCTCGTATTTCATAATCATGACGGAAACCGAAACTCGCCTTCGAAAGACGGAAGAGCTCCGTAGCTTCCTCTTTCTGACCATTATCATGGTTCCTGTATTGACCATCATGTTCGTTGCCATTTATGGTTTCAGCGTGTGGTTCTATCAAATGCTGATCGGCGGTCCGCCGCACTGAATAACGACTAACGCGCGGATTAATTCGTTTCACGTAATTGAAAGCGACAGGAGTCGATGTATGTCTGCACGCCTGAAAAATGCATTCGTTGAACTCGTTTCAATTCCCGAGTCGCATATTGCGGGAATCGTCGTGCATGCGAGTCAATCGAATCTGGAAAAGATCAAACAGGCGATTTCATTGCTGCCGGGATCTGAAATTCACGCGGTCAGCCCCGAAGGGAAAATGGTCGTAACGCTGGAGGCCAGCCGGTCCACCGTCATCGCCGATCAGCTCAGCGCCATCCATGCGCTCCCGGGTGTTTATTCGGCTTCGCTTGTTTATCAGCATCACGAGGATATTGAAGCGCTCGACCAGGAGATTCGCGATGAGCCTGACGCGTCGAAGCTTTATTAAACAGACCGCGGCGGCGACCGCCGCATCGGCGGCCGGCGTTGCGCTGCCCGTTCTGGCCGCCGGCGCGAGCAAAGCCGCAGTCGCGATAGCGGAGGCTGACGTCACCTGGTCGAAAGCGCCGTGCCGCTTTTGCGGAACCGGATGCGGCGTCACCGTGGGCGTGAAGGCGGGCAGGGTCGTGGCAACACAAGGCGATCCGCTGGCCGAAGTGAATCGCGGCCTGAATTGCGTAAAAGGTTATTTCCTCTCGAAGATCATGTACGGCGAGGATCGCCTGACCACGCCGCTGCTGCGCATGAAGGACGGCAAGTACGCGAAGGACGGTGAGTTCACCCCGGTTTCATGGGATCAGGCATTCGCCACGATGGCCGAGCAATTCAAGCGCGTGCTGAAAGCGAAGGGGCCGACAGCGGTCGGCATGTTCGGCTCGGGCCAGTGGACCGTGTTCGAAGGCTATGCCGCGGTGAAACTCATGAAGGCGGGGTTTCGCAGCAACAATCTCGATCCGAACGCGCGGCATTGCATGGCGTCGGCCGTGACCGGTTTCATGCGAACCTTCGGCATGGACGAACCCATGGGCTGCTACGACGACATCGAGCAAGCTGACGCATTCGTGCTCTGGGGATCGAACATGTCGGAGATGCATCCGATTCTCTGGACCCGCGTGACGGACCGCAAGCTGAGCGTCCCCAAGACAACGGTCGCGGTGCTGTCGACGTTCGAGCATCGCAGCTTTGATCTCGCCGACTATCGGGTGATCTTCACGCCGCAGTCCGATCTCGCGATCATGAATTACATTGCGAACGTGATCATCAAGACGAATCGCGTGAACAAGGACTTCGTCACGAAGCACGTGACGTTCAAGGAAGGCAATGCGGACATTGGCTATGGCCTGCGTCCCGATCATCCGTTGCAGAAAGCCGCCAAAAACGCGGGCGATCCGAGCGGTTCGAAGCCGATGGACTTCGACGCGTTCGCGCGCTTCGTCTCGAAGTACGACGCGGATTACGTGACGAAGTTGTCGGGTGTGCCCAAGGCCAAGCTCGATCAGCTCGCGGAGCTTTACGCCAATCCGGACATCAAGGTGATGTCGTTCTGGACCATGGGTTTCAACCAGCACACGCGCGGCACGTGGGCAAACAACATGATCTACAACCTTCACCTACTGACTGGCAAGATCGCGACGCCGGGCAATAGCCCGTTCTCGCTGACCGGGCAACCGTCCGCATGCGGCACGGCGCGGGAAGTGGGGACCTTCTCGCATCGGTTGCCGGCGGACATGGTGGTGACGAATCCCGAACACAGGGCGCATGCGGAGCAAATTTGGCGGCTGCCTGCAGGCACGATTCCAGAGAAGCCGGGATACCACGCGGTGCTGCAAAACCGCATGCTGAAAGATGGCAAGTTGAACGCGTACTGGGTCATGTGCAACAACAACGTCCAGGCAGGCGCGAACCTGAACGAAGAGACGCTGCCGGGGTATCGGAACCCTGAGAATTTTATTGTGGTGTCGGACGTGTACCCGACCGCGACGGCCGTCTCGGCTGACCTGATCCTGCCCGCGGCGATGTGGGTGGAGAAGGAGGGCGCGTACGGCAATGCCGAGCGCCGGACGCAATTCTGGCATCAACTGGTGGAAGCGCCGAATGGTGCACGCTCCGATTTATGGCAGCTAATGGAGTTCTCGAAGCACTTCAAGATCGAGGAAGTCTGGCCGCCGGAGTTGATCGCGAAGCAGCCGGAACTGAAGGGCAAGACGCTCTACGACGTGCTCTACCGCAACGGCCAGGTCGATAAATTCACCAATAAAGAAAGCAATCCAAATTATAAAAACGATGAAGCGAAGGCCTTTGGTTTTTATGTGCAGAAGGGGCTCTTCGAGGAATACGCGACTTTCGGCCGTGGGCATGGTCACGATCTCGCGCCATTCGACGCGTATCACGAAGCGCGCGGCTTACGTTGGCCGGTGGTGGACGGCAAGGAGACGCGCTGGCGCTACAAGGAGGGGTCGGATCCCTACGTGAAAGCCGGCACGGGTTACCAGTTCTACGGCAACAAGGATGGCCGCGCGGTAATTTTCGCATTGCCCTACGAACCACCGGCTGAAGCACCGGACAAGGATTTTCCATTTTGGCTCGCAACCGGACGCGTGCTCGAACACTGGCATTCCGGATCGATGACGCGCCGCGTGCCGGAGTTATATCGGGCCTTCCCGAATGCCGTTTGTTTCATGCATCCCGACGATGCAAAAGCACTCGGCCTGCGACGCGGCGATGAAGTCAAGGTGATGTCGCGACGCGGTTTCATCCGTACGCGGATCGAGACACGCGGTCGTGACAAACCGCCGCGCGGTCTCGTGTTCGTACCGTGGTTCGACGCGAGCCAGCTGATCAACAAAGTGACGCTCGACGCCACCGATCCGATCTCGCTGCAGACAGATTACAAGAAGTGCGCCGTCAAGATTGTCCGAGTCTGAGGAGGCGGCCATGCGAACGTGGACCGTGGTGGTTGCAGCAAGTCTTTGCGTTTTTTCCCAGGCGGCGTGGACCCAGCCGGTGATTCCTGCCGAACCGTTTCACGACGCCATGCGCGGCACAACGCCGATCGATGAAGAGGCGAAACCGCCGTTGATTGCACCTATCGAAAATAAGGATGTCATCCGTGGCCGCGCCTATGCACAGCAGCCGCCGACGATCCCGCACAAGATCGACGGTTATCAACTCGACAAGAACGCCAACCGCTGCCTCGCGTGCCATGCGAGGAGCCGCGCGGCCGAGAGCGGAGCCGTGCCCATCGGCGTATCGCACTACCTCACACGAGACAACGAAACGCTCGGAAGCCTCTCGCCACGGCGCTATTTCTGCACGCAGTGTCATGTCCCGCAAGCTGATACGAAGCCGCTCGTCGGCAACACGTTCAAGGATGCGGAAGATGTGCGCGTCGCGCCCGGGCCTGCCGGGCCTGCTGGGCCGGAAGCGGCCGGGAAGAAATAGGAGCGTGCGATGTTCGGCCTGATAAAGCGCTACTGGCAGACGATTAACCGCCCGAGCACCTACTACAGCCTGGGCTTCCTGACGCTCGGCGGGTTTATCGCGGGCGTGGTGTTCTGGGGTGCGTTTAACACCGCGCTGGAAGTGACCAGCACGGAAGCGTTCTGCACCAGTTGCCACGAGATGCACGACAACACCTTCGCCGAACTGAAGACCACGATTCATTACAGCAACCGTAGCGGCGTGCGTGCGATTTGTTCCAACTGTCATGTGCCGCACAACTGGACGGACAAGATCGCACGGAAGATGCAGGCGTCGAAGGAAGTGTGGGCGAAGCTGTTCGGAACGGTCAACACGCGTGAAAAATTCCAGGAGAAGCGGCTGGAACTCGCTGAACACGAATGGCGCCGCATGAAAGCGAATGACTCGCTGGAGTGCCGCAATTGCCACTCGTTCGAGTCGATGGATTTCACGCGCCAAAGCCCGCGGGCGCAAAACGCGCATCAGCGCTTTCTCGCCACGGGCGAGAAGACGTGTATCGATTGCCACAAGGGCATTGCACACGAATTGCCAGACATGACTCAGGCAATGCGAGATCAACAATTGCGCGAAGCGCGTTCAAATTGAGAGGTCTATCGATGAATCACAACACGTTTATCCCATCGGAATTCTCTACGGCAGGATCGGGCGATGCACTTTTGTCTGTCGACAAACTCGCTTTCGACCGCGGTGGAGAAAGGCTCTTTAGCAACGTAGGATTTGACGTCGACGCCGGCCAGGTGCTGCAGATCCACGGCCCGAACGGCAGCGGCAAGACCACGCTGCTGCGCGTGCTCGCGGGGTTATTGCAGCCGAGCGCGGGCACGGTGCGATGGCGCGGCAAGGATGCCCAGGCGCGCCCGGAAGTGTGGCGGCAATCGCTTGCTTATCTCGGGCATCTGAACGGCATCAGCGACGACCTGACTGCAGCCGAGAACCTGACCTTCAGCTCGGTGTTGGGCGAAGTTGCGGAAGAGCGGATAGAGGTCCAGGAGAAAGCGCTCGAGAGCGTGGGGCTCGACCGCTACCGGCACGCGATTGTGCGCGGCTTGTCCGCGGGACAAAAGCGCCGGCTCGCTATATCGCGGCTGTTGCTGGAACACAAGCCGCTGTGGCTGCTCGACGAACCGGCCGCAGCGCTGGACGAAGAATCGTCCGGCGTGCTCGAACGCTGCATCGCGGGACATCTGGAGCGAGGCGGCATCGTATTGATGACCACGCATAAGCTCATCACCACCGCGCCCTCGGCTACCCGCAACCTCTACTTCGAACCGTGCGGCCGATGTTCCGACTGACGGCGCGCATCGTGCAGCGCGAACTGGCCCTGACGTGGCGGCGACGCACCGCCGCCCTCGGCTGCCTGCTGTTCTTCGTGATAGCGGCGAGCCTGTTTCCGCTCGCAGTCGGTGCGGACCCCGCGCTGTTGCAGGCTATTGCGCCCGGCGTGTTGTGGGTGACCGCGCTGTTCGCCGCGATGCTGTCGCTCGCGCGTTTATTCGGCCCCGATTTTGCCGATGGCGCACTCGACCAGATGCTGCTTTCGCCGCGTTCGATGTTGACGATAGTCATGGCGAAGATTGGCGCGCACTGGCTCACGAGCGGCTTTGCGCTCGTGTTGCTTGCGCCCGTTCTGGCGCTTCAATACGGGTTGCCCTTCGATACCGTCTGCCGCCTCACAGGGGCACTGTTGCTCGGAACGCCAGTCCTGAGCCTGATCGGTTCGATGGGCGCAGCACTGACGCTCGGCGTACGCGGCGGCGGCATGCTGCTCGCGGTATTGGTGCTGCCACTCGAAACGCCGGTGCTGATCTTCGGCGCCAACGCGGCCGATCCATCACGCGCCGGCGCATGGTCAACGGCCAACTTTTCGCTCCTCGGCGCAAGCCTTCTTGCGGCACTCGCGCTCTGCCCGGTGGCAACCGTCGCGGCGTTACGGATCTCTGCGGAATGAGGGCATATCAATCATGAACTCGTCTATAGCGCTGACCGGCTGGTTGCGTTATGCATCTCCGAGACCATTCCACCGGCTGGCGGGGAAGATGATTCCCCGCTTCGCTATTGCCGCCCTTTTGCTCGTGATGCCGGGCATCCAGATCGCGTTGTTCATCGCGCCCACGGACGCCGTGCAGGGCGATGTGTATCGCATCATGTTCGTGCATGTGCCGGCGGCGTGGATGTCGATGCTGCTCTATGTCGTGATGGCCGCTTACGCTGCGCTTGGCCTGATCCTGAACGCACGCCTTTCCGCGATGATGGCCCGCGCCATCGCCCCGACCGGCGCGCTTTTCACCGCCCTCGCGCTCGTGACGGGCGCGCTGTGGGGCCGCCCAACGTGGGGTGCGTGGTGGGTCTGGGACGCCCGGCTCACGTCCGAGTTGATTCTGCTGTTCCTGTATCTGGGCTTCATCTCGCTGCATGGCGCCATCGACGACACCCGCCGAGCCGATCGTGCCTGTGCCGTGCTCGCGCTCGCCGGGGTGGTCAACGTGCCCGTCATCTATTTCTCGGTGCAGTGGTGGTACACGCTGCATCAGGGCGCATCGCTTTCATTCGGCAGCGGGGTATCGATGGACAGCTCAATGCTCGCCGGCCTTGTGGTGATGACGCTGGCGTTCTGGTGTTACGCGATTGCCATGGCGCTCGTACGGGTGCGGCGGATTATCGATGAAGGGGAGGGCGCGTGATGAACATCATGAACAGCTTGACCGGTGGCGATGGCGATCTCTGGTACCTGTGGGTCGCGTTCGACATTACCTTCCTCGTGCTCGCCATCGAGATCGCAATAACTGTCGGTTCGAACAGGCGGCAGCGCAGGCGCGGGCGTGTTGCCCAGACGCACACGCGCACAAGCACATTGACGGAGAAACCGTGAAAGGGCGCACGCGGCGCGCGTGCGGTGTCGCCGCCGGGCTTGTGGCGCTCGGCGGCGCGGCCGCGCTCGTGTTGAATGCGTTTAACGCCAACGTGATGTTCTTCGTCACGCCCTCGCAACTCGCCTCGGGCAGCGTGAAACACGCAGCGCGATTGCGCGTAGGCGGGTTGGTAGAGCGCGGTTCGGTCGAGCGCGACGCCGGTGGCCTGACCGTGCGGTTCATGATCACCGACACCGCTCGAGAGATTCCGGTGCTTTACCGCGGGGCGTTGCCTGATCTGTTTCGCGAAGGCAAGGGTGTGGTGGCTCAGGGCAGGTTGTTGCCGGACGGTGTGTTCCTGGCGGATCAGGTGCTGGCCAAACACGATGAAAAATACATGCCGCCGGATGCCGCCGATGCCATCAAACGCGCGCGCTCCATGCGGGTATCGGATAAGGCACTTGCTCCCGCAGGAGTCACCCGATGATCCCGGAACTCGGTCAGTTTGCGTTGATCGTGGCGTTGCTCCTCGCGATCATGGCCGGCGTGTTGCCGCTTGTCGGCGCGGCACGCGGGATATCCGCCTGGACCCGAAGCGCGTGGGCGCTTGCACGTGCCCAATGCGGATTCGTCACGATGGCGTTCGCTTGCCTCGCGGTTTCGTTCATAGGCAACGATTTCTCAGTGGCGTATGTCGCATCGAATTCCAATTCGATGCTGCCGCTCATCTACCGCTTCGCCGCGGTCTGGGGCGGCCATGAAGGGTCGCTGTTGCTCTGGACCTTGCTGCTCACGTGGTGGATGGCGGCGGTATCTGTGTTCAGCAAGCAGCTTCCGCGACCCATGGTCGCGCGCGTGCTCGGCGTGATGAGCTGGATCAACGCGGGTTTTCTGGCGTTCATGCTCTGGACTTCCAATCCGTTCACGCGTCTTTTGCCGCCCGCGATGGATGGCCGCGATCTCAACCCGTTGCTGCAAGACCCGGGCATGGTCTCGCATCCACCCATTCTGTACATGGGGTATGTCGGCTTCGCCGTAGCGTTCTCATTCGCTGTCTCGGCGTTGTTGTCAGGGGAGCTCGATGCCGCCTGGGCGCGCTGGTCGCGCCCGTGGACCACGGCCGCGTGGACCTTCCTGACGCTGGGCATCATGCTCGGCAGCGGCTGGGCGTACTACGAACTCGGCTGGGGCGGATGGTGGTTCTGGGACCCCGTGGAGAACGCCTCGTTCATGCCCTGGCTCGTTGGTACGGCGCTGATGCATTCGCTCGCCGTCACTGATAAACGCGGCAGTTTTCGCGCGTGGACCGTGTTGCTCGCGATCTGCGCGTTCTCGCTTAGCTTGCTCGGCACGTTCCTTGTGCGTTCGGGCGTCATTACGTCGGTGCACGCGTTCGCCTCTGATCCCACGCGTGGCATTTTCATCCTCATGTTCCTGTCGATAGTGACCGGCGGCGCGTTGATATTGTTCGCATGGCGGGCACCGAAGATCGGGCTGGGTCCGGGATTCGCCGCGATATCGCGTGAGTCGTTGCTGCTATCGAACAACGTCTTGCTGATGGTCGCGGCCGCTTCGGTATTCCTCGGCACGTTGTATCCGCTCGTGCTCGATGTGCTCGGGCTCGGAAAAATTTCCGTCGGTGCGCCGTATTTCGATGCGGTATTCGTGCCGTTGATGACGCCCGCCGTATTCCTCATGGGCATCGGTCCGATTGCAAGGTGGAAGTCCGCGCGCCTGCCCGATATCGCCGTGCGTTTGAGTTGGGCGGTCGTGGTCAGCGTGGCGTCGGCGATCGCGTTGCCGTGGCTCGCGGGCGGATGGAAACCGATGGTGGCGCTCGGCATGCTGCTGGCCGTGTGGTGCGCGACGACCATGCTCACGGCGCTGGCCGGGCGTATCGCGGAACAGCGAGGGCCGTGGGTTCTGCGGTTCTTCCATGTGCCGCGCGGGTTCTACGGCATGCTGGTTGCGCACGTCGGCATCGGGATTTTTATCGCCGGCGTGACGCTGGTCAAAGGCTATGAAACCGAAGGCGATGCACGGCTGGATGTCGGGCAATCGATCGAGGCCGGCGGCTACACCTTTCGCTTCGATGGCACCAAACCGCTTGACGGTCCGAACTATCGCGCACTGCGGGCGAAGATCGTGGTGAGCCGGGAAGGGCGCGTGATTGCGGTGATGCATCCGGAAAAGCGCTTCTTTACCGTGCAGAAAACGACGATGACCGAAGCCGCCGTCAACCGCGGCGTGTTCCGCGATCTCTACGTCGCCCTCGGCGATGCAGCCGGAAACAGCAACACCGCGTGGACCGTGCGCGTGCAGATCAAACCATTCGTCGACTGGATCTGGGCGGGGTGTTTGTTGATGGCGTTCAGCGGCGTGTTGGCGGCAAGCGACCGGCGGTATCGGCTTGCCGTGCGCGAGCGGCGGGAGGTTGCATCGAGTGCGGTTCATGCGCGTATTCGAACTCAGGCGGCTATCGCAGCGGCGAACGTAGCGAACGTGAAGGAGACGAGATCATGAAACGCTTCCTGCTGCCGCTAATTTTCTTCGCGGGCTTGAGCGCGGTGTTGGCGGCGTCGTTATCGAACGATCCGGGACGCTTGCCGTCGACGTTCATCGGCAAGCAAGCACCCGCGTTCGACCTACCGCGTCTCGATGCCGCCGGCCGGCGCCTGTCTCCCGAAGCGTTGCGCGGCCAGGTGTGGGTGATGAACGTTTGGGCGTCGTGGTGCGAGTCGTGCCGCGATGAACAGCCGGCGCTCGTGGCGCTCGCACGAAAGAACATCGTTCCGATCTACGGGCTCGATTACAAGGATGAGCCGGATGCCGCGCGACAGTGGCTCAAGCAGGCGGGCGACCCGTATATTGCAACGATGATTGATCGCTCGGGGCAGACGGGTATCGACTATGGCGTGTATGGCGTGCCTGAAACGTTTATCGTCGACCGGCGTGGTGTGATCCGCTTCAAACGCTCGGGACCGCTCACGCAAGCCGCACTCGACACGCAAATCCTGCCGCTCGTGCGAAGCCTTCAACGCGAGGGCAGCGATGAATAGGATCGTGCCCGGGTTGTGTTGCGTGTTGGTGATTGGTGTGGCAGGCGCAGCCGCGAGATCCGGCGTTGTGATGATCGCCGATGCCGATTCCAGCGCTCAGGGAACCGCTCACGTTACGGTTGAAGCGCAGGTTCAAAGCAACGTTCGAAGCCAGGTCGATGCCAGCACAAGCGCCGGAATAACCGCAAATGCGAGTGCCGCTCCAGAACTCGCCGGTCGCATGCGCCGCCTCGAATCGAGCTTTCGCTGTCTTGTATGCCAGAACGAAACCATCGCGGATTCCACGGCCGATCTCGCCGCCGATCTGCGCTTGATCATTCACGAGCAAGTCCAGCAGGGCGCAACCGATGCGCAGATTCGCGACTACATGGTGACGCGTTACGGAGATTTCGTTCTCTACGATCCACCGTTCAAAACGCTGACGTGGGTCCTCTGGCTCGGTCCTTTCGCGCTCCTCGCACTTGGCCTCGGGGTGTTCGCCGGCATCGTTTTGCAACGCCGGAAGATGATGCCGCCAAAGCTCACCGACCTGCAGCAGCAACGCGCCCGACGTCTGCTGGGCAACCGTACATGATCACCTTCTGGATCATCGCAGCCGTGATGCTGATAACGGCCATCCTGTGCGCAGTCGTGCCGTTGATGCAGCGGGAAAGCGTAGCCGCTGCACCGAGGACTCGAGCGCTGAGCGTGTCGCTGTATCGGCGGGAATTGGCTGATGCCGACGCGGATCTGCGCACGGGCGCGTTATCGCCAGACCAACATGCAAGCATGCGCAGCGATATAGAACAGCGCGTACTTGCCGATGCCACCGGTTCGCGTTCGCTTGCACGCCGGTCCACACCGCGTACGGCTACACGCGCCGCAACCTGTGCCGTGCTGATTGCGCTTTTCCCGAGCGCTGCGTGCCTGCTGTATCTGAAGCTCGGCGAACCGGCGGCGCTTAAGCTGGACAACCCGCTGGACGAGTCGCTGGGTGTCTCGTTGGGCGTCTCGCACGACATGTCGTCGATGTCGGTCGAGATGATGGTTTCGCGGCTCGCATTTCGTCTGCGCGACCATGCGCCGGATCCTCGCGATGCCGCCGCCTGGGCCACGCTCGCACGCTCGTACACCGTCCTCGAGCGGCCAACAGACGCGGTCGCAGCCTACGCGAAAGCAGTAGCGCTCGAGCCGCGCGACGCATCGCTGCGAGCTGATTTCGCCGATGCCATCGCCAGCGCGGACGATGGCCAACTCGCCGGGCGAGCATCGGAGGAGATCGCGGCGGCGCTCGCCATCGATCCCGCTGATCCGAAGGCGCTTGCGCTGGCGGCGTCGGCGGCGTTCGAAGCGCGGGGGTATGCCCGCGCGATCGAGTATTGGCGACGGCTGCTTGCGACGCTCAAGGTGGATTCGCCCGAGGCCGTCCAGCTGCGTAAGAATATTGATGGGGCGCTGGGCGTGAGCGCGGTTACCGTGGATATTCGACTGGCCGATGGCGCGCACGTCGCCTCCGATGCAGCGGTGATCGTGACGGCACGCGCGAGCGACGCACCAACTTCGCTGAATCCAGCGAGCGCGGTCGTTGCTGCAGCCCCGTCGAACACATTGCTCGCCGAGCGTCATCTGGCCGCAGGTCAACTTCCCACTACGATCGTTCTCGATGACTCGCTTGCCATCAACGCAGCCGATACGCTCTCGGCGCACCAGCAGGTTGTGGTGGAAGCGCGGATTGTTTCGGCAACGGGCGGGAGCGACTTGACTGGACGAGGCGACGCCCAAGGCTCGGAGCATCGACACGCCAGCGTAGTGATCGCCGCGCCAGCGCCCTAAGCGCTTCATATCAACCGGCAACGTTCTCAGCCCTCCGATTTTCGACCCGCTGCAAAAACTTGTTAAGCTCGGCATTCGATCACCTCATTCGATCACCTTGATGCCCAGCATGTTCGAGTTCGAAGAGCTATTCCTGATTGCCTACAAGAAGGAGCGTGCGATGAGCCGGCGGTTGTCGAAGCTCACATCGCTCTCCGCTCACGCCGCCTTGACGCAGACGCTGGAAAAATCCGCCGGTACGCAGACGCTCACGGAGCTCGTGAGCGCGCGGCGTCGGGAAAGGGCCGCGACCGAACAGTCGCGCCATCGTCGTGAGCAAGAACGTGCCGCCGAGCGCGCGGCCAGAAGAGTGCGGCCGGCTGTCCGTGATGCCGCCGCCTGGCATGCCTGGTTCGACGGCTCGGCGCATCCGAATCCTGGCAAGATTGGCATAGGCGGTGTGCTGGAGGGCCCGGACGGCGACGTTGTGAAAATCAGCGCGCGGGCCGGTCATGGCGACAGTTGCGAGGCAGAATATCTTGCGCTGATCGCGGTGCTCGAAGCCGCGGTATCACGAAAGCCGGCCCCGGCCAAGCTTGTGATTCATGGCGACAGTCAGGTCGTCATTGAAGACGTGCTTGGCGACGAAGCCGGCAGCGCGCCCGCGCTAAGCACCTACGCGGCGCAGGCGCGCGGTCTGATCGCGCAACTCGCCGATGTTCGCCTCCAGTGGATTCCCCGCGCCCGCAACACAGCCGCCGATGCGCTTTCCCAGCAAGCAGTTCGCGGCGACACTCATGCAGACGCTCACGACAAGTCGCGTACGTCCACCGCGGGCGCGTCACCGAACGTGCCACTCAACGCGTAGTCGAGCACTTTTCGTGCGGCATCGGCTGGGGTCGAAAGCTGGCCGCTGCGTTTGAGTTCATCGAATTTTTCCCGCAACGGAAACTGTTCCAGACCCGTGCCGCGAATCTCGGCTTGCATGCCGGTATCGACAACACCCGGTGCAACGCTGCAAATTCTCAACGCCCGGTTGTTATCCAGCGCGACCGCGCGCGCATGATGATCGAGCGCCGCCTTCGTCGCGCAATAGATGCTCCAGCCGGCATACGCGTTGCGTGCCGCACCGCTCGAGATATGCACAATCCGCCGATCAGCCGCCTGCGGGCTTGCGGCTGCCACTGCTGCCGACAACATCAACGGCGCGGCAACATTCAGGCTCACCGAGCGCCCGATAGCGTTCACGTCCTGCCCTTCAATTGCGCCCACTGGCTGCAGCATGCCGGCATTGTTGATCAGCAGGACCGTATGCGCGCCGTCGACAAAACGCGCGAGCGTTTCAGTCCCAAGCCATTCACCGAGCGCGACGGGATCCGCGAGATCGAGTTCGACTTCCTGCAAGAGCGCTGAAGCGGGCATGTTGCTCCGATTGTGCGATACGCCGCGTGATACCCCCAGCACGGCGATGCCGCGTGACAGCATGAGGTCGGCCAGCGCCGCACCGAGACCGCGTGTGTGGCCGGTGAGAATCGCCTTGGTAGTGTTCATGTCGATGCAACCTGAGAATGAATTGAAGACACAAAGTTAGCACGAATTTTAAAAAAGGCCGTGGGCCGGTACCGGATCGATCAATTAGATCGTTATACGAAATGATTGAAGGGTTAAAAAAGTATAAGAAACCTGTCCAATTCAAAGAACAATTGACGCTAATCAAACAATAACAGCGCGAGAGCCTTCAGCGCTTCATCCAATTTTCATTCGCCGCCTTAGTCTCAAAAAACTGAACGCTGTATGTGCAAGCATTTGACACACATTTTGGAAAAGTGTTGGGATAATCGCGACTTCCCATGTATCGGACTCCTGTATTAATGAATCGACTGCGTTTTATCCCACATCGCCTGGCTGGCGGATGGGTCGCGAACGATTCAGACGCAGAGGGCGCCGTTCAACCTCTATCGAGATTACCCACCCATGACTCCACATCCGTCCAGCGTGTCTCAGACACGCTCGTTCACGACTGTTTTCCTCATCGAGATGTGGGAGCGTTTCGGCTATTACGGCATGGCCGCATTACTCGTGCTGTTCATGATCGACAAGCTCGGTTTCGCCGATTCCCACGCGAACCTCACATGGGGCGCGTTCACCGCGCTCGTGTTCTCGGCGCCGGCAATAGGCGGCTGGATCGGCGACAAGGTGCTGGGTGCGCGGCGCACAATGATCTTCGGTGCGTGCGTTCTGGCATCGGGTTACCTGATGCTCTCCATTCCGTTCGATTCATTGGGGTACCTGTACGCGGCGCTGGGTGTGATCGTGGTCGGCAACGGTCTCTTCAAGGCGAACGCAGCGAATCTCGTGCGCCGCATTTACGAAGGCGATGACGCACGCCTCGACAGCGCGTTCACCATCTACTACATGTCAGTCAATATCGGCTCGACCATTTCGATGCTCGCAACGCCGTGGATCAAGGATCACTGGGGCTGGCACGTAGCCTTCGCCGTGTGTTTTGCGGGCATGGTGCTGGGCTTGATCAACTTCATGGTGATGCGGAGGTCGGTCGGGCGCATTGGCTCCGCTCCCGACGACGAACCCATGAAGTGGAGCCGCTTTGTTGCGGTCGCGGTGGGCGGTGTGGCGTTGGGTATCGCGACAGTATTGGCTGGCTCGCGGCAGGCGGGGCCGCCGTGGCAATCATTCTGCTGCCGCTGTTGAACCGCTTGTCGCGGGAACATCGGCGCTGTGTGGAAGCGGTACGTCGCGGGGCCGATCCGTACCCTCAGGCGAAGCCTGCATCGCTGCAATAAAATCAACGCATTCACAGTCGATATCATTATTCTTCGATTCGGTTTGACCTGACATACCCTTAGCGCTATAATCTTTTTCGCGGGGTGGAGCAGTCTGGCAGCTCGTCGGGCTCATAACCCGAAGGTCGTAGGTTCAAATCCTACCCCCGCAACCAGAGATTCAACGCATAAAGCCCGGACTATCCGGGCTTTATGCGTTTACGGTCGTGCATGGTTGGAAAGTGCGTCGATGAATAATGTTCAAGCGCAAAAAGCCTGCACGATATTAAATCGTGCAGGCTTTCGAACTCTGGATGCGTGCGCCAAGGCCGATACAGTTATCGACCCCTTGAGACTGATCAACAGTTCAACGGAAGAAGCGCGGCTAAGCGTAGCGCGCGTTTTATATTTCCGCGCGATCTATTCATGCGGCCGAGCCGTCATGATCGATTCAGCAAGTGCGCTTGGACGGTACTCAAAGCGGGTGCTCAATGTAGCTGCGGCCTTAGCTTCGCCCGGGTTCGCCTCGATGGGCGAAGTAAGTCATGATTGATTTGCGGATCGAGCCACAAATTGACCGCCGGGCCAGGGCGCTTCGATCGAACTGAGTCGACCGGCAAGCCGCCGTTCAGACGTACAACAACATCAATAGAATTTCTTGGGCAACTGTGCGCGACGGATCTGCTTGCGCAGGCGAGCAACAGCAGCAGCTTTCTTGCGCTTGCGCTCGGTGGTCGGCTTTTCAAAAGCCATACGCGACTTCAGTTCCTGAATCAGGCCGGTACGTTCGACGGTGCGGCGAAAACGGCGCATGGCGACGTCGAAAGGCTCGTTCTCTTTCAACAATACTTTTGTCATTGATATCTCAGTTGGTCTGGCCCTGCCAGAAAATTGGGAAAAACGCAATTGTACACTTTTCGACGCCTTAATTACAGGCCGGTGAACAATCGGACGGCCTATGGGACGCACTTCGCGGCTTGGGAATGCCATCGTATGTCTTTGATAAAAGACAACAATCCCGACATACCCGAGTGGTGGCTGACGGTTATCGGCCATTTCCGCGCAGTCGTGCTGAGCCCGATTCGAGTGCTCAAAATCCCCGGCCGCGAGCCCGTTTTGTTTCGGCGATATTGGCGGGATCTGGCATTTCCAGAAAATCCACCTGATCGATAATCAAATCGGACGTGGGCAGCGCCACGCACGGCAGAATCCAGCCCGTGGCTTTTTCGTCCGCACTCAGACCCGGCCAGTCGATCCGGTACTGCAGGGTGCCATCAACAAGACGGCACAGGCACGAGCGGCACGTACCGTTGCGGCATGAACTCGACAGGCGCAAGCCGGCAAGCGCGGCTGCTTCCAGGATCGTGGTCTGCCCGGTTGACGCGAAGCTCCGCTGCGAGGGCAGCAGTGTGATCGTAAAAGAGCGTGGATGGTCGGCGGTGCTCATGGTGTTCAGGGCGCTTTGGTAATGACCGCGCGACCGTGGGTCAGGTCCCGGATAACGTCGGCGGCTTGGTCGCGCACCGAAAGCGGCATCCGGATCGACAGGCATACGGTCATGCCGTAGCCGGGTTCATCGAGCGCATGGCCTTCTTGTTCAATCCAGCGCCGCACCCGCGCTTCATCGGCGTAATCCACTTCCACTTGCAGCACGCCGAGCGCCACGCGTTCTATGCGTTCGGCCAGTTGCATCGCAGTTGCAATGGAGTCGGTGTACGCGCGGACCAGGCCGCCCGCGCCGAGCTTGATGCCGCCGTAGTAGCGCACGACGGCGGCCAGCACGCCATCCACTTCGTGATGGCGCAGCACTTCCAGGATCGGTCGTCCGGCTGTGCCGGAAGGCTCGCCATCGTCGGACATGCCGGATTCACCGCCCGCCAGCAGCGCCCAGCAGACATGCGTGGCGCCGGGATGCAGGGCACGCAGCGCATTGAGTTCGAGCATCGCGGCTGCGCGATCGGCGACAGGAATCGCGAGCGCGATAAAGCGGCTTTTGCGGATGTCGATTTCTGCACTGACGGCGGTGGCGAGGGTGTAAGTGGGCAACTAAAGCTCAGGGTGTTGTGAAAGAAGACACTGGCGACGAAAGGGTCGCGATGCTATGCAATGGTATGGCGAATGCGTTGCCGCTGCGAACTATCCGGAGATGAATCGCGTGAGCCGGTTCGCGTGGCTTATTTCTGCGGAATCAACGCCTTTTCCTCGCCGAGGGAGCGTTGCATGAGCACGGTATCGACCCATTGGCCGTGTTTGTAGCCCACCTTGCGCAGCACGCCGACATGCTCGAATCCAAGGCGCGCATGCAACGCGATCGACCCGGCGTTGCCGCTGTTGCCTATCACCGCTACGAGTTCGCGCCACGGCCCCGCGTCGCAACGTTCGATCAGCGCCGTCAGCAGCGCGAGACCGAGGCCACGCCCACTGAAGCCATCGGCGATATAAACCGAATCCTCAATCGTGTGCCGATACGCCGATCTCGGCCGATACGCGGTCGCATACGTGTACCCCACGACCACGCCATCCATTTCAGCCACGAGATAAGGCAAGCCCGCACCGGTGATTGTTGCGTGCCGCGCGCGCATCTCGTCGACAGCCGGCGGCGTTTCCTCGAAGGTCGCGAGAGCGTGCAGCACGTAGTGGGCGTAAATGCGGGTAATCGTTTCGAGATCGGCGGCGTTCGCATCGCGGATCGTGAGCGCGCCGGCGTCAGGCAATGCCATCGAGTACCTCCGTGGTTTGGGTGTTGATCGTTTTGATCGTGTTGATCGTGTTGATCGGCCGGTGAGAAAGGTCATCATCCGGAGCGCCGATTTTCTCACGACTATCGGACTCATCCGCCAATTACCAGACGTCTGCGCACACGTGCCGGAAAAGCATCGAGCCGGCGTGCGCCAGCCCACCAAAGCAGGCATTTCGTGGACGGCAAAGCATTGAAGCCCGGCGTACCCGGCCGCTAAACTGGGCCGTTTGCAGGGACGATGCAAGGAAACAGGGATACGGTTGTCAGCCAAGTGGACACGACTAGCGGCGTGAACAACCGGACCATGACAAACGACGCTAACGGCGCGGGCCGCGAGCCTTGACCCAATCGGCCACGACACACATGTCATCAGGTGCCTCATTAAAAACCATTATGCAGCGCGCATCCGGCGCAAAGGCGTCGCACCATGAAAAGCGCACGATGATCACGTTCAGACACAGCGGGCGCGTGGCGTTCCTGGCTAGCATCGTGCTGATCGCGGCGTTGCTGCCGGGGGTGTTGTGCGTCCTGTTTGCGCCGGGCGTGAATGAACGTGTCGCCGCAGCGCGGGAAGCTGCGGTGCTCGAGCGCTATGTCGTGCGCATGGTCGACACCGGCGCAATCCGGCTGATGGCCAACACCTCGGTGGCCACACCTTCCCGGCTGTTCGCCCATTTTCCGACACCCACGTTCGCCGCGACGGCGATGCCTCCGAACCCCGACACGGCGCGTCGTGGTTTCGACTCGTCAAACGCAGCGAGCGCATCCGACGCGACTTTCACCGAACGCCTGCGTGCGCTGCCCTGGACCTGGCTGTTCGCGGGCGTCGCGAGCGGCCTGACGCTCTCCGCGTGGCTCGGCCTGTCGATGGTGCGCCGTCTTTCGCCACTCGGGCAGCTCAGCGACGCCGTGCGCCGGCATCAGTTCATCGTGGCGTATCAGCCGATCGTCGATCTCACTACGCGGCGCTGCATTGGTGCTGAAGCGCTCGTGCGCTGGAAGCACCAGAATCGCATTGTGCGGCCCGATCACTTCATTCCGCTCGCCGAACATCGTGGGCTGATCCAGGCCATCACCGACCAGGTATTCGATACGATCCTGCTCGAGCTCGGCGAGTTCCTGCAGCGCTACAGGGAACTCTACGTGTCGATCAACCTGAGCGCGCCGGACCTGACTTCGCGCCGGTTCCTGGAGCGGCTGACGCCCGCGATTGCGGCTGCGAAGATCGCACCGCAGCAGATCCGGATCGAGGCGACCGAGCGCTGTTTTCTCGACGCCGACGCCGCCAAGGAAGTCATCCAGGCGTTTCGCGATGCAGGACATCCGGTGTATATCGACGACTTCGGGACGGGTTATTCGAGCCTCTCGCACCTGCAGAATTTTCAGGTGGACGCGCTGAAGATCGACAAGTCTTTCGTCGATACGGTCGACCAGGACGCGGCGTCCAGCAGCGTGGCGTCGCACATTATCGACATGGCGCTGACGCTGCATGTACAGGTGGTCGCCGAGGGTATCGAGCGCGAGGAGCAGGCGTGTTACCTGCGCACGCGCGGCGCCCAATTCGGGCAAGGCTGGCTTTTTTCCGCGCCGCTGACCGCGCCGGATTTTATTCGCTATGTAGGGCGTGGCCTGGCGACGGTGTAGGCTTGGCTCATTTTCCACTTCGGGGCAATGACCATGACCATCATCAGGATGACCGACCCGGTCGCGACCACGTTTCTCAAGGACGTGCGCCATCCGCTGCTGGCGCTGCACCGTAGCATCCTCGACGAATTACGTACCCGCCACGAAGCCGAATTCGGCGCGGTGTCGCCCGGTGAGTTCCTGCAGATCGTGATCAACGGCAGCGCTTACAAATGGCTGGGCCCACTCTCAACGCTGATTGCTGCACTTGATGACGTGCTGGACGACGCTGACGCCACGCCGGACGGCCGTATCGACATGGCGCACGCGGTGACGGGCATGTTCGGCGCGAAGGATCGCAACGCCGCTTTCGACGCCCAATACCTGCCGATGCTGCAAACCAGCCCCGAGATCGCGATGGCCAATGGCCGCGTCGCGCAGCAAGCGCGGGCGGTGATGCCGGCTCCCGCGTCGGATGCAAAGGACTGAGCGTTTGGCCGTCAGCCGCGCGAGGGCGTTTGTCCCTATGCCTGTCCACCGGCGGCTTTCGGTAGAATCCGCAGCCATGATCGACATAGGGCGGGGTGTCAGACCCGACAGGCCCGCCAGACCCATCTTCCGGGGAGAATGCGTTGGACTCATCCGCACAAAATGCTGCATCGGCCGCCGCGCAAAACGCCGCGGTCAAACTCGTCGCCCGCGATATCCACAAGCGTTTCGGCGAGAACGAGGTGCTCAAGGGCGTTTCGCTCGCAGCCAACGCCGGCGATGTGATCAGCATCATCGGCTCGAGCGGCTCGGGCAAAAGTACTTTCCTGCGCTGCATCAACTTCCTCGAACGGCCGAACGCGGGCGAGATCATCGTCGACGGTGAGCCGGTGCGCACGAAAACCGATCGCATGGGCAATCTCGAAGTCGCCGACCACAAGCAGTTGCAGCGCGTGCGCACGAAGCTCGCGATGGTGTTCCAGCATTTCAACTTGTGGGCGCACATGACGTCGATTGAAAACGTCATGGAAGCGCCCATGCATGTGCTGGGGTTATCGAAGAAAGAAGCGAGCGAACGGGCGCGGGAATGCCTGGAGAAGGTTGGGCTGGCGCCCAAGGTCGAGAAGCAGTATCCGTCGCATTTGTCGGGCGGCCAGCAGCAGCGGGTGGCCATTGCACGCGCGCTCGCCATGCATCCCGATGTGATGCTCTTCGATGAACCCACGTCCGCGCTCGATCCCGAACTGGTGGGCGAAGTGCTCAAGGTCATGCAGAAGCTGGCTGAAGAAGGCCGCACGATGATCGTTGTCACGCATGAGATGGGCTTTGCGCGGAATGTATCGAATCATGTGATGTTTCTGCACCAGGGCCGCACGGAAGAAGAGGGCGCGCCGGCTGAGGTGTTGAGCACGCCCAGGAGCGAACGGCTGAAGCAATTTTTGTCCGGCAGCCTTAAGTAGGGCTGGACTTATTAGTGCTGGCTCTGAGAGCCTGGCGGGGCGATCGGGTTGATCGCTCCGCGTCCGATTTTCACCGACAGGCCACGCGCCTATGTCTTTCGGCTGACTTACAAGCGTCAATCCCCTCGAATACCATGAAACCTTGTCGCGTTCCCGCAAGACGCGCGGCCCGCGCACGCCTACCATCTGATAACAATGTGTGAGCTGGAACATAAGCTGGAATACCCGAACAAGCATAGGAGCGGTTCATGACGGATCTCAATGTAACGCGCGGTACGTTCGACGAAGTGATGGTGCCTCTTTTCTCCCCGGCGAATTTCGTGCCGGATCGCGGACTCGGTTCCCGCGTATGGGATACGGAAGGTCGTGACTATGTCGATTTCGCCGGTGGTATCGCGGTGACGGCGTTGGGCCACGCGCATCCCGAACTGCTGAAAGTGCTCCACGATCAAGGCCAGAAACTCTGGCATATCGGTAATGGCTACACCAACGAACCGGTGCTGCGGCTCGCGACTCGCCTCACGAACCTGACTTTCGCCGACCGCGCGTTCTTCGCGAATTCCGGTGCAGAAGCGAACGAAGCCGCGCTGAAACTCGCGCGCCGCTACGCTATCGACAACACCGGTCCGCAGAAAGTCGAAATCATCTCGTTCACGCAGTCGTTCCATGGCCGGACGCTGTTCACCGTCAGCGTGGGCGGCCAGCCGAAATACGCCGAAGGTTTCGGCCCGACGCCGCAAGGCATCACGCATCTTCCCTATAACGATCTGGCCGCCGCCCGTGCCGCGATCGGCCCGCAAACCTGTGCGGTGATCGTCGAGCCGGTGCAGGGCGAAGGCGGTGTGCTGCCCGCCGATCCCGCGTTCCTCCAGGGTCTGCGCGAGGCTTGCGACCAGCACGGCGCACTGCTGATTTTTGACGAGGTACAAACGGGCGTGGGCCGCACCGGCACGTTTTACGCGTACATGGGCTACGGCGTGACGCCGGACATCCTGACGACCGCCAAGGCGCTCGGCAATGGTTTCCCGATCGGCGCAATGCTGACCACGGACAAGATCGCGGCGCATTTCAAGGTCGGTGTGCACGGGACGACGTACGGCGGCAATCCGCTCGGCGCGGCTATTGCGGACAAGGTGGTTGAACTGATCAGCGACCCTGCCGTGCTCGAAGGCGTGCAGCAACGCAGCGAGGCGATCAAGGCGCATCTGAAGCGCATCGACGAGCGTTTCTCCGTGTTCAAGGAAATTCGCGGCAAGGGACTGCTGATCGGCGCCGAACTCGCCGACGCGTACAAGGACCGCGCCAAGGACGTGCTCAACGCTGCCGCGGAACAAGGCGTGATCATGCTGATCGCGGGGCCGAACGTGCTGCGTTTCGCGCCGTCGCTGATCATGCCCATGGCCGATCTCGACGAGGGCTTCGCGCGCATCGAAAAGGCCATCGCCAACGTGGCTCAGTGAACCTGCGGGCTTCGGTCCGGGCTTCGGTCTATTCTCTCAACCAACGGAACCGCCGATGTTAATCGTCCGCCCCGCAAGACTCGCGGATCTCGACGCGCTCGAACGGATGGCGAATGCCGCGCATCCGGTGCTGCATTCGTTACCGCGCGACCGCAGTGTCCTGGAAACGCGCGTTGCGCTTTCCGAAGATTCGTTTCGCGCGGAAGTCGAGTTTCCGGGCGAGGAGTTTTATCTGTTCGTGCTCGAGGAAACAGCGACCGGCGCGTTGCTTGGCAGTTCGAGCATCGTGGCATCGGCGGGCTATTCGGAACCGTTCTACGCGTTCCGTAATGACGCGCTGATCCACGCCTCGCGCGAACTCAAGGTGAACCGCAAGATTCACGCGCTCACCATGTCGCATGAACTCACCGGCAAGAGCCGCCTGACGGGTTTCTATATCGACCCATCGGTGCGCGAAGCCACGCACGATGCTGCCGCGCATCTGCTTTCTCGCGCTCGCATGATGTACGTGGCCGCGCACCGCAAGCGTTTCTCCGACGACGTCTTCTCGCTAATGCTTGGCGTCACCGATGAAGCGGGTGTATCGCCGTTCTGGGAAGCGGTCGGGCGCAAGTTCTTCGGCCGCGATTTCGAGCAGGTCGAACTGGAGTCCGGTGGCCGCAGCCGGACGTTTATCGCGGAAGTGATGCCGAGTTATCCGCTTTACGTGCCGCTGTTGCCGCCCGAGGCGCAGCGCGTGCTGGGCGAGCCGGACGACGGTGCGTTGCTCGCGTATGACATCCACCTTGAGGAAGGTTTCGAGCCGGATCGTTTCGTCGATATCTTCGATGCCGGCCCGGTTCTGACCGTCGCGGTGGAGCGCAGTGCGTCCGTGTTGGCGAACGAAGTTCGCACCGTGCGAATGGCTCAGGATGACACGGGCACGTCAGGCACGCCTTACCTGATCGCAGCCGGCGGTGCGCACGCGTTTCGATGCGCTTTGGTCAACCTGCCGTCCTCGCGTGCGACCGGTGCGCCGCTGTCGGCGGAACTGTGCAAGGTTCTAAGCGTGAAAGATTCCGATACGGTGCGTTGCGTGCCGCTTCATCAGGCTTCGGGAGAATTGCAATGATTGTTGTCCGCTGCGTGCAGCCTGGAGATGTCGACGCGCTCGTCGCGCTCGCGCACGAGACCGGACCGGGACTCACCACCTTCAAGCCAGACCGCGATGCGCTGACAGCGCGGGTTGAACGCGCCCGACGAACGCTCGCCGATGAGGCTGAAGCCTTCGAAGCAGGGTATCTGTTCGCGATGGAAGACACTGCTACCGGCGATATTGCGGGCGTGTGCGGTATTGAAACGGAAGTCGGGCTGGAGCAGCCGTTTTATAACTACCGTGTATCGACGGTCGTGCATGCCAGCCGCGACCTGGGCGTGTGGACCAAGATGTCGCTGCTCAACATTTCGCACGATCTCACCGGTTACGCGGAAGTCTGCTCGCTCTTTTTAAGTCCGCGATACCGCACGGCCGGCGTGGGTGGTTTGCTGTCGCGTTCGCGCTTCATGTTTATCGCGCAATTCCGCGAGCGCTTTCCGGAGCGCCTGTGCGCTGAACTGCGCGGCCATTTCGATGAAAGCGGCGCGTCGCCATTCTGGCAGGCGGTTGGATCGCACTTCTACCAGATCGATTTCAATGCCGCCGACTATCTCAGCTCGCACGGCAAGAAGTCGTTCCTCGCCGAGTTGATGCCGCGCTATCCGGTCTATCTCGCGATGCTGCCCGAAGACGCGCAAGCGGCGGTCGGGTTGACGCATCGGGACACCATGCCCGCACGCAAGATGCTCGAAACGGAAGGGCTGCGCTATGAAAATCACGTCGATATCTTCGATGCAGGTCCCGTCCTCGAATGTCACGTAGCCGACTTGCGCACGGTGCGCGAG
Source organism: Caballeronia sordidicola (assembly GCF_000729995.1). Classification (GTDB taxonomy): domain Bacteria; phylum Pseudomonadota; class Gammaproteobacteria; order Burkholderiales; family Burkholderiaceae; genus Caballeronia; species Caballeronia sordidicola_A. The sequence goes on along the minus strand of NZ_JNFG01000013.1, from coordinate 118,092 downwards.
AGCGTGCTGGTGACGGTGCGCATTGGTGAGCGTGCAGAGCACGGCGAGGCTCGCAGCCTGGTATCGAATACATCGCTTGACGACTTCCGCTGCGGCGCGACGTTCGGCGTGCCCGAGGACGGCACCTTCCTGCTGACACCGGAAGAGGCCGCCGCGCTGCGCGTGCAAGCCGGCGATACGGTGCGTGTGCTGGCATCGCAACCACGTGCGAAGAACGTAAGTTAAGGACAAGGAACATGACAAAGATTTCGACTCAATTATTTATCGATGGCACGTGGACCGAGGGTACCGGCGCACCGTTTGCATCGCGTAACCCGGGCAATGGCGACGTGGTGTGGGAAGGCGCGAGCGCAGCGGCTCAGGACGTTGAGCACGCCGTCCTTTCAGCACGACGCGCGTTCGCTTCGTGGTCCGCGTTGACGCTGGACGAGCGCATCGCGATCACGCGGCGTTTCGCGGCGCTCGTGACCGAGAACAAGGAAGCGCTGGCTCACACCATCGGTCTCGAGACCGGTAAGCCGTTGTGGGAAGCGCGGACCGAAGTCGCGACGATGGCCGCCAAAGTCGATATCTCCGTCAAGTCGTATAACGAACGTACCGGCGAGAAGCGCCAGGAAATGGCTGATGGCATAGCAGTACTTCGGCATCGTCCGCACGGTGTCGTGGCCGTGTTCGGGCCGTATAACTTCCCAGGCCATTTGCCGAATGGGCATATTGTCCCGGCGTTGATCGCGGGGAATACGGTGGTGTTCAAACCATCGGAATTCGCGCCCGGCGTGGCGGCAATGACGGTGGACTTGTGGGCGCAGGCCGGCTTGCCCGCAGGCGTATTGAATCTGCTGCAAGGCGAGAAGGACACCGGCATTGCGCTGGCGAATCATCGGCAGATCGACGGTTTGTTCTTCACCGGCAGTTCGGATACCGGCACGTTGCTGCATCGGCAATTCGGCGGCCGTCCGGAGATCGTGCTCGCACTGGAAATGGGCGGCAACAATCCGCTGGTGGTGGCTGATGTCGAAGACATCGATGCCGCCGTGCATCACACGATCCAGTCGGCTTACCTTTCTGCCGGGCAGCGTTGCACGTGCGCACGCCGGTTGTTCGTTCCCGATAACGCATTCGGCGAGCGGTTCACCGCGCGCTTGATCGACGTGACATCGAAGATTCAAACGGGCACCTTCGATGCCGACCCGCAACCGTTCATGGGCGCGGTGATCTCGGCGCGCGCAGCCGCGAAGCTCGTGCAGGCGCAGGCGCAGTTGATCGAAGCGGGCGGCAAGCCCTTGCTTGAAATGACGCAACGTTCCGCGCAGCTCGGCTTTGTGACGCCGGCGATCATCGACGTGACGAATGCGCGCAACGTCCCCGACGAAGAACACTTCGGCCCGATGCTGCAACTCACGCGCTACGCGACCTTCGATCAGGCGATCGAGCGCGCCAACGACACCGCGTTTGGTTTATCCGCCGGCCTGTTAGCTGACGACCAAGCCGCGTGGACCCAATTCCAGCGCACCATTCGCGCCGGCATTGTGAACTGGAACCGGCCGACCAACGGCGCGTCATCGGCGGCGCCGTTCGGTGGTATCGGCCGCTCCGGCAACCAGCGTCCGAGCGCGTTTTACGCAGCGGACTACTGCTCGTATCCTATGGCATCCGTCGAAAGCACCCAGTTGCAAATGCCCGCGAGCGTCTCGCCCGGCCTTCAGTTCTGAGGAACCACGATGCAAGCATTCGAAGCGAACTTCGACGGGCTGGTCGGCCCGACGCACAACTACGCGGGGCTGTCGTTCGGCAATGTCGCGTCGCGCAACAACGAGAAATCGGCCGCCAATCCGAAGGCCGCGGCGAAGCAGGGTCTGCGCAAGATGAAGCAGTTGGCCGACCTTGGATTTCACCAAGGCGTGCTGCCGCCGCTGGAGCGGCCGTCGCTCAAGTTGCTGCGTAGCCTTGGTTTCACCGGTGATGACGCTGCAGTAGTCGAACGTGCTGCGCGAGAAGCGCCCGAATTGCTGGCCGCTGCGAGCTCCGCCTCGGCGATGTGGACCGCGAACGCTGCGACGGTGAGTCCATCGGCGGATACGAACGATGGCCGCGTGCATTTCACACCGGCCAATCTCAGCACGAAGTTGCATCGTGCGATCGAGCATGAAGAAACGCGTCGTTCGCTCTCGGCCATTTTCGCCGATGAGAAGCATTTCAAGATTCATCACGCGTTGCCCGGCACACCCGCATTGGGCGATGAAGGCGCAGCCAATCACACGCGTTTTTGTAACGAGTATGGCAAGAAGGGCGTGGAGTTTTTCGTCTACGGACGCAGCGAATACGGTCAGGGTTCGGCAGAACCGAAGCGCTTTCCTGCACGCCAAACGCTGGAAGCAAGCCGTGCGGTCGCACGCCTTCATGGTCTTTCCGACGATGCCACTGTCTTCGCGCAACAGCTTCCTGATGTGATCGATGCAGGCGTGTTTCATAACGACGTGATCGCCGTGGGTAACCGCAACACGCTGTTTTGCCACCAGCGCGCGTTCCTGAATCAGGCCGGCGTGTACGACCAGCTTCGCGCGAAACTTGAAACGCATGGCGGCGCGTTCACCGCTATCGAAGTGCCCGAAGAAGAAGTCAGCGTGGCCGATGCTGTCTCGTCGTATCTGTTCAACAGCCAGTTGCTGACACGCCCCGACGGCCGGCAGGTGCTGGTCGTGCCGCAGGAGTGCAGGGAAAATGCGCGTGTCGCCAAGTACCTCGATTCGTTGCATACACGGTCCACGTCCATTGACGAGGTCCTCGTCTTCGATCTTCGCGAAAGCATGAAGAACGGCGGTGGTCCTGCGTGCTTGCGGCTGCGCGTAGTGCTCAACGATGCGGAGCGTGGCGTAGTCAACCCCGGCGTCTGGATGAACGACACGTTGTTCGCGCAACTCGATGCCTGGATCGACACGCACTATCGCGACCGCATTGCATCCGGCGATCTCGCCGATCTGAAACTCCTCGATGAATCGCGCGCGGCACTTGACGCGCTGACCGGGATTCTCAAGCTTGGTGCCATCTATGACTTCCAGCGTTGAGCCGGCCATGTTCGCGAACTTTCTCGACTTTGTGCTCGATGGAAAGAAGCCCGCACTGACTGAAGGCCGGTTGCCGGGCGGCGTGAAGTGGACATGGCTCGGCGACGGCATCGTTCGATTCGAACCTGAGGGCGAGGTGCTGCAAAGCGTGGTGGCATCGGCGGGGATACACGGCGATGAAACCGCGCCGATCGAAATGCTTTCGATGCTCGTCGCGGATATCGCAAGCGGCAAGGCGGCGCTGAAGAGCCGCCTGTTGGTTATCTTTGGCAATATCGACGCGATGCGAGCGTCTTGTCGTTATCGTGACGACGATTTGAACCGGCTGTTCAACGGCCGCTATCTTGAGCTTGCGGCAAGTCATGAATCGCCGCGTGCGGCGGAACTGGAGAACGTGACGCGGGCGTTTTTCGCGGAAGCCGATGCCGACTTAACTCACGCGAAGTGGCACATCGACATGCACACGGCCATCCGTCCATCCGTGTTCGAACAGTTCGCGCTGCTGCCGTACACGGGCGCGCCGCTGTCGCGCGTGATGTTCGACTGGTTGCAGGACGCGGGGTTGTCGGCGGTATTGCTGCACAAGGAGAAGTCGAACACGTTCACACATTTCACGGCAGAGCAATCGGGCGCGCTCGCGTGCACGCTCGAGCTTGGCAAGGTGCGGGCCTTCGGGCACAACGATCTGTCGCGCTTCGCCGCATCGGACGCTGCATTGCGACGGCTGATCGGCGGCCTTGCGCCAATAGCGCCGTCCGACGACGCTACGCTAAAGATATTCACCGTCGTGGGACAAATCGATAAACAGAGCGAGCAGTTCCAGCTCCACGTAGCCGGTGATGTCGCGAACTTCACGCCGTTCGCGCGCGGCACGGTGCTCGCCGAGGATGACGATTACACGTATGAGGTGCTTCGCGACGAGGAGCGCATCGTGTTTCCGAATCCGACGGTGAAGCCGGGCTTGAGGGCGGGGCTCATGGTCATCGATACGACTCAGGAAACGTTCGACTCTCTATAAGCTGCTTGGCTTGCCGGTAGGCTCGACGACCACCGTGCAGGTCGTTCCGGCTGCGAGCACGATATCCGCCGGCACCTCGTCGATATGAATGCGCACCGGCACCCGCTGCGCGAGCCGGACCCAGTTGAACGTGGGGTTAACATCGGCGAGCAGTTCGCGGCTTTGCGGATTGTCGCGGTCATAGATGCCACGCGAAATGCTCTGCACGTGGCCCTTCAACACGCCGCCGCTCATCAGCCGCATCTCGGCCTTATCGCCAATACGCACACGTGGCAGCTTCGTTTCCTCGAAGTATCCATAGACCCAGAACGAGTGGCTATCGACGATAGCGAGCTTCGCTGCGCCCGTCGTCGCGTAGTCACCGCGATGCACGTTCAGGTTCGTCACGTAGCCGTCGACCGGTGCAAACACCTTGGTACGCGCCAGGTTGAGCTCGGCGGCATCGAGCGCTGCCTGCGCCTGCTGCAAGTTCGCGGCGGCGCCGGAAGCGGCCTGGCTCGCGTTATCGCGCGATTCCTTCGACACCACCTCGTTGTCCAGATCGGCGCGGCGCGCGGCATCGTCGCGACGCATGCGTAAATCCGCCTGGCGCGCGGCGACAGTGGCCTGTGCCTGTTCCACGGCGATCTGGTAATGCGACGGGTCGATTTCCATCAGCAGATCGCCTTTGTGCACGAACTGGTTATCGGCGACCGGCATGGTCACAACGGCGCCGGAGACATCGGGCGCGACGTTGATGACGTCGGCGCGCACGCGGCCGTCGCGGGTCCACGGCTGGTCCATGTAATGCACCCACAGCACGCGCCCGATCAAGATGGCCGCGCAGAAGATGAGCGCGGTCATGAAGATGCCGAAAATTTTCCTGATGATCATGATGCTGTTCTAGTCCTTCAACAATATTTCAGCGATAGACCGCAAGCCCGAGCAGGCCGCAGCTACACACGAGCAGACATGCGCGAAAGAGCGACGGATGCCACACCACGCGATACAAACCCGTCAGCGCGAGCAGCCGGTCGATGAACCAGGTCAGCAAGCCGCCCGCGATAAACAGCAGCAGGATCGTCGGCACGTAGGCATCGAGAATGGCGATATCACGCGGCATGAGGCGCTCCTTCGGGTGCGATTTCGCGCTGGCTGAGATGACCCAACGGCGATTGTGGATCAAGCAAAGCCGTACGAATGAAATGCAGATGGCTCGACATGCGTTGCAGCCGATGGCGTTCCTCGCGAGGCTCGTGCACGGGGTCGAGCCGCGCTCGCAGATCGTCGATGGCCTGCGTGGTCGCCGACAACGCGGCATCGAAACGCTGAGGGGCAGGGTGATCGAAGAGGTGCGCAACCTGATGCAGCGCATGCGTGATTGAGCCTGAGCCGTTATCCGAGCGGCTCAGCTCGGTACGCAGATCGATCACCGCGTGGCCCACTTCAAGTACCGCGAACAGCCAGCGCAAGGCCTCGCGCTGCAGATCTTCCTGACCGGCCGCGAGCGCATCGATCTGCGAAAGCAGGTCGCGCGTACCGCTTTCAAATCGCATTGCGAGACCGGTCAGGCGGCCTTTGCTCGCCGTCACCACTTGGCGCCGCAGTTCACGCAGCAGCAGACGGCGCAGCCACGGCGCGTCGGTGGGCAGCAACACCGCAAAGGCCATCGAACAAACGAGCATGGAAGCGACCAGCGCGATGGCGTCGTTGATGAAGGCTGACGGGTCGTACTGAATGACGTTGTCGGGACCGGCGAGAAAGCAGAAGAAGATGCAGTAACCGACGCCAACGCCCATCATGCCGGGCCGCGTGCTGATGAACAGGCCAAGCATCAGGAACGGCAGCAGCGCGGCCGAGAGCAGCAGAAAACCATCGATATGCGGATACAGCCCAAACACCACAATCATGCCCGCGACGGCCGCGAGCGCGGTGCCAGCGGCCATCTGGAAAGCCATTTGCGTGGGCCGTGGCGACGACGAGGCCAGTGCAATCACCGCCGCCGCGTCGAGCACGGCCGTGCCGCCGCTCGGCCACGCCGACATGATCCAGAAACCGCTCAGGACCAGGATCACGACAAACGCTCGCAGTCCGGAGGCGCCCGCCGCGAGCAGGCTGGTCTTCGGCACATAACGCGTGATGCGGTGCTCGCGTTCGTGCGTGGGCACGGCCAGCGACGCATAGGTCAGCGTGTAGGCATGCAGGTCATCCACGAATCGATACAGCAGTTCGGCCGCGGTATCGAATTCGAGGAGGTCGATCGACGGATCAAGCGCGCGCCGCGTTGCCTGGATGCGCTTGGGTAGTGCGGCTTTGAAGGTGTCGAGTTGCGCCGCTGCGTGGGCGGCATCGGCGGCTTTCTCCACCGGCGCGCCCGCTGCGCTCAGCAAGGGCGCGACTTCGCGGAAATAAGGTTCCAGCGCGTCGACCGTCGCCGCTGCGCCGTTGACGCGCAGCCGGTTCATCAACTGATGCAGCGCGTGAAGGCGCGTGGATACGCTCATGAACTCGCCGTTCAGCCGCGCGACCCGGCCGCTGCGCATGCGGGTGTCGGGATCTTCGAACACCGCGACACTGCGCGCGGCCTCGAGCCCGACTATGTCCGCGACGAACGATGAGTTGATGTGCTCGATCTGCGAGCGTTCGATACCCCCGCCCAAGGCCTTCGACACGTAGTCGACAAACGCGGTGAAACGCTTTCGCACTGTCGACCGGACTTGCTCGCCGGCGTGCCGGGGGAAAAAAAGCGCGCTGACCGCGCCCGAACACAGGATGCCTAACGATACTTCGGCTACACGCGTCATCGCAGTCAGGAAGGCCGCGTCTGCATGCTGCGCGGCCGGTATGCCAATAAGCGCGGCCGTATAACCCGACAACACGAAGCCGTACGAGCGGAAATTGCGGTTACGTGCCGCGCCCGCCGTGCAGATGCCAACCCAGAGCGCGGTCGCCGACAAGAACATAACCGGTTGTTGTGAGAACAGGCTGATCAGCATGAGCATCACCACGAGGCCGACGAGCGTCCCGCACAAACGATAGAAGCTTTTCGCCAGCACCATGCCGCTCTGCGGCTGCATCACGACAAAGACTGTCGTCATCGCGGTGCGAGGTTGCGGCAGGTCGAGACGCATCGCGATCCATAGCGCGAGGAACGCCGCCAGCGCCGCCTTGAAGATGTGAATCCACGCGAGGCCGTCGGTAGCTGCCCAGTCTGCAAGCAGCGGATGAGGACGGTTCAACGTGGAGGAGGGCGTCGACATGCTCACTCGCTCCGGTCGCTAGCCGATGCGTCCTTGTGCTCCGCGAACGGGCCGATATGCTTCGCGGGTTTCATCTGCGTGTCGGCGGGGCTGTCGCTGGAACTATCGATGCCGCCGCCCAACGCCGCCGAGAACGTCGCATACACCGCGAGCCGTTCAGCGCGCACGCGCGCATCGCCGTCCTGCGCGCGCAGCAATTGCGTCTGCGCGACGAGCACGTTCAGGTAATCGGTCAAGCCGCGCTTATACCCCTCGTCGGCCAGCCGATAACTCTTCTGCGCAGCTGCAACCGAGCGGCCTGACGCGTCGAGTTGCCGATCGAGCGACTGGATCCGCACGACCTGATCGGCGACATCGCGCAACGCCGTAACCAGCGTGGCGTTGTAGTGATCGACGGCCTGGTCGTATTGCGCCGATGCTGCTCCAAGTTGCGAGCGCAACCGGCCGCCTTCGAAGATCGGCAGCATTACGGCGGGTCCCGCGGTCCAGCCGCTGCCGTTGCCGGTGAGGAACGTCAGCAGCGCGCCGCCCGCGGACATTTGTGTAAGCGACGCCATCAGGTTGATGTTGGGATAAAACTGCGCCTTCGCGACATCGATACCGCGCGCCTGCGCTGCAACCGTCCAGCGCGCCGCCACGACATCCGGACGACGCCCGATCAACTCGGCGGGCAAAGCGGACGGCAAGCCGAGCGGCGTTGCCAGTGACAACACGGGGCGCGTGATCGAATCACCTGCGCCCGGCCCCGCGCCGGCAAGCGCTGCAAGCTGATTACGTGAGAGCGCGATGGCTTCGTCGTAGGTTTCCAACTGACGCTCGTAGTCCGGCAACGACGCTTCCGCCTGCGCGACTTCAAGCTGTGTGCCAATGCCGCCCTGCAGCCGCCGCCGCGCCCGCGCCGCGATTTTCTGCTGTTGGTCGAGCGTGGATTGAGCGATGTCGCGCAACGCAAATCCCTGCGATAAACCGATGTACGCGCGCACCACGTTTGCTTCGAGTTCGAGTTGCGCGGCGCGGGCATCGGCGGCGCGAGCGTGGGTGGCGTCCAGCGCGCGTTCCGCTGCGTTGCCGTCGCGGCCCCAGAGGTCGAGGTTGTACGACAGTTGCAGCGCGGCCGTGTTGTCCCACGTGTTGACGTTGTTGAAGGTGCCGGGGCCGTAATAGCCGTTTTCCGGCCACTGCTGGCGGTTGATCGCCATCGATCCATCGACTTGAGGCGCGAGGGCGGCTTGCGCCACGCCCGCCATTGAACGGGCTTCGCGTACGCGTGCGGCGGCCAGCGCCAGCGTCGGATTTCCGGCTTGCGCACGCGCAACCCACGCATCGAGCTGCGGATCGTTGTAGGCGCGCCACCATGTTGATGCCGGCCACGCCGCGTCGGCGTTAGCCGCGCGCAGAGTCGCGCCGGCGTCGAGCGAAGACGTGTCCTTGAGCGTGTCTTCGGGACCGACGTTTTTAGTGCTCGCGCAGCCTGCTATTGTTAAAATAAATGTAAGAACCATCGGAACGATGGTCATTCTGGTCATGCGGTCTAACAAAATTATTTCTCAAAGTGGATTGAGACACAGACCAGAATTATATTTTTGCCTTGATTGCCGAGTAACCGGTAAAAATGCAAAGCATTGTTACGCGTTATGAGGTAATCATCGTTGTCCATCACGTAACAATGCGGCGACAACGCGGTATCACTCGAACGAGACTCAAGGCTCATGGATACGCTTCAAAACATGCGCGTGTTTTCGCGGGTTGTTGACGCCGGCAGCTTTACGGCCGCGGCTCTGCAACTGAACACGACTACGGCCTATGCATCGCGCGCCGTCTCCGATCTCGAAGCGCATTTACGCACTCGCTTGCTCAACCGAACCACGCGCCGGATCGCGTTGACGGAAGCCGGCGAGCGTTATCTGCAGCGCTGCGAGCAAATCCTGGCTTATGTGGATCAGGCGGAAGCGGAAGCCGGCGACGCGCACGCGCGCCCGGCCGGCAAGCTCAAGATGCACGCCATGGCGGGTATCGGCCAGCATTACGTCGTGCCGATGATTTCGCGTTACCAAAAGCTGCATTCATCGGTGCAGATCGACCTGACGCTTGCGCAGCGCGTACCCGACCTGTTGGATGAGGGTTTTGACGTGTCCATTGTGCTTGGCACTGAGCTGCCTGATTCAGGACTGGTTTCCCAACGACTGGGAAGTATGTTCAGCATTGCGTGCGCGTCGCCAGGCTATATTCAGGAATACGGCGTACCGCATGTCCTGTCCGATCTGGTGCGGCATACATGCTTGCAACTCATCACGCCCGCGTTTCCTCCGAACAAATGGACTTTTGACGGACCGAACGGGCAGGAAACAATCAGTCTCGGAACAGCGACCTTCTCGGTGAATGTGGCTGAAGCCATGGCCGTGGCAATCAGCGAAGGCATGGGCGTCGGGATATTGCCCACTTCGTCAGCGTTGCCTGCATTGCGCGCAGGGACATTGGTGCGTGTTTTGCCGCAATACACCATGCAAATGCTCAACGTGTTTGCGCTCTATCCGTCGCGTCAGTATCTGGATGCGAAAATCCGGACGTGGGTGGAGTATTTGCGCGCTGAATTGCCTGCCGCACTCGCCGCCGACGAAAAATCGCTGCAGGAATTTGTGGCGTCGTAAGCTTATGAGCAGCAGAATGGGGATAAGGCGGTTAAAGTGCTTTCATCGGTCTTTTCATTGCCGCGATGCAACACTTGCTTACGACTATTTCGGCCGCATCTTGATAACTTGTAGTTCGTCTTTTGGCTTCACCGATTCACTTTTACCGATTTGACAACATCCGAGGAAGTTATGAATACGCCGCTGATGATCGCCATCTATGCACTGCTGGCTCTGATCGCCGTGCCCGCCACCCGTGAACTGCTGCGTACGGCCCGCGAGAACGCGAAACGCGCGCGCCTGATCCCGATCCGTATTAACGAACGCAAGAACCGTCAATCGCGCGATTCATCGGATCGCTGAGAAAAAAAGACCGATTTATCGGTCTTTTTGTTTTTGAAGTTGGCGCAGTGACGTTTAACCCTGCGCCGGGTAGAGCGTATTTGGTGCCTGGAATTTCTCGCCCGGAAACCGGTGTTTTTGCCCATAACGCTGACCGGCCGGGCGCTTGCGTCATGTCCGGTTAGTGCTCTTTCCAGCTGCACGCTCCTGTAGCGTATCCACACCGAAAACGCATTTTTTCGCGATTCATTGCGCTTGGCCGCTCAGATCTCAACCACCTTGTCCCATTTGAACAACGGATTTTCAGGCGCACCCGTGCGCCGGTCGCGATACCCGCGCGGATTACAGATCACGCGCGTTCCCTCTGCTACGTAGTCGAATGCGGTATGCGTGTGGCCATGAACCCACAGCGCAACCGGTGCGCGCACGAGCGAGGGCAGATCGCTCACAAAACCCGCCGATGCCCGGTCCGTTGCGAACTTCTCCGCCAAACTTTGCTTGAGCGGCGCGTGATGGGTAACCACAATCGTCTTGCCGTCGAAGGGTTTTGCCAATTCACCTTCCAGCCACGCCCGAGCCTGCTCGTGCAGCGCCACTGAGTCGCTGGGGCTAAACGGGCGTGGCTCGTCTTCGGGCTCCGGCCATGCAACCTGGATCACGCCCCGGAAGTCGAGCATCACACGCTCGGCCGCTGCCACGGATTCGCCCATCGCCTCAGCGCTTGCTCCGAACAGCGCGAAATCCGTCCATAACGTGGTGCCGAGCACGCGCCATTTGCCGTATCGGTCGGTGAGGGCGGTGTTGTTCAGGAAATGCACATTGGGCAAGCTGCGCCCCGCGTCCAGCATGGCGCTTTCGAGTGCACCGAATTCGCCGTCGTAATACTCGTGATTGCCCGGCACATAAACAACCGGTACCTGCGAACCGAAGTTTTCCGCCGCCCAGCGCAGACCCTCCGCATGATTGTGGATGTCGCCGGCCAGCACGACGAGATCGGCCTCAGCGTAGGGAATGGCAAGCGGTTCATCGTGCTCGAGATGCAGGTCGGACAGAACGCGAATCTTCACAGCGCTTATCTCCTCAATACTGTTACTTACACCTTACGATGACGCGCTTGGCGCAACCTGCGCACGCACGTCAGGCAAGACCTTGGCCGGATTCATCAGGTTCTCGGGGTCCAGCGCTGTCTTGAGCGCACGCATGAGCCTTATTTCCACCGGTGACTTGTAGTGCATTGCGTCGGCCACCTTCAATTGCCCCAACCCGTGCTCCGCGCTGATGCTGCCGCGATGCGCGTGCACGCTTTCATACACTAGCGCATTGACCGGCGCCTGGAATTCGGCGAGAAAGCTTTCGGGATCGACTCCTTCCGGCGCCTGCACGTTGTAGTGCAAATTACCGTCGCCAAGATGGCCGAAGGTCACCATGCGCACGCCGGGAATGGCCTGGGCGATGAGCGCGTCGGTTGCCTCGATGAAATGCCCGATGCGGGAAATAGGCACCGCGATATCGTGCTTGATATTGAGTCCTTCCGCAGCCTGCGCGAGCGGAATATGTTCGCGCAAGTTCCAGAACGCCTTCGACTGCGACAAATTCTCCGCTACGACGGCGTCCTCAACCAGGCCTTGCTCAATGGCATGTTCCATCAGCCGTTCGAACAGCGCGCGGGCGTGCTCCTCGCTCTCGCTATCCGACAGTTCAAGCAACACGGTCTGGCCATGTTTCTTACTGAACGGATAACGCATCTGCGGGAAATGCGTGGTCACGAGATGAAGCGAAAAATCCGACATCAGTTCGAAGCCGGTCAGCAACGGGCCTGCATAACGCTGCGCAGTGGCAAGGAAATCGAGCGCGGTCTGCGGTGAGGCCAGCGCCGCAAGCGCCGTTACGCGCGCGACAGGCGCCGGATGCAGTTTCATCACCGCGGCAGTGATGATGCCGAGCGTCCCTTCCGCTCCGATATACAGGTCGCGCAGATCGTAGCCGGTGTTGTCTTTGCGCAGCCCGCGCAAACCGTCCCAGATCTCACCTTGTGGCGTCACCACTTCAAGCCCGAGGCACAGTTCGCGCGTATTGCCGTAGCGCAGAACGGCGGTGCCCCCGGCGTTAGTTGAAAGATTGCCACCGATCGTGCAACTGCCCTCGGCGGCGAGGCTCAGCGCAAAGAGCCGCTGTTCCTGCTCGGCGCGTGCCTGGATATCGGCGAGGATCACGCCGGCTTCCACCGTGATGGTGTTGTTCAGCGGATCGACGTCGCGAATCCGGTTCAGCCTGCGCAAGCTGATCACCACCTGCGTGCCGCTGGCGTCTGGCGTTGCCCCGCCGGAATGGCCGGTGTTGCCGCCTTGCGGCACGACAGGGAACCGGAATTCCCGCGCGAGCTGCACAACTTTAGCGACCTGTTCGGTGGTGCCGGGAAGGACCACGGCGCATGTCTGACCGTGATAGCGCTTGCGCCAGTCCGTGAGAAACGGCGCGGTGTCGTGGGCGTCGGTCAGCACATGGGCGGCGCCGATTGCCTCGGCGCAGGCTTCAGCAAAGTAACGTGAACGGTCGGATGCGGTCATGGGTTTGGGTAGCAGTGGCGTGGACGACAGTTGACACAGTATCGCGTAACGTCGGGCCGGGCGAACCCTGGCCTAATGGCATAGGTCTCGTTCACGCGAACTGTTCCATGCTACAAATGATTGCCGTTGGGTGTTGAGTCTGGCGCTGAGGCTGTTGCAGCGCTCGCAGCCTTCGTTCGCTTCGCGGCGCGTGCAGCGCGTTTGAACGGTGCAAGAAAGCCAAGCGCGCAAACGAAGAATACAAGGGCAAGCAGTGCTTCGAGCCAGCCAAGGCGTGCTGATAATCCGCCGTCGGTCATGCCGCGCACAATGCCTTCGGCAAAGTACAGCAGCACGAGCATTGACGCCCATTGCAGCGTGTACACGTCGCGACGGAACGTGCCGCGCAGCGCGAACAGCAGCGGGATTGCCTTGAGCGCTAGAGCGGATCCGCCCGGGCGCAATGGCGCGAGCCAAAGCTCCCACGCGATCGACAACGCAATCAGCCCAATCAGGCTGAACAGCGCGCCGCGTGCAAAGCCAGGGTGGGTACCGGCTGCGTCCATAACGGGCGAAGTGGTCATCAGTCAGGCGCCGCGTTGAAGTGTGAGCGCTGTAGTGGCCAGACGCACGCCGAGCGCCATGGCCAACACTTTCTCGTCGGCGGAGATACCGCTGTCGGCCGTTTCAGCGCGGGCGAAATGGGACGCGCCATAAGGTGTGCCACCGGTTTGCGTCGTGGTCAGCTTGGGCTCGGTGTACGGAATGCCCACGATCAGCATGCCGTGGTGAAGCAAGGGCAGCATCATGGAAAGCAGGGTAGTTTCCTGCCCGCCATGCAAGCTGCCCGTGGAGGTAAAGACGCTGGCGGGTTTGCCTGCGAGCGCGCCGGATAACCATTGAGGCGAGGTGCCATCGAGGAAATATTTCAGCGAGGCCGCCATGTTGCCGAACCGCGTGGGTGACCCGAGCGCGAGCCCGGCGCATTCTTCCAGGTCGCGCACTTCGGCGTAGGGCGGGCCGTCGGCGGGAATATCCGGCTGCGTGGCTTCGCAAACGGCAGAGACAGGCGGCACGGTTCGCACGCGCGCCTGCATGCCGGGCACGCTGTCGACCCCTTGAGCGATCGCCTGGGCGAGTTCGCGGGTGGCGCCGTTGCGGCTGTAATAGAGCACGAGAATGTCGTTCATGAGCCTTTTCGGTGAACGGGTATTATAAGGATCGGGTGCGTGGGCGTGGCGATTGGCGTGGCGTTTTGGCGTGATTCAACCCGCCGTTCAAGCCGCGTCGCGGATCTGTTGTAGTGTTTTAAGGAGAGAGATTCTTGCAGAAGTTTCCCATCAATCTCGACACAACGAAGCGGCTTGCCGCCTTCGTTGCACGTCGTACGGGCGAGGATCGTGTGCCGCAGGTGGCCGGCAGCCTGACATTTACCACCGTCTTGTCGCTCGTGCCGCTTGCGACGGTTGCGTTCGCGCTCTTCACGGCGTTTCCCATCTTCGCTTCGTTCCAGATGTCGCTGCAGGATTTTCTTGCCGCGCACCTCATGCCGTCGCAGATCAACAGCCAGATCTTCAAGTACCTGAACCAGTTTGCATCGAAGGCAAAGGGGCTGACGACCGTCGGCATGATCATCTTGTTCGTCACGTCGGTGATGACCATGATGACGGTCGAGTCCGCGTTCAACGTGATCTGGCGCGTGCGCAAATCGCGGCCGTTCGCTCAACGTGTCCTGGTTTACTGGGCCATCATCACACTCGGCCCTATTCTGTTCGGCGTGAGCTTGTCGATGTCGTCCTACCTGTTCGCGCAATCCGTCGCATTTGCCGGCTCCCATAATCTCCTGCCGCCGGTGGTCGAGTGGGCGCTCGCCAGCGCGACGCTGCCGTTCACCATGCTGGCGTTCTCCATGCTCTACGTGTTCCTGCCGAACTGCAAAGTGGAGTGGCGCGATGCGCTGGTTGGGGGACTGGTGGCTGCGATCGCGTTTGAACTGGGGAAGCGCGGTTTTGGCTATTACGTCCGCCGTATTCCAACTTATACCGCCGTGTATGGCGCGTTCGCGGCGTTGCCGGTGTTCCTGCTATGGGTCTACTTGTGCTGGATGATCACGCTGATCGGCGCGATGCTCACGTCGGCGTTGCCGGCAATCCGGATAGGCCAGTTTCATCGAAACGATTTCCCGGGGAGCGATCTGCTCGATGCCCTCGAATTGCTCGCTCGCTTGGCTGAGGCGCGTGAGGCCGGACTGCCGGGTTACACCGGCCTCGAGCTTGCCCGGATGCTGCGTTGCGACGTGGATACCTCCATGCGTCTGGTTCGCAAGCTCGACGCGCTGGAATGGATTGCGAGGCTGGAGAATCTTCGGGTGCCGCGTTATGTGCTGATCGCCAATCCGCAGCAAATCACGGTGTCGCGCCTCTTTGATTTATTCGTGATCGAGCGCGATGAACTGGATTATCAGTTGCGCCTCGATTCCTCGCACATTGATCGTGCCGCATTGATGAATGCGCTGAGCAACGAGAAACTTGAGGTCACGCTGGCTACGCTGCTGGCGGCACGGGCGGCTTCTCGTCAGGAAGGTGCTCGTGCGGCGCAAGGGGTGACGTCCATGCCGCGTCAAACTGCCTGAAGTGCCTCGCGTTGCGAATTTCGTCCCGAAGCGCGCTAAAGCGAAATCCTGCCGATGCAGATGTCCTTGAACATGACCCAGTCGCTCATCAGGCTGTAGAGCGGATGACGAAAGGTGGCCGGGCGGTTTTTCTCAAAGAAGAAATGGCCGACCCAGGCAAAGCCGTAGCCGCAAATGACGGCAGCCGGAAGCCAGAGCCAGTCGCCAGTGGCGATAGCCATTGCCAGGCAGCCAATTACGCCCAGAGAACCGATGAAATGCAGCCGGCGCGACACCACGTTGCTGTGCTCTCCGAGGTAATACGGATAGAACTCGGCGAAGCTCGCGAAGTGATCGGAGTGTGCGGTTTGGGCCATGACAGTCTCCTTCGAGCAGGTTGCAGCATTGGCTCAGCAAGATTCATTCTCCGGCGATTGAGCCGACTGCGCAACTGCGTTTACTTCTGATCCGGAAGCAGCTGGAGACCCCCTCCCATCCGGCTAATAGCACAGCGGAGAGAGGGCGGGTAAGCTTGGTTCATGCGCTTGGTCCTGGAGCTAAAGTTCACGAACCGCAAAATGATCCGTCACCTAAACCGGTCGCGTTGCAAAGCCAAATAACGCGGCGAGGGTCGCGTCGGGTTGCTCGCTCATCAGTGCGTGGCCGGCGTCCAGCATGACTGTTTCGACAGGGACATTTGCTCGCTTCATCGCGTCGATCAGCGCCCGGCTGGCGCGGGGCGGCGTCATGGCATCCAGGCGGCCGGCAATGACCTGCACCGGGCAACGTAGCGCAGCAGCCCGTTCAAGTCCCTCTGCATAGGCGTTGCAGGCGCTGAAGTCGGTGTGAAAGAGATGGGGCTCGCCGCGCGCGGCGACGCGCTCCATCAAGCGCTGGTTGCCGCCATGCAGCCAGAAGCCCGGTGCGGGGCACGACGGTTTTGCAGCTATTGACGAGTGCGACCATTGGTTGACCATGTCGATGGCGTCGGGTTCGCGATTGAGCGCGGCATCAAGAAGCGCGTCCGACACGGTCATCGGAACGGCCGTGGCGAGCAGCGCAAGACGGGTGACGCGGGACGGATAACGTGCGGTGCAGTCAAGCGCAATCAGCGAGCCCATGCTGTGGCCGATCAGCATGGCCTCTTTGACTTGGGCGGCGTCCAGTAACGCCACCAGCCAGTCCGCGAGCTCTGTGATGCTTCGCCGCGCCGGGCCTGCGCTGCGGTTGTGACCGGGAAGGTCAATAGCGAGCACGTTCAGGCCGTGATGAGCAAAGTAGCGTGTTTGCAATGCCCAGACGCTGTGATCGTGCTCGGCGCCATGCACGAACACGGCCACCGGACGGTCCGGCTCGAACCCGTGGCCGCCGGTGTAGGCGTAGACCGATGCGCCCTCGACTTCAAGCATCATGTGCGGCTCCCGTCGCTGCTCCGGGCAACACTTGACGAAGCCTTCTGCGATGCCTTGAGGCCGCGCTTGAGGTCGTCGATGAGATCGTCGGGATCTTCCAGGCCAATCGACAGCCGGATACGTCCCGGTGCAATGCCTGCTGCGGCGAGCGCAGCGGCGTCCATGCGGAAATGCGTGGTCGAAGCCGGGTGGATGACAAGCGAGCGTGCGTCGCCAACGTTCGCGAGATGCGAGAACAGCGTCAACGCTTCAATGAAGCGCTTCGCTGCCGCCACGTCGCCACGCAGGTCGAAGCTGAACACGGCGCCCGCGCCGCGCGGCAGAAGGCGTTTGGCGAGCGCGTAGTCGCGATGGCTGTCGAGTTCCGGATAAGCCACGCCTTCCACGGCAGGGTGAGCGAGCAGGAACTCGACTATTTTGCGGGTGTTGGCGACGTGCCGGTCCATCCGCAACGGCAGGGTTTCTATGCCTTGCAAGAGTTGCCATGCGGCTTGCGGATGCAGGCACGCGCCGAAGTCACGCAACCCTTCGCGACGAGCGCGCAGCAGGAACGGCGCGACGGTGCTTTCTTCGGCGAAGACCATGCCGTGAAACCCATCGTAGGGTTCGGTGAATTCGGGGAAAAGATTGGTGGCTGTGAAGTCGAACGTGCCGCCGTCCACCAGCACGCCGCCAATAGTCGTGCCGTGACCGCCCAGGAACTTGGTCGCCGAGTGGTAGACGAAGTCGGCGCCATGGTCAAACGGACGCAGCAAATAGGGCGTGGTGAAGGTCGAATCCACCAGTAGCGGTACGTGGTTCGAATGCGCGATCTCGGCAATCGTCCCGATGTCGAGCACATCGAGACCGGGGTTTCCGAGCGTTTCGCCGAACAGCAGGCGCGTGTTGGGCCGGATCGCTGCACGCCAGGCATCGGCATCGTGCGGCGGGACGAAGGTGGTGTCTATGCCGAAGCGCCGCATCGTGTAATGCAGCAGATTGTGCGAGCCGCCGTACAGCGCGCTCGACGCAACCACGTGCGACCCTGCGCCCATCAGCGTGGCGATCGCAAGATGCAGCGCGGCCTGTCCGCTGGCCGTGCCGATCGCCCCTACGCCGCCTTCCAGCGCGGCTACGCGCTCCTCGAATACGGCGACGGTCGGGTTCGAAATGCGCGAATAGACGTGCCCTGAGCGCTCCATGTTGAAGAGCGAAGCGGCGTGGTCGGTGTCTCGAAACGAGAAGGACGTAGTCTGGTAAATCGGCGTAGCGCGTGCGCCGGTGGTAGGGTCGGGTGCTGCACCGGCATGCAGCACGAGCGTGTCGAAGCGGTTGGCGGGCATCGTGGGCGGGCTACCATGGGAAAGAGTCATTTATCGTAACATCGGGTGTGGCCCGGCAAACTTGGGGTAGACGCCAGCGCTGACACTTTGGGCTGCCCAGCTCCATGCCACGCCAAGGGCAGCTTAGGCACGGCATGCGCCGACCCCGTGCAAAAGCCCGCCCGACGTGCTTTTGCAGACAAAACACGGGGTTCTTGCGCGCTTTCTTTTTGACTGTCTTTCCGCTAGGATCGACAGATATTCAGGTTTTTCGCGAGGAGACAATCATGCGAGTCAGCGACATTTTGAACGTCAAGGGCAACGCGCTCTTCACGGTAACACCCGATACGCCGCTGCACGAAGCGATCAACACAATGGCGTCACACGACATTGGTTCACTGGTGGTGATCGAATACGGCGATCTCGCCGGCATGCTGACGTTCCGCGAGATTATTCTCACGCTGAGCGAGAACGGCGGCAGCGTGGGAACCTCCACTATCCGCAAGGTCATGGACGACCACCCCATCACGTGTACGCCGGAAACGGACGTGAACGAGGTACGTCGCATGATGCTTGAGCATCACGTTCGTTACCTGCCGGTCATGGAAAAGAACGTTTTGATGGGCGTGATTTCTTTCTACGACGTGGCCAAGGCCGTGGTGGAAGAGCAGGGTTTCGAGAACAAGATGCTCAAGGCCTATATCCGCGACTGGCCGGAGCAGCAAGAAGAAGCGCGTTGATCGAGGCGTCGTGGGATTAGTGCCATTCCGCGATAACCTGGTCGAAGCGCACACCATGTCACGCACAAAATGCGCGCCCGAGCGGCGCGCATTTTTTTCGCCTGTTCAATAGAACAACCCTCTCTCAGCCACCAACGCCAATAATCCATGAGCGAAACATCCGCATCGACCCGCACGAAAAAGGCTGGCGCCCAGCATGGCGACGGTCAGTTTCGCCTGTTGCGCGAACGTCGTTTTGCTCCGTTCTTCTGGACGCAATTTCTCGGCGCGCTCAACGACAACGTCTTCAAGGTCGGCTTCACGTCGCTGGTCACGTTTCAGGCTGCACGCTTTTCGGGTGTCGATCCGAAGACCGCTGCTTTCCTGATCTCCGCCATCTTCATCATCCCTTTCGTGCTTTTTTCCGCCACATCAGGCCAGGTCGCCGATAAGTACGACAAAGCCACGCTCACGCGCTTCGTAAAAACCTTCGAAATCGCGGTGATGCTGATCGGCGGCGCGGGTTTTATGTTGCACAGCGCGCCGCTGCTTTACGCCTGCACGTTCCTCATGGGTGTCCATTCGACCGTGTTCGGACCGGTGAAATACGCGTATTTGCCACAGCATCTCCAGCCTTCAGAACTGGTTGGCGGCAACGGGCTCGTCGAAATGGGGACGTTCGTGGCCATTTTGATCGGGACGATCATCGGCGGTGCGGCGGCCGGGCTAACCGAGCACGGCGCCGTGTTGCTCGCGGCGTGCTGCCTGACGGTTGCGCTGATCGGGCGCGTTGCGTCGGGTTTCGTGCCGAAAACAGCGGCTCTGCAGCCAGATCTGAAGATCAACTGGAACCCGTTCAGTGAGACGTGGCGCAACCTCGCGCTCGCGCGCCAGGATCGGACCGTGTTCCTGAGCCTGCTCGGAATCTCGTGGCTTTGGTTCGTCGGCGCGACGTTTCTCACGTCGTTTTTCAACTTCGCGAAGGACGTCCTGTCGGCGAATCCGGATGTGGTGACCGTGCTGCTCGGTACGTTCTCGATCGGCATCGGCATCGGGTCGCTGATGTGTGAAAAGCTCTCGAAACGTCGCGTCGAGATCGGACTCGTGCCGCTCGGGTCCATCGGCATCAGTGTTTTTGCCATCGACCTGTTTTTTGCCAGTCACAAAATCGCGCCGGCCGGCCATCTGATGGGCGTCGGCGAATTTCTTCAAATGGGCGTGCATTGGCGCATCCTGGCCGACCTGTTCCTGCTCGCCATGTTCGGCGGTCTCTACAGCGTACCGCTTTACGCGCTGATCCAGTCGCGCAGCCAGCCGACGCACCGCGCCCGCATCATCGCCGCGAACAACATCCTGAACTCGTTTTTCATGATCGTGTCAGCATTGCTGGCGGTCGGGCTGACGTCGGCGGGTGTTGGCATTCCCGGGCTGTTTCTCACCACCGCGTTGCTGAATATCGTGGTGGCTGCGTATATCTATTCGCTTGTACCTGAGTTCCTGCTGCGTTTTCTCGCGTGGATTCTCGTGCACACGTTCTACCGGATCAGGCTTGTGAACGCCGAGCGCATTCCCGAGCACGGGGGCGCCGTGCTGGTGTGCAATCACGTGAGTTTTGTCGATGCCATCGTGATCATGTCGGAAAGTCCGCGTCCGATCCGCTTCGTGATGGATCACCGGATTTTCCGCTCGCCGCTGGTCGGCTGGCTGTTCCGTCACGTCAAGGCTATTCCGATCGCGCCGGCTCACGAGGACGCGAAACTACTGGAGAAAGCCTACGATGCCTGCGGCCGCGCGCTCGCCGACGGCGATCTGGTGTGCATTTTCCCGGAAGGCAAGCTCACCCGGACCGGCGATATGAACCCGTTCCGCCATGGCATCAGTGAAATTCTCAAGCGCCATTCCGCGCCGGTCGTGCCCATCGCCTTACGCGGCTTGTGGGGCAGCGTTTTTTCACGTCACGACGACAACCGCTGGCCGCGCCCGATTCATCGCGGGGTGATGAGCCGCCTGACGCTCGCGGTCGGTGAGCCAATTGAGCCAGCCGATGC
Organism: Caballeronia sordidicola; assembly: GCF_000729995.1. Taxonomy (GTDB): domain Bacteria; phylum Pseudomonadota; class Gammaproteobacteria; order Burkholderiales; family Burkholderiaceae; genus Caballeronia; species Caballeronia sordidicola_A. The sequence continues at coordinate 97,164 of NZ_JNFG01000013.1, read as the reverse complement.
CACGCCGGAGCATTTGCAACAGCTAGTCGCGACGCTGCGAGGCGCCCGCAAATAGGGTGCGAGAAGAGCCTCGGGCAGCCAAGAGCCTTCCTCAAGCTGTGCTGTTGCTAACGAAACGCCCCCGCACAACAGGTTTCGAGCGGAGGCTTAAAGCGCCCTCGGCTGGCATAATATTGGCTCTATCGCTTTTTCGGGACGACGCTCATGTCCGGCAACACACTCGGCACGCTTTTCACCGTCACGAACTTCGGCGAGTCGCACGGCCCCGCGATCGGCTGCGTGATCGACGGCTGCCCGCCGGGAATGGAACTCTCGGAGGCGGATATCCAGATCGAACTGGATCGACGCAAGCCGGGCACGTCACGGCATGTGACGCAGCGTCAGGAAGCCGACCAGGTCGAGATTCTTTCCGGCGTGTTCGAAGGGAAAACGACCGGTACGCCTATCGCGTTGCTGATCCGGAATACGGATCAGCGCAGCAAGGATTACGGCAATATCGTCGAGACGTTTCGTCCCGGGCACGCCGATTACACCTACTGGCAGAAGTACGGCATCCGTGACTATCGCGGCGGCGGGCGTTCGTCGGCGCGGTTGACGGCCCCGACCGTAGCTGCCGGCGCTGTAGCGAAGAAATGGCTGCGTGAGCGCATGGGTATCGAAACACGCGGGTTCATGAGCGCGCTCGGCGAGATCACGATTCCGTTCGTCGCATGGGAACATGTGCGCGAAAATCCGTTTTTCGCGCCGAATGAGGAGATCGTCCCGCGCCTCGAGGAGTACATGGACGCGCTGCGTAAGGACGGCGATTCGATCGGCGCGCGCATCGGCGTAATCGCGACGGGCGTGCCGGCCGGACTGGGCGAGCCTCTTTATGACCGACTCGACGCCGATATCGCGAAAGCGATGATGGGCATCAATGCGGTGAAAGGCGTTGAAATTGGCGCGGGTTTCGCGAGCGTCGCGCAACGCGGCTCGGTTCATGGCGACGAAATGACGCCTGAGGGGTTCGCGGCGAACAACGCCGGCGGCGTGTTGGGCGGCATTTCGAGCGGGCAGGACATCACGGTATCGATTGCGATCAAACCGACGTCGAGCATCCGCACGCCGCGTGAGTCCATCGATAAAGCCGGTCATTCAGCGACCGTGGAAACCTTCGGTCGCCACGATCCATGCGTTGGCATCCGGGCGACGCCGATCGCCGAAGCGCTGCTCGCGCTCGTGTTGATCGACCACGCGTTGCGGCATCGCGCGCAGAACGGCGACGTGGTGACCACGACGCCTCATATCGCTGCTCATATCGCCAAATAGTCGCCAAATAAAATAGCGCCGGTTCTGAACATAAGAACCGGCGCTATTTTCTTGAAGCCTTAAATCCGAACGATGATCACATGTTCGGGTAATTCGGCCCACCGCCACCCTCCGGCGGTACCCATACAATGTTCTGCGTCGGGTCTTTAATATCGCACGTCTTGCAGTGCACGCAGTTCTGCGCGTTGATCTGCAAGCGTTCGCTGCCGTCATCGTTCTTCACGAACTCGTACACCTGTGCCGGGCAATACCGTCCTTCCGGTCCCGCGTACGTTCTTAAATTCACATCCACCGGCACCGATGCATCCTTCAGCGTCAAATGCGCCGGCTGGTTTTCCTCGTGATTCGTATTCGATATAAACACCGACGCCAATCGGTCGAACGTCAACTTGCCATCGGGCTTCGGATACACGATCGGCTTGCATTGCGACGCGGGTTTGAGCGTTTCGTTATCGGCGTGCTGATGATGTAGCGTCCACGGCACATTGCCACCCAAGAGCTTCTGCTCAAGCCCGACCATGAATGTGCCGAGGTACAAACCTTTGCTCATCCATTGCTTGAAATTGCGTGCGCGATATAGCTCCGTCTTGAGCCACGAGCTGTTAAATGCTTCAGGGTAAGCGTTCAATTCATCGGCTTGACGACCGGCTTGCACAGCATCGAACGCGGCTTCAGCGGCCATCTTCCCGGACTTGATCGCAGCATGACTGCCCTTGATCCGCGACGCATTCAGGAAACCGGCATCGTCACCGGCCAGCGCTCCGCCCGGGAACACCAGCTTTGGCAGCGACATCAACCCACCGGCCGTGATCGCGCGCGCGCCGTACGACACGCGTTTGCCGCCTTCGAGGAACGTGCGGATCGCCGGATGCGTCTTGTAGCGCTGGAATTCCTCGAACGGCGACAGATACGGATTCGAATACCCCAGCCCGACGACAAAGCCCACCATTACCTGGTTATCGTCCATGTGATAGAGGAACGAGCCGCCGTAGGTGTCGGTTTCCAGCGGCCAGCCTGCAGTGTGAATCACCAGACCCGGCTTGTGCTTCGACGGATCGATCTGCCACAGCTCCTTGATCCCCAGACCGTAGACTTGCGGATCGGCATCGCGGCCAAGCTTGAATTTATCCATGAGCTGGCGGCCCAGGTTGCCGCGTGCGCCTTCGCAGAACAGCGTGTATTTCGCGTGCAATTCCATGCCGAGCTGGAAGTTGCCGGTCGGCTCGCCGTCCTTGCCCACGCCCATGTTGCCCGTCGCCACGCCGCGCACGGCGCCGTCTTCGGTGTAGAGCACTTCTGCCGCTGGAAAGCCCGGGAAGATCTCGACGCCCAGCGCTTCAGCCTGTTGCCCCAGCCAGCGCGTGACATTCGCCAGGCTCACGACATAGTTGCCGTGGTTCTTGAAATTGTCGGGCAGCAGCCAGTTGGGCACCTGTTTTGCGCTGTCTTTCGTCAAAAACAGGAAGCGGTCCTCGGTGACTTCCACATCGAGCGGTGCGCCCTGGGTCTTCCAGTCGGGAAGCAATTCGCTCAACCCGCGCGGATCCATCACGGCGCCGGATAGGATGTGCGCGCCGATCTCGGAGCCTTTTTCCAGCACGCAGACGCCCAGTTCGACGCCTTTTTCCTGCGCGAGCTGCTTCAGCCGGATAGCGGCCGATAGCCCCGCAGGACCGCCGCCCACGATCACGACGTCGTACTCCATGGATTCACGGGGACCGTACTGTTCGATGAGGCTCGCCGGGGTCATCCAATGCTCCTGTCTAACGTTAGAATGCTTTTTTTGGGGATCGCGTATTGTCAGGGAACCCTTCGCAGGGTGCAACCGACGATCCTGAAATTAGCACGATCGTATTATTTTTAGGATAACATATCGGCTGTGTCGATTCGATACCTATTTTGGGGGAGGGGCGCCAAGACGGTTCGCTCCCGGGCACCTCAATCGCTTTCAACCAAGGAAAAACAATGGGCCGTTCGATCAACCTGGAAGGCAAATGCGCGCTGATCACCGGCGCTTCCAGCGGACTTGGCAAGCGCTTTGCGCAAGTGCTGTCGCAGGCGGGCGCGCGGGTCGTGCTGGCGAGCCGGCGCACCGAGCGCTTGAAGGAATTGCGTGCCGAAATCGAGGCGTCGGGCGGCGCGGCGCACGTCGTGTCGCTCGACGTCACCGATTACCAAAGCATCAAGTCGGCGGTCGCGCACGCGGAGACGGAGGCGGGCATGATCGACATCCTGGTGAACAACTCGGGCGTGTCGACCCAGCAAAAGCTGACGGACGTGACGCCGTCGGACTTCGATTTCGTGTTCGATACCAACACGCGCGGCGCGTTTTTTGTCGCCCAGGAAGTGGCGAAACGGATGATCATGCGCGGCAACGGTACGGCCAAGCCGGGCTACCGGATCATCAACATCGCGTCCATGGCGGGTCTCAAGACCTTGCCGCAGATCGGCATCTATTCCATGAGCAAGGCCGCCGTCATTCATATGACGAAGGCGATGGCGCAGGAATGGGGCCGCCACGGCATCAATGTGAACGCGATCTGCCCGGGTTATATCGATACCGAGCTCAATCACCATCACTGGAAAAGCGAGGCCGGCCAGAAACTGCTGGCGATGCTGCCGCGTCGCCGGGTGGGTACGCCTGAGGACCTCGATGGCTTGCTGCTGCTGCTTGCCGCCGACGAATCGCAGTTCATCAACGGCTCGGTGATCGCGGCCGACGACGGGTTCGGCCTATGAGCCAGGTTCTTGAGCAAGTGAGCCCAACGGCTGATTTTCACCGCGTAATCGATTTGCCCATGCCGTTGCGGTGGGGCGACATGGATGCATTCGGCCACGTGAACAACACGGTCTACTTCCGGTTCATGGAAGAAACGCGGATCTCGTGGTTCCGGGAACTGGCCATTGCCGGCGCCAACGTCGAAGGGCAGGGGCCGGTGATTGTGAATGCATCGATGGAATTCCTGAGGCAGCTCCACTATCCCGGCGATGTCATCGGCAGCATGTTCGTCGGGCCGCCGGGCCGCAGCAGTTTCGACACGCGCTTCGAGCTGTTTCGTGCCGACGATCCCTCCACGCTCTATGCGCGGGGCACGGCGAAATGCGTGTGGATCGACTATGCGGCGGCGAAATCGGTGCAGATTCCTGACCTGTTGCGCCATGCCATTGAAACGGCTGGAACGCCCGGCTAGTCGCCGAGCAGCCGTTGAAGCAATTCGGTTGCGTTTCCAGTGTCGTATTTGCGCATGAGCTTCGACCGGTAAATGTCGACGGTCCGCGGGCTGATATCCAGCGCGCGGCCGATCTGCTTGCTGGTCTTGCCCGTGACGAGCTGCGCGGCGATTTCTCGTTCACGCGGCGTCAGTTCGATGGCAACCCGCCGCGTCGCGCTCAGATCCTCGAAGGTCCACACGCCGGCGGCGTGCGGCGCACTCAGGTCGAGCGAGCGGCCGGTCACGTGGCACCAGAACAATTCCCCGTTTGCGCGCTTCATGATGCGGTCGTCGGCGTAACTGCCCTGGCGCTGCATCAACGCGGCGATGCGCCCGCCGATCCGCTCGAATTCGCCTTGCGACGGATACAGCACCTGGAACGACTGGCCCAGCAAGGCTTCCGGCGCAACGCCGAAAATCGCGCAGAGCTGTGCATTGCAGTCTTCGATGATCCGGTCCCGTGACAACACGAGTCCGACTGGCGCAAGATGAAACGCTGTTTGGTAATCCAGTTGACGCATTTGGCTCGCACGTGTCGCGTTTAACCGCGTTTAACTTGTTTCATCGCCGTGCAGTACGGCAATTACTTATGTATTTTTGCGTATTGTGCCGGATCGATCCGGCGTCGTACTCTTTTGCCACGTCAGAAAGTCGTTCCGCGCCATGCAAACCGGTCGCGCGGACGGCTCAAATAAACGGATTTCATCCAGATCAGGAAGGGACAAACAGATGAACAAGGTCTATCCCAGCGCGAAAGAGGCGCTCGATGGCATCGTGAAGGACGGGCAGACGTTTGCCGTCGGCGGTTTTGGTCTGTGCGGCATTCCCGAAGCGCTGATCGCGGCATTGCGCGACACGGGCGTCCAGGGCATCACGTGCATCAGCAACAACGCGGGCGTTGACGGTTTCGGACTCGGGCTGCTGCTCGAAACCCGTCAGGTCAAGAAAATGATCTCGTCGTACGTCGGCGAAAACAAGGAGTTCGAGCGCCAGTACCTGGCCGGCGAACTCGAACTCGAATTTACGCCGCAAGGCACGCTGGCCGAAAAGCTGCGCGCGGGCGGCTCGGGCATTCCTGCGTTCTTCACCAACACGGGTTACGGCACGGTGATCGCGGACGGCAAGGAAACGCGTCAATTCGGCGAGAACCACTACGTGCTCGAACATTCGCTGACCGCTGACGTGGCGCTCGTGAAGGCGTGGAAAGCCGATAAATCGGGCAATCTGATTTATCGCCGCACGGCCCGCAACTTCAACCCGATGTGCGCCATGGCAGGCAAGATCACGGTGGTCGAAGTGGAGGAAATCGTGGAAACGGGCGCGCTCGATCCCGACGCCATTCACACGCCTGGCATCTTCGTGCAGCGCATCGTGCTGAACGCACATCCGGAAAAACGCATTGAACAACGCGTCGTGCGCGCGAAAGGAGACTGATCATGGCATGGGACCGGAACCAGATGGCCGCGCGGGCGGGCAAGGAATTGCAGGATGGCTTTTACGTGAACCTGGGCATTGGGCTGCCCACGCTGGTGGCGAACTTCGTGCCGGCGGGAATGGAAGTGTGGCTGCAATCGGAGAATGGCTTGCTTGGCATCGGACCGTCGCCAACGGAAGAAGAAGTCGATGCCGACCTGATCAACGCCGGCAAGCAGACGGTGACCACGCTGCCGGGCTCGTCGATTTTTTCGTCGGCGGATTCGTTCGCGATGATTCGTGGCGGCCACGTGAACTTGGCCATTCTGGGCGCGATGCAGATCAGCAAGACGGGTGACCTGGCCAACTGGATGATCCCCGGCAAGATGATCAAGGGCATGGGCGGCGCGATGGACCTGGTCGCCGGTGTTAAACGCGTGATAGTGCTGATGGAGCACGTGGCGAAGGGCGACCAGCACAAGATTCTTGACGCGTGTACGTTGCCTCTGACGGGCGTGGGCGTGGTCGATCGGATCATTACGGATCTTGGCGTAATCGATGTCACTGAGGCTGGACTGAAGCTCGTCGAACTGGCGCCGGGCGTCAGTGTGGACGAGATCCAGCAGAAAACCGGTGCGCCGCTGGATGTAAGCGGCGTCAAATAAGGTATTTCTGCATCGGCTTCGGTTTGTTCTTCCGGCCGAAATGAACCGTTCCGACGTAAGTTGGGACGGTTTTTTTATTTTTAGCTTGCGGCATTTGCTAGAGGCCGGGCTGGTCGTGAAGGGGCTCGCGGTTCGTGCTTAGCGGCGGCATATCGCGCCTTTGTTTAGACTGTTCGGCTAACGTCGCCACGTCGTGCCGAAGTGCAGCCGGCAAAGCGTTTACAATCGATTTCAGTTGAGTTGTTCGCATGCCGCAGCGCCAACGCACCGAGGAAAATCTTATGTCCGCGTCTATTGTCGAAGCTGCCCCTTCGTTTGTTCCCACTCCCCGGCAACGCCATGTGCAATGCGTCAGCCCGTCGGGCCTGCATCGCGTGGCTTATACCGAATGGGGCGATCCGGCGAACCCGCGCGTGCTCGTGTGTGTGCACGGGCTGACACGTTCGGGCCGGGATTTCGACGAGGTCGCGAAGGTGTTTGCCCGCGAGTATCGGGTGGTGTGTCCGGATGTCGTCGGGCGAGGTTTATCGGACTGGCTGGTCGATCCCAAGCATTACGGGGTACCGCAGTATGTGTCCGACATGGTCGCGCTCATTGCACGGCTGAACGTGGAAACGGTGGATTGGTTTGGGACGTCCATGGGCGGACTGGTTGGTCTTGGGCTTGCCGGAATGCCGAATACTCCCATCCGGAAAATGCTGCTCAACGACGTCGGGCCGCATATTGAACCGGTGGCGCTCGAGCGTATTCGTACTTACCTCGGCCGCGGCGGGACCTTCGCCACGCTGCAAGAAGCTATCGACAACGCGGCGCAGCTCGCCGCGTCGTTCGGGCCACTGACGGCTGAAGAATGGCGCGCGATCAACACGCCGCTGATGCGGGAGCACGAAGGCCGCTGGGGGTATCGATACGATCCGAAAATCGCGGTCCCATTCGCTGCGGCCGACGCAAATGCGGCATCACTCGGCGAGGCGATCCTGTGGCATTCGCTGGCGTCGATCCAGCATCCGGTGCTAGTTGTCCGGGGTGAGCATTCGGATCTGCTCTCGCGCGTGACGGTCGAAAAAATGGTCGCGAGCGGGCAGGCGGTGACGAGCAAGGAGGTCGCGGGCGTGGGACACGCGCCTGCCTTCCTGGCACCCGATCAGATCGAGATTGCGTACCGGTTCTTCCTCGATACTGAAACGTCCAAGGCATAATATTGGGCTTCGTCCCGGTTTTTTGACTATTCACTTTCAGGAACACTCATGCCAGTCACTCGTCACCATGTTGGCGCGCGTCTTTCGGAAATTGCGATCCACAACGGCACCATTTATCTCGCCGGCCAGATTGCCGAAGACACCGACCAGGACATCACGGGCCAGACACGCGAAGTGCTCGGCCATATCGACCGTTTGCTGGAAGAAGCCGGCAGCGACAAGACGCAGCTTTTGTCGGTGCAGATCTATATCTCCGACCTGGCCCATTTCGCCGCCATGAACGCAGCGTGGGACATGTGGGTGCCGGAAGGCAGTGCGCCGCCGCGCGCGACCGTGGAAGCGAAGCTTGCCAATCCGGCATGCCTGGTGGAAGTGGTGGTCGTGGCTGCCGTGCGCAGCTAAGCCGGGAACATTGCGAGCACCAGATTAATCCGTATGCCTGATACCGCCGTCTCCCCCGCACCCATACCCGAGCCGTCGGTCGACGACGCGCTCGCGTTCGTGCGCGAACACGCGAGAGATGCGCGGTTGACCAGCGGGGAATTGCTGGTCGAGCACGCTGCCGGCACGGCGCGGATCATGCAAACGTTGAACGTCGATTCCGCGGCCATTGTGGCGGCGGCGTTGTTTGCCATTGCGCCGCACATTGACGACCCCGAGCGTGTCATCAGCGAGCGTTTCGGCACGGAAGTGCAAGGTCTCGTCGCGGACGTCCGCAAGCTGTGGCGGCTGGGTTCGGTCAGTTCGCGGGCCACGCAGGCAACGTTGCCGGAAACGGGTCGCGACGCGCAAGCGGCGCGCCGTGCCCAGGTCGAAGCGCTGCGCAAGATGCTGCTTGCGTTCGCACAGGATATCCGCGTGGTGTTGATCCGGCTCGCGTCGCGGCTGCAGTCATTGCGCTACTACGCCGCGAACAAGCTCGAACCTTCACCCGACGTGCCGCGTGAAACCCTCGAGATCTACGCGCCGCTCGCGAACCGGCTGGGCATCTGGCAATTGAAGTGGGAACTGGAAGACCTCGCGTTTCGCTTCGAGGAACCGCCCACCTACAAGCGCATCGCCAAGTTGCTCGACGAAAAACGCGTCGAGCGCGAAGCGTATGTCACCGAAGCTATCGCGAGCCTGCAGAAGGAACTGGCCACAGCGAATATCCGGGCGGAAGTGAGCGGCCGGCCGAAGCACATCTACAGCATCTGGAAAAAGATGCGCGGCAAGGAACTCGATTTTTCCGAGGTGAACGACGTACGTGCGTTTCGTGTGATCGTCGACGACATCAAGGATTGCTACACCGTGCTCGGTATCGTCCATAACTTGTGGCAGCCGGTGCCGCGAGAGTTCGACGACTACATTTCGCGACCGAAAGCGAACGGTTACCGATCGCTGCATACCGTCGTGGTAGGCGACGACGGGCGGGCATTTGAAGTCCAGATCCGCACGCAGGACATGCACGGCTTCGCCGAATACGGCGTGGCAGCCCACTGGCGCTACAAGGAAGCCGGCGCGCGCGCGTATGGCGGACAGGTGACGGCCAGCGACAAATACGACGAAAAGATCGCGTGGTTGCGTCAACTGCTGGCGTGGAAAGAAGATGTCTCCGAGGGCGACCAGCCGGGCGCGCAACCCTGGCAGCATTTGCGCGAGGCCACGCTCGACGACGACCACATCTACGTGCTCACGCCCCAGGCACGCGTGGTCGCGATGCCGCAAGGCTCAACCGCGGTCGACTTCGCTTATCACCTGCACAGCGAGCTTGGGCATCGTTGCCGCGGCGCTCGGGTCGACGGGGCCATGGTGCCGCTCAACACACCGCTGCAGAACGGCCAGACGGTCGAGATTGTCGCAGTGAAGGAGGGCGGTCCGTCACGCGACTGGCTCAATCCGTTGCTCGGCTATTTGCACAGCCCGCGGGCTCGGCAAAAGGTGCGTGCGTGGTTCAACGCGGTCGATTCCGAAGAGAACATAGCGAACGGGCGAACGCTCGTTGAAAAGACGCTGCAGCGTGAGGGCAAGACGTCCGTCAATCTCGATCAGCTGGCATCGAAGCTCGGCTTCAAGACGCCTGAAGATCTGTACGCGGTCGTCGCCAAGGAAGAGTTCAGCCTGCGCAACATCGAGCAGGCGCTGCACGACACCCCGCCGCCGGAACCGGAGCCCGAAGCGCCGGCGCAATTCGAGAAGCGCAGCAGCGGACAAAGCGTAGCGCAAGGTGCGTCTACCGGCGTGCTGGTGGTCGGCGTGGACGCGTTGCTGACGCAACTGGCACGGTGTTGCCGTCCGGCTCCGCCGGATCGCATCGCGGGCTTCGTGACGCGTGGCAAGGGCATGTCGATCCACCGCAGTGACTGCGCGACCTTCCAGCGGATGGCCGAGCGTTCACCTGAACGTGTGCTCGAGACCGCGTGGTCCGCCGACGTGATGAGCGGACGCGGATCGTCGGTGTATCCGGTCGATCTCGCGGTGGAGTCGAACGATCGGCAAGGCTTGCTGCGCGATATCTCCGAAGTCTTCGCGCGCGAGAAAATGAACGTGACCGGCGTGAAGACACAGAGCCGGCGCAACGTCGCGTATATGCAATTTACGGTCGAGGTGTCGAGCGCCGCGCAAATTCAGCGTGCGTGCTCGCTGCTAAGCGAAGTGCAGGGCGTGGTGAGCGCATCGCGGCGCGCCTGAGGCTGGGTGCCGTCCTAGAAAAATGCATGCCTGCGCGCAAGCTTGAGGAGTTGATAACGCGTTGAATTAGAAGCGCATTGTCGATGCTTCTTAAACGTATCGACGAATATCTGCAGTGTCATCGCATGAAAGCACTTGCCAAAATTCAAAACGCTCCATATAATTTCGCTTCTTCAGGCTCGTAGCTCAGCTGGTTAGAGCACCACCTTGACATGGTGGGGGTCGTTGGTTCGAGTCCAATCGAGCCTACCAACGAAAGTGGAAGTCCGGTTCACGCCGGATTTTCAAAACTGCAGCAAGCGTCTTGGCGCGAAAGGCAAATGAACAAGATGGCACCGCGAACGTTGACCGAAACAGTTTCGGAGCGACGCTAGTCGAGGACCACTTTCGCCTTTGCAGTTGTAGGAAAAGTGAATGCGGCCCCTCAAAATGTGGGGCCGCATTTTTTTTGCCTTCGCGCGTTTGACTTGGCGTTTGCAAGGCATTGTTGAATGAACTTGGACGTCGGCTGCCGGCGTCTTGGAGAACGAAATGGTTTCGATACGTTTGCCCGACGGGTCAGTCCGACAGTACGACCACCCTGTGACGGTTGCGGAAGTTGCCGCGTCGATTGGCGCGGGACTCGCGAAAGCCGCGCTGGGCGGCAAACTCGACGGCGAGCTCGTCGATACGTCCACGCTGATCGATCACGACGCGTCGCTCGCCATCGTCACTGAAAAAGACGCTGACGGCCTCGACATCATTCGCCACTCCACGGCGCATTTGCTTGCTTACGCGGTCAAGGACCTGTATCCGGATGCCCAGGTCACGATCGGTCCTGTGATCGAGAACGGTTTCTACTACGACTTCGCGTACAGCCGTCCCTTCACGCCGGAAGATCTCGAGAAGATCGAAAAGCGCATGGCCGAAATCGCGAAGAAGGACGAACCTGTCTCGCGCCGTGTGGTGACGCGTGGTGAAGCGGTCGACTACTTCAAGAGCATCGGCGAAAAGTACAAGGCGGAGATTATCGAGTCGATCCCGTCCACCGACGATATCAAGCTGTATTCGCACGGCAGTTTCACGGATCTTTGCCGCGGCCCGCACGTGCCATCTACCGGCAAGCTGAAGGTCTTCAAGCTGATGAAGGTCGCGGGCGCCTACTGGCGCGGCGATTCGAAGAACGAACAGTTGCAGCGTATCTACGGCACGGCCTGGACGAAGAAGGAAGACCAGGAAGCGTATCTGCACATGCTCGAGGAAGCCGAGAAGCGCGATCACCGCAAGCTCGCGAAGCAACTCGACCTGTTCCATCTGCAGGAAGAGGCGCCGGGCATGGTGTTCTGGCACCCGAAAGGCTGGGCAATCTGGCAACAGGTCGAGCAATATATCCGTCGCCGCCTGAGCGAAGTCGGTTATCTCGAAATCAAGACGCCGATGATCATGGACCGCTCGCTGTGGGAAGCGTCGGGTCACTGGCAGAACTATCGTGAAAACATGTTCACGACGGAGTCGGAAAAGCGCGATTACGCCATCAAGCCGATGAACTGTCCTGGCCACGTGCAGGTGTTCAATCATGGCTTGCGTTCATATCGCGACTTGCCGCTGCGTTACGCGGAATTTGGCTCGTGCCACCGGAACGAAGCGTCGGGCGCGTTGCATGGCCTGATGCGCGTGCGTGGTTTCGTCCAGGACGACGCTCACATTTTCTGTACGGAAGACCAGTTCATCGAGGAGTCGATCGCGTTCAACACGCTCGCGATGAGCATCTACAAGGATTTCGGCTTCGATCACATCGACATCAAGCTGTCGCTGCGTCCGGATGCGCGTGCCGGAACGGACGAAACGTGGGATCGCTCGGAACAGGGCCTGCGCGAGGCGCTGACAGCGTGTGGTCTCACGTGGGAAGAATTGCCGGGTGAGGGTGCGTTCTACGGTCCGAAGGTCGAATACCACATCAAGGACGCGCTCGGCCGGTCATGGCAATGCGGCACGCTGCAGCTCGACATGGTCTTGCCGGAGCGCTTGGGCGCCGAGTACGTATCGGAAGACAACAGTCGCAAGCGCCCGGTGATGCTGCACCGTGCGATCGTCGGTTCCATGGAGCGTTTTCTCGGCATTCTGATCGAGCACCACGCTGGTGCAATGCCGTCCTGGCTCGCGCCGGTACAGGCTGTGGTGCTGAATATCGCTGAAAGTCAGTCTGAATATGCACTGCAGCTGACCCAATCGTTGCAAAAACAAGGGCTTAGAGTAGAGAGCGATTTGCGCAACGAGAAGATTAGCTATAAAATACGAGAGCACACAATGCAGAAGGTCCCGTATTTGCTGGTTGTCGGGGACAAAGAGCGTGATGCACAAACCGTAGCCGTGCGTGCTCGTGGCGGTATCGATGCTGGCGTAATGCCGGTCGATGCATTCCTTGAGCGTCTGCAGCAAGACGTGCAGGCGTACAAGTAAGCCCACCCGCAGCGCGGCTAGTTTTTTAGATTTTTAGAGGAAACGTAACATCGCTACTGATAAGTCTGCACATCGCATCAACGGGGAAATCACGGCGCCTGAATTGCGCCTGGTCGGAGTGGACAACGAGCCGCTAGGAATCGTGAAGCTCGCCGATGCTTTCCGCATGTCGGAGCAACAGGACGTGGATCTCGTCGAAATCGCGCCTCAGGCTGTCCCGCCTGTCGCCCGGTTGATGGACTACGGCAAGTTCAAGTACTCGGAAGCCAAGAAGCAGCACGAGGCGAAACTCAAGCAGAAGATCGTTCAGGTCAAGGAAGTCAAGTTCCGGCCGGGCACCGACGACGGTGACTACAACGTGAAACTGCGCAACCTCACGCGCTTCCTCGAAGATGGCGACAAGACGAAAATCACGTTGCGTTTTCGCGGTCGGGAAATGGCTCACCAGGAAATTGGCATGCGCGTGCTCGAGCGGTTGAAGACCGATCTCGAAGAGCACGGTCAGGTCGAGCAAATGCCGAAGATGGAAGGGCGCCAGATGATCATGGTCATGGCGCCGAAGAAAAAGAAGTAATTGAATAGATGTAGTTCAAAGACGATGGATCGCGCGGCCGGGAAGTTTGCAAAGGTCTGCGCGGCATCGTTTGAGCAGGTTTCAGGGCGCTGCCGGATAATGGCGGCTCTCATGAAAAAGCGGTGGCTGTCAAAAGCCTGCCGCTCATAAGTGGCATGTGGGTTTCGAAGGGCGGGTCAGGATCGAATGGATCGACCGCACACCCATATCCATCAAATAAACTGGAGTAGTTTCATGCCGAAGATGAAGACCAAGAAGAGTGCTGCAAAGCGCTTCGTGGTGCGTCCGGGCGGTACCATCAAGCGTGGTCAAGCCTTCAAGCGTCACATTCTTACCAAGAAGACCACCAAGGTAAAACGCCATCTGCGCGGTTCCACGGAAGTTCATGCATCTGACATGAATTCTGTGCGCGCAATGTTGCCGTTCGCTTAACCCTTAACTGACACTCACAGGAGCGCACTATGCCTAGAGTCAAACGTGGGGTTACCGCACGGGCCCGTCACAAGAAGATCATCAAGCTGGCCAAGGGTTACCGCGGCCGTCGCAATAACGTCTATCGCATCGCCAAGCAAGCGGTCATGCGCGCCGGGCAATATGCCTATCGCGATCGCCGCAACAAGAAGCGTGTGTTCCGTGCTTTGTGGATCACGCGTATCAACGCGGCGGTGCGTCAGCACGACATGACGTACAGCGTGTTCATCAACGGCCTGAAGAAGGCTTCGATCGAACTCGACCGCAAGGTGCTGGCCGACATGGCTGTGTTCGACAAGGCTGCTTTTGCTGCGATCGTCAAGCAGGTAAAAGCCGCCGTTGCAGCCTGATCGAGCTTATTAGCGAGATTGGTACTGCGTGGTTCGTTGTAGCGTTGTCTCTAACCGGACAGCGCAACGACTAAAAAACGGGGCTCTTGTCGAGCCCCGTTTTTGTTGGTGAAGCCGGTGACGCTTGGCTGACGCGAGAATGATGGAAACGTCGCGTAACCATCGGCCCGAAAACGATCAGATGAACTTTGACGCTGAAATGATGGGATCAATGGATCTGGACCAGATTGTCGCCGACGCGCGAAATGCCTTCGAAAATGCCGCCGATGCGGTCACGCTCGAAAATGAAAAGGCCCGCTTTCTTGGTAAGTCCGGGGTGCTCACGGATCTGCTGAAAGGCTTGGGCAAACTCGATCCTGAAGCCCGCAAGACCGAAGGTGCACGTATCAACGCGGTCAAGCAGCAGGTGGAAGCAGCGCTGAACGCGCGCCGTCAGGCGCTGGCGGATGTGTTGCTGAATCAGCGGCTTGCATCGGAATCGATCGATGTTACGTTGCCTGGCCGTGGTCTCGGCGCCGGCAGCCTGCATCCGGTCATGCGCACGTGGGAACGCGTGGAACAGATTTTCAGTACGATTGGTTTCGATGTGGCCGACGGCCCCGAAATCGAGACGGACTGGTACAACTTCACTGCACTGAATAGCCCCGAGAATCATCCGGCGCGTTCGATGCAGGACACGTTTTATATCGACGGCAAGGATGCGGATGGCCGGCAACTGCTGCTGCGCACGCATACCAGCCCGATGCAGGTGCGCTACGCGCGCATGAATAACCCGCCTATCAAGGTGATCGTGCCGGGTCGGACGTATCGGGTGGACAGCGACGCTACGCATTCGCCCATGTTCAATCAGGTCGAAGGGCTGTGGATTGAAGAGAACATCAGCTTCGCCGACCTGAAGGGCGTGTACTCCGACTTCCTGAAGAAATTCTTCGAGCGCGACGACATTCTCGTGCGCTTCCGCCCGTCGTATTTCCCGTTTACCGAGCCGTCCGCCGAAATCGACATGATGTTCGAGCACGGCAAGAACGCCGGAAAATGGCTGGAAATCTCGGGCTCGGGACAAGTGCATCCGAACGTGATCCGCAACATGGGACTCGACCCGGAACGGTATATCGGTTTTGCATTCGGCAGCGGCCTCGAACGCCTGACCATGCTGCGTTATGGCGTGCAGGACCTGCGCCTGTTCTTCGAAAACGATCTGCGTTTCCTCGAGCAATTTGCCTGACCTAAACGTTGCGCAAGCTGCTGCGGGCCGTTGTCCGGACCTGGTAACGTAAAAGTCCGGACGCAGACACGACTTATGTCGAACCTCATTTCGAAACTAGACACACATGCAATTCCCGGAATCCTGGCTTAGAACTTTCGTCGATCCCAAGCTCTCGACCGATGAACTCTCGCACGCGCTGACCATGGTGGGTCTCGAAGTGGAAGGCCTCACGCCCGTCGCGCCGCCGACCACGAAGATCGTCGTCGGGCAGGTGCTCGAAGTGGCGAAGCATCCGAACGCCGACAAGCTCAACGTGTGTCAGGTCGACGCCGGCACCGGCGAGACGCTGACCATTGTGTGCGGTGCGCCGAACGTGTCGCCGGGAATCAAGGTGCCGGTCGCGCTGGTCGGCGCTGAGTTGCCGCCGGCGGAAGCGGGCGGTGCGCCATTCGCGATCAAGCTGTCCAAACTGCGCGGCGTGGAAAGCCAGGGCATGTTGTGCTCGGCGCGCGAACTGAAGCTGTCGGAAGATCACAGCGGTTTGCTGATCCTGCCCGCCGATACCCCGATCGGCCAGGACATTCGCCAGACGCTCAACCTCGACGACACCGTTTTCGAGATCAAGCTCACGCCGAACAAGGCCGATTGTTTGTCGGTATTCGGCGTCGCGCGGGAAACCGCCGCCATCACGGGCGCGCCGTTGCATGCGCTTGAGATGCCGCCGGTTGCTGTTTCTATCGATGAAATCCTGCCGGTCAAGGTGCTGGCGCCGGATCTCTGCGGACGCTTCTCGGGCCGCGTGATTCGCGGCGTGAACGCGCACGCAAAAACGCCGCACTGGATGGTCGAGCGTCTCGAACGCTCGGGTCAGCGCAGCATTTCCGCACTCGTCGATATCTCGAATTACGTGATGCTCGAACTCGGCCGCCCATCGCACGTGTTTGATCTCGACAAGATCCACGGTGGTATTGAAGTGCGCTGGGGAAAGAAGGGCGAGACGCTCAAGCTGCTGAACGGCAACACGGTGGAACTCGATGAAACCGTCGGTGTGATCGCGGACGACCGCCACGTGGAAAGCCTCGCCGGAATCATGGGCGGAGACAGCACGGCCGTTTCGCTCGACACGACCAACATTTACCTTGAAGCCGCGTTCTGGTGGCCGGACAGCATCCGTGGCCGCGCGCGCAAGTACAACTTTTCCACCGACGCGGCGCATCGCTTCGAGCGCGGCGTGGATTATTCGACGACCGTCGAGCATATCGAGCGCATTTCCAGGCTGATCCTCGATATTTGCGGCGGTAACGCAGGTCCTGTAGACGACCAGACGCTCAACGTGCCGACACGCGAGCCGGTGAGCATGCGCGTATCGCGCGCGAACCGGATCATCGGCGTGAAAATTGACGCTGAAGAAATCGCGCAGATTTTCACGCGGCTTGGACTGACGTTCACGCGACAGGGCGACACGTTTGCCGTCACGCCGCCGCCGTATCGATTCGACATCGAAATTGAAGAAGACTTGATCGAAGAAGTCGCGCGCATTTATGGCTTCGAAAAAATTCCGGCGCGCCCGCCGGTCGCGATCAGTGAAATGCGTCCGACCAACGAGACGAAGCGTTCCATTCACGTGCTGCGCCACGCCGTAGCCGCGCGCGATTACGCGGAAACGGTGAACTTCAGTTTCGTCGATGCCGAATGGGAAGCGGATTTCGCCGGCAACACGAATCCCGTGAAATTGCTGAATCCGATCGCGAGCCAGCTTTCGGTCATGCGCACCACGTTGTTCGGCAGCCTGATCAGCGTGCTGCGCTACAACCTGAATCGGCGCGCGGACCGGATTCGCGTGTTCGAAGCGGGTCGCGTGTTCCTGCACGATCCGGCGATCAAGGCAGGCGAACTGGCCATTGAAGGTTTCGACCAGCCGAAAATGATCGGCGGCCTGGCTTATGGTCCGGCGTTCGAAGAGCAATGGGGCGCAAAGCCGTCACGCGGCGTCGATTTCTTCGACGTAAAAGGCGACGTGGAAGCGCTGTTCGCGCCGGTCGTGCCGCGTTTCGTGAAAGCGGAACATCCGGCGCTGCATCCGGGACGCAGCGCCCGGATCGAAATTGACGGCCGGGCGGTGGGCTGGATCGGTGACCTGCATCCGCGCTGGATGCAGAAATACGATTTGCCCCACGCGCCGGTTTTGTTCGAAATCGAAGCTGAAGCGCTGATGCAACGCGCATTGCCGGTACCGTCCGAGGTGCCGAAATTCCCGCCGGTTCGCCGCGATATTGCGATTGTCGTGGACCAGAAAGTGGAGGTGCAGGCGCTCATCGACGAGCTGGAAAGTGCTCGTTCGGAGCCCGCCTGCAAGCATGTCGCGAGGGTTGCTTTATTCGACGAATTTCGTCCAAAATCAAGCACTTCCGGTGGGTTGGACGCGCACGAGAAAAGCCTTGCCTTCCGTGTAACGTTGCAAGATACTGGCGGGACGCTTCAGGACGAAACGGTCGAAACGGCCATCAAAACAATGGTGGAACGCTTGGCTCGAGTACATGGCGCGCGATTGCGCGGATAGCCTGCAGTTGGCACCCTCCGTCTTCATCGTTACGCCATTTTTTCGATATGAACCAAATGAACTCGAGTGATTTCGAAGCCCTTCTTTCGGCGCAACGCAGCGCCATGATCCGAGATGTTCCCACTTCGAACGGTGCGGCAACGGCAGAAACGCCTACGCTGACAAAAGCCGAATTGGCCGAAATGCTATTTGACCATGTCGGGTTGAATAAGCGCGAAGCCAAAGATATGGTGGAAGCGTTTTTCGAGGTCATTCGCGACGCGCTTGAAAGCGGCGACAGTGTCAAGCTATCCGGCTTTGGTAACTTTCAGCTACGCGACAAACCGCAGCGTCCCGGACGTAATCCAAAAACGGGGGAAGCTATTCCTATCGCGGCGCGTCGTGTTGTCACGTTTCATGCGAGTCAGAAGTTGAAAGCGCTGGTGGAAGCCGGTGCTGAAAACAGTTTCGGCCGCTGAAGTGACGGGCATTTGCCATGTGCTGCCCGAGCGCTTATTAGCGACATTAGCCCCATTCGCGACATTCACCCTATTGGTTGATTGACGATGGAAAAAGTCGTCCTGCCCCCGATTCCAGCCAAGCGCTACTTCACCATCGGTGAGGTCAGCGAGTTATGCGGCGTCAAGCCGCACGTGCTGCGCTACTGGGAACAGGAGTTCACGCAACTGAGGCCCGTCAAGCGGCGTGGCAACCGCCGCTATTATCAGCATCACGAAGTGCTGCTGATCCGCCGCATTCGTGAATTGCTTTATGAGCAGGGTTTTACGATCAATGGCGCGCGCAATCGGCTCGATTCACATGGACGTCCGAACGGTTCGGCTGATATCGAGGACACGCAGGAAAGTGGTGCGGTTCCCCAGGTAAATGTAGCGGTCGATGTCGATCAATTGCGCAAGGACATTCTGCAAGTGATCGATTTACTGGGTGGATGACGACTAACGGAATCACCGGCTGGATTCAAGCAGAAACACAAGCAAAAAGGCGTCGCGATTAATCAGCGACGCCTTTTTTTATTTTTGATCGGACCGGGAGCGCACGCTCGGTTTTACGAACTTTAAGCTTCGCCCGGAGCCGTTATTTTCGAGCGTTGTCGCGTTTGAGTTCCAGGATCGGCAAATCTGGTTCTGAAAGCATTGCCTTCAGGACGTCATCCGCAAATTCCTCAACCACCGCATGCCATTCAATCGTGCCAACCGGAAAATCGCCGGGGCATTTCTTCCCCTGCGCCTTCCGGATTGCACCGACGCTCAGACTCAACGCTCGCGCCCTCATAAAGGTCGGATCGTTTGAGTCGGCTGGCGGGTTGATTTCGTGGTCCATACATCGGCTTTCGGCATTGGGTGAAAAAACTTTAGGGTAAATCTGGCGAAAATATTTATGCGCCGGAAGTCGCCGGAACATGAGTGTACACAAGCAAAACATTGGCCGGAGAGCGCAAAACGGGGACATAACCCGTAACGACACGAATCCACTGATTGCTTCAACCCGCGTTCAGCAGGTCTCGT
Organism: Caballeronia sordidicola; assembly: GCF_000729995.1. GTDB lineage: Bacteria > Pseudomonadota > Gammaproteobacteria > Burkholderiales > Burkholderiaceae > Caballeronia > Caballeronia sordidicola_A. The sequence goes on along the minus strand of NZ_JNFG01000013.1, from coordinate 77,591 downwards.
GATTCGGGAGCGCTATAAGGGAGCGCGGCATGGCGGAGACATTAAGCGTCGCGGTCATCGGTGCGGGAATGACGGGCGAAGTTCACACCCGAGCGATACGGTTCCCGGCGCAACGGTGTCCGGCATTGCGTCATCGAATCAAAGCCGCGCGGAGCAGGCAAACGCGTAAAGCGCATGCGCAAATCAACCCACGGCACAGGTTTTTAAGCGGTCTCTCCACTATGCGCTGTCAAAGAAACGACCGGTTCGTTGCGGGACAATAGACGCGCGAAGCGGTTCGTTCGATACTCGTTGGCCACTGGCGCTCATGTTTGCCACAAGTCAACAACCTCACCAGCCTTGGCAACCAACCTTCGTTCGAAGGAACAAAAAAAGTTTGCCTGACGTGTCGATTTGCGGGCCGATTGCACGTCATGTCGACAGAGGGCGCGTGTTCCGCGCCGTCTTCCAGTTGGTTGGTCAACCCGTTACATCCAGGAGCAAAGCAATGTCGAATTCAGCTGTCAAACCGATCCCCGAAGGGATGCATACGATCACGCCTCACCTGGTTTGCAAGGGCGCATCCGACGCCATCGAGTTCTATAAAAAAGCATTCAATGCAGTCGAGCAAATGCGTTTGCCCGGCCCCGACGGCACGGTCATGCACGCCATGCTGGGCATCGGCGACTCGACGCTGATGCTGGCTGAGGAATTCCCGAACTGTGGCCATAGCGGCCCGTTGACGCTGAAAGGCTCGCCCGTCACGCTGCATTTGTATGTGAAAGACGTGGATTCCGCTTTTGCGCAGGCTGTCGAAGCCGGTGCAAAGGTCACCATGCCTGTCACCGATATGTTCTGGGGCGACCGCTATGGTCAGATCGAGGATCCATTTGGTCATCGCTGGTCGCTCGCGACGCATACCCGCGATCTGACCCAGGATGAGATCCAGGAAGGCATGTCCAAGATGGCGCCGATGTAATTCGGCTACTTCAGTTCGAGAGGCAGCAGGGCGCTGCGTATTAACATCACTGACATCCCAGACGTGTCAGTCCGCGCCGCCATACCGGGCTGCTGCCAATTCGTTGGTTATGACGTCGATACCGAGGGTCTTAATACGGCCTCCGTCGCCGTCGAGCAGGCTTGATGCCCTCAAGCCTGCAGCCGATGTTTGCCTGACCCCAAGCGGGCTGCGTCAAACGCCGGTACGATCCCTCGTGGTGAATTGGTGAATTCCAACCGCAGCGGGTTTGATCGCTGCATTACTCCGTGTCCATGAGGCTTAAATGATTGTTGAAATGCGTATTTATCACTGCGCGCCGGGTCGTCTGCCCGCGTTGAACGACCGGTTCTCGAACATTACACTCGATTTTTTCAAGAAATACGGAATCGAACCGATCGGGTTCTGGACCACGCTGGCTGGTCCGAGCAACCATACGCTGACCTACTTGCTGAAATGGGAAAGCCTGGCCGAGCGCGAAACCAAGTGGAACGCGTTTCAGGCCGATGCAGAGTGGATTGCGAAGCGTGCCGAAACCGAGGCAAAGCAGATTATTGTCGAGAGGATCGAAAATCAATTTCTGTCGCCGACAGCGTATTCCGCTTTGCGTTGATGGTTTGATGCAGCTTTAAGCTATAGATGGTTCGATGCGCCCGGTCATCGGATTCGATAACCGGGCGTTTTTGTAGCCGGCCAATCGATCGAGCGGGCGAGCTAGCGTGCCAGATGCGGCGATGTCATGCGGCGTTAGCCGAACACGTGCTGTCCGCCTTCGTCGATGATCCCCGCGAAGCCCTGCGTCGCGGCGGTGCGGGTTGCGCGATCTCCGGCAAGCATCCGTGCGCCTGAAAGTAGTCGACCAGTTCTACAGCCGCCCGATAATCGCGCTGATTGAACCAGCCTTTCAGCGCGTCGAGAAACGTGTGGACGGCTTGATCGCCGTAATCCTTCGTGACTTCAGCAACGGCTTCGGCAAGTGCGTTGTTGCGCTGTGATGCGGACAACGTGCTCGCAATATGCGAAGCGCTTCTCGATACGATCATTGCCTGGGCGGGCCACAATTTGCTGGCGAATGTGGCGTTGGTATTGCGAGCCCGGCTCGTTCTGTATGTCCGACGTTGTTGACTGGTGCTCATGTGTGTAACCCCGGTTTCAGCAGATCAGTCGGCGATGAAAACAATCCGCGGCTGTCTGCTTGGTTTTTTATATTTTGTTGAAAGCAGTGTGTCCGGATCGTGATTTGTTACCGCGATGCACCGACTGAACACGTTAAAAATGCCGCCTCAAATAGCGATGCGCTCATGCATGGATCTATACGCCGCGGAGGCGGCATTGGATGCGTGCGGCGCAGCAAATTTCGCTTTACGCGACCATAATCCGACCGCCATCGGCTCCGTCGAAAAGTGGAAGCGGCTTGCTTGGACTCGCAAACGATTGCCGGGCGCCGCATTCATTTTTCAGCCTAGAGCGGCATCAACAAAATCGTCAAAACCTCACCTGCCGTGGCTATCGCAACGGCAGATTCGACCAGGTTCGTGGTGAGGAACGTCCACAGGCTGACATCGTCTCTGAACTGATTCCACGTTCCGAAAAAACCGAGCGACAGGATCAGCCCGAAGAGCAGGCTGAATGCGATTGCCGCGGACAGCCACTTGTTGTGATCGAGACTGCCCGGTGAAAACGCGAGCGCGCTCAGACAGAGCAATTGCGCGGCGAGAACTACCAGTACCCCTGGATGGTATTGGACACCTTTGTACGTGAACGAACGCGACATGCGTGAGCGTTCATATCTGTTCCCCATGGCGTCCTCCTTGAATCGTGGACTTTTGACCCGTTCACGGATCACTCTGTCGCCGCTGCGCTGCCGCCAAGATACGCGGCGCGGACGCGGCTGTCCTGCGCCAGATCCCTGGCTGGGCCGGCCAGCGCAATGCGGCCGCTTTCCAGCACGTAGGCTCGATGAGCGATCCGCAGCGCCTGACGCGCGTTCTGTTCGACGAGAAGGATCGATGTGCCTTCGTTGCAGATGTCGGCAATCATGCCGAAAATCGCGCGAACCAGTTTCGGCGCCAGCCCCATGGACGGTTCGTCCAGCACGATTATGCGCGGGCGCAGCATCAGGGCGCGTGCAATCGCCAGCATCTGTTGTTCGCCGCCGCTGAGCGTCCCCGCCTGCTGGCTGCGTCGCTCACCAAGCCGCGGAAAAGTCTGATAGACGTGGTCTATCCGCTGCGCCATCACGGCGCTGTCGCGCCGGATCAGATAGCCGCCGAGCTGCAGGTTTTCCTCGACAGTCAGCGCGCCGAACATGCGGCGGCCCTCCGGCACGTGGCCGAGACCCAGCGCCACGATCTGGTGAGCCCGCAGTGCGTTCAGCCGCTGCCCGGCCATCACGATCTCTCCCGCCCGTGGGCGAATCAGGCCGGAAACGGATCGCAGCGTGGTGGTCTTCCCCGCGCCGTTGCTGCCGAGCAATGCAACGATCTCACCTTCCCCCACGTCGAGGGAGATGCCATGCAGAACTTCCACGTTCCCATAGCTCACGTGAAGATCGCGGATTTCTAGGAGTCCCACAGCGATGCCTCCCCGGCAGCATCGTCGGCGGCCTCATCTTTTCCGTCCGTACCGAGATAGGCGTCGATCACACGCGGGTTGGCCTGGATCTCCGACGGCAGGCCCTCGGCAATGATGACACCATGGTCCATGACGATAATCCGATCCGACACGCCCATCACCAGCATCATGTCGTGTTCGATCAGCAGCACCGTGACGCCAAGATCCCGGATACGCCGGATCAACTCCATCAGCGCATGCTTCTCGGTCGGGTTCATCCCCGCCGCGGGCTCGTCCAGCAACAGCAGGCGCGGGTTGCTGGCGAGGGCGCGGGCAATCTCCAGCCTGCGCTGATCGCCGTAGGGCAGGTCGGCCGCGCGTTCACCTGCCCGAGCGCCCAGGCTGACGAAGCCGAGCCAGCTCATGCCTTCCGACGCATGATCCGCTGCCTCGGCACGCGCGGAGGGCCACGCGACCAGCTCGGCCCACAGCCACGTCCGAAGCCGATGATCCATGCCTATCAGCACGTTCTCGAGCGCCGTCATGTTGGCGAACAGGCGGATGCCCTGGAAGGTGCGCGCCATACCGCGATGGACGATGCGATGCGGCGCTCCTCCGACCAGAGAGGAGCCCTGCCAGAGAACCTGACCGCCGGTCGTGCGAATCACACCGGTGAGGCAGTTGAACACCGTTGTCTTGCCGGCGCCATTCGGGCCGATCAGACTGACAATTTCACCGCTCTTCACGGTAAAACTGACACCGCCGACTGCCTGCACGCCGCCGAACCGGCGTTGCATGCCGTTCACCTCGAGCAGGACTTCACCGGTGGTGGTCTCCCGGGGCAAAGGCGTTGTCGCGCCGCCGGCATCCTTGCGCGGGGGCGCCACGCGGCGCAGCGGCGCCGGCCACAGCCCTTGTGGCCGCAGCAGCATCAGGATCACAAGCCCGATTGCAAAAGCGAAGATGCGCCAAAGGTTGAGGAAACGCAGCATCTCGGGCAGGCCGGCAACGATGACGGCACCCAGGATCACGCCAGGAATGCTGCCCCGGCCGCCGAGCACGACAACGATCAGGATGGTGACGGACTGCAGATAGGTGAAGCCGGTCGGGTCGATGGTCCCGAAACGCGCCGCGAACAGGCTGCCCCCGAAACCGCCGATCAACGCGCCCATGACGTAGGCGAGCAGTTTGACGCGTAGCGTTGGCACGCCTACGGCCTCGGCCGCGTCCTCATCCTCGCGGATGCTGGTCCAGGCGCGACCGAGCCGCGACTGGCCAAGCCGGATCGCGAACACGAGCACGAGCACGAAGAACGCGATGCCCAGTTCGTAGACCGCACGCGGCGAGCTGATCTCGTAACCGAACAGGCTTGGGCTATCGATGCCGTAGATGCCGTTCGGGCCGCCCGTGATGCGCAGGTTGGTGGCAACGATGCGCGTGATCTCACCGAACCCAAGCGTCACGATCGCCAGATAGTCGCTTCGCAGGCGCAGGGTAGGGTAGCCGATGACGATGCCCGAAGCACCGGCAAACGCCAGACTGAACGGCAGCGTTTCCCAGAACGAGAAGTGCAATAGCGTTTCCAGCAGCGCCGTCGTGTACGCGCCGATGGCGAAGAAGGCTGCATAGCCCAGGTCGAGCAGCCCTGCGTAACCGACTACGATGTTCAGCCCGAGACCCAGGATGCAATAGGTGGCGATGGTCAGGCCCACATCGACGATATAGTTGCTGGCGACAGCCGGCAGCGCCACGGCGGCGGCAAGAAGCGCGACGCCGGCAGGGCGGGACCAACGCGATGACGCCTGCAGTGCGCTCATGGCCTACATTCTCTCGACAACGCGTTCGCCGAACAATCCGGTCGGTTTGATCACGAGCACGGCGATCAGCACGCCGAACACGAAGACATCGGTCCATCGTGAGGAGACATAGCCCGCGCCGAAGGCTTCGAGCAAGCCGATCAGGATGCCGCCCGCCATGGCGCCCGGAATGTTGCCGATGCCGCCGAGAACCGCAGCGGTGAAGGCGCGCAGGCCGAGCACGAAGCCCATGAAGAAATTGATCTGCGTGTAGTAGATCCCTTCCATGACACCTGCCACGGCGGCCAGCGCCGAACCCAGGAAGAAGGTCAACTGGATCAACCGCTCGACATCGATGCCCATCAGGCGCGCCGCGTCCTGATCGATCGCGAGCGCACGCATCGCGGTGCCGATGAACGTACGGTGGACGAAGAAATACAGCGCGATCATCAACGCAAAGCTGGATACGATGATGCCGATTTGTGCAAACGTGACCTGCACGCCCTGGACATCGAATCCTGTGTGGCTGAGCACGTGAGGGTAAGTGTTGAAACCGGCGCCATAGAGCAGCAGGACGCCGTTTTCCAGCGCCAGGGAGACGCCGAGCGCCGTGATCAGAATCGATAACCTCGGTGCGCGCAACAGCGGCTGGTACGCAACCCGCTCGATCGCGAGGCCAAGCGCCCCTGTGACCGCCATCGAAGCCACAAGGGTGATCATCAACGCCAAGGCGAGCGGCACATGCGCCGCAGCAAGCGCAGTCAAACCGGTCCAGCCGATGAAAGCCCCGACCATGAACAAGTCGCCGTGAGCGAAGTTGATCAGCCGGATGATCCCGTAGACCATCGTGTAGCCGAGGGCGACGAGGGCATAGAACGAGCCGATCGTCAGTCCCTCGATCACGAACTGGAAGAAGGTGCTCATAACTTTAAGCGCGACTTTGCGCTGGGCCTACTTCATCGCCATCCAGTGTCCGCTTGCATCCTGCTTCTGGTAGGGCGCGAAAGCACCGTCGCGAACGATGATGGTGATGTACACCGCCACGCTGCGGTCGCCCTTCGGATTGAAGCCGATCGTCCCGGTCGCGCCCGCGTAGTTCGAGATCTTGTGCAGGGCTGCGGTGATCGTGGTGGGCGTCGCCGACTTTGCGTCCGCGATCGCTTTCGCTGTGACCCCGACGGCATCGTATTCATAGACTGAATACGGGCCCGGGCCTTGTCCGTAAGCCTTCGTATAGTCGTCGACGTAGCCATGCGCGGCGCTCAGGAACTGCGCCAGCGGCGCCGTGGTGATGATCATGTCGTTGGCTGCCGGACCGGCTGTTTTCATCAGTGTGGGGTCATTGGTGGCGTCACCGCCCATGAAGGTCATCTTCAGGCCCACTTGCCGCGCCTCCTTCACAAGCAGACCCGCTTCGGAGAAATAGCCGGTGTAGTAGATCACGTCCGGTTTCAACGCGGCGACTCGGGTCAGCGTTGGCGAGTAGTCCATCTGACCGGGCGTGATCGCGTCGTCGTAGACGACCTCGACGCCGCCCTTTTTCAGGGCTTCCACGGTGTTGTCGGCGAGGCCCTTGGAATAGGTCGTGTTGTCATTGATGACGGCTGCCCGCTTTGCATGCAGCGAATTCTTCATGAAACTGGCTGCAAACGGACCCTGCTCGTCGTCACGGCCGATTGTGCGGAATACGTTGTCGTAGCCCATCTCGGTGAGTTTGGGATTGGTCGATGCATCCAGGACGTAAGGAATTCCGGCGCGATGAAATGTCGTGAGTTCCGGTAGCGCCGCGCTGGAGCAATAACCGCCGGCTACCGCGGCGACGCCCGCATCGACCAGTTTCTGCGCTGCCTGCACAGCTGTCTGCGCGTCGCAGGCGTCGTCCTCCGGCACTATTTCGATCTGTTTGCCGAGAACGCCGCCAGCCGCATTTATTTTGGCGGCCGCAAGCTTGGCGCCATTGACGATGTCCGTGCCGGCGTTGGCACTGCTGCCCGACAGCGGCACGGGTACGCCGATCTTGATGGTGGCGCCTTGGCTTTGTGCCAAACCGGGGGCCATGCCGGCGAGCACGGCCACAGCGGCGAGTGCCGCGATTGTCGTTTTCCGAAAGACGCGATCAGCGCCGGACGTGCCATTGTTCTGAGCAATCATGTTAGTGACTCCTTATTGTGAAAGGGATCGGTCGATCCGCCACACGGGGTTGTGGTGGCGTCAGAAAACAACTGAAAACTTACGTTCGCATGCACGTCAGAAGCTGACAGATTGGTAGCAAACTACGGCGTTCATCGCCGCGCAATCATGAAAGCACTCCTTTCATGATAGGTCCCGCCGCACATTTGGACCGTATAGGGTATCTGCGTATAAACCACCCCATGCAAAAGTGTCGACAACATCGTATTTTTGAAAGACGAGCAGCTTTGCATGGAGAGGTCGCGCATGAAATGCGTTGTGCTGGGGGGCGGAATCGCGGGCGTCACGGCTGCCTATTACCTTGCGAAGGAGGGCCGCGAGGTGACGGTGATCGACCGCCAGCCCGGCGTCGCGCTCGAGACCAGCTTTGCCAACGCCGGCCTGGTCGCGCCGGGGCATTCGTATACGTGGGCGTCTCCGCGTGCGCCGAAAATCCTGCTGAAGTCACTCTTCGTTGACGGGCAGGCGCTGCGACTCAAGCTCAACGCGGACCCTCGCATGTGGATCTGGTGCTTCCAGTTCCTGCAAAACTGCACGGCGGCGCGCTCGCGTCAGAACACGACGCGCAAAGTAAAGCTTTGCCGCTACGCACAGAGTCAATTGCAGCAGATCACCGCGGTCGAAGGCTTGCAATACGATGCCATCAGCCGAGGCCTGTTGTATCTCTATCGCGACGAAGCTGCTTTTGCGCGAGGCACGCAGAACATGTCGATCCTCGCGGACAACGGGTTGCGGCTCGAAACGCTCGATGCGGAGCAGGTGGTCGCGCAGGAGCCGGCGCTTGGGCCCGCGCGTGACAAGATCGCCGGCGCGATTTATTGCCCGACTGACGAAAGCGGCGACGCGCACCTGTTCACCCGCGCCCTGAAGGCGGTGTGCGAATCCCTTGGCGTACGTTTCGAATTCAATGCGCCGATCGGTGCGATCGAGGCGTCCGGCGACAAGGTGACCGGAGTGAGTACTCCGGCGGGACTCGTGCAAGGCGACGAGTTCGTCCTCGCGCTCGGTTCCTGGTCGCCTATCGTGGCGCGTTCGTTGGGCTATCGGCTACCCGTGTATCCGGTAAAGGGCTATTCGGCCACGTTCCCTATTGGGCCGAATCACCGTCCCCCGACGCTGGGCGGCGTCGATGAAAACAATCTCCTGGCATGGGCGCGTTTTGGCCAACGGCTGCGCTTTACCGCGACCGCCGAGTTCGCCGGTTATGACACTCGCCATACGCCCGCTGACTTCACCCAGATGTTGCAGGCCGCACGCGACTTGTTCCCCGATGGCGCCGACTATGACAGCCCTTCGTACTGGGCGGGTCTGCGCCCGATGACACCTGAAGGGACGCCGTTGATCGGCCGAACGCGTCACAGGAACCTGTATCTGAACACCGGCCACGGGCACATGGGGTGGACGATGTCGTGTGGCACCGCGAAACTGCTGGTCGACATCATGGCCGGTCGCCAGCCTGAACTTGACATGACAGGGATGACACTGAAATGAGCGCGACTTCAATGCAGGACGATACGTATGTAAGGCTCGATTTCGCGCTGGACGACGGCATCTGCCGGCGGGCCGCCATTGGCCTTGTCGTGCTCGCGACCGACCACACGATCGAACACGAGTGGCGCCACCTGCTGACTCAGGACGGCGTGGCGTTCTACGAAAGCCGCGTGCTCAACTCGCCCGACATCACACCCGAACGGCTGGCGGAAATGGAGGAGCGCATCGCGCCAGCGGTCGCACTGATTCGGCCTGCGGAACGGATCGATGTCGTGGCGTTTGGATGCACGTCGGCATCGATGGTGATCGGCGAGGAAAAGGTATTCGCGCGCATCCGCGAAGCGCGTCCGGGCGTCGCGTGCACCACGCCGATTACCGCCGCGTTTGCCGCGCTACGTGCACTAGGTGTCAAGCGCGCCGGGCTGCTGACGCCCTATGTGCGCTCGATCAACGACTATATGCGCGAGTACATCGAGGCACGTGGCGTCGGCATTACGCGCATGGCGTCGTTCGAACATATGAATGACAACGAGGTGGCGCGGATAGACGCGACCTCCCTGCGAGCCGCAGTCGAGCGCCTTGCACAGAACCCGGACGTGGACGCTGTCTTTGTGTCATGTACCAGCTTGCGCATCGCCGAGCTGATTCCAGAACTTGAGGCGAGGACGGCCAAGCCGGTGATATCCAGCAACTTCGCGATGGCCTGGCACGCGCTGCGGCTAGCAGGCGTGGAAGACCGCGAGCCCCATCTTGGGAGGTTGTTTGCGCTGTGACACGCTGAATCACTTAGCAACATCTGCAGGCGACGTCCGCATTGGAAAAACGGAGCGCGTACTCCCGGCTTATTGCGTTGAGCCGACGCTCTTCCCGTTCCACTCAGGTCACTTCTGATTCTCGGGACGGCCGGCACCGAGCGCTTCGAGCAGCGGCCGGAGGGCATCGAGTTCCGAGCCGAACCCGCTCCAGTCTCCTGCCTTCAACCTCTCGATGGCGCGGTCATAGTGTGCCAGCGCCTCGCGGGCGCGTGCGTCCGCCGTGCCCCGGGGCAACGTCACCGGGGCGGTCTCCTTGAAGAGCGCCGCCAAGGCTTCGCCCAAGGTCTCCTCCATCACCACCCGGTCACCATAGGCGGCGATCACCCGCTTCAACTCGGGTAACTGACCGGACGCCGCGCGCAAGTAGAGCGGGGAGATGTAGAGGATCGAGTTCTCGATCGGCACGACCACAAGATGGCCGCGGATGACCCGCGAGCCCATCTGGTTCCACAGCGAGATCTGCTGCGATATCTCGGTATTTTGCTGAATGCGCGCCTCGATCTGGAACGGCCCATAGACCAGCTTCTCCTTGGGGAAGGTGTAGACGATGAGCTTGCCGTACTCGGGCGGATCGCAACGCGCCGCCAACCAGGCGATCATGTTCTCGCGCTGGCTGGGCACCATCGGCAGCATGAGGACGAACTCGGCGCGTGGCGCCCCGGGGAGCCGCATGATGGTGTAGTAAGGCGTCATTGGCATGGGGGCAGTTCCACCATCGATGCCGGCCAACTCCTGCGGAAACTGCCAGAGATCCTCGCGGTTGTAGAAGACCTCCGGTGCGTCCATATGGTAGGCGCGGTAGAGCTGCGCCTGGATCAGGAAGAGGTCTTCGGGGTAGCGGATATGCTGCTGCAAGTCTTTTGGCATGGCCTCCAAAGGCTTGAACAGACCCGGGAAGATGCGCTGGTAAGTCCGCAGGACAGGATCGGCAGGATCGCTGACATAGAAGTCGACCGTGCCGTTATACGCATCGATCACCACCTTTACCGCGTTGCGGATGTAATTGCTGCCGTCGCTGGTACCCGGCTGGGCGTAGGGGAACCAGCTGCTGGTGGTATAGGCGTCCTGCATCCAGAAAAGGCGCCCGTCGCTCACGACCATATAGGGGTCATGGTCGAGGCTGAGGAACGGCGCGATCGCGCGCACCCGGTCCTGAATGTTGCGGTGGAACAGGATCCGGCTCCGGTCCGTGATGTAGCCGGTCAGCAGGATGTTGGGATCGTCGAACTGCCAGGCGAAGAGGCTGCGTCGGGCCACGCCGCCGACCGCGACACCGTCACGCCCGCTGTAAGTGGTGTAGACGTTGTCTTTCCCCTTGGGGTAGTCGAACTCGGGCACGCTGCCCTTCACGATGACATAGTCCTGATCGCCCCCGCCGAAGTAGAGGCGCGGTTCGCGGATGGCCGGGCCACCGCTGGCGACGGGCGGAATATCCTGCAGATAGAGGGAAGGTAAGCCTTCCGTGGATTTCTCGGTGACCGGCGACATCACGACGCCGTTGCCGTGGGTGAACAGGAGATGCAGGTTCACCCAGGTCTGGGCATTCGCCGGAAGCATCGCCGGCTCCAGTTCGCGCGCCGAGAGCATCACCTGCCGGTAGCCGGCGTCAAGCCGGTAGCGGTCAATGTCCACCGAGAGGAACTTGTAGTAGGTCCTGATCTCCTGCAACTGGGCGTACGTATCCATCAACGGCTGCACATCCCACAGGCGGATGTTGTCGATGGTCGGGCTATTGGCCTGGAGCGAGGCGAGATTTAGCCCCTGCTCGGCCGGAAACGGTTTCACCGCGATCTGCTCGAGGCCGTAGGCCTTTCGCGTCATCGAGATATTGTGTTCGATATACGGCGTCTCCAGTTGCAGCTCGCTCGGCTTGACATAGAAGCGCTGGAACAGCGACGGGTAGATGACGGCAAACGCAAACGAGCTGCCGAACACCAGCAGCACCGAGCCGGCAAGAATTCGATAGCTCCGCAAGCGCATATTGGCCCATGAGGCAAGAGATGCGGCAGCGGCCACGCCAACGAGTAACCACAGGACCGGTAGCTCGACGTGGACATCGGTATAACTGGCGCCGACGACAACACCGTTGTCGCCGTATAGCAGCAGGAAGCGGTCGAGCCCGTAGGACCAGGCCTTCAGCACAAAGAACAAACCGAGCAGTGCCGATCCATGAACGGTGGCGGCGGTTGAGAGTCCACGCGGCATCTGCCCGAGTGCGATGTCGCCGCGCATTCCGTAGACCACACCTGCAACGGCCGCGCTGCAAAAGAGCACCTTCAGCAGCCAATTCTTGAGCGCAATGTAGGCGGGCAGCGCGAAGAGATAGAAGCCTATGTCCTTGCCAAAGATCGGATCGCGCTCGCCGAAGGGCACCTGATGAACGAAGCGAAGCGCCATGTCCCAGCTCGAGATTTCGCCAACGGTGATGAACAACCCCAGGACGATGGCGACGCCTGCGATGGCTGCGCGCCAACGAATGTGCGGCGCGACGCGGTCGGCCAGTTCGCTGATGGCCGCCGACGGACCGAACGAATAGGCCGCTGACACCTGCGAGAATCCGGGCATCCTCGCGTAACGATGCGCGAGAAACCCCGACACCCCTATAGCGCCCGCCGATACGGCGAACCCGGCGACAAAGAGGAGCGCCTGAGCGGAAAGAACCGTCCAGAAAACGTCGACATAGCCGATCGAAGAAAACCACAGCCAGTCGACCAGGACGCCGGTAATTTGCCCGACAACAATCAGGCCAGCGACTAGCGCCGCAACCGTGATCGCGGTGCGTCTCAAGCGCGCGCCTGACCTCACTTGCGACCGCATTGATCACGCTCCTTTGCCGACCCATCAACCATGGCCGGCGGCGACCCCACCATTGTCAGTGTCTACCGTTGATCGGCCGGGAGCGTGGTTCAACGGGTTATCGAACCACCCCTGATAGCCTAAACGCGCAGCCGCGCAATGACTTGCGGCAGATAACGGCAGATGAATAATTGTAGGCCGGGGAACACCACCGAGGACGTCGCCCACGAATTACAGTGCTTCAGGGGGCCGAATGGGTGTTCAACGATCTGTCGTGGGATACGCATGACGGATAAAGGGCAATCCTGAGCACACGAGCGGCGCGCCTCTCAAGATTCCGTGTCCTCGCCATGCCTTTTGTGCTGCGACGCCAGCCGCTCCTGCTGAGCGGGGGGCGCCGGATCGTAGTGGCTGAGCTGGATGTTGTAGTTGCCATGACCGCCCGCGATAGCGTTCAGACGCGACTGATAGTCGTTGAGTTCGGACAGCGGCACTTTCCCCGTGACGACCACCGCGTTGCCGGCGGCCGTGCGTGTGCCATGGACCTGCCCACGCTTGGTGGACAGGTCACCGATGATGTCGCCCATCGCCGCTTCCGGTGTCATCACCTCGATATCCACGATAGGCTCGAGCACGATTGGCTGGGCTTTCAGCACTGCATCGATGAAGGCCTTGCGCCCGGCAGTGACGAATGCAACTTCCTTTGAGTCGACTGAATGACTCTTGCCGTCGAAGACGGTGACTCGCACGTCCTGCATCGGGAAGCCGGCGAGCGGACCGCTCGCGATGACCTGCAGCACGCCCTTTTCCACCGCGGGAATGAACTGTCCGGGGATGGCGCCGCCTTTGACAGCGTCGACGAACTCGAAACCGGTGCCTCGCGGCAGGGGCTCCACGCGCAGCATCACCTCGCCGAATTGCCCGGCGCCACCCGTTTGCTTCTTGTGGCGATAATGCCCCTCAGCCCTGGCACCGATGGTCTCCCGATAGGCGATCTTCGGCGGCCGCGTCACCACCTCGAGCTTGTACTGCTCGGACAGTCGTTCCAGCATGTGCCGCAGGTGCAGCTCGCCCAAGCCTCGCACCACCGTCTCGTTAGTGCCGACGGGGTGGTCGATGCGCAGGCACGGGTCTTCCGCCGTCAACTTTTGCAGTATTTCCCAGAGGCGTTGCTCGTTGCCCCGGCGTGCCGGCTCGATCGCCAGACCATAGATGGAGGTGGGAAAGTCGAGCGGGGTCAGGTGGATGTTGCCGTCTTCGGGAGAGTCATGCAGCACGGCATCGAAACCGATCTCGTCGACCTTGGCCGTGGCGCAGATATCGCCTGGACCTGCCTGGCTGACATCAATGTGTTCTTTGCCTTGCAGCATAAACAGATGCGCGACCCTGAACGGCTGGCGAGCGTCACCAATATAAAGCTGGCTATCGCGCCTGATCGTGCCCTGATGGATGCGAAACACGGCCATCTTGCCGATGTACGGGTCCATCACGATCTTGAAGGCGTGGGCCAGCACATGCTTGTCCGCGACCGGTTCGGCGCGCACGACTTCCCGGCGGTCGCCGGCATCGCGGTAGAAGAGCGGCGGGTTGCCTTCCATGGGGTTGGGCAGGAGCCGGACGAACACGTCGAGCAATTCCGCGATGCCCGCGCCGTTGACTGCCGACGTGAAGCAGATTGGCACCAGATGACCTTCGCGCAGCGCCCGCTCGAAGGGCTCATGCAGCTGCTCCGGGCTGATGGCCTCGCCTTGCTCCAGGTAGAGCTCCATCAAGGCGGCGTCGATCTCGACCACTTGATCGACCAGCGCATTGTGCGCTGCCGCAACCGACAGGAAATCGGCGTCGCCCGCCGGGTTGAAAAAGCAATCCACCACTTGGCGGCTGCGCTGCGCCGGCAGGTTGATCGGTAGGCACGCCTTGCCGAAGGTCTCCTGAATTTGCGTCAAAAGCCCGGGAAGATCGACCTTTTCGCCGTCGATGCCGTTCACGATGATCATTCTGCAGAGCTTGCGATCTTCCGCCCACGCCATCATGCGCCGGGTGGTCATTTCGATGCCCGTCTGCGCATTGATGACGATGGCGGCAGTCTCCACGGCGGGCAGGGCGCTGATCGACGGCCCGAAAAAGTCCGGATAGCCGGGCGTATCCAGCAGATAGATGCGTGAATCGCGGTAGTGCAGATGGGCGACGGCGGAGTTCAGCGAGTGATGGTATTTCCGCTCGAGCGGGTCGAAATCGCAGACCGTGGTACCTCGCTCCACGCTGCCGGGCGCGTGGAGCGCGCCGCCCTGATGCAGCAGCGCTTCGATGAGCGAGGTCTTGCCGCACCCGGCATGCCCGACCAGGGCGATGGTACGGATAGCATCGGGGCTGTAGCGCATGGCCGCCCTCGTCCAGTCGTGGATGTGGGGCCATTATTGGCGAAAATGAATCCGTGTGCCATACGGGGTAATCGTCTCTTCGTCTGTTTGTCCGTTTGTCGTCATGCCTGCGCAGTCAAAGCGCTGCCGTCAGCCTATTTTTCACACGCCGGCGAAAGCGAACTATCCTTAAGAATGATTCGCAATGGTTTCAAGTTTCCTTCCTTCCAAAGGAGGTGCGTCATGTCAATGTCTGCCACTCTCCAGGACTGCCTGCGCAGCAAGGGCTCCCGGTACGAAATCGTGCATCACCGGTACAGCCATTCCAGCATCGAAACAGCGGCGGCAGCGCATATTCCCGGCGATCGCCTCGCCAAGACAGTGCTTCTTGAGGACGAACACGGCTATGTGGCGGCTGTGCTGCCATCGACTTACGCCGTTCGGCTGTCCGAGCTTTGGGCGCAGACTGGACGCCACCACCTGGTGCTGGCCAAAGAGGTCGATCTGCGGGAACTATTCAAGGATTGCGACGTGGGAGCGCTTCCGCCGGTGTGTACTGCCTATGGCATGTACACCTATCTTGACGAGAGCCTCGCCAGCCAGCCGGACGTCTATTTCGAGGCCGGCGATCATGAGGAGCTGATTCACATGGGCACGGATCAATTCCTGGATCTGATGGATCAGGCCGAGCGCACACGCTTCGCCCGTCGCACGCAGGGTATGCAGACTTGAACGGCACCCGCCTGATGCGGCAAGACTTGCGCAGTGCGGCATCAAGGGCGCTGCGCCACCCAACCTTTGCGCGAGACAGATCATGCAACGCAGCGATACGGTCTTGAAGCAGGTGATGGCAGCCTTCGAACGCGAATCCCACCTGAAGCTCCACAATCATCCTATTCATATGAGTTTCGATGGCGACGCCTTGACGGTGACAGGCGAGCTGCCGGATATCGCATCCAAGAAACGCCTTTTTCAGTTGACCCAGCTACACAGCGAGGGGATGCATCTGGTTGACCAACTGCGTGTCATCGCCAACCCGCCGGTGGGTGATGGCGAGCTGCGCACTCATATCTGCGACCGGCTGGCGCAGGCGATGGATTTCCGCAATTGCGTGATCTGTGCACGCCTTAAAGGCCAGCTCGAAGTTGTGCGCGGCACCATGGACCAGGCGGGCAACGATGGCAGCGGCGTCATCGAAGTGACGGTCGAGGACGGTGTGGTGACCTTGACGGGGCAAGTGATCAGCTTGTCTCACAGGCGCCTGGCGAGTGTGACCGCCTGGTGGGTCGGCGGCTGCCGCGACGTGGTGAACTTGCTGGAGCTCGTGCCCGCCGAAGCGGACGGCGACGATGAGATTTCCGAGGCCTTGCACCTGGTGCTCGAAACCGATCAGCGAGTGCGCGCCGAGCAGATCACCATCAATGTAGAAAACTACAAGATCACGCTGGCAGGTTGGGTGGCGACCGAAGCCGAAAGACGGCAGGCGGAACAGGACGCCTGGTGTCTGGATGCTATCGAGGGCGTCGTTAATCACATCCAGGTGCGGGCTTGAGCTGGCTGTAGGTCTGCGTAGTGCTTCCCGTAGCGCGGCAAAGCGCCTGCGAGTTAGGTGCGTTAGTTACGTGCGCTAGTTACGTGCGCGGTCGGGGCGGAACCAGGCGCCAGGTCAGCAGCACCATGAGAGCAAACACCACGTATGCGAGAGTGAACACCCACGCCGACACATCGTAGTAGAGCAAACGGCTCACCCAACGCTGGATGAAACCTTGCGTCCCCACTGAGC
Organism: Caballeronia sordidicola; assembly: GCF_000729995.1. Taxonomy (GTDB): domain Bacteria; phylum Pseudomonadota; class Gammaproteobacteria; order Burkholderiales; family Burkholderiaceae; genus Caballeronia; species Caballeronia sordidicola_A. The sequence goes on along the minus strand of NZ_JNFG01000013.1, from coordinate 60,831 downwards.
CATTGCGCAGCCAGTCTTCCAGCACGGTCAGGGGGCAAGCCAATCCCAACAGTGACAGGGCCGACACCAAGCCTATCGCAAACAGATGAGTCAGCCGGAACAGCCGACTGCGTACCCATTCCGAACCGAGGCCGGAGCCAATCCAGATCGCAGGAAGTCCGCCCACGATAAATAGCGCGATCAGCGCGTGCACTACGAGCACCGCATCGGCTAGCCGGATCATCATGTCCTCACACTTGCGCGGTTACTTTCGAGCGGTTTTTTTGCGACGCACACCGCACTTTGGCTAAAGTTTTCGCAATTCTTGTCGTCATACAGAGCGCTACCTATTGGACCGGAGACCGCAATGAAGTCGGTAAGCGCAGAAATCGACATGGTGGAAAAGACGCTGAAAGAGCTCGTTCGGCGTCCACGCTTGATTCGCAGCAACTACTGGTCTACGCACATAGAGTGTCTTCTGGCGCGCCCAGGACTTCGGGTCCAAGACAAAGTACGGTTAGCCGCTCTGCACGATTTAATCGGCACCGTGGCGCCGACCGGTCAGATCTCCCGGGATTTGCCAGCCGACGCCTTGTCTGCGAGCTGATCAGGGAACGGCTGTCTGCGGATTGTCGCCTCGATACCGAAACGATGGGTCTCTTCGCCGACAACGTGGCCGGCAGGGTCGTCAAGGCGTTGGACGAACGGGAAAAGAAGCGTAAGAAGGTTTGAGGGCGCTTCGGGGACGTAAGGTGTACGCGCGGTCGCATTTTGGGCTCGAATCCAGTCGTTGGGTACAATTGCGGCCCATGCTGCGCATCCCAATCATCCTACAAATACTATGGTGAACTTATTGTCAAGACAGCCAATGCACGCTCTGGTTGATCAGGAACTGGCCCACATTGAGGCGATCATTCAGCATTCGCTGTCCGAAATCGAGATCAATCCTTTCTTAACCTCGCCCTACTGGCGCCGCCGGGTCGCCGATCTGCTGGACTGCATCGAAAGGTCGCCATCCCAGCTGCGACGCGCTGACGCCCTGATCGTCGCACTTGATCAGTTCGATGAGCAGTGTGCGTTCTCGGAAAAACCGTAAAGAGTGTCCTAAAATTTATGGGTGGGAATACCCATAATTATTAAGCGGACACTGACATGCATGCCATTCCTGTTCCATATAAGGGCTGGATATTGGTCCCCTTGGCTGTCGGTTCTGCCGGATCGTTCGCTTCCATGTTAGTTCTACGAGGACCTGACGGCCGTCACCGCGCTCTTGGTTCGCTTGGGGACTTCGCCACTGAGAAGGAAGCATGCGAGTGTGCGATCAAATATGGCCGGACGACGGTCGACAAGCAGACCTATAAAAAGACCTGCGTGTCCCGAAAAGCGGCAGCTTGAGAGCCCTTCTCGACGTTGTTGCACCCCCTAGTTAATTTCTCCTCGCCCGCCTGCCGCGCAAGCTTGCCGAGCGCTCCTCGTTGCAATCAATTGCTCGGTGTAAGCGTCTGCTTACAATGTCCTGCGTTTGTCGCTGCTACCCGCGCGTGAGCTTGGCGTGATACCGCGCCCGCGCCATCGCCAAACCGTCTTGCAATCAATTGCGCAGCCTATGCCTGTCCACTGCGGCATGACCGCCGGTCAACGTTGGAAGCAAGAAAAAAGGACTTAGCCCGTTAAGGCTAAGTCCTTGATTTTCCTACTACTATCTTGGTCGGGGCGACAAGATTTGAACTTGCGACCCCCTGCACCCCATGCAGGTACGCTACCAGGCTGCGCTACGCCCCGAAAGAGGAAAAGTATATCAGACACTCTTTGGTTTTAGAACCTGCAGACTCATATTTGATGCAAAAGCCCGTCAGTTTCACTCTTCCATCGCGCAAATGGCGTTCATTCCGCCAGCGTGCCGGATGCCGGAACACGATCCGCGGTTCGGGCCGGCCACATGACCAACAAACTCAATACCGCAACTCCGACTGTGTGTATTCAGACGTATGAATAGTCACCGATTGCTCGACCGGGCTTCGGCTCCTTGCGCGAAACCTCAAAGCCATCAAGGCGGCGGCGACGCAAGGAATCGCGTAAGACACTGCGCGCTCACCGCAAGCGGACAACGACGATAGATCGATGTATCGCTCACGATCGGTGGTGGTAGCTGAAGCAAAAACGAAAGTCAGCGTGAAATCCAGCAGCATCGCGAGGCAACAGAAGCCAATGAAAATCAGCGGGCCGTTCAGCACGGGCGCGCGACGTCCGGTGTTCAGCGTGTTGCAGACAAATACAAACGCCGCCAACAGCACGAAATTGAGGATCAACGGAAACCAGGGGAAATTCATCACACGCCCGCTTGGTGGTCTTGGTAGTGGAAGGAAAAGAGCCATCGATCGTGGGTTCCAGCGAACCCAACGAGCGAAGTGGCGCGATCTTCACACGAGCGGCAACGTGATTTGAATACGATTTATCCTAGTTTTCCGGCGGCTGGCGAAGATCCGCGCGAGCGGGCAGGGGCAGCCGGACGCGGCATCGAACCATCGACGGAATCATCGGCGGCGAGCGCCTCCGAGACGAAATCGATGAACGTCCGCACCTTCGTCGTCATGTATTTGCGGCTCGTGTAGACGGCGTACACGCGTGGTGCGAACGTCGTGTACTCGGGGAAAAGGCGCGTCAGTGCGCCTGACGCCAGTTCCTGCGCCACGATCCATTCGGGGAAGTAGGCGAGGCCGATGCCCGCGCGCACGAGTTGCAGCGACATGGAGCTGTCGTTGGTCTTGAGCACGGCACTGTTTTTCACCGCGAACACGCCGTCCGGACCGGAGAATTCGACGGTTTCCAAACTGACGTATGTCGGCAGCACAATCTCATGACGTTCGCTCAGTTCGCTGGGACGCTGCGGATAACCCCGCCGCTTCAGATAGTCCGGCGAGCCCACGAGCACGAACGGTACTTTGCACAGCGGTCGCACGATCATCGTAGGGGACGGTTCAGACGTCGCCCGCAACGCCATGTCATAGCCTTCTTCCACCAGATCGACGAAGCGGTTTTCCAGTCGCAGATCGATCAGCACGTCCGGATAACGCGCCCGATACGCGACCAGGATATCGGCGAACTTCGCGGTCGCGAACCAGCCCGGCGCGGTGATCTTCAGCACGCCTCGCGGCTGATCGGTTTGCGATCCGACTGCAGCCTCAGCAGCTTGCAGGATATCCAGCGCTTCCCGGCACTGCTCGTAATAAACACTACCAACTTCCGTCAGGCTCAGATGACGCGTCGTCCTGTTCAGCAAGCGAACACCCAGTTGCCGTTCAAGATTGGCGACGTGCTTGCTGGTCATCGCCGTGGAAATATCCAGCCGCTCGGCAGCTTTGACAAAGCTGCCTGCTTCGACAACATCGCGGAACACTCGCAGACTGGTCAACGCATCCATAGCACGGGCATCCAAAAAACGGCATCCATGACACTTTCCTAACAGGAAACAAGGTGCTCAGTTTAGCGGCGTTTGTCTTCCCGCCGCGCTTGCTCGGGTCGCTTGGGCCGTTTGGGCCATTCGTCGAGTTCATCGTTGAAAAGCGCCGCAACCACGCCGCGCAGCCACATGGTGCGCGGATCGTTGTGAAACTTGCGATGCCAATGCTGCTTCAGGTCGAAGTTAGGCAAGGGCAGCGGCGGTTCGGCCAACGTGATGGACGCGTGTTCAGCCACGTACGCATAGCCGATGGCGTGCGGCACCGTCGCGATCAGGTCGGTACGCGACAGAATGAACGGCAAGGACATGAAGTGGGGCGTCTCGAGCACGGCGCGGCGGCGGATGCGTTTCTTGTCGAGGAAATTCTCGAGGATTTCCTGGCTTCGGCCCTCGGCCCGCACGACCGCGTGGCCGCATTCCACATACTGCGCGAGCGTCAGCGGGCCGCGCGAGTACGGGTGATCGCGCCGCATCAGGCAAATGAAGCGATGCGAAAAGAGCCGCTGCTGAAAGAAATTGTTGCCGGCGAGATCGGGGAAATAGCCGATGGCCAAATCGATTTCACCGCTTTCCAGGCCCCGCTCGACCTGATCGTGTTTCAGCGACACAGAGCGCAGATTTGCCCGTGGCGCGACGCTGGCGAGCGTCTGCAACAGGCGCGGCAAGAACACGATTTCACCGACATCCGAGAGCGCGATGGCGAAGGTATCGGTGGTGACGGCGGGATCGAAGTGCTGGGTATCGAGCAATCCTCGCTCGATCCGGTTCAGCGCCTCGCGAGCCACGGGCACAAGCGCGAGGGCACGTGGAGTAGGCTCCATGCCGCGCGATGTCCGCACGAACAGCGGGTCGTTGAAATACACGCGCAAGCGGCCGAGCGCCGTGCTGACTCGCGGCTGGCTCACGCCAAGCTGTTCGGCTGCACGGCTCACGTTGCGCGTGTCCTCGATCGCGACCAGATACGGGATCAGGTTCAGGTCGAGGTCGAGCAGCGCGAGGTCCCCGGGTTTCATCGGCATGATTCTGTCGGCCTCCGCCTAGCCTCGTCTTGCGACCATCTCGGAAACACGCTGGGCCGCGTCCAGCAGCGGGTCGAGAAACGCCTTCACCATCTGCTTCGCGTTCTTGCGCTGCGCGTTGCCGCTGATATTGAGCGCCGCTATCACGCGTCCCTGGCGGTCGCGGATGGGCGCGGACATCGAAATCAGGCCTTCTTCCAGTTCCTGGTCGACGATCGACCAGCCTTGCTTGCGTACCACGGCGAGCGCGGCTTTCAGCGCGGTTTTATCGATGATCGTGCGCGGCGTGCGGGCTTCCAGCGGACTGGTATCGAGCACGGCGTCGAGTTTGTCTTCGTCGAGCGCGGCGAGCAGCACGCGCCCGAGCGACGTGCAAAACGCGGGCAAACGGCTGCCGATGGACAGGTTGATCGTAATGATCTTATGCGTGGGCACGCGAAGCACGTACACGATTTCCGTGCCGTTCAACACGGCGGCCGAACAGCTCTCATGCACCTGACCCACCAGTTCTTCCATCACCGGCTCGGCCAGATTCCAGAATGGCATCGATGTCAGGTAGGCAAAACCGAGGTCGAGGATTTTCGCGGTCAGCGTGAAATAGCGGCCGTCGGCATCGACGTAACCAAGCGCCTGCAGCGTCAACAAAATGCGGCGCGCGCCGGCGCGTGTCAGTCCCGACGCGGCGGCGACTTCCGACAAGGTCTGCGCCGGACGCGTAGCATCGAAGGAGCGAATCACCGATAAACCGCGCGCGAACGATTGCACATAGGCATCGCCGGGCCGCGACGGAGACTCCGGGTCAGGTAAATCGGCTTCGACAGGAGTGGAAATCATCGTGGTTTCGTCCTATTGGTCAGGCAAGAACGCGGGCACATTGCGAGCGCATCGGTACAAACCCGAGGATCATTGACAGCGCAACGAATGCGGGAATACCATGCGTTTGTTCGCTAAACGAATCGATGTTCGCACAGCGAACTTTAAAATGCAAGCGTTGCTGGTTGGACTCAAGTTACCCGGCGCGCTTTGATTCAGTTGCAATGCGGCTTCGATGCATTCGGCACTCGTCAAAGGAAGAGACGGCATGATCAACAAGATTTTCGACTCGCTGAGTTCAGCGGTGAAAGACGTTAAGGACGGCGCGACCGTGATGATCGGCGGGTTCGGTACGGCGGGCATGCCGTCGGAACTGATCGACGCGCTGATCGAGCAGGGCGCGCGTGAACTGACCATCGTGAACAACAATGCGGGCAATGGAGAGACCGGCCTCGCTGCGCTGTTGAAAGCGAAACGCGTACGCAAGATCATCTGCTCGTTTCCGCGGCAGAGCGATTCGCAAGTGTTCGACGGCTTGTATCGCGCGGGCGAACTCGAACTCGAACTCGTGCCGCAGGGCAATCTCGCTGAGCGCATTCGCGCGGCGGGCGCGGGTATCGGCGGATTTTTCACGCCTACGGCCTACGGCACGAAGCTGGCTGAAGGCAAGGAAACGCGTTTTATCGATGGCCGGCATTACGTGCTCGAAGCGCCGCTGCACGCCGATTTCGCGCTGATCAAGGCATTCAAGGGCGACCGGTGGGGCAATCTCGTGTATCGCAAAACCGCACGCAACTTCGGGCCGATCATGGCGATGGCCGCAAAAACGGCGATCGTGCAGGTCTCGCAAGTCGTGCCGCTCGGCGCGCTGGATCCGGAAGACATCGTGACGCCGGGCATCTTCGTGCAGCGCGTGATCGAAGTGCCGCAAGCGGTGCACGCGGCGGAGCTGGCGGCGAAAGTGGCTTAATTAGAGCCTCTTTAGTGCAAGCGGGATTTTCAAGGCTCGCTTCTCAGCTCAAGCCGCAACAACGAATGCATCAAGCAAGGACATCGACATGAAAAAACTGACTCGTGACGAAATGGCGAAACGCGTCGCCCTCGACATTCAGGAAGGCGCGTATGTGAACCTGGGCATCGGCGTGCCGACGCTCGTCGCCAACCACCTCGCGACGAATCGCGAAATCTTCCTGCATAGCGAAAACGGTCTGCTGGGCATGGGCCCGGCGCCCGAGAAGGGCGCGGAAGACGACGAACTGATCAACGCCGGCAAACAACATGTGACGCTGCTCACCGGCGGCGCCTATTTCCACCACGCCGATTCGTTCGCGATGATGCGCGGCGGCCACCTCGACATCTGCGTGCTCGGCGCGTTTCAGGTATCGGCCAAGGGCGATCTGGCGAACTGGCACACGGGCGCGCCCGATGCCATTCCCGCAGTCGGCGGCGCAATGGATCTTGCGATCGGCGCAAAGAAGGTCTACGTGATGATGGAACTGCTCACCAAGCAGGGCGAGAGCAAGCTGGTGGCCGAGTGTTCCTATCCGGTGACAGGCGTGAATTGCGTGAACCGCGTGTACACGGATCACGGCATGTTCGACGTGACGCCCAATGGCTTCGTGGTGCGGGAAATTATCGAAGGCCTGTCGTTCGACGAACTGCAGAAACTGGCGCAAGTGCCGCTGACGTTTGAGCCGCTCGAAGCGGCCACACCACTCGACGCGTAATCAGGAGAAGTGCATGAAAGAAGCTTTTATTTGCGACGCGATTCGCACGCCGGTCGGCCGTTACGGCGGCGCGTTGTCCTCAGTTCGTGCCGATGACCTCGGCGCCGTGCCGCTGCGCGCGTTGATGGAACGCAACAAGGACGTGGACTGGAACGCCGTCGACGACCTGATCTTCGGTTGCGCGAACCAGGCCGGTGAAGATAACCGCAACGTCGCGCGGATGTCTGCTCTGTTGGCCGGTTTGCCCGACGGCGTGCCCGGCTCGACCATCAACCGCTTGTGCGGATCGGGCATGGACGCCATCGGCGTGGCCGCGCGTGCGATCAAGTCCGGCGAAGCAGCGCTGATGGTTGCGGGCGGCGTGGAAAGCATGAGCCGTGCACCGTTCGTGCAGGGCAAGGCGACCACGGCGTTTTCGCGTCAGGCAGAGATCTTCGATACGACCATCGGCTGGCGTTTCGTCAATCCGCTGATGAAGAAACTGCATGGCGTGGATTCGATGCCGGAAACGGCCGAAAACGTCGCGACCGACTATAAGGTGAGCCGCGAAGACCAGGACGCGTTTGCTGTGCGCAGCCAGCAGAAAGCGTCGCGCGCGCAGAAGGACGGGACGCTCGCGCAAGAGATCGTGCCGGTGTCCATCGCGCAGAAAAAGGGCGATCCGGTGCTGGTTTCGCAGGACGAACATCCGCGTGAAACGAGTATGGAAGCGCTCGCCAGACTGAAGGGCGTCGTGCGTCCGGATGGCACGGTGACGGCGGGCAATGCGTCGGGCGTGAACGATGGCGCGGCGGCTTTGCTCATCGCCGATGAAGACAGCGCCAAGCGTTTCGGCCTCGTGCCGCGTGCGCGCGTGTTGGGCATTGCAACCGCCGGCGTGCCGCCGCGCGTGATGGGCATCGGCCCGGCGCCGGCGTCGCAGAAGCTGATGAAGCGTCTGGGCATGACCATCGATCAATTCGATGTGATCGAACTCAACGAGGCGTTTGCATCGCAAGGGTTGGCCGTGCTGCGCATGTTGGGCATTGCCGATGACGATCCCCGCGTCAATCCGAACGGCGGCGCAATCGCGCTCGGCCATCCGCTTGGCATGAGCGGTGCGCGCCTGGTCACGACCGCGACGTATCAGTTGCATCGGACCGGCGGACGCTTTGCGCTGTGCACGATGTGTATCGGCGTGGGGCAGGGCATTGCGATCGCCATCGAGCGTGTGTGATGTCTGAGCCGACATTTTCGGCGGCGGGAAGGCTGACGGACCTGATCTGCGGCACACGCGAGATGAACGCCGTGTGGTCCGCGCGTCAGACCGTCCAGTCGATGCTGGATGTGGAGGCGGCGCTTGCCCGGGCATCGGCTTTGCATGGCGTGATCCCTTCGGGCGCGGTCGACGCGATCGTGGCTGCTTGCAACGCTGATCTGATCGATGCCGACGCGTTGATGGCCGGCGCCGCATCCGGCGGCAATCTCGCGATTCCGCTGGTGAAGCAACTGACCGCCGCAGTCAAACTCAAGGACGCCGATGCCGCCAAGTACGTGCATTGGGGCGCGACGAGCCAGGACATCATCGATACCGGTACGGTCTTGCAGTTGCGTTCCACGTTCGATTTATTGGAAGCGGGTTTGACCGAGGCTTGCGACGCGCTCGCACTTCAGGCGCAGAAATATCGGACGACGCCGGCGATCGGCCGGACCTGGCTTCAGCAGGCCTTGCCGATCACGCTCGGCCTTAAATTCGCCCAATGGCTCGACGCGTTGACACGCCATCGCGAGCGTCTCGCGCAGTGTCGTTCGCGCGTGCTCGCGCTGCAATTCGGCGGCGCAGCGGGCACATTGGCGAGCTTGAGGGACAAGGCGCCGTTGGTCGCGCAATCACTTGCCGATGACCTCGGCCTGCAACTCCCCTCGTTGCCGTGGCATACCCAACGCGATCGCATCGCGGAAGCAGCGGCATGTTTCGGCATGCTGACCGGTACGCTCGGGAAAATCGCCCGCGATATCTCGCTGCAAATGCAGACGGAAGTCGGCGAACTGGCCGAACCGGCTGCCGCGGGCAAAGGCGGTTCGTCGACGATGCCGCACAAGCGCAACCCCGTGGGCTGCGCTGCTGTATTAACCGCTGCCATGCGCGCGCCGAATCTGGTCGCGACCGTGTTCAGCGGCATGGTTCAGGAGCATGAACGCGCGCTCGGCGGCTGGCAGGCCGAGTGGGAAGCGCTGCCCGATCTTGCCCGCCTGACGGGCGGTGCGCTTGCGCAGATCACGGCGATCGTGTCGAACATTGAAGTGAACGCCGATCGGCTCGCAGCCAATCTAGATCTCACGCACGGTCTGATTCTCGGCGAGGCCGTGATGCTCGCGCTCGGCGACCAAATTGGCAGGCTCGACGCGCACACGCTCGTGGAACATGCGTCGAAGCAAGCCGTGGCAAGCGGCGCGACCCTTTACGACGTGCTCTCGAACGACGAGCGCGTCACGCAACATCTCTCTCTTGTCCAGATGCAAGCCCTGCTCGACCCGGCGAACTACGCGGGCCAGGCGCACGCTTTTGTCGATGCCGCGCTGCGTGTGCATCGATCCCCTTCATCCAGGAGTCTTCCGTAATGCCATTTGCCGCCGTCAACGGTATTCAACTCTTCTATCGTATCGACGCCACCGCCGGGAGCGACGCGCCCTGGCTCGTGCTGTCGAATTCGCTTGGCGCCGACGTGTCGATGTGGACGCCCCAAGTCGAAACGCTCGCGGCTAAATATCGCGTGCTGCGTTACGACACGCGCGGTCACGGCCGTTCGGACGCGCCCAAGGGTCCGTACACGCTGGACCAGCTCGTGGGCGACGTGATCGGTTTGCTTGACACCCTCGGCATCAAGCGCGCGCACTATTGCGGCCTGTCGATGGGCGGGCTGACCGGCATCGCGCTCGCGGCGCGCCACCCGGAGCGCTTCGAGCGCGTGGTGCTGTCGAATACGGCGGCGCTGATTGGCTCGGACGCGATCTGGACGCCGCGGGCGGCGAAGGCCCGCGAGGAAGGCGGCATGCCTGCATTGGCCGATGCCGTCCTGCCGCGCTGGTTCACGGCTGGGTTCATGGCGGCGCAGCCGCTCATGCTGTCCGGTATTCGCGACGTGTTCCGCCACACGTCGGGCGAAGGTTATGCCTCGAATTGCGAAGCGATCCGCGATGCCGATGCGCGTGATGAAGCGAAGACCATCAAGGCGCCGGTGCTCGTCATTTCCGGTACGCACGACCAGTCCACGACCGCTGCGCAAGGGCGCGAACTGGCCGGATACATTGCGGGCTCGCGTTACGTCGAACTCGATGCAGCGCACTTGTCGAATATCGAGCAAGCGGACGTCTACACGAAAACACTGCTCGAGTTCCTGGGAGCCTGACATGACCGAAGACGAACGCTACGAAGCCGGCTTGAGCGTGCGGCGCGAGGTCTTGGGTGATGCGCACGTCACGCGCTCGCTCGAGAACCGCACGGATCTCACGACTGAGTTCCAGAACCTGATCACTCGCTACGCCTGGGGCGATATCTGGACACGCCCCGGCTTGCCGCGCCATACCCGTAGCCTCCTGACCTTATCAATGATGGTCGCGCTCAACCGCAGCGAAGAGCTCGCGCTGCATTTACGGGCGGCGAAAAACAACGGCGTCACGCGTGAGGAAATCAAGGAAGTCTTGCTGCAGACCGCTATTTATTGCGGCGTGCCGGCGGCCAACTCGGCGTTTCACCTCGCACAAAAAATCTTCGATGAGGAAGATCGCGCGGTGTAGTGATTGTCCTAGCGGTCAAACGAGTAAGGAGCAAAGGTGGAGACAAGCACGGCCTCGCTGAAGGTGTGATGGTTGGTCGAATGTTGTTTGGATGTCGTTTAATCAGGACGGCGGCGTGGTTCACCACGCCGCCGTCTTTGTATTTGGGGTAGTCAGTTTTGGTTCTTCACGCGCGTTGTTTGTTAGAACACGTGCTTTATGCTTCAGTCCTCCTTTGTTTAACTTGATCAGGATACACGCGAGGCGCATCCCCGGATATCGCGTCCGGTGCGTTGCTGTGAAATAAACACGAAAAGTGCGCAATATAGGCGTTAAACCTCTATCGAATGGCCTATCTCCCTTCGTTTTAAGAGTTTACTGATAGGGGAAATTTATCTTGACCTGTCACAGTGGCACACGAGCGTGCTACCGGCTTTCCGCCTGACAGGAACCACATTGATGACCGTCTGCCGGCTCCCGAAGCAATTCGGCGGCCGTGTGCATTCCTGCGCACGCTCAAGTCGTCGGTCCGGATTGATCGATCATCCGAACCGATGCCCAATGATTCCGAGGGCGCGTCCGCGTGTCTAAGACCTGAGTGAGCAAAAGAAATGAACAAGACGCAGCGCGTGGTATTGAAGAAGCAAGATGAAGTGTCCGCTGGCCTATGCGAGACTCGCTCGCACGGTCTTTCAGGGACCACGTACTCCAGCCGGCGATCGCGAATGGGCGCTGCACTATGGGTTGCGCTTGCTCCCGTCTCCCTGATGGCGGTGCCGCAAGTGTCGAGTGCTGTGCTGGTCGACAACCTGGCGAAGGCTTCGAGCGAATCCGCTCAGGTTTACTCATCACAAGTACGCGAGGCGTTGGGCGCCGTCGCGCCGTCCGTCGCGGGGTCGAGTAGCGAAGGAGCACGCCGGCTAGCGGCGGGGGCTTCGTCCGGGTCCGGCCTTACACCGGATCAGTTGATCGTGTCCGGGCCAATCGATGGCACGACTTACACCTCAGCGGCCGGCACGAATGCGGTTGCAATGGGTATAAACGCTCACGCAAGCGGGGATTATTCCGTTGCCGCCGGCTCATACGTCAGCGCGGAGTCCGGCTCGGTGGCGGTCGGCGGAGGGGTTTCGGCAGCGGGCAGCGAATCCACTGCGCTTGGCGTGCGCTCGTGGGCTGATTCGGACCATAGTCTTGCTGTGGGATGGCGTACGGGCGTTGATGCAAATGCGGCAGATTCACTTGCAATAGGCTCGTTCACGCGCGTTAATGCAGCGGGCTCGGGAGGCATCGGCAAGAATAACATCGTGGGCGGAGCGGGAAGCTACGTGATCGGAAACGGCAACAATGCATCTGGCGCGGATTCGTTCGTACTCGGCAGCAACGTAAGGGTGAAAGGGAAGAACAACGTTGTGCTTGGCGCGAACAGCGACGGTTCGCTGGATAACGTGGTGTCGGTGGGCAACATCGGAACGGAGCGACGGATCGTGCACGTGGCGCCGGGGATTGGCGCAGCGGACACAGTCAACATGAGTCAACTAAAGGCACTTGGCGCGACTACGAATACCCTGGGAACGATGACCAACGGCTTTGTCGCGTATGACGGTGTCGACAAGAGCGTGATTACGCTGGGCGCGGCATCGACTGGAACGCAGGGATCGACAACTGCACCTGCGGTGACGCTCACAAACCTGAAGGCCGGCGTGTTGAGCGCGCAAAGCAGCGACGCGGTCAATGGCGCCCAATTGAACGCGACAAATTCAGACGTGCAGGGCGTGGCTACCTCGCTCGCCACGCTGACTCAAGCAGAACCGTTGAAACTTTCGTACACGGACAACAGCAAATCGAACATCGTGCTGGGTGGCACCGGCGGCACGATCATTTCAAACCTAAAGGCGGGCGTGGCGGATCAGGATGCGGTGAATGTCGCTCAACTGAAAAACGCTGGGTTGATCAATTCGACGGGCAATACGCTTGCCGCCATCACCTACGACGCAAAAGCGGATGGCTCGGTCAATCGAAGCAGCGTGACGCTCGGTGGTTCGGACGCCACATCGCCGGTCGCATTGCACAACGTTGCGGCTGGGGTCGTAAAAGCAGGCAGCACAGATGCGGTCAACGGCGACCAGTTGTTCCAGACGGCGCAACTTGTAGACGGCCTGCAGAACGGCGCCGCACTCAAATACTTTGTATCGAACACAACACTTGCCGCAGCAACCGCAAATGGCCTTAACGCCACCGCGATCGGCGGTAACGCGCAAGCCGTTGCCGGCAACACGGTTGCCCTCGGCGCCAACTCGGTGGCGGATCGCTCGAATAGCGTTTCGGTGGGCGCAGCGGGCAATGAGCGGCAGATCACCAATGTCCAGGCAGGCACCGCCGACACGGATGCGGTCAACGTCGGGCAACTGAAGAGTGCGGGTCTTGTCGACCAGACTGGCAAGGCAGTCACCGCACTCGCTTATGACAAGAACGCAAGCGGTGCGACGGATTTCGGCAACGTCACGCTCGGACAAGGCATTGCAGGCGGAACTGCAATCCATAACGTAGCGGCCGGCACGCTCGCAACCGACGCCGTTAACCTGGGTCAATTGAACGATCTCGTTACCCATGTCAGCAACTTCGTGACATCAAGCAGCGCGCTTTACAGCGCTGCCGGAGATACATCGACTGAAGCAGCGACCGCGAGCGGGGCGCACGCAGTTGCGATGGGAGCGAACGCCACGGCCAGCGCGGCCAATTCAGTGGCGCTGGGAGCGGGCTCGCTGGCGGATCGCGCGTCGTCGGTATCGGTTGGAACGGTGGGCAGTGAGCGGCAGATCACCAACGTCGCGGCCGGTACGTCGGCAACGGACGCCGTCAACCTGAGCCAATTAAACCAGTCAGCCAGTTCCACGCTCAGTCAGGCCAACAGTTATACCGATCAGCGCTTCAACAATACCGACCAGCAAATTCGTGACCTCGACCGCAACACGCGCAAGGGGATCGCGTCTGCATCGGCCCTCAACGTCGTGACGCCGTACCTGCCAGGAAGAACGACGTTGAATGCGGGTGTCGCGGCTTATCGCGGGCAGGCGGCAATGGGTATTGGCGTTTCGCGCTGGAATGACAAGGGCAATATCAACTTCAATGGGGGAGTGTCGTCGTCGGGTGGCAACAGCACCATCGTGCGTGCGGGCGTGGGTTACGTGTTCGGCAGTTGAGCAGCGTAGCGCAATGAACATTTGCCGCCTTCACGGGCGGGTACGCACAGCAAGTCCACGGCGCTCGAGGCGTCGTCGATGTCACCGGGTAGAACCATGAAAAATATTATCCTCGCCGCAGCCTGCATCTATGCGCTCGCGGGCTGCGCCAACACGGAACTGCGTGACAGCCTGGGCATCCAGGATCCAACCGTTTTGCAAACGGGATTCGACACGCAGAAAAGTGCGCAAGCGGGTGCGGCTGTGGAGCCTTGGGCTAACGTCTACGGGCAAATTGAAAAGCCTCGTGAGGTGCTGGTACTACTGCAGGCACGACTCGACCAACTGGATCAACGCAAGGACAACTATTTTGGCTTCAAAGACCAATGCTGGATCGACGTTGCAAAAAGCGAGATCGATGCAGGAGATCGTTGGGGCTTTGTAGAGGAGTCTATCGGCGAGGCTGCGCACCTGACCGCCGGACTTGAAGGTACACAGCCGTTGTCGCCCGATAACCCGTCGCTGCGGACGGTCGCGGCGTTGCGCCCGGACCTGGAGACGGGCCTGCGGGCGTTGATTGCCGATCCGCGGTTTGTGTATTGCCCGCAGGCGCAAAAGCAGACAGCATGCGCCGAAGTCAAGTTGATGCATGCTGGCCATGATGCGTGGACCCGCCAGTTCGGTCAGGCAAAAAGCAAAGTCGACATGGTCGAGTCAACGCTCGGTGAAGCACGGCAGAGTCTTGATAGCTGCGTGGTTCCGCAGGAGGACTTGAGCTCGACCGACCCATTGCCCAAGCTTGTTGCGTTGCCTGTCGACGCATTGTTCGCGTTCAACGGCAGCAGTGTTGAATCGATCACATCGGAAGGCCGTGAGCGGCTCGATGGTTTAATTGCGGACGTGAAGGTCGACGGCGCGGTGTCGTCGATTACCGTGTCGGGCTTCACTGACCGTTTAGGCAGCGAGGCCTACAACCGGCGGCTCTCGCATCAACGAGCCGAGACTGTCCGGCGTTATCTCGTATCAGGTGGCGTGACGGCTCCAGTGCAGGCACGAGGTTTTGGCCGGGCATCGCCGGGAACGGATTGCCGGATGCAGGACCGACGCGCGCTGGTGACTTGCCTGGCAAACGACCGGCGTGTCGAGTTACGCTTTTCACACAAGGAAGATCAGGGGACGTGAAGACGCGTGGATTCCATCATGTACGTGCGTGTACCCGAGGCGATTAGCTTCATAACGCTGTGTCGGAGAACGTGGACGTGCTTTGCAGGAGGGGCAAGCGACGCTGTCGGGGGAAACACATATGCGTCCAACCGAGCACTCGGAACCGGGAGAACTCGAGCATACGCGGATCGTGACGAAGCCTTACATGTATGCCGCAGAGGCTCGGTGATCACGAGCCGCCGCGGCATAGGCTCAGGGTCTAGAACGCATAGTAGGGACCGTTACCTGCGGGTGTCGCACTTGCCTCTATCGCGGTAAAGACTCGTCTCCCGAAGAAGAAGGGCAGGCCCCAGTCAAAGTAGTTGCTTGCTGGTCCCGCCAGATTGCTGAGCGCGTTGTTGCCGCTTGCGAATAGCGAGGTCGCGTTGCCTATTGTGAACGTTACGTTGCTCGTTGCGCCATTGATACCGGCAACAGTTGCAGCCAGACTTTGCACGGCAGTAGGACAGAACCAGAAGCCGCACGCCGGCACGGAGCTCAGTGCGAAGAACATACCGTTCGATCCGCTGTCGATGAAACTCGTGCTGTAGCTTTGCCCTTGGAAGGCAGTCGAAACAAACCCTGTCATCGAGTTACTCGGAAGGACCTGGGCGCTGCCAAGCAGGTTGTTCGACTGTGAGCCAATTCCGAACGTCATGGTGCCGGTGACACTCGCGGCACCGGTGGCGGCAACCGCGGGAAGCTCGATGACAAGGCCATTGTTGTCGGTGGTGAATCGGCTTATCGGATTGGTCACCTGCTGTGCGACCGGTAGCGCAGCGGCCACACACGCGCCCGACGAGCAACTGTAGTACCAGCGTGGCAATGCGGTCGATGCGCAGCCGCTGCCGCAGTCGGCGCTGAACGGGCCTACGCCGAGAATACCGTTGCTTCGCAGCGCTGTGGCGGTCAGCATCGGCAGGCCCGAGTTACTGCAGTCCGTGGGTACGGCCGGAATGGCCGGGTCTGCGATGACCTGTATCGATGTCGCCGCTGCCACCTCGCCGGCCAGATGCACGTCGGCAGTACGCACCGAACCCCACGTGTAACCCGAGCCGAATACGGTGCAGCTCGCCGCGGTTGAACCCGTGCCGGCAGCCACGGAGGGCAGCACCAAAGTTGGCGCGAGCGCGGAAGCGAGAATGCGTAATCCCTGCGATCCCGTATCTACCTGGATATTGTTGATCGTCTGGCACGTGCTTGTTCCCGGAACGCAGATCGTCACGCTGGTCTGCAACATGTTGCGAGTACCGGTCGCGATTTGTGCAACGGTGATGGATTGCACGTTGGGCGTGGTCGACTGAGCGACCGTGTTGGCTGGCGCGCTCGCAGGGGCAGCAGATTGGGCGGGTGCCGCGGCAGCAGGAGCGCTGGCAGCGGGTGCTCCGCTAGAGGCAGCCGGGGAACTCGCCCCGGGTGCCGCAGCGCTGGTTGAGTCATTGCTGCCACCGCCGCCACCGCAGCCGGACATCGTGGCGCTGACGGCAACGATAGCCGCGATAAGTACACAAGTCAGGTTTCGCATGGTTGCCCCCTTATTCAATGTCTGCTGCCGTGACACCTGATGGCAACGCGCTGGGGAGCCAGGCACGGCCGCTGAAGTCACGCAGGCGCACCGCCGTTTCCGCCATCAGATCGCTGCTGCTCACCCGTGATGAGTGCAGCCCGCTCGCGTTGGGTAGGGCCATGCTTGCTTCTTGCCTATACCGATCGAATGAGGTGCCTAGCAGTACCGCGACATCGGGCATGGCCGGTCCGTCCCAACTGACGGCGTAGATCTGTCCAGAGGAAGACACGTACTGGCGTACGCGAATCTGATTGGCGTCGGTCGATTCCTCCCAGCGCACCGCGCTGTTTGCTGCCTGATGCAATACCGGAGCAGTGGCATCCGCCGGGTTGGACGAGCTCGATGTTCCCGCTGCATTGATCGCGACGGTGGCGCCAAGTTGTGCGTGCGCCGGTCCGCTTGCCGCAATCACCAGCGCAGCAGCGGTTGCCCGAAGAGGGGTGAGGGATTTGGTCTGTGGCATGGTGTTACTCCGTTCTCGTGGCCGTTCTTGTTATTGAAAACTAATTTTAGGATAACGATGCGTTGAAAAACAGAGATAGGAATCGTCTTGTAGTGTTTTTGGAAACATCTCAAAAATTAGTTAAAAGTGCTTATTAAACAACGTGTTGCTAACGAAAATATGACTAAGACAAGACAAGAGTAAATGTCATAAATTGTCTTCGTGATGATTTGGCGGACTGTTTTTGAGATGTTGCGGGTGTCGGCGGACGCGAGAGAAGCGCAGGGCAGAGAGTGCAGAAACGGATATGCGCAAGTGTGCTGAAACATCTCAGCAGACGTTCCGGTAACACCTTGGTGACACAATTCCCGTTCGAATTTCCCCGCATGAAATTCATGCGATGGCGACGTCGCTCGTACCGCGTCGTCCAAGCCTTACAGCGTCAGCGGCACTGTTTTTGCACGGCGACGCGCGGGACCGGTAAAATGCTTGGTTGATCCACGGAAAACGCCGTGGCGTAGCGGAAGGATTTCCCAAACATGACAGATTTTCGTGTGAACAAGCCGGCTTTGAAGGTCGCAGCCCTCTTGATGGTGGGAGGCGTTGTTGCCGGATGCGGTACGTCGTCTCCCGATGCAATCAATTACAAGAGCGATTCCCGGTCAAAACAGGCATCTCTCGCGGTCCCGCCCAATCTGCTCGATGAAACGGGGGATCAGCGTTCACTGCCGCCTCAGGGCGGGCAGGCCACGCTGTCGGACCTCCAGCAAGTGCAGAAGGTCGCGCCGAATGCGCCCACGGTCATCCCGCCGGTGTCGGGTATGCATATTCAGCGTGACGGCACGGAGCGCTGGCTGGTTATCGACACCCGGGCGCCAGACCAGGTCTGGCCGCAGATTCGTCGTTTCTGGCAGGAACAGGGCTTTCTGCTTGTCGTGGACGCGCGTGACAAGGGCGTCATGGAAACCGACTGGAACGAAACCCATCCGCAGATTTCGGACGGGCTGATTCGCAATACGCTATCCATGGCAACGGGCAACTCATACGTTGCAGCCGAACGCAACAAGTACCGCACGCGGCTCGAGGCAGCGCCGAACGGCGGCACGTATGTGTTCATCAGTCAGAAGGGCATGCGCGAAGCGCTGACGGGAACCAATAACGAGCAAAGCCAGTGGCAGGCCAAGCCGAACGACCCGGCGCTGGAAGGTGAATACCTGAAGCGCTTGATGGCGAACCTTGCACTGGCCGACGCGCGTCAGGCTAGCGGTCAGACCGGCGCCACCGACGCTGCCATGGCTGCGGCCGCGGCGGCAAGCTCGCCGTCATCTACCACTTCAGCGCAGAGAGCGGCACAGAACGCCGTCCTCGCAGCGCAGACGCCGATCAAGGAAGACGTGATACCGGAAGCGAGCTCGGTTGAGATCAACCTGCCGGAACCCTACGATCGTGCCTGGCTGCGTGTGGGTCTGGCGCTCGACCGGACGAACTTCACCGTCGACGACCGGGATCGTGGCCGCGGTATTTATTTCGTCCGGTATGTCGACCCGAAGGACATGACGTCGGCGGAGCAAGGGTTCTGGAGCCAGGTGTTCCACGGAAAGAAAGAGAAGCTGGCCAAGAACTACGAGATCAACGTGCGGGCGCTGACGGAGACGCAGACGCGTGTGTCGATCATCGACAGCAAGGGAGAGGTTGATTCCTCGCCGCAAGCGCGCCAGATCATGGGATTGCTCGACGACCAGTTGCGTTGAAGCAAATCGCAGCGACTTTCGGCAGACTGATTCAGGAAGCTGGATCAGCAAGTTGAATCAGTGAGCTGGATGTCACCGAAAGACTGCGCGTAACCACTAACACGCGACTAACCAGTCACCAACCCGCCCGCAGTTCAGGCGGGTTTTTTATATGTCTGAGATTAGTCGAAGCATTTGAAAATGCCTTTTGCATTCAAATGCGCGGTAACGCGCGCGAGTGCACGCGGTCGCTGCGTTACGCTTCGGGCGAAGGACCTCAGAGGAAGAAATCGGGAAGAGATCGGGAAGAGATCGGACCTCTCAATGATGTCGGTGTCACGGTCCAGCGGGTAGCTACATTGTTCGGTTCGGGCGCTGTTTTTGTTTTTTTTATGTGCGGGAAAGCTTATAGGAATCAACTGCATAGGGATTACATTGTATTTGTGGCATGTAATCTGCTCGGTGCCTGCGTAAAGCGGTGTCCTGCTTCACGTCGTCGTAAGTCACCAATTTTCTTTCACGAATTGCGGTCCGCTGGCCAAGCGGATCTCGATGGCCCCGTCGCCTATCCTCGTAGGGCGACGGCTTTTGCCCGCGTTCCCCAAAGGGAACGCGGGCTTTTTTCTGGTTCGTCCAAAAGCGGTTTCGGCGAGCGTGCCGCGCCGACGTTATGCTTGATCCTTTAATCTGGAGTCAAGTCATGACGGAAATTGCCGTGGTTGCAACATTCATCGCCAAACCGGGCAACGAAGACAAGCTGAAGGCAGCCCTGCAGGGCATCGTGACGCCGACGCTCAAGGAACCAGGCGCGCTCCAGTACGACCTGCATCGGGACATCAAGGAGCCACGCCGGTTTGTATTCTTCGAACGCTGGCTGAGCGAGGCGGCGCTGGCGCAGCACAATCAGACACCGCACATCCAGGCGCTCGGCAAAACACTGCCGGACCTGATCGAGCATGGTGAAATCAACGTGGTGGCAAAGCTCTGAGCCGCAGAATGGGCTACGCAGTCGTCACTGCGC
The DNA here is from genome assembly GCF_000729995.1 of Caballeronia sordidicola. Classification (GTDB taxonomy): domain Bacteria; phylum Pseudomonadota; class Gammaproteobacteria; order Burkholderiales; family Burkholderiaceae; genus Caballeronia; species Caballeronia sordidicola_A. The sequence continues at coordinate 40,935 of NZ_JNFG01000013.1, read as the reverse complement.
CTGCGCGGCAATGGCTCACTGCCGCCACAACAGCCCTTAAGCATCAGCCCTTATTAAGCATCAGCCCTTAATGAGTCTCGTGCGGTACGTCGAGGATCAAGATGATGGTCCAGTCGGCGTCGCCGTCATGATGGTACTGACGCTCGGCCACGATAAACGGCTGTTGTTTGCCGTCCGGGCCGAGAAACAGCACGTCGCCCTCCATGGGCAGGCACTCCACGGGCGGTAGGGCGAGATACGCGTCCTTGTCCTTTGCGTTACGCGGCATCAGCTTTTCAATCTTGCGTGATGCTGCTTCGGTCCATTCGATATCCAACTGGATGTTGCTCATACGATCCTCCGCACACGAGTGCGATTCAATTTATCGACGCGGAATGTAGCATACGCCGGACCGATGAACGCATCGTTGCCTGAGTCGTTGCTATAAACAAAAGCCGGATACAACGCCTTGTGCGTCGTATCCGGCTTTTTTTGGGCGAACGGCTCGCTAAATGGTTCGCTGAATGGTTTGCCAACCGCCAACGTTTGCGCGCCGTTGCGACGCATGAACCCGATTGCTTATTCGGCCGTACCTTTCGAATGCTTCATGCCCGACTTCTTGTGATGCATGGTGCCCTTGTGCATCGGCATTTCGGTTTGCATGTTCGACTGACGTGACTGCAGGTCCTGCGCGCGCTGCTCGATATCCGAGATCTTGGCCGGATCCGTACTCATCGTGACGCCCTGATCGGATTGTGCGAATGCTGCGCTGGTCATTGCGCTCAGGGAAAACAAGACTGCCAGGGACATTTTCTTCATTGTTACCTCCATAGACTCGTTGAACCCGGGTTGGCCTGTCGCGATTAGCGAGACATTACACGCTGCGAAGCAAATACCGATCCCGCTCGCGAATCGTTACATGTAGTTACAGTGCCGTCACATTTCGGCAATGACACTGCGGTTCGACTCTAACAGAGCATCAGCCCGGCCAGTCGATTGACTGAGCCGGCGATAATACCGGCGAAGCGCATTGGTTTCTAGTACTGAATTTCGAGATGATTAACGGCCTTGACACCTGGCCGATAGCACCAAATCGATTCAATACAGCCCCACGCTTCGGTACACACGAAAGCGCAAGATACCGATCAGTTCATGCAGTGCAGTTTCAGCGTCGATGAAACCGCGCGAGCGGGGAAAGAATGTAGCCTTGGATTGCCGCACATTGCTGGTGAACGCTTGTGTGTCGAGGCCAAAAGCATTGAAGGCAAGCAATGACCGTGGCATGTGATAAGCGGACGTAATCAGGACCAGGGTTTCGTCGCGCTCCGGCTGCACGATGCTCGCGACATTGCGAGCATTTTGGTACGTATTGAGGCTTTCGTTTTCGAGCACGAGGTCGCTGGCGCTCACGCCGCGAGCGAGCAGGAAGGGTGCATAGTTGTCGGCTTCGGCCTGTTCATGATGCTGCGGATTGCCGCCGCTTACGATGACACGGCAAGCACCGCCCGCACGTCGGCACTCACGATACAGCTCGGCTGTGACAACAATACGCGTGAACGCATCGCGTTTTGGAACCAGGCGTTTGTCGTCGTCGTAACGTGTGCCGCCACCCAGCAGGATAAAAGTCGTTCGCGATGCGAAATGCACGTCCTGCGGCGTCGACTTCTCTTCGAACCCGCGCTGCGCAAGGTGAAGCAGGGGTGCCGAAAGCCAACCCGAGCCCAGCGCCCAGAACAGCGCGATGCAAACGAGCGCGACCGCACGCCGGCGTTGTCGCCAAACTGCGAATAGTGCAAAGAAAAGCAGCAATAAAGTTATAAGAACCAATTTGGTTTGAGGTAACGTATAGGTTTTCGAGATAATCCGCTTCGTGGTCATCGCATTCGTGAGAATGCATCGCCGGAACTGCGGGACGCGTTGTGTAGTGCGCGTTTAACGGGAGCTCGGAATTATAAGTTGCGGTAAGCAGAATAAGCAGCACCTAGCGCAAGCGGCGGCTGCGAGTTCCGGTCAGGGGCCGCGAAGTCGGCATTTTGACTGGTTTCGGGGCGTGCCGCGTTTAGTCGGTGCCGCTGGCAGTCAGATACTGCCATGTGGCGCCGTCACGGCTGCACTGGAAGACATAACGAGATGACCACGTATTCAAACGAAGCCGTACTCGAAGCGCTCCGGCGAGCTCAGTATCGTCAAGTTCCGTGGGCAAGACGCCCTAACGTTTTCAGCCATCTGCGCGACCTGGGGCTGCTTGAGTTGGTCCGACAGCGCACTGTAGCACCCGCTCCCGGTTTTCACGCCCCCGTGGACATCGCGGTGGTGACCGAGCGGGGCAAACTAGAGTTCTCCCGTCTCTCGCGCGACGAGCGTTCGATGGACTGGGATCTGCACCGCGCCGCACCTTATTCGCCAGCCGTCATTCAGGAACCGCTGGCCGAAGCGCGCGCTTAAAACGCCTCTCCTTACTTTGCGCTGAAGCGCTCTTGCGCTTCTTCGCAGCGGCCGAGCGTTGGGCAAACGGTTGCGGCTGCAAAAGCGCCATTCCTGCGTCTAATGAGTGAGGCTGTGAAAGCGGCGCACTCATGACATCGGCAAAACGCCCGCGAAAAAAAGCCCGTATCACGAGGATACGGGCGTACCGGATCTACTGCTGCCACGCTGTGCTCATGGCATAACGTCGGACTGGCGCGATGAGCAAGGGTTCCCGGAAGATCCTCCATCGATTGAATATGGCTTGCCTGCGCGATGTTCCGGCGCCTTGACGCTTGTCAAAGCTTGTCAAAGTTTCCCGATGATTGACGCACATCGACGCGCTTCAGTGCTTACGCGGGCGGTCTCCGCGATCCGCCTCCGGCCGCGCTCGTACATTACTCGCGATGTCGCCTCGCAAATCTCCCCGCGGGGCGGTTTCGGCCATTTCGCTGCCCTGCGCCGATTCCTTTCTCCAGTCCTGCAGACTTGCTTGGGTATTTGCGCGCAGCGCGAAGTTGCCCCCTGACGATTCCGCGTGCACCGTAATCGCTGCACCCAGCGATGAAAGCACAATGCCGCACGCGAGCAGTGACATTGGTTTCATGATGAGAACTCCCCTTCGAACCGGTATTGGTTCGCTAGCCAGCTTCATAAGCTATGCCAGCACACGAAAGGATGCTGTAAAGATTGGTAATGAGTTGTTTCCTGGGTTCCCTGACTAAGCGCAACGAGGGCGCAACAAGCCGTCACGAGGCGCCCGTTCGAGCGACCGCAACATCAATGTGCGTGGAGGCTATGCGCGCCATGCGCTCCCTTTTCATCAACGAAAGGCGAGCGCCTGCCGGCAGATTTTTGACTGACTAAAACGGTCTGCGAGCGCAGACCGGCGGCTCATCACGCGAGGAAATGCATCGGTGGGAACCGGGATAAAACGCAGGAAACCTGCGCGCGGGTGCTTCGCGTAAATTCAACCGTACAGTGCCGAAGTACGACGCGGCTCGCAGCGATCGACCCTACAGCCGAAGTGCCGCTTACCGCGTCGTTCCAGTCTGTCAGGCCATCTTGACCGGCGCGCGCCACGATTCCGGATTCGTCCAGAATGCGCCACGCAGGCGGTCGCGGCTCGGCGGTGCAGGCGGCTTCGCAGCGGTGGAACCGATCCGGCCCCGCAACGACACCTCACGACCGTTGTTGCCCAGCCGTTTCACGATCTCGGCGAGCGTACCGTCCGCTTGCCATTCGTCGAACCGTCGACGGCAGGTCGGCGGCGACGGATAGCGGCCAGGCAACTTCGACCAGCCTTCGCCCGTGGACAAGACCCACAACACGGCGTTGACGACAGCGCGTGCTTCCACGCGCGGACGGCCGCGCCGTTCGCTGCGTGCCGGTTCTGCGCAAAACAAGGCCTCAACCAGCGCCCACTCGTTATCTCTTAAATCGTCGAACATCATGATCTTTCACCTCAGCGAAGCTAACCCCGGTGCGCTGCCCCGCGCCGCGCACTCTGGTCGGAATTCGAAGATCGAACCCAGGTAAGGTCGGAGCAAGCATTGCGACGGACGATTTGCGTTTAAGAACTGCAATGGCGCCGACCTCTGCGCAAGTAAATGCGAGAACCGTGCCATGCGCGTATCAATCGGTCCGAAAGCCTCGCGGCAGTAGGCTGGCGCGACGCCAGCATGGCCCGTATGAGACGCTATAAGTGCGGTTAATGAAATCGGGACAATCACCAATCAAGTGCAATAAGCCCATCCTGCGTGCGCGAATGCATTTTTGCTGCACCGCAGCGCGCTGACTGATGAGCCCATTTTTTCGCTACCTTTGATCTACACTTTGCATCTATGAGATGGATTGATGAGAGGAGTGTATGAGTCGAGCGCTCAATGTGACGTTGCGTCAGCTGCGCGTGTTTATTGAAGTCGCCAGGCTGCAAAGCTTTAGCCGGGCCGGCGATGAAATCGGCCTGACCCAGTCGGCAGTGAGCCGGTGCGTGCGTGAGCTCGAGGGGGAGATCGGGCTGAAGCTGGTCGATCGGACGACCCGCGAGGTGCAACTCACCGACGTAGGCGCGAATCTCGTGGGCAGCGTGTCACGGCTGCTGTCAGACCTCGATGAAGCGCTCCGCGAAATCCGGGATCTCGGCCAGCAACGCCGTGGACGGGTCATCGTCGCGGCCAGTCCTACCGTGGCGTGCCGTCTGATGCCGCTCGTTATTTCGGCCTGTGTCCGGGAATTTCCGCTGATTTCACTCGGTTTGCGCGACGACCTCCAGAGCGACGTGATTCGCAAGGTCAAATCTGGCGAGGTCGATTTCGGGGTGGCGATCGGTCCATACGCCAACGACGACCTGTACGGGGAGGTCGTGATGACCGACTCGTTTTGCGCGGTCGCGAGGCGGGACCATTCGCTTGCGAGGGCGCGGGAGGTGCCGTGGGCCGCATTGTCCGGTGAACGTCTGGTCATGCTGGACCACGCTTCCGGAAGCCGTCCGATTATCGATGCCGTGCTGCGTGAACATCGCGTTATCGCCGATGTGGTGCAGGAGTTGGGTCATTCCGCTACGGTGTTCGGGCTGGTGGAAGCAGGCGTCGGCATTAGCGTGCTGCCGTGGCTGGCCTTGCCGTTGCCGGCGAACTCGTCGCTGGTGGCGTTGCCGCTGGTGCCGCGGGTCGAGCGAACCGTCGAACTGGTGCGGCGGCGCGACCGGTCGTTGTCGCCTGCCGCGGAGTCGGTGTGGGGGCTGGTCGCCGGATTGCCGAAACGCGTTGAAGAACTGGCTTAGCCGATTGCTCGATCGCATTGATCGCCAAGCGTGCGGGCCGCTTTCGCGCGATCTCTGCGGCTTTGCGCTATTGCAGGACCCGCGGGAGCCCGCCAAGCCCGCCAAAAGGCGCAAGAACTGGCCTGATGGCTAACGCGCGCGCCGTACAGCGCTTTTCGGAGGGCGTCGCGTTAGACTTTCCCTTTCCATCGGCGGAGGCGGCAATGAGCGAGTCAGAAGGGGCGGTTATCTCGGAACTTGGTGCGTTGGGAGATGCTCAGGGAAGTGCACAGGCAGGGTCGCGGAGCGTGCGGGCAGAAGGCGAACGTGCGCCGAATGCACGTGACGCCGTCCGCGCGCTGCGCCCGTCGCAGATCCGTGAGGTCGCCAATGCGGGATTCGGTGTCCCGGATGTGCTGCCGTTCTGGTTCGGCGAATCAGATCAGGTGACGCCGCAGTTCATCCGCGACGCCGCCAGCCGCGCGCTCGCCGACGGTGCAACCTTCTATACGCACAACCTGGGCATCGCGCCGCTGCGCGAAGCGCTTGCTGGCTATGTCGGCAAGCTGCACGGCGCCACCCGGCCTGCTGAAATTGCCGTGACGAGCGCTGGCGTCAACGCACTAATGTTGGCGACGCAGCTGATTGCAGGCGCCGGTGACCGTGTGGTGGCGGTCACGCCGCTGTGGCCGAATCTCGTCGAAATCCCCAAGATTCTCGGCGCTACCGTGGAAACTGTCGCGCTGACGTATGGCGTCAACGGCTGGACGCTCGATCTCGACCGACTGCTGGCCGCTCTCACGCCCGGCACGCGCATGCTGATGATCAACTCGCCGAACAACCCCACCGGCTGGGTCATGACGCGCGAGCAGCAGCAGGCGGTGCTCGACCGGTGCCGGCAGCTCGGCATCTGGTTGGTCGCTGACGAAGTCTACGAGCGCCTCTATTACGGCGATGACGCAGCGGTCGCCCCTTCGTTCCTCGATCTGGCTACGCGTGACGAACGGGTAATAGCGGTGAATTCGTTCTCGAAGGCCTGGCTGATGACGGGCTGGCGGCTCGGCTGGATCGTGGCGCCCGAACGGCTGATGGAGGATCTCGGCAAGCTGGTCGAGTACAACACTTCTTGCGCGCCGTCGTTCGTCCAGATGGCCGGGATCGCAGCGGTGACGGACGGCGAGCAATTTACGCAATCGCTGGTCGCCGACCTGCGCGCCAGCCGCGATTACCTCGTGACGGCATTGCAGCAGATTCCGGGCATCGATGTGCGGGCGCCAGCCGGATCCATGTATTTGTTCTTCAGGCTGCCGGGCGCGAACCGCAGCCTCGAGTTGTGCAAGGCGCTCGTGCGCGAGAGCGCGCTCGGGCTTGCGCCGGGCAGCGCGTTCGGTCCCGAAGGAGAGGGGTTTGTTCGCTGGTGCTACGCGTGCGACACCGCTCGCCTGGACGCTGGGGTCGCACGTCTGCGAGCGTTCATGGAAGCGCATCCGGCCGAGTGAGTGGGTAAGGGGCGGCGAAGGGGCTGCTAGGGGGCTGCAGGTTGGCAGGGCGCAAGCGAGTAACGAAAAGGGGCAAAGGGGCAGGGCTTGGGCTTCATGCGGCCTTCTGGCGGTCGCCCGGGCGACCGCCAGAAGGCCGCCAGACGTGAGTTCGGGGGCGACCCAATGTTTCACCTTTACGCATCGTTTGTTTTTGCGTAATATGCGTCCAGTCACGCGCTTCCGCCTTGGAAAGCGCTACTTCGTCCGGCTGGGAAAAATTCGGCGATCAGGATCTGATCCCGTGTTTTGGCTCCCCCCGGTGCGTGCTCCCAATCAATATGACCGATCAGAAATCGGGCGAGCGCGTCGTCAGTATCCTCGTCCACGATTTTCCAGTCTGAGCGTTGCGAATGGTTCGAGTAGTCGGCGTCATTCGATTCTGCCTGACTTGACCGGTTCATAGACCATACAGGGTCCTATCTAGCTGCATGAATACCCAAGAGGCGAAGATCGTCCTCGAGACTGCCTTGATCTGCGCGCAGGAGCCGCTGAAACTCGCCGAGTTGCGCAAGCTTTTTGCCGACGATATCTCGGCAGACACGGTTCGTACCTTGCTCGACGCCCTGAAGCAGGATTGGTCAGGACGCGGCGTGGAACTCGTGGCGCTGGCGTCTGGATGGCGGTTCCAGAGCAAACCTGCAATGCGGGCCTATCTCGATCGGCTACACCCGGAAAAGCCACCCAAATATTCGCGAGCCGTACTTGAAACGCTCGCGATCATTGGTTACCGGCAGCCTGTTACGCGTGGCGACATCGAAGAAATTCGCGGTGTCACGGTGAACACGCAGGTCGTGAAACAACTGGAAGACCGCGGCTGGATCGAGGTGATCGGTCATCGCGACGTGCCGGGCCGGCCGGCGCTCTATGCCACCACCAAGCAGTTCCTGGATGACCTGGGCTTGAGCGCGCTGGACGAACTGCCCGCACTCGATAACCCATCGGCGCAACTGGAAGCGTCATTGCTCGCGCAGCATGCGATCGATTTCCCCGGCGACGACGCCGCCGCAATCGGCGCTGCGCTGGTGCAAGGGCTGGAATCGAAGCGCGAACCTGCTTTGTTGCCGGATGCGTCGAGCGCGGCCACGGATGAGGCGACTCATGCCGCAGCTCAGGCAGCAACTCATGCAGCGACTGAAGCGCTGAATTTGCAGGAACCTGTGGCGGCCGAAGCAGTCGACCCGGAAGGTGAGCCACTTGTGCATTCACCAGTCGGCGCTGCAGAGCCTGTGATTGGCGAAAAAGCGGATGCGCAAACGCACGCGGAAACGCATACACCGGTGCAATTCGAACCGCAGCAAACGGCGTCCACGACCGATTCGCAGCCGCTGGAAGTGGTTGCGGGTGTCAGTCAGGATCCATTGCGAGCAACACATACAACACAAACAACGCCCGACGACGCGGTCAACCGTCGCGAGGCGGCGCCGGACGTTAGCGCCGGCGCATTGACAAGCGACGCTGCGCGACACGCATTACCGCACGCCGCAGATGAATCCGATGGCGCTGAAAACGCGAATACACCGGATGCATCGAAGTTATTCGACGCATCGAATGCATCGAACGCGTCGGACGAATCAAACGAAACCGACGCATTCAACGCACCGGACGACCAGACTGCGCGCCGCGCCTGAGGCCTGTTTGCCCGAACCTTCATTCGGCTGCTAATCACCATCGGCCGGATTTTTTGACGCGCCTGCGACGGGCGCGCGACCCGACACAATTGAGGTTGTTTTGACACATTCCCACGACAGCGATTCGCCCGAATCCGAGCGCCCCGTTCGTGCCGATGAAGCACATGGCCAGGCCGATGCAGGCGAACGCACACGCAACGACGAACCCGCCGAGGGCGAAGACCGTCCGCGTCGCGGCTTGCGGCGCGGGCCTCGCAGCCTGATCGCCCGCCGTCGCGCCGTCGCCAAGACGAAGGGCGCCGACGGCGCGCCGTCAGCGGCGCCGGCTGGCGTGATCGCTGAGGCACCCCCGGATGGCGTGGTCGCAGCCCAGGTGCGCATGCCGCGCAAGGATGCAGGCTCACGTGGGCCGCGCAACGGCGCGGGTAGTGGAGATGGCGCACGCACCGGGTCGGTGGCCAAGCCCCGCGTTCCGCGTGAAGGTTCGGCCGACGGCGCTCGGGAAGGCCAGGTGCCACGTGAGCCGCGTGAGCCACGTGAAGGCGGCCGTCGCCCGGCGCGGCAGGCTCAACAACCCGGACAAGCTCAAAAGCGCGGTCGCCGCGATGACGCGGCATCACCGGCAATGCCGGCAACAGCCGCCGCGGCAGGGTCCGAGGACGACGTTTTCGCGTATGTGACATCGCCTGCATTCGACGCCGACAACACCTCGGGCGACTTGCGTGCTCCCATGCTGCGGCGCGGCCGCCCCGCCCCGCAAAAACGCGTGCTCGAAGCGGACGACGACACGCCGAAGCTGCACAAGGTGCTCGCCGAGGCGGGCATGGGCTCGCGCCGCGACATGGAAGAGCTGATCGTGGCCGGACGGGTATCGGTGAATGGTGAGCCGGCGCATATCGGCCAGCGCATCATGCCGACCGATCAGGTCCGCATCAATGGCAAGCCGGTCAAGCGCAAGCTCGCGAGCAAACCGCCGCGCATCCTGCTGTATCACAAACCGACGGGCGAGATCGTCAGTCACGCCGATCCGGAAGGCCGCCCTTCGGTCTTCGATAGCCTCCCGCCAATGAAAACGGCCAAATGGCTGGCGGTCGGACGGCTCGACTTCAACACTGAAGGGTTGTTGCTGCTGACTACATCTGGCGATCTGGCCAACCGGTTCATGCATCCGCGTTACAGCGTCGAGCGTGAATACGCGGTACGGGTGGTGGGCGAATTGTCGGAAGGCATGCGTCAGAAGTTGCTGCATGGCGTGGAACTGGAAGACGGCCCGGCGAACTTCCTTCGTATCCGCGATGGCGGCGGCGAGGGCACGAATCATTGGTATCACGTGGCACTGGCTGAAGGCCGGAACCGTGAAGTGCGCCGCATGTTCGAAGCGGCCGGCCTGATGGTGAGCCGGCTGATCCGTACCCGGCACGGCCCGATCGCGTTGCCCAAGGGGCTTAAGCGTGGCCGTTGGGAAGAACTCGAAGACAGCGAAGTGCGTGATCTGCTGGCATCGGTCGGACTGAAAGCGCCGGCCGAAGAGCGGGGCGCGCGCAGCGCTGCACCGCGTATCCAACCTGATCCGCTGCAAACGTCGATGGGCATCATCACGCGTGAGCCGGTGCTCAGTTCGCATGGCCGATTCGCGCAGACGACGCCCACACGCGGCGGCCCTGGCGGCCCGGGCGGACGGCGCGGAGCGCCCGGTGGTTTCGGCGGCGGTTCCAGTTCGGGCGGCGGTTACGCGGGCAACCGCAGCGGCGGCGGTGGCGGCGGTGGTTATGGCGCGCGTGGCAGCAATGGCGACCGGGAAGCAAACGGCAATCGTGCTGGCGGCGAAGCGAATGGCAACCGCGCGATCCCGCGTCCAGGCGGCTCAGCTGGTGGCCCGCGCGGCAGTCGTCCGCCCGGTTCACCTGCCATGGGCAGCGGCAATGGTGCAGGCGGACGCTCGGCCAACGGCGGCGGCAAGCGCCCCGGCCCGGGGGGCCGTCAAGGTCCGGCTGGCGCCGGTGCGCAAGGTAATGGCGGTAACGCGGGCGGCGCAGGCCGCGGCGGCGCTCGTCCGGCACCGCGCAACCGGACGCGCGGACGCTAAGAGTCAATCGCCGCGCCCGACTCACGGGTTTGTGTGGGGCGGCATGTGACCTGGACTGACAAGGCGGGCAAGCAGATCGCCCGCTCACTCGCCCGTTAAATTCAGCACGATGACTTTGGCCTTCCGGAGAAATCCGGCAAAGCGTGACGAATGCCTTCGATTTGCCTTGTGAACGGCCGTCAGACAGCCGTCAAATAGCCGTCAAATGGCTATACACAGGGCGCATTGGTTGCGTTTATCCCGAAAAATGGCTAAAATCACGAAGTCGCTGGGCATGGTGTTTGTTTCGCCGCCCGGATGTGATCTCGGTACAGAAGGATGGGCGTTGCGCCCATTTTTTTTTGGCCGTTCGGTTCAGCATCTTGGGGCAACGAAAGTGCGCCAGCTCAAGGCGCGGTCCGCAGGTGTTCGGCGTGGAGCGCGCGAACATCTTGGAGTCTTTCACTGTGCAACTGACGGAAATCATCGAAACCACGGTCTCGGGCCTGGGCTACGAACTTGTCGATATCGAGCGCGCGGGGGGCGGTTTGCTGCGTATCTCCATCGACCAGCCTGCCGGCATCGCGATTGAAGACTGTGAGAAAGTCACACGTCAGCTTCAGTATCTGTTCGAAGTGGAGAATATCGATTACTCAAGGCTCGAAGTCGGGTCGCCGGGTCTCGATCGTCCGCTCAAGAAAATGGCGGATTTCGAACGCTTCGCAGGCAGCGAAGTCACTATCACGTTAAAGAAGCCGCTGGACGGGCGCAAGTCGTACCGTGGCATCTTGCATGCCCCGGATGGCGAGTCGATTGGTTTGGAATTCGAAGGGAAGGACGGCGGCGCTGCGATGCTCGATTTCACGCTCGCAGACCTCGATAAAGCACGTCTCGTCCCCAAAGTTGACTTTAGGAGCCGCAAACAATGAGTCGCGAAGTTTTGATGCTGGCGGATGCGCTGGCGCGCGAGAAGAACGTCAACAAGGACGTGGTGTACGCAGCGCTCGAAGCAGCGCTTGCTTCGGCAACGAAGAAGCTGTTCGAGGAAGACGTGGATATCCGCGTGGCAATCGACCGTGAAAGCGGCGAGCACGAAACTTTCCGTCGCTGGAAAGTGGTGCCTGACGAAGCCGGCCTGCAGGAACCCGACCAGGAAATCCTGCTGTTCGAAGCGAAGGAAGAGAAGCCCGACGCGCAAATCGATGAATACATCGAGCAACCCATTCCGTCCATCGAGTTCGGCCGGATTGGTGCGCAGGCTGCGAAGCAGGTCATTCTTCAGAAGGTTCGCGACGCTGAGCGCGAGCAGATCCTGAACGACTTCCTGGAACGCGGCGAGAAGATCATGACCGGCGCAGTGAAGCGTCTGGACAAGGGCAATTTCATCGTTGAATCGGGTCGTGTGGAAGCGCTGTTGCGCCGCGACCAGTTGATTCCGAAGGAAAACCTGCGGGTCGGTGATCGGGTTCGCGCCTACATTGCAAAGGTTGACCGTACAGCACGTGGTCCGCAGATCGAACTCTCGCGCACGGCGCCCGAGTTCCTGATGAAGCTGTTTGAAATGGAAGTGCCGGAAATCGAGCAGGGTCTGCTCGAAATCAAGGCGGCCGCGCGCGATCCTGGCGTGCGTGCGAAAATCGGGGTGATTGCTTACGACAAGCGCATCGACCCTATTGGTACTTGCGTCGGAATTCGCGGTTCGCGGGTCCAGGCGGTGAGAAATGAGCTCGGTGGCGAGAACGTCGACATCGTGCTATGGTCAGAGGACCCCGCTCAGTTCGTGATCGGCGCGCTCGCGCCGGCTGCCGTACAGTCGATTGTCGTGGATGAAGAGAAACACTCCATGGACGTCGTCGTTGACGAGAACGAACTCGCGGTTGCTATTGGCCGCAGCGGCCAGAACGTGCGTCTTGCCAGCGAATTGACCGGCTGGCAAATCAACATCATGACGCCGGACGAGTCCGCGCTGAAGCAAAACGAAGAGCGTGGCACGTTACGTAGCCTGTTCATGGCGCGCCTCGACGTTGATGAAGAAGTGGCCGACATTCTCATCGACGAAGGCTTTACCAGCCTTGAAGAGATTGCGTATGTGCCGCTCAACGAAATGCTCGAAATCGAAGCCTTCGACGAAGACACTGTTCACGAGTTGCGTAACCGCTCCCGTGACGCGCTCCTGACGCTGGCGATCGCGAATGAAGAAAAGGTCGAGGGTGTGGCGCTCGACCTGAAGAGCCTCGAAGGTATGACGGATGAGTTGTACACGAAGCTCGAAGAACACCAGATCCGCACGCGCGACGACCTCGCCGAGCTGGCTGTGGATGAACTGGTCGAGATGACCAGTATTGAAGAGGATGCCGCTAAGGCGTTGATCATGAAAGCACGTGAACACTGGTTCCAGTGAGAAATGACCATGGCGCACTGACATATCGCGGCCGTTAGGCCGCATGACCCCGATCAAACAGCAGGGAATTTGTCCTTGCATCAAGAGGAATGAATGGCGAGTAACAACGTAGCCCAATTTGCCGCGGAACTCAAAATGCCTGCGGGCGTCCTGCTCGAGCAGTTGCAGGCGGCTGGCGTCACGAAAGCGAGCGAGGATGACGATTTGTCCGAGACGGACAAATCGCGCCTGCTCGAACACTTGCGCAAGTCGCACGGTTCCGCCGACGCCGACAAACGCAAGATCACTTTGACCCGCCGGCATACGTCGGAAATCAAACAGTCCGACTCTACGGGTAAAGCTCGCACCATTCAGGTCGAGGTCCGCAAGAAGCGCGTGTTCGTGCAGCGCGATCAGAGCGGTGTTGAACAGGTCGTTGAAGGTGCGAACCACGTCGAAGAAGACGAAGTGGACGAAGCCGAATTGCAGCGTCGCGACGAAGAGGCGCGTCATGCCGCCGAATTGCTCGAGAAAGAAGCGCTGGAGTTGAAGGAACGCCAGGAACGCTTTGAGCGCGAAGAGGCTGAGCGGGTCGCGCTCGAAGCGGCTGCTGAAGCCGAGCGTCGCCGTGCCGAGGAAGAAGAGGCGAAGCGTGCTGCCGCCCAGGCGGAAGCCGCGGAAATCTCGCGTGCTGCGTCGGCTGCCCGTCAGGAATCGCGCCCGGAGTCGAAGACGGAACAGGTTGCAAGCGTTCCGGTGAAGGCCGAAGTGGCCGCACCGCAAGTCGACGAAAAGGCAGCAGCCGAGCGTGCCGCTAAACGGGAAGCTGCGAAAAAGGCGGAAGACGCCGCGCGCGCCGCGACCGAAAAGGCCCGTGCCGAGCACGACCAGATTGCGAAACGCCGTGCAGCGGCTGAAGCCGAAGCGCGTGCTATCCGCGAAATGATGAATACGCCGCGTAAGGCTCAACAGGCGAAACCGCCTGAGCCGTCGCCTGCCGCCGTGGCTGCTGCCGCGGCAGCGGTTGTCGCCGCCGCCAAGGTGGCGGAAGGTGCGAAGGCTGCGGAAGCCAAGGGTACGTTGCACAAGCCGGCACGGCCGGAAGGTTCGGCCCCGGCACGTCCGGCAGTCGCGAAGAAGCCGGCTGCAGGCGCACCGGCGGCAACCACGCCGTCGTTGGGACCGGACAAGAAGAAGGCCGGTGGCAAGAGCAGCTGGCAGGACGATGCAGCCAAGCGTCGTGGTATCAAGACGCGTGGCGACACCAGCGGTGGTGTGGATCGCGGATGGCGCGGCGGCCCGAAGGGTCGCGGCAAGCATCAGGATCAGACGAACTTCCAGGCGCCGACGGAACCGGTGGTGCGGGAAGTGCATGTGCCGGAAACCGTGTCGGTGGCGGATCTGGCGCACAAGATGTCGGTGAAGGCTTCGGAAGTCATCAAGGTGATGATGAAGCTGGGCCAGATGGTCACGATCAACCAGGTGCTGGACCAGGAAACGGCGATGATTGTCGTCGAAGAACTGGGACACAGCGCGGTTGCAGCCAAGCTGGACGATCCGGAAGCGTTGCTCTCCGAAGGCGAAACGCAGGAAGAAGTGGGCGAACGCCTGCCGCGTCCGCCGGTGGTCACGGTCATGGGTCACGTCGACCACGGCAAGACCTCGCTGCTCGATTACATTCGCCGTGCAAAGGTTGCTTCGGGCGAAGCGGGCGGGATTACGCAGCACATTGGTGCATACCACGTGGAAACGCCGCGCGGCGTCATTACGTTCCTGGACACGCCTGGTCACGAGGCCTTCACGGCCATGCGTGCCCGCGGTGCAAAGGCAACGGACATCGTGATTCTGGTGGTCGCAGCCGACGACGGCGTGATGCCGCAAACGAAGGAAGCCATCGCTCACGCGAAGGCGGGTGGCGTGCCCATCGTCGTGGCGATCAACAAGATCGACAAGCCGGGTGCTGCTCCTGAGCGCGTGAAGCAGGAACTGGTCGCTGAAGGCGTCGTGCCGGAAGAGTACGGTGGTGATTCGCCGTTCATCGAAGTGTCGGCGAAAACCGGTGTTGGCATCGAAAGCTTGCTGGAAAACCTGTTGCTGCAAGCTGAAGTGATGGAGCTGAAGGCGCCTATTGATGCACCTGCGAAGGGTCTCGTGATCGAAGCGAAACTCGACAAGGGTAAGGGTCCGGTTGCGACCATCCTGGTGACGTCGGGTACGTTGAATCGCGGTGACATCGTGCTGGCGGGTTCGGCCTTTGGTCGCGTGCGGGCCATGCTCGACGAAACCGGCAAGCCGATCAAGTCGGCAGGTCCGTCGATTCCGGTCGAGATTCAAGGTTTGTCGGAAGTGCCGGGTGCTGGTGAAGAAGTCATGGTCCTGCCGGACGAACGCAAGGCGCGTGAAATCGCCCTGTTCCGTCAAGGCAAGTTCCGCGACGTCAAGCTCGCAAAGCAGCAGGCAGCGAAGCTCGAAAACATGCTCGAGTCCATGACGGAAGGCAACGTGCAGAACCTGCCGTTGATCGTCAAGGCCGACGTGCAAGGTTCGCAGGAAGCGCTGGTGCAGTCGCTGGTCAAGCTGTCGACCAACGAAGTGCGCGTGCAGATCGTGCACAGCGCGGTCGGCGCGATCAGCGAGTCGGACGTCAATTTGGCAACGGCATCGAAGGCGGTCATCATCGGCTTCAACACGCGTGCGGATGCTCAGGCGCGCAAGGTGGCGGAGTCGAACGGTATCGACATTCGCTACTACAACATCATCTATGACGCTGTAGATGAAGTGAAGGCAGCCATGTCGGGCATGCTGGCGCCGGAGAAGCGCGAAGTGGTCACCGGCATGATGGAAGTTCGGCAGATCATTCGTGTACCGAAGATCGGCGCGATTGCGGGTTGTATGGTCACCGACGGCGTCGTCAAGCGGAGCTCCATGGTTCGCGTGTTGCGCAACAACGTGGTCGTTCACACGGGCGAGATCGATTCGCTCAAGCGCTTCAAGGACGATGCGAAGGAAGTGCGTCAGGGCTTCGAGTGCGGTATTTCGCTGAAGAACTACAACGACATGGTCGAAGGTGACCAGTTCGAGATCTTCGAAGTGACGGAAGTCGCGCGTACGCTATAAAAGATTGACCGCTGGACTCGAGGGCGGAGGGGGCTTCACGCCCGCTCCGCCCTTTTTATTTGCCGGGGCGAGGGTTGTCGATCGCCCCTCATTGAGTCCGGCGCATACAAATTAACGGAAACATCATGGCCAAGAAACGTACTTCACCCAACCGCAATGTGCAGATCGCGGATCAGATCCAGCGCGATCTCTCCGCGCTGGTGCGCGATGTCAAAGATCCGCGTATCGGCATGGTGACGTTTCAGAGCGTCGAACTGACGCCCGATTACGCTCACGCGAAGGTGTATTTCACGACGCTGACCGGCGATCCGAAGGAAACGGAAGCCGGGTTGAACCACGCCGCGGGGCATTTGCATAACCTGCTGTTCAAGCGTTTGCATATCCATACCGTGCCGACTCTGCATTTTCACTACGACCAGACCGTGGTGCGGGCGGTGGAGATGTCGAAGCTGATCGATGAAGCGAATTCCACGCGTGCGTTGGATGACGAAGAACCGGAAGCCGGTGACGACGAAGAAAGCAAAGACGAAGAAGAAAGCAAAGACGAAGAAGAAAACAAAGACGACGAGAAGGGCGCCTGATCGATGAACGGTTCTACCCGCCCGAAGATTCCGCGTCGTATGCTGGATGGCGTGTTGCTGCTCGACAAGCCGCTCGGACTGTCGAGTAACGACGCGCTGATTCGCGCCAAGAAAATCTATCTGGCGAAGAAAGCCGGGCATACCGGCACGCTTGATCCGCTCGCGACGGGGCTGCTGCCGTTGTGTTTCGGCGAAGCGACCAAGTTTTCGCAGGATTTGCTTGAAGCCGATAAAACCTACGAAGCGACCATGCGTCTCGGCGTGCGCACGACCACCGGGGATGCCGAAGGCGAAGCACTTCAAACCCGTGATGTGACCTGTGACGAAGCGGCCATTCACGCTGCCATGGCTCAGTTTCGCGGCGACATCGCGCAAATTCCGCCGATGTATTCCGCGCTCAAGCGCGACGGCAAGCCGTTGTACGAGTACGCGCGTGCCGGGCAGACGGTCGAGCGCGAAGCGCGCAACGTCACCATTCATGCGCTCGATTTGATCGCGTGTGCGTTGCCGGACGTGACGTTTCGCGTGACGTGCAGCAAGGGTACTTACGTGCGAACGCTTGCTGAGGACATCGGCGAGATGCTGGGATGTGGCGCGCATCTGGTTGCGCTGCGGCGAACCGGCGTCGGCGCATTGACGCTCGAACACGCGGTCACGCTCGACGCGCTGGCAGAAGCCACGCCAGACACACGTGATAGCTGGCTGCAACCAGTAGATGCGTTGCTGTCCACGTTTCCAGCCGTTCATCTCGACGCCGATGCCACGCGTCGTTTCGCACAAGGCCAGCGGCTGAAGTTGTCCGACATTGCGGATGCGCCGGCTGTGGCTGACCGCGTGCGTGTCTATGCACTTGAAGACCAGCGTTTGCTCGGCGTCGCGCGAGCGGGCGAAGGTGTGTTGGCGCCGGACCGGCTGGTGGTATCGGCGGCTTGAATAAGGGCCATCGAAGGAACAAAAAAACGCCACGAAATTTCGTGGCGTTTGCTTATCAACTATCAACCGAGCTTCAATGTGCCGCCGAAGCCGCGGCCGCTGAATCTCCACCGCCGGATCTCTCCGGTTTCGTGATCCAGATCAGCGCGATCAGCGCGACGAATATCCCCGCCGAGATATAAAACAAATCATTCACGCCCAACTGCGCGGCCTGCTGCGTGGCCATGCTGTTGAAGAGCCCATAACCCTGCGACTGGTTGAAGCCTGCCGCACCGAACTGCTGCATGGAAGCAGTGAAGTTCGGGTTATACGCATTGGCCTGCTCCATGAGTTGCGCGTGATGAATATTCGACCGATGGTCCCAGGCCGTCGAAAAGATCGACGTCCCGATACCCCCGCACATGATCCGCACGAAGTTCGACAACCCCGATGCCGCTGGAATCCGGCTTCCCGGCAATCCCGACAGCGTGATGGACACGAGCGGAATGAAGAATCCGGCCATGCCGATACCCTGGATCACCGTGGGCAGCATCAGCGAGAAAGTATCGACGCCGGTGGTATAGCGTGAGCGCATCCAGAACACGAGCGCGAAGACGAGGAACGCAACGGTCGCGATCTTGCGTGGATCGATGCGCGGCAGGAACTTGCCGACCACCGGCGAGAGCAAGACCGCGAACAGTCCGACTGGCGCAAGTACGAGGCCTGCGTTGGTCGCGGTGTAGCCAATGTCAGTCTGCAACCAAAGCGGCAACAGCACGAGATTGCCGAAGTACAGCCCATAACCGATTGCGAGCGCGACCGTCCCGCCCGTGAAATTGCGCAGCTTGAAGAGTGACAAGTCGACGACCGGATGTTCCGCCGTCAATTCCCACACGATAAAAAACGCCAGCGCGATCACGGCGATCAGCGTCAACACCACAATGGTGGTGGAACTGAACCAGTCGAGATCCTTGCCCTTGTCGAGCATGATCTGCAGCGAGCCGACCCATATCACGAGCAGCCCGAGACCTACAGTATCGATAGGCGCCTTCCGGATCACCGAATCCCGGTCACGGAAGATCACGAACGTGGCAATGGCCGCGACGAAACCCACCGGTATGTTGACGTAGAAAATCCACGGCCAGGAGATGTTGTCCGAAATCCAGCCGCCGAGGATTGGCCCGGCGACCGGTGCGATCAGCGTGGTCATCGACCACATGGACAGCGCCATGGGCGCCTTCGCTCTTGGATAACTCGCGAGCAGCAGGGTCTGCGACAGCGGGATCATCGGCCCGGCGACCGCGCCCTGCAACACGCGCGCGGCGAGCAGGAAGGGCAGGGTCGGCGCGAGTCCACACAGCCACGAAGCGATCACGAACAGCACGATGGACGTCATGAACAGGCGCACCTGTCCGAAACGCTGCGTGAGCCAGCCGGTCAGCGGCACCGAGATTGCATTGGCGACCGCGAACGACGTGATCACCCACGTGCCCTGATCCGACGATACCCCGAGGTCACCGGAGATCGACGGAATGGACACGTTGGCAATCGACGTATCGAGCACGTTCATGAACACCGCGAGCGAAACCGCGATCGTACCGATCACGAGTTTCGCGCCCTCTAGCGGCGCATGAGCGGCGTTTGGTTGAGACATATGACGGTTCCGGTGTTCTAGCGCTTACATCAGCTTGGCGAGATCTTGCTTCGTCGCCGGCTGCACGCTGTCCTTCGACGTCTTCTGTGCGTTGCCCGCACCCGTACCCGGACCCGACGCGCCTTCGTTCGCTTCGATAATGCGGGCGATTTCGGCATCGGCCTGATCACCGTACTTGGCGAACACGTCCGTCTGGTACACGGTGTTCGGCGCGGCACCGAGTTGGCCGCCGTTCTCGTCCTTGATCGTCACGTCCACGTTCATCGACAAACCGATGCGCAGCGGATGTTTCTCGAGTTCCTGCGGATCGAGCGCGATCCGCACCGGCAGACGTTGCACGACCTTGATCCAGTTGCCGGTTGCGTTTTGCGCCGGCAGCAGCGAGAACGCCGAACCCGTGCCCGCCGAAAAGCCGATTACCTTGCCGTGAAACACTACACCGGAGCCGTACACGTCCGCGGTGAGTTCAACCGGCTGGCCAATGCGCATATGCGTGAGCTGCACTTCCTTGAAGTTGGCATCGATCCAGACGCCGTTCAGCGGGACGATCGCCATCAGCGGATTACCCGGCGAGACGCGCTGGCCGACCTGCACCGAACGCTTCGCGACATAACCCGTCACCGGCGCCGGCATGGTGTTGCGGGCGTAGTTGATGTACGAATCACGGACCTTCGCGGCGGCGGCGAGCACGTTCGGATGGCTGGCGATAGTCGTGTTCGACGTCAGCGAACGGTTCGACTGCAATTCCTGCTGGGCCGCGTTGAGCGACGCTTGCGCGCCGCGCACAGCGTCCTTGGCGTGCGAAATTTCTTCGCCCGAGACCGCGCCCGTCTGCGCAATCATCATGCGGCGACGCAAGTCGTCCTGTGCACGCGAGAGATCCGACTGACGCAGCGCGACTTGCGCCGCGTACTGGTTGTCGTTGACGAACAGCGTGCGGACCTGGCGCACCGTCTGCGCGAGATTCGCTTCGGCAGAATCCAACGCGACCTTGGAGTCGGCGGGATCGAGCACGACGAGCGGGTCGCCCATCTTCACGGTTTGCGTGTCGTCGGCGTTCACCGAGATCACCGTGCCGACCACTTGTGGCGTGATCTGCACAATGTTGCCGTTCACGTAGGCGTCATCCGTGCTTTCGTGGAAACGCGCGATCAGGAAGTAGTACAGCCCGTAAGCGATAGCCGCGATGATCACGACCAGCACGATCAGGCTCATCAGCACCCGGCGCTTGGTGTTGCTGGTCTTGGGCGCCGGCGCGGCTGCGGCGTTTTGTTGAGGGTCGCTCATGAATGGCTCCGTATGCTCTGTCTTGGGTTGCTGCTAGTCGATTCAGTTGGCTGTCTTGGACGCAGCCGACGCGGTCTGCGCCGGTGCGCTCTTCGACGCGTCCTTCAACGTGCCGTCGATGGCGAGGTTGGACTCCGCGGCGTCGAATCCTCCGCCCAGCGCCTTGATGAGACCCAGCTGCAGGTCACGGCGCTTCATGCGCAGATTCGTCACGGTCTGCTCGTTCGCCAACCGGTTCTGATCGGCGGTGAGCACCTGCAGTTGCTGCGATAAACCCGCTTTGTAGCGAATCACGGCGAGCTGGTACGCATGCGTTGAGGCATCGAGGGCGCGCGCGGCATCGCTCGCTTGCTGATCGACCGAACGGATCGATGCGATCTGCGTGGCGACGTCGTTGAGCGCGTTGATCAGGGTTTGGTTGTAGTTGGCTACGTCCAGGTCAAAGTCCGCGTAACGGCCCTTCAACTGCGAGCGTAATGCGCCGGCATCGAAGATCGGCAAGTGTATGGCCGGCCCCGCGTCGAACTGACGGCTGCTGAAGTTCAGAAAGCGGCTCCATCCGAACGCATCGAAACCTGCCGCCGCCGACAAATTGATATCGGGGAAAAACTCAGCCTTCGCTTCCTTGACATTCGATGTCGCCGCTTCCACTTGCCAGCGGGCCGCGACAATATCCGGACGGCGCGAAATCAGGTCCGCGGGCACGTTGTCAGGCAGCCTGACTTCGATCTTCGTATTGAGCACCGGCGTGGCGATCTTCAAGCCGCGATCCGGACCCTGGCCGAGCAACGCGCCCAACTGATAACGCGTGGTCGTGATCTGGCCGTCGAGTTCGGACAGGTTCGTCTGGCTCGTCGCGATATTGCCTTCGGCAGTGCGGCTTTCCACGTTCGTGTCGAGCCCCGCCAGCACGCGGCCGTTCGTGATCCGTCCGATGTCCGTCCGGTTCGCTATCTCGCGCTGGGCCACGTCGCGCAGTGCGTAGAGCAGGGCGAGCTGGTTATAGGTCTGCGCCACAGACGCGGCCAGCGTCACACGCGCCTGCTGCATGTCGGCCTCGGCGGCCTTCTGCTGCGAGACCGCCTGATCCAGGCGTGAGCGATTCTTGCCCCACAGGTCGAGATCCCACGACGCGCTCACGAGCGCATTGTTTTCGCTATACCACGAGCCGCCATACGGAGGCGGGTAGAGCGCATTGCTGGAGTACAGTTCGCGCGACCATGAATACGAGCCGTTCACCTTCGGGTAAAGCGCGGAACGCGACGACTCGATATACGACGACGCCTTCGCAATGCGCGCCTGCGCCTGCGCAATCGTCGGGCTTCCGGCCAGCGCTTCGTCGATCAATTGCGGAAGTTGCGGATCGCCGAACTGCTTGGCCCAGTCGAGCGACGGCCACTGGCCGTCTTGCGACGGCAGGCTTTGCGTAGCTTGCAGCGCGTCGCTTTGCGGCTGGGCGATTTGCTTGTCGCTTTTGATGCCGGCGTAGTTCGCGCAACCTGCCAGCGCGAACGCTGCCACGGCGGCAGTCAGGGCGCTGCGCGCAGCCACGGGCGCGGATGAATAAAAAAGTTTCATCGCTCGGCTCTTTGATAGGAAGTGTAAAGATGGACGCTGCAACTAATTTCTTTCATTTTTATTACGATGCCGTTCGCGCAACGGGAAGTGCTGTCATTGCACGGGCATCATTTAGCGTTGCGCGATGTGTCATCAAAAGGAGGATTTAGTAGCGGATTTTTCCTGCATACCGAGCATTGCTGCAGACGCGGGGTCGCCCGAATTCAACAGCATTCGTCGCAGCATACTTTTCAGGAAGCCTACTTCCTCCGGCGTAAATCCGCTGAGCAGCTTGTCGAGCACCTTCGTGAAAATAGCCGGAATCTGCGCGGCAAGCGTGCGGCCTTCCTCAGTCAGCGCCAGGCGGACAACCCGCCGGTCTTCCTCGCTGCGCAAGCGCGTAATGAGTCCGCGCTTTTCCAGGCGGTCGATCAGGCGCGTCACGGCGCTCGCGTCGATCCCATATTCGCGGGCAAGATCTGCTGCGGCGAGACTCCGGCCGCTTGCCAGCATGAACATGATGCTGGCTTGCGTGCTGGTGATGCCGAGATCGGCCATCGTGAGTTGCGTGACGTTGTTCCACAAAGTCGAGCGGACACGGCTAAGCAGGTAACCCACGCTTTCGCTGAGTTCGTAGCTCGCAATCTCGGGGATCGGCTGGGGGGTGTCGCTCATGGATTCTCGTGCGCTTGCAATAATTGACTATGCAACATTATAGAATCACATAGTTGACGCGACAAGTACTTCGGCAAACATGTTAAGAATCTCCTTAATTTGTTCTTCGCTAATGACGGTGTTGTTATTTTGAGATTGACGCGAGGCTTGCTGAGGCCCGAAGGAGGCCGTTGACACCGGTTTTCGACTGTCTTGAAATAGGAAAGCCCTTCCGGGTTATGTCCTATTGCACGATGGGAAGGAAGAGGACACGTCCGCGTGTTACACTCTCGGGTTCCCATCGCGCCGAGTGCGGGGGGCGTGGAGGTTTTTTTCTGAGTCGACTTTTTAAGTGGGCTCTTTGATTTGACCCCGCGGCCTGCTGCTTGCACCCACCCACGGCGCTCAACTGTAAGTACAAGCTCCTCAGCCTCCTATGACTCGCGCCCTCCGCAATATCGCCATCATCGCCCACGTCGACCACGGCAAAACTACGCTCGTCGACCAATTGCTCCGCCAGACGGCCACGTTCCGAGAGAACCAGGCTGTTGTCGAGCGCGTGATGGATTCGAACGACATCGAAAAGGAACGTGGCATTACGATCCTTTCGAAGAACTGCGCGGTCGAGTACGAAGGCACGCACATCAACATCGTGGACACCCCCGGACACGCCGACTTCGGCGGCGAAGTGGAGCGCGTGCTGTCGATGGTTGACTCCGTGCTGCTGCTGGTGGACGCCGTTGAAGGCCCGATGCCGCAAACACGCTTTGTGACGAAGAAGGCGCTGGCGCTGGGACTGAAGCCTATTGTGGTGATCAACAAGGTTGACCGGCCGGGCGCGCGTATCGACTGGGTGATCAACCAGACGTTCGACCTGTTCGACAAGCTGGGCGCTTCTGAAGAACAACTCGATTTCCCGATCGTGTACGCGTCGGGCCTGAACGGTTATGCAGGTCTGAACCCGGACGTGCGTGAAGGCGACATGCGTCCCCTGTTCGACGCCGTGCTGGAACACGTTCCGGTTCGCCCGGCTGATCCGGAAGCACCGTTGCAGTTGCAGATCACGTCGCTCGACTTTTCGTCGTACGTCGGCCGTATCGGCATTGGCCGGATCACGCGTGGCCGTATCAAGCCGGGCATGGCCGTCGCTGTGCGTACGGGTCCTGACGGCGCGATCCTGAATCGCAAGATCAACCAGGTTCTGTCGTTCAAGGGTCTGGAGCGCGTGCAGGTGGAAGAGGCGGAAGCCGGCGACATCGTGCTGATCAACGGTATTGAAGAAATTGGTATTGGCGTGACCATTTGCGCTATTGACACTCCGGAAGCGCTGCCCATGATCACCGTGGACGAACCCACGCTGACCATGAACTTCCTGGTGAACTCGTCGCCGCTGGCTGGACGCGAAGGCAAGTTCGTCACGAGCCGTCAGATCCGCGACCGCCTGTTCAAGGAACTGAACCACAACGTGGCGTTGCGCGTGAATGAAACCGGCGACGAAACCACGTTTGAAGTGATGGGCCGTGGTGAACTGCACCTGACCATTCTTGTGGAAAACATGCGTCGTGAAGGCTACGAACTCGCCGTGTCGCGTCCGCGCGTGGTGATGACGGAAGTCGATGGCGTGAAGCACGAGCCGTACGAAAACCTGACCGTCGACATGGAAGATGCAAACCAGGGCGGCGTGATGGAAGAGCTGGGCCGCCGCAAGGGCGAAATGCTCGACATGGCGTCGGACGGCCGTGGCCGTACGCGTCTTGAGTATCGTATTTCGGCACGTGGCCTGATCGGCTTCCAGTCGGAATTCCTGACGCTCACGCGCGGCACGGGCCTGATGAGCCACACGTTTGACTCGTATCAGCCGGTGAAGGAAGGCGGTGTGGGTGAACGTCGTAACGGCGTGCTGATTTCGCAGGACGACGGCGCGGCTGTCGCGTATGCATTGTGGAAGCTGCAGGATCGCGGCCGCATGTTCGTGTCGCCGGGGGACGCGCTGTACGAAGGCATGATCATCGGCATTCACAGCCGTGACAACGACCTGGTCGTGAATCCGATCAAGGGCAAGCAACTGACCAACGTGCGTTCGTCGGGAACGGACGAAGCGGTGCGCCTCGTGCCGCCGATCCAGATGTCGCTGGAATATGCGGTTGAATTTATCGACGATGACGAACTGGTCGAAGTTACGCCGCAATCCATCCGTCTGCGTAAGCGTTACCTGAAGGAACACGAGCGTCGCAGCGCCAGCCGTAAGGGCGCAGTGGACTGATTCACGCGAGTCAGCATGTTGAAAAAGCCGCCTTCGGGCGGCTTTTTCGTTGGTGTAAAACGCTGCGCCAGATGCGTCCCTTATTCGCGAAAGGTCCTCGAAAGCCCGCTGCATAAGCACTTCGGGTGCGACCATCGGCCCGTCGACGCATTGATCTGTGCTATGCTAGAGAAAGTATTGCCAGTTTTAGGTCCTTCCAAGCAGACTTGATTCGCGCAATCCGCTAAACGGTCAGGCCGTGTTGCGGAAGGTTGAGTAACCCGCTATTTCTCGAGAAACTCGAAGAAAGGTGAGCGTAAAAATGATGAAGAATCCCCAGCTGAACTCTTATTTGTTCGGCGGTAATGCCCCGTATGTCGAAGAACAGTACGAGGCATATCTCGATAATCCCGCGTCAGTGCCCGAGACCTGGCGTACCTATTTCGATGCGTTGCAGAACGTGCCTGCATCGGATGGGACGAATCACAACGACGTGGCCCACGGCCCGATCGTCGAATCATTCGCGCAACGCGCGAAATCGAACGGCTTCGTGCCGCGCGAGAGCACGGGTGATCTGGCGACCGCGCGCAAGCAGGTCTACGTCCAGTCGCTGATTGGCGCTTACCGTTTCCTCGGCTCCCAATGGGCCAACCTCGATCCGCTGAAGCGCCGCGAGCGCCCGGCCATTCCTGAGCTCGAACCCGCGTTCTACGACTTCACCGAAGCCGACATGGACCAGACGTTCCATGCACAGAACCTGTATTTCGGCTTCGAACAGGCATCGCTGCGCGAGATCGTCAAGGCATTGCGTGATACGTACTGCGGCACGATCGGCGCCGAATTCATGTACATCAGCGATCCGGAACAGAAGCGCTGGTGGAAAGAGAAGCTCGAATCAATCCGCTCCACCCCAAATTTCTCCCCTGACAAGAAAAAGCACATTCTTCAGCGCCTGACGGCGTCCGAAGGGCTCGAGCGTTTCTTGCATACGAAATATGTCGGCCAGAAGCGCTTCTCGCTGGAAGGCGGCGAAAGCTTCATCGCGTCGATGGACGAAGTCGTGCGCCACGCGGGCGCGGCAGGCGTGCAGGAAATCATCATCGGCATGGCTCACCGCGGACGTCTGAACGTTCTCGTGAACACGCTGGGCAAGATGCCGGCTGACCTGTTCGCCGAATTCGAAGGCAAGCACGTCGATGACCTGCCGGCCGGTGACGTGAAGTATCACAAGGGTTTCTCGTCGGACGTATCGACCGACGGCGGTCCGGTGCACTTGTCGCTCGCGTTCAACCCGTCGCACCTTGAAATCGTGAACCCGGTGGTCGAAGGGTCGGCGAAGGCACGGATGGATCGTCGCGGCGACATCGACGGCCTGCAAGTGCTGCCGGTCCAGATTCACGGCGACGCGGCGTTTGCCGGTCAGGGCGTGGTGATGGAAACGCTGAACCTCGCGCAAACGCGCGGTTACGGCACGCACGGCACGCTGCATATCGTCATCAACAACCAGATCGGTTTTACGACGTCCGACCCGCGCGATGCGCGCTCGACGCTGTATTGCTCGGACGTGGCGAAGATGATCGAAGCGCCGGTGCTGCACGTGAACGGCGACGATCCGGAAGCGGTCGTGCTGTGCACGCAGCTGGCTATCGATTTCCGCATGCAGTTCCACAAGGACGTGGTTGTCGACATCATCTGTTTCCGCAAGTTGGGTCACAACGAGCAGGACACGCCGGCTGTCACGCAGCCGCTGATGTACAAGACCATCGCGAAACATCCGGGTACGCGCGCGCTGTACGCTGAAAAGCTCGTGCAGCAAGGCGTAATCACGGCAGAAGACGGCGATGGTTACGTGAAGGCGTACCGCCAGGCAATGGACGACGGTCATCACACGGTCGACCCGGTGCTCTCGAACTACAAGAGCAAGTACGCGGTGGACTGGGTGCCGTTCCTGAACCGCAAGTGGACCGACGCCGCCGACACAGCCGTGCCGCTGGCAGAACTGAAGCGTCTCGCTGAACGCATCACCACTGTTCCCGATAACTTCAAGGTGCATCCGCTGGTCGAGCGCGTGATCAATGATCGCCGCGCGATGGGCCGTGGTGAAGCGAAGCTCGACTGGGGCATGGGCGAGCATCTGGCTTACGCGTCGCTGGTGGCATCGGGTTACGCCGTGCGTCTCACGGGCCAGGATTCAGGCCGTGGCACGTTCACGCACCGTCACGCTGTGCTGCACGACCAGAACCGCGAGCGCTGGAACGACGGTACGTACATTCCGCTGCAGAACATCGCTGAAGGTCAGGCGAAGTTTACGGTGATCGACTCGGTGTTGTCGGAAGAAGCAGTGCTCGGTTTCGAGTACGGTTATTCGACCGCGGAACCGAACACGCTCGTCGCGTGGGAAGCGCAATTCGGCGACTTCGTGAACGGCGCGCAAGTGGTGATCGACCAGTTCATCTCGTCGGGCGAAGTGAAGTGGGGCCGCGTTTCCGGTCTCACCATGCTGCTGCCGCACGGGTATGAAGGGCAAGGTCCGGAGCACTCGTCGGCGCGTATCGAACGGTTCCTGCAACTGTGCGCGGATCACAACATGCAAGTGGTCCAGCCGACCACGCCGGCGCAGATTTTCCATCTGTTGCGCCGTCAGATGATCCGCTTGTTCAGGAAGCCGCTGATCGTCGCTACGCCGAAGTCGCTGCTGCGTCACAAGGAAGCGGTGTCGGATCTGTCGGAACTGGCGAAGGGCTCGTTCCAGCCGATCATCGGCGAAGTGGATGGCACGATCGAGCCGAAGAAGGTCAAGCGCGTGATCGTGTGTTCAGGTCGCGTGTATTACGACCTCGTGGCGCATCGTCGCGAAGCGAAGGCGAACGACATCGCGATCATCCGTATCGAACAGTTGTATCCGTTCGCTCACAAGCAATTCGACGCGGAAATCAAGAAATACGAAAACGCGAACGAAGTGGTCTGGGCACAGGACGAGCCGCAGAACCAGGGCGCCTGGTTCTACGTCGAGCACCACCTGCGTGAAGGCATGCGTGAAGGACAGAAGCTGGCTTACAGCGGCCGTCCGGCATCGGCATCCCCGGCAGTCGGCTACTACGCGAAGCACTACGAGCAGCTGAAGGCGCTGATCGAAGGCGCGTTTGGCCGGTTGAAGGGCGCGCAGACGATCTCGAAGTAAGCGGTTTGACCGGGGAGTGCCGCTGTTGGCGGCTCCCCGGTTTTTCATGCGCTGTCCTGTGATTCGAGTTTCGATTTTGAACGTGAAATGCAGACGCAGCGCTCGACGTTAGTTAGGCGCGCGCGGCATTTGCACGTTTCGGTCACCCAAGAATTGACGGCGTCGAACTCCTCAAGAATTGACGTTGTACCCAGATACATTCAGGAAAAAACATAATGTCTATCGTAGAAGTCAAGGTTCCCCAGCTTTCAGAGTCCGTGTCCGAAGGCACTTTGCTGACGTGGAAGAAAAAGCCGGGCGAAGCAGTTGCCATCGACGAAATTCTCGTTGAAGTGGAAACGGATAAAGTCGTGCTGGAAGTGCCGGCACCGGCTGCAGGCGTGCTGGCGCAAGTGATCAAGCATGACGGCGATATAGTCACGGCCGAAGAATTGATCGCGACGATCGATACGGAAGCGAAAGCGGGCGCAGCGCCCGTTGCCGCCGCTGCAGGCGCTGCTGAAGTGCAGCCGGCACCGGCCGCGCAACCGCAACAGGAAGCTGCAACGGCAACGGCCAGCGCTTCGGCTTCGAACACCTCGGCTTCGCCTTCGGCTGCGAAGATCCTGGCTGAGAAGAACGTCTCGAGCGACCAGGTTTCGGGTTCGGGCCGCGATGGCCGTATCACGAAGGGCGATGCACTGGCTGCGCCTCAAGGTGCGCCGGCTGTTTCCGCTGCTGTGGCGGCGCCTGCTGCAAAGGCTGCCGCGCCTGCCAAGGCCGCACGCCCGTCCCTGCCGGACGTGAAGGCGCCGGGTGCCGACCAATGGCTGAAGGATCGTCCGGAACAACGCGTGCCGATGTCGCGTCTGCGCGCACGTATCGCCGAACGTCTGCTCGAGTCGCAGCAAACCAACGCCATCCTGACCACGTTCAACGAAGTGAACATGGCGCCGGTGATGGACCTGCGTAACAAGTACAAGGACAAGTTCGAGAAGGAACATGGTGTGAAGCTCGGCTTCATGTCGTTCTTCGTGAAGGCTGCCGTCCATGCGCTGAAGAAGTACCCGTTGGTCAATGCGTCGATCGACGGTAACGACATCGTTTATCACGGCTACTTCGATATCGGTATTGCGGTCGGTTCGCCGCGTGGTCTCGTGGTGCCGATCGTTCGCAATGCGGATCAATTGAGCCTGGCTGACATCGAGAAGAAGATTGCTGAGTACGGCGTGAAAGCGCGCGACGGCAAGCTGTCGATCGAAGAAATGACCGGCGGCACGTTCTCGATCTCTAACGGCGGCGTGTTCGGTTCCATGTTGTCCACACCGATTATCAACCCGCCGCAGTCGGCCATCCTGGGCGTGCACGCAACGAAGGAACGCGCAGTGGTCGAGAACGGCCAGATCGTGATTCGTCCGATGAACTACCTGGCGCTGTCTTACGACCATCGGATCATCGACGGCCGCGAAGCGGTGTTGTCGCTGGTCGCGATGAAGGATGCGCTGGAAGATCCGTCTCGCTTGCTGCTGGACATCTAAGCCGTTGTTGGCCCTTTAAATCTGGCAGTAAAACCTTATTTGGGACTCATGGCGCGTTCGGTAGGCCCGGCGCGTCGTGTATCCAACAAGAGAAGGATAGTCATGTCCAAAGAATTTGATGTCGTCGTGATTGGTGCAGGCCCTGGCGGTTACATCGCGGCGATTCGCGCAGCGCAACTTGGCAAGTCGGTTGCGTGTATTGAAAGCTGGAAGAACCCGGCCGGTAACCTGAAGCTCGGCGGCACGTGCCTGAACGTGGGCTGCATTCCGTCGAAGGCATTGCTGGCATCGTCGGAAGAATTCGAAAACGTTTTGCATCACCTCGGCGATCACGGCATCAATGTGGGTGACGTGAAGCTCGACCTCGCAAAGATGCTTGCCCGCAAGGAAGGCATTGTCGAGAAGATGACGAAGGGGATCGAGTTCCTGTTCCGCAAGAACAAGATCACGTGGCTGAAGGGTCACGGCAAGTTCACCGGCAAGACGGACGCCGGCGTGCAGATCGAAGTGAGCGGCGAAGCAGAAACCGAAACCGTGACCGCGAAGAACGTGATCATCGCGACGGGATCGAAGGCGCGCCATCTGCCGGGCATTCCGGTCGACAACAAGATTGTCGCGGATAACGAAGGTGCGCTGTCGTTCGACGCCGTGCCGAAGAAGCTCGCCGTGATCGGCGCGGGCGTGATCGGGCTGGAACTGGGTTCGGTGTGGCGTCGTTTGGGCGCGGACGTGACCGTGCTTGAAGCGTTGCCCGCGTTCCTCGGCGCATGCGATGACTCGCTCGCGAAAGAAGCCGCGAAGCAATTCAAGAAGCAAGGTCTGGACATTCATCTCGGCGTGAAGATCGGCGAAGTGAAGACGACGGATTCGAGCGTCTCGGTGGCGTACACGGACAAGGACGGCAACGCGCAGACGCTCGATGCTGACCGCCTGATCGTGTCGATCGGCCGCGTGCCGAACACCGATAACCTCGGTCTGGAAGCCATCGGCCTGAAGGCGGATGAACGCGGTTTTGTTCCTGTCAATGACCACTGCGCGACCAGCGTGCCGAACGTGTATGCAATCGGCGACGTGGTGCGTGGCCCGATGCTCGCGCATAAGGCCGAGGATGAAGGCGTGCTGGTGGCTGAGATTATCGACGGTCAGAAACCGCATATCGACTACAACTGCATTCCGTGGGTGATCTACACCGAACCGGAAATTGCGTGGGTCGGCAAGACGGAACAGCAGCTCAAGGCCGAAGGCCGCGAGATCAAGACCGGCCAGTTCCCGATGATGGCCAATGGCCGCGCGCTGGGTATTGGCAAGGCAGATGGTTTCGTTAAGATGATCGCCGATGCGAAGACCGACGAGCTGCTCGGTTGCCACATCATTGCGGCGAACGCGTCGGACCTGATTGCTGAAGCCGTGGTGGCGATGGAGTTCAAGGCGGCATCGGAAGATATCGGCCGGATCTGCCATCCGCACCCGTCGTTGTCGGAAGTGATGCGCGAAGCAGCGCTCGCCGTCGACAAACGCGCGCTCAATATGTGAACGTAGCAACACGCGGCACAGTTTGAGCAGCAGGACGAAGGCGGGCGGGAGTTTTCCCGCTCGCCTTTGTTTTATCCACGGCCTTTGTTCCCTTGGCTCATTTGGCTCATTTGGCTTATATGGCCCATTTCAGGGCACCCGGTCCCTCGCACCATGAACGTCAACGAATACTACGAAAACGAACTGCAGACGAGGGGTTACCATTCGGACGCAGCCCAACTGGCGGCGGTCGAACGCTTGCAGCGTTGCTACGACGAGTGGGTCGCGTACAAGGCGCGCCGCTCGAATGCGTTCAAGAAGCTGATCGTGCACCCGGAGTTGCCGCGTGGCGTCTACATGTGGGGCGGCGTGGGGCGCGGCAAGAGCTTCCTGATGGACAGCTTCTTCGCGGTCGTGCCGGTGCAGCGAAAGACACGCCTGCACTTCCACGAGTTCATGCGCGAGGTGCATCGCGAGCTGGAAGAGTTGAAGGGCACGGCCGATCCGCTAGATGAACTCGCGCGACGCGTGGCGAAGCGCTACCGGTTGATCTGTTTCGACGAGTTTCATATCTCGGATATTGCCGACGCCATGATTCTTTATCGGCTGCTTGATCGCTTGTTTGGCGCCGGCGTGCAGTTCGTGATGACGTCGAACTACGATCCCGATTTGTTGTATCCCGATGGTTTGCATCGCGACCGGCTGCTGCCTGCTATTGAGCTGATCAAGTCGAAGCTGGACGTGATCAATGTCGATGCCGGCACGGATTATCGTAAGCGGACCTTGTCGCAAGTGACTGCATATCACACGCCGCTAGGCGCCGCCGCCGACAAGGCGCTGCGTGACGACTTCGCGAAGCTTGCCGCGGTGCCGGACGAAAGCCCGCTCCTGCGCATCGAGAAGCGCGAACTCAAGGCGCTGCGCAAAGCCGACGGCGTGGTCTGGTTCGACTTCGCCACGCTCTGCGGCGGCCCGCGTTCGCAGAACGATTACCTCGAACTGGCGAGCCGCTTCCATGCGGTGATTCTCTCCGAGGTACCGAAGATGTCGCCACGCAATGCATCGGAGGCGCGGCGGTTTACGTGGCTGATCGATGTGTTCTATGACCACAAGGTGAAGCTGTTGATGTCGGCCGCGGTGCCTGCGGAAGAACTGTACGTGGAAGGGCCGATGGCCAACGAGTTTGCCCGCACGGTGTCGCGGATTACAGAAATGCAGTCGAAGGAATATCTGGAGTCGGAGCGTCGGCTGGTGGATACATCGCTGACCTGAGTTTGGTGAGCCAGGTTCGCTGACCCGGAGCAACGTTGGCCGAACGGTCGAGTTGACAATGCGAGACTCATAATTTCGACGTGAGCTTACTGCT
The DNA here is from genome assembly GCF_000729995.1 of Caballeronia sordidicola. GTDB lineage: Bacteria > Pseudomonadota > Gammaproteobacteria > Burkholderiales > Burkholderiaceae > Caballeronia > Caballeronia sordidicola_A. The sequence continues at coordinate 8,535 of NZ_JNFG01000013.1, read as the reverse complement.
GTAAGGCTCCGAGCCGTATTTCAAGATTAAGACATGTCTTATTCCGGGGTTTCCGGCGGATCGGTATCTTCTAATCACTTACTTGTGATTGGAGAAAACCATGAAGCCTTACCGTGATATGTCCGACGAAGAATGGCAAATGGTGGCGCCGCTGCTGCCTGAGTTGCGTCCCCGTTCCGAGCTGCGCGGACGTCCGCTTGCCAACACCCGCGCCGTGCTCAACGGCGTACTCTGGGTGATGTACAGCGGGGCTTCATGGTCAACGTTGCCGCGCAAATATCCGTCGTATCAGACGTGTCACCGGCGCTTCAAGGCATGGCATGACTCCGGCGTGCTCGCGCGTGTGATGCAGCAGCTGTTCGGTTTGGCGAGCGAAGGTTTGTACTCGTTGATGACCTCGCGCATGCGGGTGCCCACGGAGTTGCCTGAGGGATTCGGCGGTCATGCGGTTGCGACCGATCCCACTTGGACTACCGAAGTGCACGGCGACGCGCGGCCAGTGCTCGTGCCGCCGGCTGCGGTTACCCCGGCCGGCCCGGTTGAATACGTGCGCGGCGGTGTGCGTCACGCGGCTTGACCAGCGGGAGGAAATTCGAGAGACGCTCGCTCGTGTACAAAAAACCCGGCTGGAGACCTTGAGTCTCCAGCCGGGTTTTCTTTTGCGTCACGCATTCAGTCAGACTCAGCGTTCTTACTGTTGCCGAATCCAGGTTTGCGAGCGTCCGAGCAGCGATATGCCAATATATCCGCGCACCACGAGTTTCTGTCCGCCTTCGTCCAGGTGCATCTTGCATTTGTACACCTTGCCGTTCTCGGGGTCGAGGATCTGGCCGCCGTCCCATGTGTCGCCATCGGGTTTCATGCCGTCGATGATGGTCATGCCTTTCATCAACTGGTCCTTGCGTGAATCCGTGCAGGCCGTGCAGCGGCGGTTCGGATCGTCGTTGCTGCCGAGTCCGGTGAGGATCTTGCCGGTGAGCGTGCCGTCGCCGTCCTGGACAATTTGCACAAGCGCCTTGGGCTGACCGGTCTTGTCGTCGATGGTTTGCCAGAGTCCCGTGGGCGATGCGGCCTGCGCCATGCTTGTTGCGGCCGAGGCGAGTAGTGCACCGGCAAGCAGGATGCGTCCGACATGCCGGTGCGCGCGCTGGGAAAGTCCTCTCATGCTTCCTCCTTGAGGTAAAACGTCTCTTGATATGTTGACCATGCTGTCATTATTGCCGGCCCCGCAGGGCGCAGCGTGCCGCACAGAATACGACAAAGCATGGGGAGCGTTTTGTACAAACCCTCTAGTCGGGCAGGGTGTTCATCAGGGTTTTCCCATGTCAATTGAATTGGTAGGAAAAGGCCGCGTTGACGCGCGGACTCCGCGATCCGTTCCCTTCCACCGGGGCGTCGCCAACCGGTTTCGCCAGCGATAGATCCAGGCTGTAGTACTTCGCATCGGAGATCCGAAAGCCCACGCCTACTGACGCCAGACGGCTCGGTTTCGAACCGGCGGCGTGAAGATAGGTGTGGGCGGTATCGACGGAAACATAGGGCGTAAAGGTTTTCATGAACGCCAGGCCGATTGCAAACGGCCGGTTGATTTCCGCCGACGCGGCCCAGCCCGAATCGCCCGATGCTTCTCCCGGCTCGTAACCGAGCGCGAAGCGCTGCCCGCCAAACGCGATCTGCTCGGAAGTGGGCAGGGAGTCCGCGCTGTACTGCCCGGTCGCTGCAATCGACGTGCCGATCTTGAACGGCCATTCATTGCTCTGCGAAACCGTGGCGCCCGTGCGCACGAACGTGAGGGACGCAGGGTTGGTCGTGACCACTCCGGGAATGTTGGTGTCCGCCGACTTCGACGCCCCAAGCACATCGAACGCTTTCGCCACGTTCAGGCTCGCGCGCCTGACCGTTCCTGTGTCCACGCCGGTGTAGTCGAGTTGCAACGTCGTCACACGCACTTGCGAGCGTTGGCCCAGTTGCGCACCCGTGATGGTGTTCTTGTAGCGGTCCTCGTCGTGCGATGCGTATGCGCCCACCGTGCCGATCAGGCTGCGCGAGTTGCTCAACAAGAATGGATACGACGCGGACAAGCCTGCTTTGTCATTGACAACGGTGCGCTCGACGTAGAAGGGCAGGCCGGGGTTATCGACAGGATGTCCATAGTAGTGCGATGCATCGGCCTTGACGGTGAAGCCGTCGGTGCCGATGGGCAATGAGCCGTTGACGTCGAAATAGGTTTGATCGTTGCGGCCCTTAGGCAACAGCGCGGAGACACCCAGCGTCTCGCCCTGGCCAAGCAGGCCATTCTCCGTCGCGGTGATAATGCCCTGCACGCCCGGTTGATTCGTGTTGATGCCGGTTGCAATAGTGAACGGCTTGCGTTCGACGTCCATTTCGAGCGTGGTCGCGCCGTCGGTGGTCTGCGGCGGCGCGACGGTCGCCGCGATTTTCACACCGGGCGTGAGTCCAAGCACATTGACGTAACGCTCGAAGGTTTCCTGCCGCAACGGCCGGTCGGCGCGGATCCGGTCAGCGATCGCGCGAATGCGTTTTTCAGCAGTGCCGGGATCGCCCTTGATCTTGATATTGGCGACGTAACCCTCCACTACCGTGATGCGTACGACGCCGTTTTCAAAGGTCTGCGCGGGCACGAAGGCGAAGGAGAGCGCGTAACCCCGTTCCTTGTAAAGCGCGGTCACGCCGTTCGCCGTCTCCATCAGTTCGCCGATGGTGACGTCCTTGCCTACGAGCGCGGTGAAGCGTTGCGCGACTTCATCGAAGGGAATGGCTTTTACGCCTTCCACCTCGATCTTTTGCGGCGTCAGATGACGCGCAAGCAATTCGTGGATGTGCGGGGTTGGCGGCTGGACATCGACGGTAACGGCCGGTGGTTTTTGCGGCGCGTTCACTTGCGGCAACGCGTCGAGCGGATTACCCGCCAGAGCGGGCCGCGCAACCTGTCCGCTGGTCTGTGCCTGGGCGGCATGCGCCGCCACCGCCGCGAGCAGCAGCGTCCATTTCCATTCTTTGATATTCACGGTACGGCCCTCGTTGGCTTTTTTCGTGCGAACTGCGGAGGAGTCTGGATCGACATGACCCGAGGTCCTGCTGCGTTCGTCATCGTTTGATGCTGGGTGCTGCTTGTGCTGCATGCCTCAGTATTACGGCTCCTTGCAGCCATAACCTTTGGCTTTACTCGTTACTCTCTCAATCTATTCTCGATCATCCGTGCGCGTCATGGCTAGTTTTATCGGTTGTCCTCTCTTTTTTCGCTTGCCTTGGCTTTGTCCGTATCAAAACGATATCCGTCCGGATGAGAGCCCGGATGAGAAGCCGGCGCCGGGAACGGCGCCGGGGAAGACGAGGTCTTACCGGACACTGAGAGGATCATTAAGGGGGTTAGGTACCCGACCTCCTCGTCGCCAGGACGTGACGACAGGATGCTTCAAACCGTGAACCCGAACCTGGGGTGGTCCGGCTCACGGACCAGGTGAGCCTCAGGACATCGCTCCAGGCGAGAAGTCCCGAGGCCCGAGCGTTGCGGTGGCGTCTATTTCACTTGTTATGGGTACCGAGCAGGCCGCCCAGCAGCGAGGTCACGCCGCCCAGCGGGTTGCCCGCCGAGCTGCTGCTCGCGCTGCCGCCCGTGGTGCTCGAGAGGCCCAACCCAACGCCCACGCCGGTGGTGGTCGTTGCACCGCTCGACGGCGATTTCGTCGTCGTGGTCCCTGCACCTACGCCTGCACCTACGCCTACGCCCGCTCCGGTGACCGACGCGAGCAGTCCGCCAACCGGGTTAGCTGCACCCGTGCCCGCACCGGTACCTGACGCCGCGCCCGCCAAGCTACCTGTCAAGCCGCCTACGAGGCCCGTCACCGATGCCAGCGGGTTGCCGCCAGCGGAACCTGCCGAGCTACCCGATGTCGCGCCGGTCAGCGCACCCGTGGTGGCGCCGACTACGCCGGCGATGGGTGTCGTCACGCCGGTAGCGACAGCGCCCACGGCGTTCGTCAAGCCACCGAGCAGGCTTGCGAGAGGAGCGGTCGGGCCTGAACCTGATGTCGCACCTGCGCCGCCCACAGCACCCGTCAAGCCGCTGACCAGGCCTGCGACAGGCGCCAGCGAACCGGCTGCACCGGGCGCTGCGCCAAGGCCGCCAACCGTGCTCGCCACACCTCCGACAAGACCCGTGACCGGAGCCAGCGCACCGCCTGAGCCGCCCGTGCCGCCGATGCCTGTCAAGCCACCCGTCAAGCCGCCTACAAGGCCCGTGACGGGAGCGAGAGGAGCACTCGATCCACTTGCCCCACCCGAGCCACCGGTCAGTCCTGAGAGAATGCCTGTGACCGGGGAGAGGGGACTGGTGCCCGGTGTACCGTTCACAAGACCGCCGGCTGAGGCAAGCGTGCTACCCGTGGCCGAAACAACACCGCCAAGACCGGTCGTGAGGGGATTGTCGCCCGTCGATGCGACCGTTCCGCCCGTCGACTTCAATACGCCGCCGAGCATGGTGACCAAGTTGTCGGCGGGTGCACCGAGACCGGTTGCGGAGCCGACGGTCTGCGTGAGCGAGCCGGCCAACGCCGTGATCGGCGTGATCGCCGTGCTGACCTGCTGCGTGATCTGGCTGACTGCGCCTGTAGAAAGCGTCGTGCCGAGCGCACCGCCGGCTTGCGTGACCGCGTTGCCCAGGGTGCCTACCACGCTGCCCACCGGCGTTGTTACCGGAGCAAGCGGTGAAAGCGCGCCACTGCCGACGCTGGTGACGAGATCGCCGGCACTGCTAACGGTACCGCCCGCTTGTTGAACCACGTTGCCGGTGCTGGCGAGCGTGGTGCCCACGGGGTTGGCGCTCGAACCAATCTGGCCTAGCCCTTGCGAGACGGCGTTACCCAGCGCATCGACTGCGCCGCCGAGATGCGAGACCACGCCGCCCGCCGCCTGCGTCGTGCCGGAGCCAACGCCGGGGATGTTTGCGTTGCCGACTATCGTGCCTACGCCCGTCACTGCATTGCCCACTGCCGATACAACATTGCCCGCTCCGCCGGCCACGGCCGCAACCGGGGTCGTGACCGACGTGCCGCCGCCACTTCCGCCGCCACTTCCGCCGCCGGTACCGCCACTGGTGCCGCCACCGGTGCCGCCGCCACTTCCGCCACCGGTGCCGCCCGTTCCTCCACCCGTGCCGCCGCCAGCCACCGTCCCTCCGCCGGAACCTGTCCCTCCGCCAGAGCCTGTGCCTCCGCCGACAATGCCTGCGCCGCTACCTGTACCCGTGCCGGAGCCGCCGCCATCGGTGCCGCCGCTTGCGCCTGCGCCTGCTCCGCCGCCGGCCGTGACGCTTGCGCCGCCGCTGCCGTCACCGGCGCCGCCTGATCCGCTACCTGTAGCACCGCCGGTATCGCCGACGGTCGGTATCGCTCCGGATGCCGAACTGCCTAATTGCTTGCTGGTTGAGCCCGAGCCGCCGCAGGCGCCAAGGGTCAGCATGGTCGCGATCGCCGCAGTGAGAAAGGTGACGCGCAATGCGTCGCTTTGGATTTGATTGGTCTTCATAACGCCCTCGAATGGTATTTGGTTTTTTGCTTTTGGAACTGCCATCGTCTTATTGCAGGACGCATGCCATTTGAATGAAGGAAGATGAGCAACGTGGCCTGAACGGCGGGTTGACCGGACGGTATAAAGCCTGGCATGGCTTTGCCGGTGGTCTGACGTTACGGGAGAAACGGAGCGGCGCCGCGTTGAGGCATCACGTAACGTAACGTGCGGTTGAGACCGTTACGCCTCAAGCCGTAACGTGCGTAACGTGTCAGGCGCGTTACCTGTCCGGCTGTGCGCCCGACTGTGCACTTGACGTTTAACGTTTGACTAGTCGCACACATCAAACATCTGTCTTTCGCGGCACTGCGATGCATTCATTCAGAGGTAGTGCGAACGATTGCCAATTTAGGATGTCACTAAGCAACCCGGTTAATGCTCATGGAACTAGAGAGTACACGCTAGATAGAAAATGAATAAAGTTAATGCGATGGATTCCGTTAACCAGGCAGTTAGCCGTCGGACCGTTTGGTTAATTTCGACAAAAAATGACGAATAGCGGTAAGTGTTTGAGTACAAAGTGTTGTTGTGGCACGCGGCTGATCGATTAAGGGTAACAACTGATGAGGTTATTGCGCGTTACCTGTTGATTTCAAGATAACGTTCCGCTATAAATCGTTTCAGGGATGCATCATTTATCATCCTGACCGATTGGAGGTTTCATCGACTACACATCTAGAACCTGAGAGAAACGGCAAGTGAAAAACGCGCGCCATGACGCGCATCCAGGCATGCGGCGCCACGCCCGCGGGGAAGAGAGAACCCGTTGGCGGCGACCCCAAAAAAATGCCGGATCATTTGCCACATGGCCATTAAAAATATCCGAGGAAAAGCATCATGTCTGATTTTATCAAAGGCTTTGTCAAAGACGAACGCGGCGTCACCGCTGTTGAATACGCACTTATTGCAGGCCTTATCACGGCGGGTCTCCTGATATCCGTAGGCGGCCTCGTGACCAAGTTGACCAGCGTGTTTGCCGGTATCGTGGCTGCGCTCTAGCGCAACGGGCTTCGCGGCGACGGGCATCTGGCAACACATTCTTCTCGCTAGCAATTAGTTGACTATGCCGGCTTATTCGCCGGTATAGCAGGTTCCCTGCGCGTTGTTTGCATTAATGTTTGCATTAATGCGAATCACACGTAGGAGATCTGCTGCGCGCAGTTGTGACGCCGGGCTTTTGCAATCGACTGCTTGAAAGAGCGGTAGACGGGATTAGTTTGCCTGGTCGAAGCGAATCCATCTCATGACTAACGCAGCGTTATTCATTGGCTGGGCACTCGCGGTCGTTTTATTCGATTGCCGGTTGCGCCGCATACCCAACTGGCTCGTTATTGCGGGGCTGGCGGTGGCTTGCGTGCTTGCGGCCAGCGGCCATTCACCATTTCATATCGACCTGCCCGATGCCGCGCTTGGTCTCACGGCCGGGCTGCTTGCGCTCTTGCCGTTCTATCTGATTGGCCTGATGGGGGCAGCCGACGTCAAGGTGTTCGCCACGCTCGGTGCATGGTGCGGCTTTCACGCATTACCCACGCTGTGGATCGTGGCCAGTCTGGCCGCCGGCATGCATGTGCTGTATTTGCTTGTGTCAGCGGTGATTAAAGAGAGGCGTGCAAGCGCCCCATATACATTGGAATCCTCACCAAATTTAAATGATCATCTGAACGGTCGTCACGACGTCGCCCGATTCGGAACCGGAACCAGACGATCATCCCGGTACACCTTTATTGTCGGAGGCCGCCGGGGAACACCGTACGCTGCGTTGCTCGCGGTGTCCGCAATAGGAAAGCTGACGCTGCACGTCCTGGAGGCCGCCCGATGACTCCTTTTAAATCTGCGCGCCCCGTCTCGCCCGCTTGCCGGCGTGACCACCCGCATTCCGTCGCCGGTTCCGTCACGCATATCAAGCCGCCCAACGCCCGGCGCCGGGCGCAGCGCGGCACCATGGCGGTGGAATTTGCCATGGTGTTTCCGGTGTTCTTCCTCGTGTTTTACGCGATCGTCACCTACAGCATGATCTTCGTCGCGCAGCAATCGCTTACGTTGGCTGCATCGGAGGGCGCACGGGCGGCGCTGCGCTACCAGCCAGGTGCATCGAGCGCAGCCGGCGCACTCGCGCTGCGCGCGAGCGCGGCTTGCGCGACGGCGACGGGTCTCGTGAACTGGCTCGCGGGCAGCGCTCCGTGCACCGCCACGTATGCAGGCTGCAGCTTCGACGCAACGATGCAATGCGTGAACGTCGCGCTCAACTACAACTACGCGAGCCGGCCGCTGGTGCCTCCGCTGCCTTTGATCGGGCTGCCGGTGCCAGCGAGTCTCACTGCAAGTGCAATGGTGCAACTGAACCCGGAGAACCTGTTTTAGGCATTATTCCCGCTTGAAATAACCAGGACGAGCATGGCTAACGTTACCCGCATCCTTGCTGTTTCACTGATCGTACTTGCCGTGCTGCTTGGCATTTTCGCGTGGTCGCTCTCGCGTCGTGCTCCAATGCCGGCACCGCAAGTCGTGCAGGGTCAGGCGAGTTTGCCGGTGGTCGTCGCCACACGTGACTTGCCAGCGGGCAAACCGATTGATGCTAAGGCCCTGAGCTTGCGGATGGTTCCATCGCGTGGAGCCGGCGAGTTTGCCGATGCCGCCGGGCTCGTCGGGCGCGTGCCGCTCGTCGCGATTGCCGCCAATACACCGCTCTCCGAGGCCAGCCTCACCACCGGACTCGCCGATGCCATCGCACCCGGCGAACGGGCCATCGCGATGCGGGTCGATGAGGGTAATGCGGTGGGTAACCGGGTGCGGCCCGGCAATTTCGTCGATGTGTTTTTCATGCTCAAGCGCGATATGTCCGCCGGCCCGGGCACGAATGCGGAAGTGGACGCGACGCAAGCGCGGCTGTTGTTATCGAGGGTCCGTGTGCTCAGTTTCGGCGATGCGGCCCTTCCCGGCACGTCG
>NZ_JNFG01000012.1 GCF_000729995.1 Caballeronia sordidicola | reverse complement strand
AGAAAGCGCTTTCAGAACGAGGGCTCGTAAGTTGACCTAGCGTGCAGTTTCCACGTTTTTGGCACCCCAAAAGCACGGTGCTCGCCAGAACCACCGATGTTTGAAACCCTCCTTCTCGCGAATTCTTACACGCACACGCTTCGCCCCGTACGCTCTCGGGCAAGCACTATTGCTAAGAAAACCCGCGCGGCCTCACGCGTATTTACCGCTGCAGGTCTTTATGGGTTCGCTGCTTGGTCGGCATGATCGGCGCGGTTATTTTTGTCGGTGGGGCCTCATCTATCCGACCGCTTTATTTCGAGGCGGGTTGGCGATGTGGTTCGACATGCGTACAAATTCGGAGGATGGTTTTCCGCGGATAGCGCGGGGTGCACCTTGGGCAGGTTCAGTCACTGGTGGCGAAGCGTGTGGGTATCCGTGTTCGGAGAAAGAGGGGTTCACACATCCGTGGTTCTGGCGAGCACCGTGCTTTTGGGGTGCCAAAAACGTAGAAACTGCACGCTAGGTCAACTTACGAGCCCTCGTTCTGAAAGCGCTTTCTTTGCTTCGTTTCTTTGTCGCTTTGGACAAAGAAATGACGTGCCGCCACGCACAGTGGCTAATAGTGATAAAGAGAATATCCGACTCATGCAGACCACTACCGCTGAAAGCAGCAACCCGGCACTGACTCCGACCGCTAACCCCAGAACCTAGCAACCCGGCATTGACCCCGACCACTATCGCAGGAACCTGGCATCGACTCTGCCCGCGAAACCTCGCCCCCTCAGCCCCCGCAAAAATCACTGCACCGGCATTAAATCCCCATCTGCCTGACGCTGAAGATCCTGCACCTTGGTCTGCAACGCACGCAATTCAGCTTGAGCCGCGTCCTGCTGAGCGCGCAAAGCAACAATAGCGTCCCTTTGTTGCGCCTGACGATCAACGACCTGGCTTTGCTGCGCGCGCGCCACATCGACATCCGCTTGCAAGCGGTTCGCCCGGTTCTGCTGCAACGCAATCAGCCGATCCGCGAAGGCATTTTCAGCCTGCAGCTTCTCCCGGCGAATTTCCGAATCGGCAAGCAGCGCCGTATTTTTCGCGAAGTCCGCATAGACCGCTTCAGCACGGGTATCGGTCTGCGTCTTGATCACGCGCCAGAACTTCTTTTGCTGGAACAGCGCGACGTAATACGTCATCTGGTCGGGATAAAACAACATGCTCGCGCCATAGCTGCCGTTATAAGTCGTGCGCATTTCTATGACCTTGCCGTCGCGGATCATCTGCTGCAACTCGGTAATGCTGCCGTTGCCTGGCGCCTGCGGTTCGTCAGCCGCGCCGTTGGTCAGCAGACCACGCTTCGCACTCGTGTCGCCAAGCGCATTCCCCGCTGCCAACGACGAATCCTGCCCTGCAGGCGTTGCCGCTATTGCAGTGGTCGCGACGCACGCCGCCGTACAAACCACCGCGCCTGCCCACAGAACTACCCCGTACCGCCATTTATTATTGGATTTCATGGAATTTCCGAGTTCTTGAACAAAGCGAAACCGAGCGGATTATCGCAGATAGATTGCCCCGATATTTATTGGCAGCGTTCAAAAAACCGTGTTCATTAAATGAAAAGTGCAGGACCGGATAATTCCCAAGCTCAGTGAAGCGGCCGCGGCATGCGTCGCCCCCCATCGAGGCTGAGCGTAAGTCCGTCGTCACCTGAAAATATCGGCGACAAGGTTCGACACCGCCCGTATGCGCTCGCTGCCGCGAAGCGCCGGGTGCAAGACCATCCAGACATCCTGATCCAGCTCCCTGATATGCGGTTCAATGCACACCAGATCGCTCGTCGTGTCCCCCGCCAGTTGAGCGAGCACGCCGAGGCCCGAGCCGCCCAGCACGCCATCGAACACGCCCAGCACGTAGCTGCTGCGAAGGCTCGGCGCAGGCGCGCCCGGCAGCGTCTTGAGCCAGCGGGCCGCAGGATGATCGCCCCGGCGCTCGTCATAACCGACGAAGGACAGCTTGCTCCACTCCTTCTTCTTGATCGCCACCTTGTGACGCAGGTAATAGTCCCGCGACGCGTATAACCCAAAGCGGACTTTGCCGATCCGGCGCACATACAAGTCGCCCTCGTCCGGGCATTCCGACCAGATGGCAATGTCGGCTTCGCGCCGGGAAAGGTTGTACGGCTGCTGCGAGGTCAGCACTTCAATGGCCAGTCCGGGAAACCTTTCCTGGAAGGAGCCCAACAACTTCATCAGGATGTAGGACATCCATTCGACCGCATTGATCCTGACCGTGCCTTCAAGACCGTGAGAACCCGTGACATCCCCGGCCCGTTCGATCTGATGCGCCAGGGCCTCCATCTGCTCGGCCCACGCGAGCACCCGCTGCCCGAACGCCGTGACTGCGCAGCCGGAAGGCACGCGGTCAATCAGGGGTTCACCTAATCTTCTTTCAAGCTCGGTCAAGCGGCGCGATAGTGTTGCCGCGCTAAGATCACACGCCGCAGCGGCTGCTCTCATGGTTCCTTCACGGGCGATGGCGAGCAAAAGCCGCAGGTCGTCCCAGTCAACGTGCTCCATTTTTGAAACGCTCGCTTTCGAATTTAGACGTAGCATATCGCGAATCGCGAGGATAGCATTAGACCCGGATGGGCCGGATTGCCGCTTGCGAATTGCCGCTTGTTTCGCGCCTTGGCTCATGCATCGGGTTTTCACGTATTAGCGTTAAAGCAAAGCGGCAACAAGCATGTCATTCAAATTGACTTATCGACCCAGCGACCAAGCGACCAATCGACTAACTGCCTGAACGATTCGACGGCTATCCCTCAGTAGACCGAAGAGCGAACTAACTAACGGAGACTCTATGACCCGCAAAGCCAACCCAGCACGGCGCCGCGTACTCGCTGCAACCGCAGTATTTGCCGCATTTTCACTCCTGCCGGTTTCGTCGGCATTCGCTCAAACGGCTAAAAAACCCGTGGTCGCCCTCGTGATGAAGTCACTCGCCAACGAGTTCTTCCTCACCATGGAAACCGGCGCCAAGGACTATCAGGCGCATAACGCCAGCAAGTTCACGCTCATCTCGAACGGCATCAAGGACGAAACCGATACCGCAAACCAGATCCGCATTGTCGAACAGATGATCGTCTCGAAGGTCGATGCGCTCGTGATCGCCCCCGCTGATTCCAAGGCGCTCGTTCCGGTCATCAAGAAGGCCGTGGATGCAGGGATCATCGTGGTGAACATCGACAACCAGCTTGATCCGGAAGTGCTCAAATCGAAAGACCTGAACGTGCCGTTCGTCGGCCCGGACAACGCGAAGGGCGCAAAGCTGGTCGGGGATTACCTGGCCAAGAAACTGAAATCCGGCGATGAAGTCGGCATTATCGAAGGCGTGTCGACCACGACCAACGCGCAGCAACGCACGGCCGGCTTCAAGCAAGCAATGCAAGCAGGTGGCATGAAGGTTGTTGCGCTGCAATCCGGCGACTGGGAAATCGACAAGGGCAACGCGGTGGCATCGCAGATCCTGAATGCGAACCCGAACATCAAAGCGCTGCTGTGCGGTAACGACAATATGGCGCTCGGTGCAGTTGCTGCAGTGCGGGCGGCCGGCAAGGCGGGCAAGGTATACGTGGTTGGTTACGACAACATCAACGCCATCAAGCCGATGCTGGCCGACGGCCGGGTGTTGGCGACTGCCGACCAATACGCCGCGAAACAAGCGGTATTTGGTATCGACACCGCTTTGAAGGCGCTCTCCGCGCATCAGAAGCAGTCGGAACTGTCTAGCGTGGTGGAAACGCCGGTCAACCTGGTCACAAAGTAAGCCTGCCGGCCTCGAGCCAACCCGTATGCGTCGTCGTGATAAGTCGTCGTGGCAAGCCGCAATTGGTCACGGTGACGCATACATGCCGGAATTCCGCAAGCAGCGTAGAGTGTCCCGACGCGTGCGGCTTGAGCTTCAAATGTCCAAACGTGTGGTGCGCCCCGGTTCTTGATCGCCGGGGCGGAACTCGCATTCATGTAGCTGCCCTAGCCTCTCATAAGCGATGCCAAGTTCAATAGCCCCTTCCGCCGACATAGCGCCGGTGCTGACCATTAGCGGGATCGGCAAGACCTATGTCGAACCGGTGCTCACGGACGTCTCGCTTCAATTGCGTCCCGGTGAAGTGCTCGCGCTGACAGGCGAAAACGGCGCCGGCAAGAGCACACTCTCGAAGATCGTAGGCGGTCTTGTCACGCCCACCACCGGTTCTATGCAACTCGGCGGTGTGTCTTATGCACCGGCCAGCCGCAGCAACGCCGAAGCGCTCGGCGTGCGCATGGTGATGCAGGAACTGAACCTGCTGCCCACGCTGTCTGTTGCTGAAAACCTCTTTCTGAATCGCCTGCCAAAACGCGGGCTGGGCTGGATCGACCGCACGACGTTGCGCGAAGACGCGCGTCAGGCGATGGCCCAGGTCGGGCTCGATGCCATCGACCCGGATATGCTCGTGGGTCAACTCGGCATCGGCCATCAGCAGATGGTCGAGATCGCGCGCAACCTGATCGGCGATTGCCGCGTGCTGATCCTTGATGAACCCACCGCCATGCTCACGGCGCGCGAAGTCGACTTGCTGTTCGAGCAGGTCGACCGCCTGAAGTCGCGCGGCGTGGCGCTGGTGTATATCTCGCATCGGCTGGAAGAACTGGCGCGCATCGCCGAACGCGCGGCTGTGTTGCGTGACGGCCGGCTGGTCCACGTCGACACCATGCGCAACCTCAGCAGCGACAAGCTCGTCACGCTGATGGTCGGACGCGATATTGGCGAGCGTATCGACCTCGGTGAACGCCGGATCGGCGCGACTGCATTCAAGGTGCAGGGCATGACGCGCGGCCACGCCGTGCGCGACGTATCGTTTGAAGTAAAGGCCGGCGAGATCTTCGGCGTCAGCGGGCTGATCGGCGCAGGCCGGACCGAACTCATGCGGCTGATCTACGGTGCGGACCGCGCGGATAGCGGCAGCATATCGATCGCGCATCGCGGAGGGGAGCTCAAGACCGTCAGCATCAAGTCGCCCTCCGATGCAGTGAGCCAGGGTATCGCGCTCATCACCGAAGACCGCAAGGGCGAAGGACTGTTGCTGCCCCAGCCGATCGCCGCAAACATTTCGCTGGGCAATATCGGCGCGGTATCGAAGTACGGATTCATCGATGCCCGCCAAGAGACCGCACTCGCGCAGAAGCAGATCGACGCCATGCGGATTCGCACGTCGAGCGCCGCGCAACCCGTGTCCGAACTCTCGGGCGGCAATCAGCAGAAGGTAGTGATCGGGCGCTGGCTCGCCCGCGATTGCACCGTCCTGCTCTTCGACGAACCCACGCGAGGCATCGACGTCGGCGCCAAGTTCGACATCTATGCGCTGATGGGCGCCCAGGCGCGCGAGGGCCGTGCGCTGGTGGTGGTCTCCAGCGACCTGCGCGAGCTGATGCTGATCTGCGACCGGATCGGCGTGATGTCGGCGGGACGCATGACCGGCGTTTTCGAACGCGATAACTGGTCGCAGGACGCGTTGCTGGCCGCAGCGTTCTCGGGTTATGCAGCCCGCGATAAAATTCTCAGTGAATCTATTGAACCGGGCGTCGAAACGCCGCGCGTCGAAACGCCGGGCGCCGGGACGCCGGACACCCCTATCACGGAGCACCAGTCATGACTGTACAAACAACTACACCGAAGTCGCAGACGGAGCCGCCCAAGAGCGCGAAGCCGATCGGCGCCCGGCTGGGTTTCTCGAACTACCTGGGCCTGTTGGGCGCGCTGATCGCCATGATCGCGCTGTTCTCCGTGCTGAGTTCGCACTTCCTGAGCTACGACACCTTCAGCACGATCGCAAACCAGATTCCCGATCTGGTGGTGATGTCGGTCGGCATGACGTTCGTGCTGATCATTGCGGGTATCGATTTGTCGGTGGGTTCGGTGCTGGCATTGGGTGCGGCAGTGACCAGCGTCGCCGCATTGCAATGGCACTGGGGGGCGCTCCCGGCAGCATTGCTCGGCATGGCCGGTGCAGCGCTCACCGGCTGCGTAACCGGCGCCGTGACGGTGGGCTGGCGCATTCCTTCGTTCATTGTTTCGCTGGGCGTGCTGGAAGCGGCACGAGGCCTTGCGTACCAGATGACGAACTCGCGCACGGCGTATATAGGTGACGCGTTCGACTTCCTCTCGAACCCCATCGCGTTTGGTATCTCCCCTTCCTTCCTGATTGCTATCGCCGTGATGATAGTGGCGCAGCTCGTGCTCACCCGGACGGTCTTTGGCCGCTACCTGATCGGCATCGGCACGAACGAGGAAGCCGTGCGGCTGGCTGGCGTGAATCCACGCCCGTACAAGGTCATCGTGTTCGCGCTAATGGGCCTGCTCTCGGGTCTTGCGGCCCTGTTCCAGATCTCCCGGCTTGAGGCGGCAGATCCGAATGCCGGCTCCGGGATCGAACTGCAAGTGATTGCCGCAGTCGTGATCGGCGGCACCAGCCTGATGGGAGGTCGAGGCTCTGTCATTAGCACGTTCTTCGGCGTCCTGATCATTTCGGTATTGGCGGCAGGCCTCGCGCAAATCGGCGCGAACGAGCCGACCAAGCGGATTATCACCGGTGCGGTGATTGTGGTTGCGGTCGTGCTGGATACGTACCGCAGCAAACGACGCATCATATAAGCGTAGGCGGCGCTCGTGCAGGCGCGCTTCGGATAGTTGATTCGTCCCAGGCAGGCGCGAATTACGGGTGACTGAAGAAAATGCGTCCCTATTATCGGCGACGTCTGTGGCGCCCGGCTTGGGACCAGTGTGCTTATTGCGCGTACTTAACCAAAGCCCAAGCCCGATAATCGATCCGTTCGCCAGCAGGAGAAATTGAAATGTCCAAAGAAAACAAGCAAGGCTCAGTCCTCATCATGGGGAGCATCAATACCGATCTGGTCGCGCGCTCGCCGCACCTGCCCCGTCCGGGCGAAACGATCAGCGGCCATGAGTTCGCGCAGATCTCCGGCGGCAAGGGCGCCAACCAGGCAGTTGCGGCTGCACGTATCGGCGGCCACGTGACCATGGCCGGATGCGTGGGCGGCGACGCCAACGGCACATTGCGGCTGGCAGATCTCGAAGCGGAAGGGATCGATTGCAGCGCAGTCGAAACCGACGCGTCAGTGCCGACCGGCGTGGCAATCGTTACCGTAGCGGACGACGGTCAGAACACGATCGTGGTCGTGCCCGGTAGCAACGGCCAGGTAACGCCCGAGATGGTCAAGCGCCATGAGGCAGTAATCAAGGCCGCTGACGTGGTCGTTTGTCAACTCGAGACCCCATGGGATTCAGTCTATGCCACGCTTCTCACCGCCCGGAAATTCGGTAAGCTAACCGTATTAAATCCGGCGCCGGCAACCGGTCCGCTGCCGCCCGAGTGGCTGCCGTTGGTCGATTATCTGGTTCCGAACGAAGTCGAAGCCGCGATCCTTGCCGGATTGCCGGTCGAGTCGCAAAGCGGCGCGCGCAGGGCAGCGAAAGAACTTCAGCGAGCGGGAGCGCGTAACGTCATCGTGACGCTTGGATCGCAAGGCGCGTATCTGTTGCCCGAAGCAGGCGAAGGCACGCACTACCCCGCGCCCAAGGTGAGCGCGGTGGACACGACTGCTGCCGGCGATACGTTCATCGGCGTCTTTGCCGCTCAGCTGGCCGCACGCCAACCCATAGAGGCTGCGATCAGCCTTGCGCAGCGAGCCGCTGCCATTTCCGTCACACGCGCCGGCGCACAACCTTCCATTCCGACTCGTCAGGAAGTCGACAGCGCGCCTTAAGCCCCTCTCTGTTCCGGGACTTCTCAAGCGTCCCGGGCATTCGATTTAGTTAATCGATTCAGATTGAAGCGTCGAAACCGTGCTGCCCCGTTGCAGGGGCTGGTCACGTCCTCGTCAAGCTGCTGCATGGCTTCATGTGGCAGTTGATTTTCGTCATCCAACTAATCTCGAATGGGAAAAGCAATGAACTCAAGACCCGCGTTTGTCCTGGTGGCTTCCGTGTTTTTGACGGCTTGCGGTGGAAGCGGAAATTCGAACCCCGGGCCCTTGGCGAATGCGCCAAAGGTCATCATGGATTCAGACTTCAATACGATGGGCGATGACGGCCAGCTTTTTGCAATGACCACGCAATTAATGGCGCAAGGGAAAGTCAATTTGCTTGGCTTGACGGTAGTTACCGGCAATGACTGGCTATTGCAGGAACAATCAGACGCGCTGAAAGCCGTGGAACGGATGGGCGTGCAGAACACCGTTGGGGTCTACGCCGGCGCGGATTACCCGCTGCAATACAATGTCGCGAGTATCCGCGCCCAGCAAGCCGCCAACCCTAACGGATATTTTGGCGCGTGGAGCCGCCCTGAACCCACGCAGGCTTCGCAACTCATTGCCCCGCCGGACGGCTTTGCGACGAGCACGAAATTGCAGGCGGAAAACGCGTCCGATTTCATGATCGATACGATCAAGCGTTATCCGAATCAAGTCTCTATTCTTGAAGTCGGGCCGCCGACTAATCTTGCGCTCGCGTTGCAAAAGGCGCCGGAAATTGCGCCGCTTATCAAGCAGATTGTTTATATGGGCGGCGCGATGGCCGTGCCGGGCAATGCGAATGCCGTGGGCGAACTGAACTGGTGGTTTGATCCGCTAGCCGTGCGCACGGTGTTGCAAACGACCATTCCTCAAACCGTCATTCCCCTTGATGTGACCGATACCGTGCCGCTGACACAGAGTGTCTACGACCAGATCGCCAACAATCCGAGCAAGCAGACCGCCGTCACCAAGATTTACGCGACGACCAATGCCAATGCCTTTAGCACCAACACTGACATCTACGACACGCTGACCATCGCGTATTTTCTCGATCCGACCTACGCGACACAGACGAAGAGCGCGTACCTGGATATCGATACGACCAGTGGCGAGGATCAGGGCCATGTGATGGTCTATCCCGATCAACCGGCCGCCGGTGCTTCGCCGCAGAAAATCACCTATGTCACTCAGTTCGATAACAACCGGTTCTTCAGCCTGTATATCGATTTGCTGACACGGCCGGTTCCGGTGACGCTGCCTTAAGCCGCACGCAGCGTTGTCGGACGTGCTAAGGCAAACGGCGATCTGACACCTAGTGCGCGTGCTCAGGTTGCCGGATCGCACGCGGTGAACGCGAGCGCTTATAGGCTGTGCGAAGGTACGCGCATAAGGGCTTTTCAATCGACAGGAAGCTGAAAATCGACACGGCCGTTAGCACAAGTAAAAACCCCATGAATGGCACGGGAGCCGTGGCGACGCTCGGGAACAGCATCTTTGCGTACCGGAAAAGCGGCACGTGCAGGATGTAGAACGCGAAACTCGCTTCCCCTAGCAGGACCATGGGCTTGCTCCCAAGCCAGTCGCTTAGCAATCCTTTCGCGCGTGCCAGACAGTAAAGAAGCAGGATAAAGGCGGGGAACAGCAACGCCTTAGCCAATACGTGATTCGCAAACACGATGACCGCAACTGCGGCAGCCAAAGCTGCGAAAGCAGCTACATCGAAGACCAATGCTTTAGCCACGCCCTGGCTTAGATAAAGACGCGCCATGCATATCCCGGCGATAAACTCGCCTATCCGAAGCACCGGCATAAAGTTGACCAGTTCTCGCAGCCAGTACGCCTGTCCTAATGACGCTGGCAGGAACGAAAGCGTCAACGTGGGGATCACGGAAAATAACCAGCACGCACCGATCAAACTCAACAGCACGCCAACGCTGCGATTTTTCAGGAAAGCAAACAGGAAGGGAAACGACGCGTAGAAGACCGCTTCCGCAGAGAGCGACCATCCCGGGGTATTCCAGGCGTTCGCGGTGGCCGGCGTCCAGGCTTGTAACAGCGTCAGGGAAATCACCCCGTAAAACGCGAGCCGCGCATATAAACCGGCCGAGTGTCCGTGCAAGGAAGCAAGGTTCGAATACACCAGCGGGGCAAATACGATCCAGCCCAACAAATAGATCGGGTAGATTTTAGCAAACCGGGAAAAATAGAACTGTCGTACGGCAGGCGCCTCAGCGCCGCCCATTTCCGGATGCGTGTAGGTGAGGATAAACCCCGAAAGAATGAAGAACAGCTCGACGGGGTCGCCCGAATTCTCATAGAAATAAAATGGCGAAATCCCTAACGACGCGGCGACATCAGGCGAAAGGTGGTAGAGCGCAACGCTCAACGCTGCCAGGAAGCGAACGCCGGTTAGCGCGGGAATGACTGGCCTTCTTGCAACTATTGTCATCGTTCATTGGGTTCGCCGCGTGCCCCAGCGCGCCTGGCCGCCTTATGGTGCACGTTAAAAAAATGGAAAATTAATGCGAAATGGCGGATTTTCGGGAAAATAAAGCCTTCTCGTGGATAGGGCCAGTAATTAACCGGCCCCAGGACGTTGGCGTCTTTGTCATCGGACACGCGCAACCGCTCAGACGCAGACCAGGTAGCGAGCGAGAGCTCGGGCAACTAGAAACTGTGCCGCAATCCGGCCATTACACCGAGTTGCCCAGCGCCTGCAGCAGGCGTCGTGCCGCCACCACCCTGACTCACCGTGTAGGCGGCTTTCGCGCTGTTCGCCAGATACGCCCCCTGCAAATACACAGCCGTACTCTTCGACAGGAAATAGGTCGTGCGCAGCACCTCGATCGTGCCGCGTGTGTCGTCCTGCCGGTTGACGATCCGGTAGACACCGCCGTCCACCACGAACGCGGGCGTAACCGGATACGCGGCCGTCAGATAGAACTGATCCGAGTTCACGTTGGGCGTGGCGGCCGAAACGGTCTCCACCCTTCGCCCAAGCCAGCCGCCCCCGATCTTCAGTTTTCCGATCGCTCCGTAGCCGTTCAACTGCATGCGGATATCTTTGTCGCCCGGATTGGTCAACGCGAATGGTGGGGTGCCGTCGAACAGGTTCGCCGATGCGCCCGGGCCGCCGCGTTGTTCGTCGTAGGCTGCGGCAGCGCCGAATCCCTTCCAGTCATAACGCAGCATGGCCGACCATTCGCGACAGGTTTGAGGGCTGCCCGGGACCGAGCCGACACACGTGCCCTGCCCCGGTGAATTCCCGGTACCAGCCGAATCACGGCCGAAGGAATAGGTCGCACCCGCGGTCAGGCCGTCGAAGGATCCCTTGTACGCAATCGTGTTGTCGCTGCGCGCGCTGGGCAAATATTGGTCGAAGGAACCCGTGCCGCCATAGATGTCCGGCCCGAGCAGATCAGAGTCGAGGATGGCCCAGTACGTCATGGTGTACTGGCGCCCGAACGTCAGGCTGCCATACGGCCCCGTCAAGCCGACCAACGCTTGCCGGCCGAAAAGGCGGCCTCCCTGGTTCAGCGTTCCGGCTTTGGTATTGAAGCCGCTTTCCAACGTGAAGATGGTCGACCAGCCGCCGCCGAGATCCTCGTTGCCGCGTATGCCCCATCGCGATGGCAGTTCACCCGTCACGCCCGGCATCCGTACCACGCTGTTGCCCGATGCATCGGCATGCGTTACAAACTCGACGCCCGTGTCGATAATTCCGTAAAGCGTCACATTGCTCTGCGCAAAAGATGGCGCCGCGTTGATCGAGAGCAGTGCGCCCAACAATGCTATTTTGTATTTCATGGTCTCCGTTTCCCCTTACCTGCGCTTTGGAATGCAGGTTGAAAATTTCTTGTCCCGATGGCAGTCAAGCGTGTTGCGCACTCGACCCTCCTGGTTTTAATCGTTTTGTTTTTGGCCCCGCATCAATATTTAATAGGTATGCTAATTTATTAATATTTCAAGAAATTCGAATTCCGCTTGAACGACGCATTAGAAGATTTGATGCAAGTATGTCCAGCGTTCTATCGGATCGTACTGGGTATATGTCGACGCACGAGCGCAAGCGCGATCATCACCACGGTCATTGCCGCGCCCAGCATCACCAGGTATGACGACGCGCCGCCCGCGGTAATCACCGCGGCTCCGGCGAACGCGCTGACAATGGCGCCTATCCGTCCGAATGCCAACGCCGACGCTGTTCCGGTCGCACGCACTCCCGTCGGGTAGACATAGGCGCAAAGCGCATACATGGTGGACTGCACAGCATTCACGAACAGGCCGTGTGTAAAAAGTCCGAACATCAGCACGCTCACATGCCGGGAGACATCCACTGTCAGCAGCAGCCACGCGCTGGCAGCAGCGCCAGAACAACAAATGATCAACGGCCAGCGTGAACCGAATCGTGCGATGGTGACCGCACACGCCAACGCCCCGATCGCACCGCCAAGGTTATAGGCCGTCAGCCCGTAGCCGGCAAACTGCATCGACAAACCCTCGTTGGCCAGCATGGTCGGCAGCCAGCTGAACGCGGCGTAGACAGCCAGCAAACACATGAAGAATGCGCACCAGATCGCTACGGTGTCCAACGCGCGGCCGTCCTTGAAAAGCGCGGTGAAACCTACGTGCTTCTCTGAATCGCGCTCGCGGGTGTCGGTGAAGCTCGCATCTTTCGCGACCGGGCGCGACATGCGGCCCAAAAGCGCCGCCAATTCGGCCCAGCGGTGCGGGCGACGCGACAAGAAGCGTGGGGACTCAGGCAGCGCGAACAGCAGTAATACCGCCAGCATCAGCGGCAGCACGCCGCCCGTCAGGAACAACGCGCGCCACCCATAGGACGGCAGGATCACGCTGGCGAACAATCCCGCCACCATGCCTCCCAGCGGCACGCAAAGGATCGTGACCGTGACCGCTATGGTGCGCACTCGCGCGGGCGTATATTCCGCCGTCAACGTGGTAGAGGTCGGCAACGCTCCCCCTATTCCCAGCCCGGCGATGAACCGCAGTGCGGCAATCATCGCAAGGTTCGGGGCAACGCTGATCGCGCAGGTCGCGACGCCAAATACCAGCACACTGCCGATCACGGCCCAGCGCCGGCCGAAACGATCCGCGAACAAACCGGCGCAGGCGCTGCCTATTCCCATGCCGATCAGTCCTGCCGCAACCACCGGCGCAAAGGCGTTGCGAGCTATACCCCACTCCTTGATCAGCACGGGGATGGCGAAGCCGATCAATTGGCTGTCGAAACCATCGACAATGATGGAGAGCGCTGCCAGCAGGACAATGAGCTTCTGGAACGTGGTGAATGGACCGTCGTCCAGCACGCGCCCAATGTCCACTGTCTTGCTCGTGCCCTCCAGCTTCATCGTCTGATCATGTTCCGACTGCGCGGTTCCGGCGAACACAGCGGGAGGTACGTAGCTGGGCATATGACTGTCTCCTGTTTTTGCGCAGGTTCGACCCGCACATCTTTATTTTCTTGAGCGAATTATGTGAGCGAGGTTCGCTCTTTTGATATTGCCAATTAGCGTAAAAGTCATGACCTTCTTGCATGACCTTGTCGACTTTCCACTAGCGGGGGTATCCGCCCTCGCTTGTTTTCGATAATTTTTATGAGGATCGCTTAACGATCTTTACCGTCGGTGGACGACGCGGCCGTACGCGCCACGCGTCCCTCATCAGAACGGATAGTGACGAGGCGTGGTTTGCACAGTGATCCAGCGCAGATCGGTGAATTCCGCGATGCCGGCCTTGCCGCCAAAGTGACCGAATCCGCTGCCCTTGACGCCACCAAAAGGCATCTGGGCCTCGTCGTGCACCGTCGGGCCGTTGATGTGACAGATGCCCGACTCAATGCGCCTGGCAACATTCATCGCGCGCGCGATGTCCCCGCTGAACACCGCTGAAGACAAACCGAATTCGTTGTCGTTGGCGCAGGCTATGGCCTGCTCGTCGCCGTCCACGCGCACGATCGCTTTGACTGGTCCAAACGATTCCTCGTGGTAGATCCGCATGTCGGCGCTGACGTGGTCCAGTAGTGTGGCCGGCATCAGTGTGCTGTCGGCCTTGCCGCCGCACGCGAGCTTTGCGCCTTTCGCGAGCGCATCGTCGATCAACGCATTGCATCGCGCGACGGTAGTCATGTCGACAACCGAGCCAAGCACGACCGGTCCGTTGCGCGGATCGCCCAACGGCAGTTCGACCGCCCGGGCGGCGAACCGGGTGACGAACGCGTCGGCCACCTTGCGATCCACCACGATACGTTCCGTCGACATGCAAATTTGTCCCGAGTTGGCGAACGCACCGAACACGGCCGCATTGACTGCGGCGTCAAGATCGGCATCGTCCAGCACGAGCAGCGGCGCCTTGCCGCCAAGCTCCAGGACCGCTGGTTTGAGGTACTTCGCGCAGCTTGCAGCAATGACCTTGCCGACCCGGGTCGAACCCGTGAAGTTGACGCGCCGCACCTTGGGATGAGCAATCATCGCTTCAACGATCGGGCCGGCGTCCGCTGGTGCGTTTGTCACGAAGTTCACTACGCCCGCGGGCAATCCTGCTTCCTGCAAGGCATCAATGATCAGGCCATGCGTTGCCGGACATATCTCGGACCCTTTAAGGACGACCGTGTTGCCGCACGCGAGCGGCAGCGCGATAGCACGAACCGCCAGGATCACCGGCGCGTTCCACGGCGCGATCCCGAGCACGACACCGGCCGCTTGGCGCACGCCCATTGCAAGGCTGCCAGGTACATCGGATGGAATGATTTCGCCAGCAATTTGCGTGGTAAGCGCTGCTGCCTCCATGAGTCCGGACGAAGCCAGATGCACGTTGAACCCGGACCAGATAGCCGACGCCCCGGTTTCTACCGCCATGGCGGACACAAAGGCGGCGTGCTTTTCTTCGATGACTTGCGCGGCACGCATCAACAGTGCGCGTCGCTCGCCCGGCCCTGTAGCGGACCACGCGGGGAACGCACTCGCGGCGGCATCGACCGCGGCGAGCGCGTCGGCCACTGATGCGGCCGGTGCACGCGTGGCGACCTCGCCATCCAGTGGATTCCTGCGCTCGAAGGTCGCGCCGTTAGCTGCCTGGACTGCTTCGCCGTTGATCAACATGGCAATGGTTTTCATCGTCTGTCTCCTGATAATTTTTATGTAAGCCGTGGTCGTTGCACCACGCGCGCTAAGCCACGATGGTTTCTACCAGCATCGGCCCGGCGGTGTGCAAAGCTTCGTTCAATACGTCTTTCAAGCGCGCGGCCTCCCTGACCGCCGCGCCACGACATCCCATGCCGGCAGCAAGCATCACGAAATCCAAACCCGGGAGGTCGGTTCCCTGTACCGGATCGGTCGGTGCAAAGCCAAACACCGGCGCAAAATCCTGCAATGCCGCGTATCGTGAGTTGTTAAGGATGACGAATGTAATAGGCAGATCAAGCTGAACCGCACTCCATATAGCCTGGATCGAGTACATGCTGGAACCATCGCCAATCAGCGCGATTACCCGGGTACCCGGCTTGGCGAGGGCCACACCCACTGCCGCAGGCATGCCGTATCCAAGGCCACCGCTCTCCATGGTCAGGAACGTGCCGCTGCGGGTGAACGGCAGATAGTCCTGCATGACCGGCCGGGCACTCGGCGCTTCTTCAACCACGACATCGGCCGGGTTGCGTATTTCGGCAAGCGTTTGCAGCACGAATGCCACCGACATCAGTGATGAAGCCTCGGCGCGTGGAGGCGCGCGGCGAACTGGCGGCAGCGGACGTGCCCTGGGCGCGGGCCGCGCCAGCAAGTCCGTGACGCCCAGCCGGATGTTCCCGACCGTCGCCGTGCCGGTCGGGGTCCAGGCGGCCACACCGGGGTCATCGATAAGCTGGAATAGTTGCGCGCCCGGGGGGACGTGCGGACCATTGCCTTCCACGTGGTAGGTGAACGCGGGAGCACCGAGCACGCAGATGAGATCATGGCCGTCCAATATCTCGACGATCTTCTCGCGCATGGCGGGAAGGAAACCGGCGAACAGCCGATGATCCTCAGGAAAGCTGCAGCGTCCCGACATGGGCGCCACAAAAACGCGTGCCTGATGACGTTCGGCGAGGCGCACCACTTCGTCCACCGCGCCCGCGCGGTCCACGCCGCCACCGACGACAAACGCAGGCCGAGCGCATTGATCGAGCGCGTCACCCATGCGCGCCAGCATGACAGGATCGGGCCGCGTCACCGTGCTGACGTCGCTCACCGGCACGTAGTCCGCCGGTTGATCCCAATCATCAGCAGGAATAGAAACGAACACTGGTCCACGCGGCTCCTGCATGGCGATGTGATAAGCGCGCGCGATTGCCAGCGGAACGTCGGCAGCGCGCGCCGGTTCAATACTCCATTTCACGTAAGGCTTGGGTAACTCGGTTGCTTGCGTCGACGCCAGGAAGGGGTCGAATGGAAGGATCGAACGGGCCTGTTGTCCGGCGGTCACGACAATCGGTGACCGGTTACGAAATGCCGTAAAAATATTGCCCATCGCGTTGCCGACACCCGCTGCCGAATGCAGGTTCACCAGCGATGCATTACCCGTTGCCTGCGCATAACCGTCGGCCATTCCGACCACAACGGCTTCCTGAAGCCCAAGTACGTAGCGGAAATCGGCCGGAAAATCGCGGAACATCGGCAACTCGGTCGACCCCGGGTTCGCAAATACCGACGTCATTCCCACGCGTCGCATGAAATCGATCACGGCGTCGCGGACCGAAATGCGCGCGCGTTGATCGCGACTTGAACCAGCTTGCTGTGGGGTGCTGCCTGTCATGCAAATGCCTCCTGAAAATCCAGTGAGTGAGCGCTTAATCCGTTGCATGATTATCCAATCGCGCACACATCGTGAATATTGCCTTTTTAAGAGAAAGGCATTACTTTTTCGCATGACTTTGAATCATGGTTTTCGTGGAGGCGCTTCGCGGCGGAGATTATCAAACGCTACCCACGTCATCAGCTTCGGATAGGGGTACTGGAGCAGATACGCACGAGATTCCCTACTCCCGATCCTTCCGCTTTCCACTTCCTCCACATGTTCAACGATCTTTAGCGCTGCCGCCGTCTCTTGTGCAGAAGCGGAATCGCCGCCCGACAAGCAAGATCGCATTTGCGGTATACCTGCAATTCGTCGCGACACCATATCCCCGAGCGTGACAAACCGCTACATTTGAGGAACAGCACGATCGCTCACGAGTATCTTCCGACCGCTATTTAAAGCGGCGCCAGCGACATTCGCACTCAGATTGCCGACCGTCCGGGCAGTGCTTTCCCGGTACGATTTCCCCGTTGCTTTGCTGTGATTCGTCCCTAAACGGATCGCCCGCTTCACTAGACCCATGCGCTCCCATCCGGCCCCGGAAGCGACCGTGTGCGCTGAGTTATTTACAAAAATTCTTTGGATCTGGATGTAAATGAATTATTAATTCTCGATCGCTAACAATTATTGATTAGGAACACGAAATGGATACGCTTTCTGTTGTTGTTCGGAGGAAATGGGCCGTAGCACAGGACATTGTCGGCCTGGAGTTAGTCGCGGACGCACAAGTCAAGCTCCCCGCATTCGCGGCAGGCGCGTACATTGACGTGCACATCCCTCAGCACAAATGTGCTGAAAGCGTCGTTCGTCAGTATTCGCTTTGCAACGGTCCGGCGGACACGGATGCCTACGTACTGGGGATCAAGGAAGATACCCGGTCCCGGGGAGGGTCAGCCACTATTCATCGAGACGTTCTTGAAGGAGACAAACTGTTCATTGGCCTACCGCGTAACAATTTTCAGTTGTTCGACTCTTCGCAGAAGGCGCTCCTGTTCGCTGCAGGTATTGGAATCACACCGTTGCTAGCGATGGCTCAAGAGCTGGCGTTTAATCAGCGCCCATTTGATTTGCACTATTTCGCGCGATCGACCGAGTGTGCTGCGTTTCAGGACCGCTTGAGCGAAATGGAACACAGCGGACACGTCAATTATCACTATGGGCTCACGCCTGAGGCAACCGACCGTGCGGTGGGCTATGCCGTCGAAGCGGCTCCATCGAATACCCACGCCTACTGTTGCGGGCCGACGGCTTTTATGGACGTCGTCGCCGCTCACTTGCGACAATGGATATACCCTCAAAACATCCATTTGGAATATTTCTAGCCGACCCGGCAACGTCGCGTCGCGCGACGTTCGGCATTCGTTGCCTAAGAGACGGTTCGACAAATCGATTCGATGGAGCTTACGCAGGAGCGCCGGATCCAGATGACGCGATGCGGCGATCAGTTTTGTGCGTGAGCGACATGGGAGTCTTTGTTGTTGGCGCGTGCATTGAAGCGCTGCTCGAGCAACTGCACAGCCCACGAAGCCAGCACGAAAGGCGCGGTCATCGCGGGTATGCCAACCGCTGACGCCGCGAGCTCGATCAGCAAGGTCAAACCAATGGCTGAAAGCGCCGCTTTGACACCGAACCGGCACGTCGCGAGCGCCGCTAGCGCAGGATTGAAGCCGCATGTACCGCTCTGCAGCATGCCCGCGGATGTGCCGACAAACGTATATAGCGCAAGTCCGAGCGCGCTACCACCGAGCGCCCATGCGGCGCGTGACGGCCTCGCCACCAGGAGGCCGACGAGAATCAAAGCCCCCGCAGCAGGCCCCGCGGCAAAAGTGATCGGCGCCAGGCCTGCGACAATATCTTGGAGGCCGGGCCGAAGGAATGCAGGGGCGACGCTAAAAAGTACACTGACAAGGCTGTCCGCGTTTGCCGCGGCAACCACTCGCGCTGTCGCATTTGGGACGGATGGGTCCGCGAATAAAGGTAGCCAAGCCCATGTCACAAGCACTGCGGGACTCGAATAGGCCGGCAAATTCCAACGGCTGAGCGCCCGCGTGAGCCTGTTCGACAAACCGGTGGCTAACACGGCCGCGAGGATTGCGACGGCACTCGCGCGCGAATCGTCATGGATGAAGGTAAACGCAGCAAGTGCCGCGAGCCCTCCATTGAAGCCATGCAAGTCGTTGAGCGTTGTCGGCGAACCATGGTCATCGAAGATATGCGCGAGCACATTGCCCGTCAGCGTGCCGATTAACAATGCGCATGCAAGGCGGGGGCTGAAGCACAATAAAGCGAGGACAAGGATCCCGCCTGTTGCTGCGTTTCTCTGCAGCACGATTTGGCCGATGCTCCGCGCGAAGCTGCGGATCTGGATGGTAGCGTCGGTATCGACTCTGATTGCAATTGTCATTGTGAGCGAGGACAGCTTGACACGCGTGGCGATCGTGAGCGCAACGCAGATGAACCGACCGGCAATCAATCGCCGCTCGAATTTCATGCGTCTTGTCTCCGACTCGATCATGTCGAAGCTAGCGAAACTTATCACCGTCAATAGTTTCAACCCATAGCGAGGAAGCTATGCACGATATATTGTTGCGGCGATAGGTCATGCTTCGGCAGCGTCGAAATCCATTCTTCGAGCACCGGAACACGCCCGTTACGTTGACGTCTATGCCGCGTGACATCCAGCTTCCAGAAAGCGGCCTTCATCGGCAAAACCCACTCTCCGGCACGCGTTTTCGTTTTAGCCTTTATTGTTAAGGGAAATTGCGTTGATCTGCTCTCCTTTTAGCCTTCCGCTCCCAAGCAATCATGACCTTTAGTCTTCAGCAGCTTCATGCGTTCACGACAATTGTCGAAAGCAGCAGCCTCGGTCGCGCGGCGGAGGTTCTTCATGTGACGCAGCCGGCTTTGAGCCGGACGATCAAGCGACTGGAGGAAGAGCTCGGCGCCCCTCTGTTCGAACGTCATTCGAAAGGCATGCAGCTGACAGCGATTGGCGAGGCCCTGCTCCCGCACGCCACCCTGCTGCTGCATGAAGCCGACAATGCGCGCGAAGAGATCGACGCGATCCGCGGTCTTGCCAAGGGCACGATCCGGGTAGGCGCCGTGGCGAGCATTGCAACCCTC
The DNA here is from genome assembly GCF_000729995.1 of Caballeronia sordidicola. Lineage (GTDB taxonomy): Bacteria > Pseudomonadota > Gammaproteobacteria > Burkholderiales > Burkholderiaceae > Caballeronia > Caballeronia sordidicola_A. The sequence goes on along the minus strand of NZ_JNFG01000012.1, from coordinate 157,556 downwards.
GTGCTGCCCTTGGCGGTCAGCGGCGTGCTTGCTCGTTGGCCGAACTTGCGCGTGCAGATCATTGAGGGCGTGTGGGACCGGCTCGCCGACAGCCTGCTTAAGCAGGAGATCGACCTTGCGCTCAGCATGGCCGTGCCCGATACGGAGGAGATTACAGCCATATCCGATTGTTGCTGGGAGGACACGAGCTACGTGGTTGCTGCGCTCGATCATCCGCTGCGTTCGAAAACGGAGCTATGCCTGGCGGATACCCTCGATCAGCAGTGGTGCATCCCGCCTCGGGGCACTGGCCCATTCGAGCACATGCAGCGTGTATTTGCCGAGCATGGGCTGCCCATGCCGGAGATCGCGGTCGAGACGCGGTCCATTACTGTCCTGAAGAGTCTTGTCACGCGTGCGGGGTTTTTAAGCTGGATGGCCGCGCCCATGTACGACACTGAAAGCGCGGCCGGCGTGTTCGATACCCTGCCCATTCCAGGGCTCGTCGCGCGCCGCACGCTAACGGCCTTCCGACGTCGCCAGGGCATCCTGCCGCGCCCCGCCGTCATGCTGCTGGAGCAGCTAAGGCAGTTGACCGCGACCGCTGCATAAGCACTGCAATCAAGCTGGATGCCACCGGTTTGTCCATGTTCTCCGGTGCCCGGCAGCTTGATAAAATTCCTATACTGTTTCGCCGAGTTTGATCCTGGACCGGGCGGCCCGGATCACTAGCCCTTGATCCGGTCAGGCGTCATCCAGCCCTCACTCACGCCGACCTGCGCAACCTGCTTCGCGACGGAATCGGCCAGGCGCTTCGCATCCTCCGACACTCCGGCGTGTTTGGTCTCGGACACAGCATGCAGACCCACGCCTGCCGCTGCCGATGTCGCAACGTGTCCGGCAGCGGCACCAATACCCGCTGTTTCCACCACGCCGGGCGCCTTGCCGCTGTCCGCATTGGCTTCGAAACTCTGTACCAGCCTCGGCGTTTCGCCCGCCGGTTGATACACGAGTTGCACGGACGTGCCGACCTGGCTTTTTCCCGCGCCCAGACCAACCAGCATCCGGCGGCGGCGATTCCCGGCATCGATAGTCTCGAAGCTGCCTTGCACGATCAGGATGTTCCGGTCGGTAGGCGCGGGCGAATCCGCACGTACTGCGCGCAGGCCCATTGACTGGAGTTGCTTGACGATTTCATCGGCCACCTGCTCGCGCACTTCAAGCGCATCGTCGGCTTGCTTCTTCATGGTCGACGCACCGTCGAATTGCGTCTTCACCTTCTGGAGCAGACCACCGTCGAGTTTCACCTGCTCCGGCGTGCTCTCAAACGCGTAGACATAAATGGTCTCCGGCCGCACCTGCGCCGCTGCGGGAAAAGCACTCACGTTGGTAACGCCGCCAGCACAGCCGGTCAACAAAACGGCACAAAAAGCCAAGGCGGACAGTGCGCGAAGCGTGCTTCGTCCGGCTAACATCTTAAGAATATTCAGCATGTTCATCCTCTCATCGACACCATCGTGTCTCGATTATTCAATCACGTCGTCCGATGAGACAAACAAGTTTGGATAGCTGATCATCGGCGCTCTCTGCGTGCGGAAAACGCCTGGTTGAATCTGCGTTAGATCTGCGCGTTCTGGCGTTCCTGCAACGAAGTGAAGTATGAATGAATGACCGCGCGATCTCCATTCAACAATTATGTCGCGGGATGTCACGCGCGGCATGGCGCTCGTTTCATCAGATGATTGACTGAGCGCGCCGCTTGGGGTGGCCGGGCTTCTACCTTCGGCCGAGTTATCACCTTTAATTTAAATAGAGGTGATAACTCTTGGCATTTCATCCAGTCAGACTCGCGAGGAAATCCTCGGCTTCGGGGGAAATATCCAACGTCATGGCCACGGCATTACGTGCTCCCGATGCGGCCCGCTTGCGACCCTTCGAGTCGAGAGCCGCCACGGCATCTTCAAGATCGGTCGGATGCTTTTCCAGCACGGCACTGATGAGCGTCACCGCCTGATGCAAATCCTTTTCATCTTTCAATGCGCTCGTTTTCGAGCGAAGCGTGCTGACGATCAGCTTGTGAATGGCGAACCTCGCCGGACTCGGCACCTTCACCGGCACGACATGATCTCGCCCAAGCACAATGCCTGGCACCTTCTCAGCCATCAGATACTTAAAAAAGGGCAGCCCCATTGCATGCGCCTTCAACGCGGGAATCGGCTTGGACGTGTAGGTATCGTCGCCTGCGACGAGTAGATCCACCTTGAGATCTATTCCCCTCACCTTGAAAGACGTTGCGTGTTTCCGCGGATCGAGGCGAGGCACTTCCAAAAATTGAAGACCGCTATTGCGCAAGACCTCAAGAAAGCTCTTGTCTTCCGGGATCGCGACCGTTATTCCTTGAGTCGTGCCGATGTCGACATCGGCGGTCAGATAGTTTTTAGGCGATCGAATACCGAGGCTGTTGATCAGAGTGCCGTAAGCGTGTGTCCCGACAAGCACACCGCCATGCTCGAAGATGCCGGCGTTGTAGATGGACGCGATCGTGAGCGCCGCCGAATTATCGGCGGCAGCGAAGCCAGCCTTGCGTAGCTGGGATGAGCGATGCATCAGCGTCTTCTGCTCGGCTTGAATCGATTCGAGCTTGACGAGTTTATCGGCAGTGGCGGGAGCGTCGGTCCGCCCGAGCAGTTCCTCTTCACGCCTGCCGGCCTTTGTTCTCCGCCAATACACATAGTCGATACCCTTCACCGTCCGCTCGATCTTCAAACCGGGCGACTCAAGTGGAATGACCGCTTGCGACTGTGCGGTGTCTTCCAATTGCGCGAAAAGCGTTTGAAAAGCGAGTTCGTGAAACGATGGCATGGGCGCTCCGAGTTATCACCTTTAATATGATTGTAGGTGATAACTTGCCGCGCGTCACGATCGCAAGAATAGTTTGACGCTTGGCCGCGCTAACCAGCGCACGCTACTCGCGCAGAGAACAATTTTCCCGTCGACCAAGGCACGATCTTAGTCCATAACAACAGGATCGATCTCCGCAGCAGTGAGCCCATAGCGCTCCATCTTGCTTCGATGATCCGGCGACTCGACGTACTTGCGCAGTTGGATATCGAATTCATTGCGCAGATCCACGTTAGCCTTGGCGAATGAGAACGCGCCTTTGGGGGGCACATATGGCGTTGCCGCCGCGAGATCGTGCGAGACGGCAGACAAGGCCGCATTCCCCATGCGTTGCACAAGCGTGCGGTTTCCAAGCGCCGTGCTCGCGTATACGTCGATGCGGCCCTCCAGCAACGCGTCGATCGCTTCTTGCTGGTGCTCGTACTGGTTTATCCGCAACTCGGGTACACCGAAGCGTCTGGCCGCGTCGTGTTGAACCTGACCCGTGATCACGCCCAGCAGCGCGTCACCGGCCCGCGCCAGCCCCTCATAGCTCGTCAGATGCCCTGCGTGTCCGGTGCGAACCAGGAACCCGTCGTACAAGGCCCAGACAGGCACGCTGAACGCAACAAGCTCGGCTCGCTCCGCCGTCACGAACAAAGGGACATTAATATCCCAATGCCCCGCAGCGACGCCGGGCAGCAGCTCGGAAAACGTCGTTACAATGAGTCCTTTATTGCATATCCGCGGCAGGCGGGCGTAGCCGTACACGAGCAAACGGTGGCGTTATGCGCGAAGCGCGGCTTCGAGCCTTACGTGGTCCAGGAAGCGCAGCAGGCGTCCACGCTGATCGGTCTGACAGCAACCGGCCTGGGGATCGCGCTGGTGCCGGCCACACTGAAGGCCATCGCGATACCGTGCGTAGTGTTCAGGGAACTCGACGACGACGATACCAAGACAACGCTTTATATCGCCCATCGTCATGGCGATGTGAACTCACGCGTTCAGCAGTTCGTGGAACTGGCGCTTGCGCTGAGATAACCACTCAGCCTGCAACCTGCCTGCAACCTGCCTGCAGCCTATTACTCAACGGATTTCATATGATGCCCAATACACTCTTCCTTCGCCGCGCGCTCGCGGCTACTGCACTGCTTGCCATGGTCGTGAGCCATGCCGCCTGCGCGGAAGATAGCGCGATGCCGGCCTATACGGGAACGCGCAATCTCGCCCAGGAGGAGAGCAACCGCGCACTGGTCGTGCGTTTCTACGACACGGTATTCAACCAGCACGATCTGAGCATTGCCAGCACCGTGCTCGCGCCGAATTACATTCAGCACAACCCGCATGTGCCAAGCGGGTCGGCGCCGTTTATCAGCTTCTTTACGGAGCGCTTCAAAGCAAACCCCGAGGCACGCTCGCAAATCGTGCGCAGTGCAGCCGATGGCGATCTCGTGTTTCTTCATGTTCACTCGACCGGCAATCCGCAAGATCGGGGCAATGCTATCGTCGATATCTTCCGCGTCGATCACGGCAAGATTGCCGAACATTGGGATGTGATTGAACCGGTGCCCGAGCACGCGGCTAACGACAACACGATGTTCTAACTAAAAATTGGTAAGCAGCGGAAACAGCTCGTAAGCACTGCGGGAAACCGCGCACTCCTTCTCATATCGCACGCCCAAACCCGGTGCGATGATTCGACACGCAATACGCTTCGCCGCGCATCGTTCACCCGCAAGCCCGGGGCTTCGATGCGTGGCGTCGAATAGAAGTTGGGAATCAATGCGCTACGCGAGGCTTATCATGACCCATCACGGCAATCCAGTATTTGCTGGTTTCTCAAACCGGCTTCATGTGCCCACAACGGCCCAATGCGGTCAATGGCCTTCAGCAACGCCGCAAAGCGTCAGGCTCGAGGAACAAACCACAAGCATGTCATTCGATATGCCTGCGTTGGTGATCAACTGAACCATGAAACCCACCCTTCTTGCCTGCGCACTTGCGCTAGCTGCCGGAGTGCTGTCGCTCACTCCGTTCGTCAACGTTCACGCAGACCCGGTCGCGCACGATGCGAGCAGCGCCAGAAGCCAAGCCGCTGATCAGAAAAGGCGCCTTCAAGATACGCCCTTCGAGTTCCGTGGAATTCCTCTCGGCATCACCCTCGACGAATTCCAGGCAGGAGCGACTGTCAGGGCGACCCCGATCGACAGCGTGCCGGTGTGCGAAACCGATGTGATCGCCGGCTCCCTCGGCATGAGCCTGAAGACACGCGAAAGCCTGACGGTTGCCTGCCGCTGGGCGCATCAACAAGCCAGTGGCTGGGCGATATCACGCGCAGTGGTCGACGGTGCGCCGGCGCAGGACCACATGCTGCGCTTCGCACGAGTCAACGGACAAACCACCTTCAGGCTGTACGAAATGTCGTTCGTCATAGACGAAGGCACCGCCGCCGATCTGCGCCACGCGCTTGCGGACCGCTATGGCGCGCCGCGGGCTGGGGCTCACGCATCGGCCTCCACATCTGCAAGCAACGCGCTACCGGTCTACGAATGGGAAAATGCGGTGAGCTCGATCACCTTGCGTTTCCTCCCGGCTACGCGTAATGCCACGCTCGTCTATCTGCTGAAAGCGCCCGACGCCTGGGTTAAGTCCGTTGTGCAGCAATGGAAAACCAGCAGCGTTGATGCGAGCTGACGCAAGTTGGCAAGTGCTCCTCCCGTGCAAGCTGCATGATTTTTCGACCGCTGCGGAAAGGTTGAGAAAGGGCGTGCGGGAGCCGTCTGTTGCTTGCCGTTTCACCGTCGGCTGAAATACGCGACCATGGAATTGCGGTCAGACGATCCATTGCCTTGCACAAGTCGAATCGCAACAAGCGCCCTCTTCATCCCAGGAAGTCAATCATGCAAGTCAGCAGGAATGTCACTTGTCTTTATCGCGGTCATTTCATCATCAAGAGCGCATTGGGTCGAGTCAGCCTTACCGCAAGCGTGCAAGCTCCACACGAATTGCACCTGCTCGCTACCCGCTGAAGAACGCAAACCAGGAGTGGCAGTGTCATGGTTAGCTCGATCGAATGTAGGGTTGAAGGATGCAGTTCGGCCATTGTCGAACCCGTCATTCGCCTCGGCATGACCGAGGTCTTCAAACCAACCGGCGGCATCGCTTGCCGGGTTAATCGATCTCTGCGTAATGTTTCGCTTATCTGCGCCGCGCTCAGCCCATGCTTGTTATCCGGCTGCGCATTGACCGTGATATCCGCGGTCGATGCAGCCGGCTCGGTCGTACAAGCCGGCCTGAGCATTGCGTCCAATCACGCGTCACCCACCGTTATCAATGGTGATCAGGCATCTCTTCATGCCGTTTGCATCGAGTGGAATTCCCTGGTCCCCGTTGGCGACTTTGTCCCCGCATTGCAATACGCGTTGCATAAACGCGGAGTGGAGTCGACCGTGTATGCGCCAGGGACATCACCGCCCAATTGCGAAGCCACACTCGTCTATAGCGCCGCCACGGATTGGGGGCATCGGACATTCACCGACGGATACACCCAGTACCTTTCCGCCATCAACCTCACGTTGCTCCAACGCGGAAAGATCGTGGTCGCTGCGAGCTACGCGACGAGCGGCGCCAAGCTTGACCGCTTCGCGAGCACGGCGACCAAGGTCACGGCGCTTATCGACAAGATGGTGGTTGCAACGTCGGATTGATTCGAGATTGAAGCGCCAATGCGGCCGGAAAGGCCGCACCATCATCACGAGCGCGGTAACACGCACCCGGGACTCGCAGACTCTATAGCGTGGCTCAGGCAGCCTGCCCGTAGGATGCTTCGTGCTGAGCCCGCTCCGCGTCAGCGCAGGCCGATAGAGTCGAACTCAACTCCTCTACGACCTCTGACTTTACCGTGCTGCATTCACCTGCGGTTTCGTCTTCCGTGATTCGCGGAACGGCCTTGGCGCTCTTGCCCGCCCGTGACGGCGGCTGGCAGCTGCCGCACACCGCGCCGTGAGCCGCGTCTTGCTTGCGCGTGACGAACTTGCCCGTGCAGCTGCAGCATCGGGTCAACTGAAGGATGCCGGCATCGAAGAAACGCACGAGCGTCCACGCGCGCGTGAAGCTCAACATAATGTAGCTGTCGTGACGCTCGCAATGCTCGAGATAAAGCTGATAGCCCTTCGTCAATGCATCGAAATGCGAACAGCCCGCAAGATCCTTGAGGAACCTATAGATGTTGTAGAAAAGCGATGCGTGGATATTCGGTGCCCATGTCAGGAACCAGTCGACCGAGAACGGCAACATGCCCTTCGGCGGAGACACGCCCTTTACTTCCTGATAAAGGCGAATCATGCGGTCACGAGAGAGGTTGACTTCACTTTCCAGCACTTGGATACGTGCACCGAGTTCGATCAGGATGGCCGCCCGCATCACGTCCTGAGCGTCTTCAGTAATGCTTTTCTTCGCCATTGGCGTATTCCTCTTCTTATACAAACTGCTCGACGGGTGCATCGGCCAGCGCAATGGCCCTGAGCCCAGGATTCAAGCCCGGGAACCGGGCACTTGCAAGAACGACTCTGCCCTCCGGGTCCGCGCTTCAGCCCGATTATGCGTAATCAAGGTGCCGTTGAGATCGATCACCCGATCCTCAGACGCCCGAAGTCCCAGGAGGAAAAACATAAGCAGAACCCCGGACATGAAACCTACCGCACCGCCGATTAGCAACATGCTCCCTCCGCGAATTTTACAGAGCCTAAAAAATATCGTCGATGAATTGATCAATTGATCGTTTGACGAAAACCTTAGGAGCAGCGTCACATTGTATTGGTAACAAGCTACCCTAAACCAAATGATGCTCCTTTCCTCTCAAGTAAATTGCGTGGAAAAGACAAGGCTTTGCCCTAAGGCTTACGGAGTATTTCCTTTAATTGCATACTATTTCCTAAACGCATGCACTCTCTTTCCCTAAGCGAATAAACGCGGCGAAATTATTTATAAGATTCAGAAAGGACTTGGCGAACGCGCATGTTGCTCGGCATTTCACCGCTAGCGAAAGTGCGCAATCATAACCCTGCAAATTGACGAAGCAATGTGGAGGAATGACTGGATCGCAATCATGCCTCCGCACTATCCTTCGTCAATACGGATACAAGGCTGTCGCCCGTGAGAATGATCAGCAGTGTTGCGAAGTTTGTGACCTGTCGACGGTGAGGTTGCATTGTCATTTCTTACTCGACTTCCGCTTAAGCGAAGTCCTACTCGATAATCATGAAACAACTTACCCAAACTCTCCTCCTCGCAAGCGTCCTCGCAACCGGTGTCGGCAGCGCATTCGCTCAAAGCGCCTCGCCATCCAATCTGGATGACGGCCGAGTTAGCCGCGAAGGATTCGGAGCGACCCTTGCGGTGGTTAATGATCTCCAGCATTTGCAAAGGCTATATGACCTGAACGGCCGGGAAAGCGAGATGAGGGATGTCTACCACGATGTCCTGCTAAAGACGCAGGTCCCGGCGATCCGCCAATACGTCTACGAAGCACTGGCGCGTAACCTGCTCCGCCCGGCCAACGTGGACCAGGCAATTACGACCATTCGCACGAGCCTGGATGAAGATCTGAGCACGTTGACGAAACATCCATCCGCTCCGTGAAGCACTCCGCGAAGCGAGCGCCCGCCATGCGGGTGCTGAACCGGATGCTGTTTTCGGATATGCCGGGACCGGCGGAAAGATAGCCGGTGGTCTTGCATTTCCGGCCGAAATATTCAGGGGAAAGACACGGGCTTGAAGTGCTCAGATGGGATGCCGGAGTGTCCGGCACTAGTGACCCGGCGCCAACCCCGACCGCGACCCTCGCGGGATCAGAACGTCAGCACGCTAAGAAACATTCGCTGCAGCCAGCCCACCGTGGTTGCATCGGCGAGCATCCCGACACCGGCCTGCTCAATACGGGCGTTGGCAACTTTGCTGGACGATACGTAGTTTCCAACCTCGATGTCCTTGGGATTCACGATACCCGACAGCCGCAGGCGATCGCGGTTCTGGTTCATCGCAATGATCTTGTCCCCCGCGACCACAAGATTCCCGGTCGGCAGCGTGGCGATAACCGACACCGCCAGCGTCCCCGTCATCCCGGTCGTGTTCGTCACGGCCCCCTGCCCTTTGAACGTCGTGCTGGCGGACCCGACGTTGAACAGCTTCGCCAGTCGCGCCGCTGCGCCGCTAGACTTGTCTGCAGCTTCAGCGCTGATCTCGCTCGCCCGGTTAGCTGACGCATCGCCGCTGTTATTAGCCGAATAGGACTCCGAGAGACGAATCGTCAATACGTCGCCCACGTGCTGCGCGCGTGGCGTTTCGTACAAGGCCAGCGTGTTGCCACCCTGGAAGATCGCGCCGCCCGTTTCAATATTCAACGGACTTGAGACCACGACCGGCGCGAACGTCGGCATATCGACGATAGAATTCGAGCCGCCGGAGCATCCAGCTAACGAAACCATACTGCTAGCCAGAATCGCAAACTTTAACGAGTTCATGTTTTTAATGGTTAGCCGGAATAAGGGACTTGGCCACGCGCGGCACGATGAAATAATGGCCGTCGTCTGGATTGCCAACTTGCCGCCAAGCCATAAGTCGTGCTCGCCGCTCGTCATGTCTAGCGGCGAGCCGGTCATTGTCAATCGATTGCATCGGCGCATGTATCGAACGGCGCCGCGGCCGCATGCCCCACGGCCGGCACGATCTTGAGCGTGGCCGACACCAGGCGGCACGGCAGTGCAGCCACCGCGCAACCTTCCATCGGCAATATGACCACAACTGCCATCAGGCATGCCGCCAGCCGCACGCAGCGCTTGTAAGACTGCAAATTGAACATAAATGAGACCACTACCCTTTCAGACGCTGGTATTGATGCGTGTGCCAACCAAGCCGTTCGACGGCAGCGTTGGGGGAGTCGCTTGCTCGATCGGCAACGATGGCGAATCGGTTTTAGCGCTATTGCCGGCTGCGCTGCCTGAGCCGCCGCCGGTCGGGCGCATGGGTGTCGGCGCAATACTTTGTGCGGGGCTATAGTTGTTAACATTCATGATCAGGCTCGCTTTCAATAAGGATGAAGGGATCGAGGCAGCCTCAAGCAAACTTGAATGCATGCCAGGTCGCTAGAACTCTCTTTCGACATTGAATGATCACGCGTAACGGCTAACGTTGATTAATGAAAGATCAGCGCCTTTTCTCGACTCCTTACCAGCACTTACCGCACTGTCTCCGCCGCAATTAATGCAAGTGCCCGACTTGCGGTGCCGATGATCATTCGGCACCGCGAAGCCTAAATCTTTACGTCGACTAGCAGTCCGATCGGATCCCATCTGATGCCCTTCGTCTCTTCGCCCAACCCATCAAGAACATCCGCTAACGACACCTCTCCCGCATTACCGTCAGGTGCTACATAGGATTGCAATGCGTTGTCGAGCGTGCCCACAGCTTCAGAAATTGTGGTGCTGTCGCTCGCACTATCATCACTGCCGGACGTGGACCCCAGCGGGTCGTCGAGCTGCCAGTCCCAGGTGTCGGGCGGACTATCGCGACTTATGGAAGTAGACCGGACAGTCTTCGCAAGCTCTTCTATGGACGAACCGAGATCGACATAGGCTGATGTCACCTGGTCCGCTGCCGTAGCATCGCTCTCTTGCTGGGCGGACGCATTGAGGCCGTGTTGCAAGACAAGCGCCTGATACAGCGCTACCAGAAATTGCTTGCCTGCACTTTTGTTCGTCTCGCCGCGCGCTTGGGACTCGGCAGTAGTGCCCGAGTTTCCCGAAAAGGAATCGGTGTCCGTAGAGCTGTCACTGGCTGGCGTGAACCCGCTTGGGTCTAGCCCCAGGCGTTGCAACGTGAGCTTGAGCGCCGCCATCAAGGTGTCACCGCTTCCTGAAGATGTCGTCGATTGCCGCTCGGGAAGCGCGCTGCCAGGCACACTTGCCGATGGCTTGGCGGTGCTGTTGGGAAAATCCGAAGATGAAATTGACATGCTGGAATCGAGTGCCATGGTGTCTCTCGGTTGGTTGTTCCGTGATGCCGAATCGGCTACATGGAGCAAATTCTCAGTGCTGCGTATGATTGATTTGCGAGTGCACGGATTCATTCGCCCAGACGTCATATCGACCTGGCAAGCATGAATCTGTAGTGTTGGAAAGGCGGGGTAAGAAGCTGACACTGGCTAGCTTGACGGCGGTCTTATGGACTAAGCGATGCGGCCATGTCAATGAAAGATGCGGTAACGCGATCATTACATTCCGCTTAGCCGATAGCTTGCGAAGGGTGCAATTTTTTGTAGATGTTGAATGCAATAAATTCGACCTGGCGATCCGGCTATTGAGGGCTTATGTTCCTAAGCAAATAACGTCCTTTAGTCAATTCTCTTACCGGGTCTTTCGTAACCTAAGGTTGTTCGCACCGCTGACGTTATCACTGAGTATTGAACGTACTTGGAGGATGAAATGAATTTTTCCACGATCGGCGAGATTGCTTGCAAAGTGCGCATCAACCCCATCATGCTGGTTAGCGGTCAAGGTGTAGCAAGCCGTGCAATTCGGTATCGCGGTAAACACACGCTGCGAGCGGTGCTGGGATTTCTCGATAGTCAGCGCGAGGTTCGCGCGCTGGTCTTCAGCCACACATCCGACGGAGATATGTTATAGGTCGACATCCAAACCGGGGAGTTAAGAAGCTTTGAGGAGTGGCGATTCGAAGCGGCATGATCGAATGTATCGAGAAGCCGGCTCCCTGCTATGGCTTCCTGTCAACGGCCTCCCCGCGATCAGCGGGGCACGGCATTCAGGTAATAAACACGATCCGATCTCCCACCGTCGAACCGCATTCCACAAAATAGGCAGTACGTGAGGCTCTCACGTCGAGGAGAACGCGTTCGACGCCTTCAACACCGGGGGTATCATGCAAATGCGTTTTAACAATGACTTTCGAGCTTGGCTTGGCTAACTCGTCACGCCGGACTTCCACGAGATACCTGATGGCGTCTCGTTGGTTCATGAAATACAGAATCATTAACAACGTGTCCTTACCGCAGTTGAAGCGGCGCTAATCGACACTGCCTTGCATCGGCCCGAAACGGCACGAGACGCGAGAAAAGCAGGCAGATGCTGGCGCTCTGTTACCGGGCGGAGACTTCACCCGACATGACGTCGATCCAGACAGGTCCCGCTTCAGCCTGGTGGCTATAGACCAGCGCCCGCACCTGGGGTCCCGCTATTCTCAGGAAGCGCAGTATGTCGCCCCTACGTTGCTTGCCGCGATAGGGGACGCGACATACCTTTTGATCGCATTCCATCAGCAATACAACGTCGTTGCGCTTAAGAAGCCGCTCGATCATTGTTTCGCTCAAACCATGCGAGAGCCCGGTTGTCATTGTTTGCTGCATGCCCGGTATGACGCCGTTATCCGCCAGCGAGTGCAGGGGCTCCGGTAGCGAGTGGAACCGAGTGACATTCCCCAGCACCTGGCTCGCATGCTGGGCGTTGTGCCGCGCGATTGAGGCATTGCGGCGGAGAACGTCGCCAGCGCTTGTGCGCTTCGTGGCACGAGTCATTTACATCCAACCGCACAGACAATGGCCGATACGCCCGCCACGGCGCCGACGATTCCGCCAAGGGCAAACGTTTCTACCGAACTGGCGCAAGCTTGAAGATTGAGGATGCAAAAGAGCATCGCGATGAAAATGCAGCGCCGCAAGATTTTTCTCCCTCAACAGTCGTTGCTGCGGTATGGACCGGCCGGAACGCCGAGGCACCTGACGCAGCTTCGCGTCATGGACCTGATGTGCGTTTGAAGGAGCCAACGCAGAAGACTCCAAGCACGCAGAGAGAGATTAGAGCGCTTGGAAGAGGGGCATTTCGGCAATTACGGGCTGTAGATGCCATCTGCTTACCGGGCATTACCTGGACGGGAGCGCGAACGCAACAGGTCCGCTGGCGCTCTTTTCGCGCCGCGCATGGGCAATCAGCCGTGCGTGGTTCCGAGCCTGACGAGAATGAAATTTCGGCGATACGCAGTCAAGCCGGAATGGCGACGTCCGAATGCTCCGCTTAAGCTAACCCGGGGCAGCCCGGATCTGGCGAGACGACGCAATGCAAAGACCCATGGCGCACCCTGCGTGGCCTACACAAAGGGTCCAGCCTGATTCAACCAAAGGTCGTTTAGCTGTGGAAGGTTCCACTGTTTGGGATCTTCAATAGCCACTATCCGGTCGGCACCCTTTGATTTCTTTAGATCTACTATCTGAGGGAAGACCGGTTGATTCGACTTGCAGGAGAAGAATGTCTTGACGGTCGGTGTGAGGATCGACCCGTTGCCCTGATCGAGCACGACAGCAAGATAGCCGGACTCCAGCCGGACCAGCGAGCCCACCGGATAGATGCCCACCGTGCTGACGAAGGCGGCGAGAATGGTCTTGTCGAACTGCCCTTCCCACGACGCCATGCTGCGAAGCGCCTGAGTCGGATGCCAGGACGATTTGTATGGCCGATCCGACGTGACTGCGTCGTACACATCGCAAACCGCTCCCATGCGTGCCAGAAGGGGTATAGCCTTGTCCTTGAGCCCATGCGGATACCCACGGCCATTGACCTTTTCGTGGTGGTGCAGCGCGACCTCCAGCACCGCGTCACTGACATCGGCTGACTGCAGCATCTGCCAGCCGTCGTAGGAATGTTTCTTCGCGACCTCGAACTCTTCCACACTCAGCTTCCCGGGCTTGTTCAGCACGGCGAGCGGCATGAGCGCCTTGCCGAGGTCATGCAGCAAACCGGCCACGCCGGCCTCCAGCACATCCGCCGCGTCAAGTTCGAGTTCGCGCGCCAGCGCCGTCATCAGCGCACATACGGCAACGGAATGCATATACGTGTAGCCGTCGTGGTGCTTCAGGCGCGCCACGCTGGTCAATGCGTACGGGTTGCGCATAACGGACGCAGCAATGCTCTGCACCAACGGCATCATGCTGGCGCCGGACACGGCTCTCCCCATGCGGGCTTGCTGAAATACCATCTTCATCTCATTGGAAGCCGATTCGAAGAGACGCTTTGCGTGCTCAATTTCCTCGCCCACGGGTCTTCGCGGCAAATGCGTGCGCGCTGTGCCCCCCGTCCCAAGTGGCTGGCCGTCCCCCGTCTGGGTGGTCGAACCGGCGGCATCGAACGGGTCGACCGGTTCGCCAAGGCCGTCCTCAGAGGACGACAGACCTCGATCCGTATCGATCACAATGGATGTAATTCCGCTTGCGACGATCTTCTCGATATCGATAGCGGTGAGCAAAAAAGAGTTCTTCCAGAATGGGTGATCAAGCCAGCGCCGATCCAGACTGTGCAAGAACATGCCAGGACGCAATACAGAGGTTGCGACCGTTTTCAACATATGCCAACTCCGATGAGCCATGTTTTGGAACTAGCGAGGGGAGAAGCCACATCACCTTCAGCTTCGGCCTACACTTACGTGCTCCACCAATGCACTGATCAGATCCTTGATTTCTTTCACCCGGCGTCTCGCTTACCCCGGTGAGCGGCTTAGGCCGTCAGGTTCAATCCGGGGCATTGGCCTTGAGCGCCGTATCCTCGATGATAACGACAACCAGCGCGACTCGCTCCACGCTCCACGCTGACGGCAGCCTGTTGCGTCGTGTGCGCTTCTGCCCGTGGCAGATAGGTGACAACTCGCCAACTTGTCTTCCGACATCGAATGATCGCGCTTAACGGCCTGTGATCATCAGAGAATGACCGCAATATTTTGCCGACCCCTTACCCTGACTTACTGCACATTTAATGCGGTGACCGCACATTTCTGACTAGCAGCCGCGTAGCTAGCGGCCAGAAGGTATCGTAAGCCTTAAGTAAAGCTCTTAACCAGCCCTGATCCTGTCCCTAGCGTACCTCACACCGCTTGTTAAAAAAACACGCTAGCCGGCCATTTACGTGTGCCTTGGACAACAGTTGGGTCAATTGGAAATATTTGGTAAGTACAGACCGAACCCCAGTCCTTTTCTTTGCATTCCAAGCATCGAATCCAGCCGAGTATGGGTGAAAAGCCCATTCTTCCAGCGATAACGATGACACTCTTCAAGACCACCCTGATCTCCGTGATTTTATTAGGCAGTCCGCTCGCGGCGCGCGCCACCAGCTTCGATTGCAACCTTGGTCGCTCAGCAACTGAAAAGCTGATCTGTCACAACCCGGATTTATCGAAGCTCGACGATGAGCTCGGAAAGCTCTATTGGAAAGCGCGCCGCGCAGTTGCGGATAAGCGCTCATTCCGTGCGGACAGCGATACCAAATGGAGTTGGCGAGAAGCGCATTGCACGGATGAAGCGTGCCTCACGACCTGGTATTCCGGCCGTATCGGAGAACTTCAGCAACTGGTCGATGACCTGCAATCCATCTCGAAGCCCTCGCCAGTTCGCACAGCCTCCGAGCGGGTGTTGCCGGAACCCACAATTGCCATAGGTCAATGCACCGTTGCCGAGCCCGGCATGATTTCGCTCGACAACTGCAGGTCGCTGATGAAATCCAATATGCATTGGAAATACGACGCGCATGGAGGCGACTGGTTCTGCGGAGTCGCCGTGCTGGATGAATCGAAATTGCCTAAGGTAGCCCTGCAGTGAGCGAGAGGGTTTCCACGCGGCTTTATACCTTGTTGCAAGGAAATGGATCGCGCGGAAGCCCTTTGTTAGCCGGCTAAGGGATTTGCCGGACGAATTATTTAAAAATTTCAATACCCGTATTTCTCAAGTCAAACTCGAGCGGGTGCCTAGCGCCGGTGGCCTCCCCAGAACGCGTGCATGCCGCCGCCAAATTGCAATGGTCCGCCATGAAAGCCGGAACCCATTGGCGCGCCAACGTGCATATGACCCATTTGATGAAAATGGTCGAAGTGGGAATGGTGATGGAAACGATCGACAAAAATAAAGCTCACGCCCGCGCCAATGAACAGCGGCGGCCCCCAATACCACGGGTCGGGATACGGATAGTACGCGACCGGGTACACAAGCATGCTGCCGTCGGGGCTATCGACCATCTGCCACGTTCCATCGCTTTGCAGACATGCCCGTCCCACGACCTGCTGCGTCGAACCGTCAATATCCGCCTGGCCCGCTACGGCCCGGCAATTGGCTCCAGAGTCGACGCCCGGTCCCACGGAGCCATCGTACATTTGTGCAAGCGCGGGCGCCGCAAAACCCAGTGCGGCAAGCACTATTCCCAACCGAAATAACTGGCGCATCATCGTCTCCTGCGTGGACTCGGACGCACCGGCATCGATTGGCGTTTCACCTTGCTGACGCCGCGTGAGTCGCGCTACATGGATTAAACGATTGAAGCCCTGGAAATATTCCGGCATCGCGCGTAACCAACAACAATCGGGCGCGGGTAAGCGAAGCCTTTGCCAGCGCCTGATGTCGCTAAGCGGCTTGTGCTGCTTTATCGTGGAAATCCTTAGAGCGGTCACGCTTGGTATGTGCTTAATTTGGCATAAGCTTAATATCAGGCAACCCTCGTTGAGCCGGCGTCACCCTGTTCGCAGACGCGGCTCTTATCGTGATGGAACGCTATCCGTTTCGCT
Source organism: Caballeronia sordidicola (assembly GCF_000729995.1). Classification (GTDB taxonomy): domain Bacteria; phylum Pseudomonadota; class Gammaproteobacteria; order Burkholderiales; family Burkholderiaceae; genus Caballeronia; species Caballeronia sordidicola_A. The sequence goes on along the minus strand of NZ_JNFG01000012.1, from coordinate 141,092 downwards.
TGTTTAACCCGGATGCCGTGCGCGCGCTTTCCGGCACAGCGGGCTTGCTGTTGCGCAAAGCAGTGGCCCTTTTTGCGGGGCTGGTGCTCTGCAGCGCCGCAGCCGCGAGCCCGGTTGTCGTGGTCATTCCGCTTAACGGCGCTGTCGGTCCGGCTAGCGCCGACTTCGTCGTTCGCGCGCTTGCCCGCGCGACTGAAGAACACGCTCAACTGGCCGTTCTCGAGATCGATACCCCCGGCGGACTCGACCAGTCGATGCGCTCGATCATCAAGGCAATCCTCGCTTCGCCCGTTCCCGTTGCAGCGTTCATTGCGCCGGGCGGGGCGCGGGCGGCCAGCGCCGGCACGTACATCGTCTATGCAAGCCACATAGCCGCGATGGCGCCGGGCACCAACCTCGGCGCCGCCACGCCTATTCGTATTGGCGCAGGCGGGTCGACCGAGCCTGAGCCGGGCCAGGCAAAGACGGACACGGGCGCGTCTGCATCTGCATCCGCCGGGATGAGCGCGGCATCCACCGAGACCACCAAGCAAGTGCAGGACGCAGCGGCCTACATACGTGGCCTCGCGCAACTGCGCGGCCGCAATGTGCAGTGGGCCGAACGCGCGGTACGCGAAGCGGTCAGCCTGTCAGCGAGCGAAGCGCTCGCGCAGAACGTGATCGACCTGAACGCGTCCGACGTACCCGACCTGCTCGCGAAACTGAACGGCCGGCATGTGCACACGGTCACGGGCGATCATGTTCTCGCCACGTCCGGCGCTGTCGTCATGACGATCCAGCCCGACTGGCGCAGCCGCTTTCTCGCGACCATTACCGATCCGAGCGTAGCGCTCATTCTCATTACGATCGGCATGTACGGCCTGTTCTTCGAGTTCGCGAATCCCGGCCTCGCGTTACCCGGAGTCGCCGGCGCGATCAGCCTGATGCTGGGCCTGTTTGCATTGCAATTGCTGCCCGTCGACTTTGCCGGCCTGGGCCTGATCCTGCTCGGCATTACCTTTCTCGTTGCCGAGATTTTCCTGCCCACATTCGGCACGCTTGGCTTCGGCGGCATTGTCGCGTTTGCGATGGGTGCGCTCATGCTGTTCCGTACCGATACCCCCGGCTATGGCATTCCCGTGGCGCTCGTGGTCGGCCTGACCATTGCCACCGCGCTGTTCGTGTTCGTCGTGTCGAGCATCGCGCTGCGGGCACGCCGGCGGCCCGTGGTAAGCGGAGCGGAAGCGCTGCTTGGCAGCATCGGCGAGATGCTGGAAGACGTGGCGCCAAGCGACAGCGGCTGGGCTCGCGTGCACGGCGAACGCTGGCGTGTGTGCTGTCACGAGACGCCGGCACTGCTCGCGCGCGGGGAGCGCGTCCGCGTGCTCGGGCGTCATGGCCTGATGCTTAGCGTGGCGCGACTGGATGAAATAAAACAAGGAGAAAAATGATGGTCGGATTCACCTTTGGCTTTAGCGGCGTCTTGCTGGCGCTGATCATTCTTATCGTGTTCTCGTCGATCCGCATTTTTCGCGAATACGAGCGCGGTGTCGTCTTCATGCTTGGCCGCTTCTGGAAGGTCAAGGGGCCGGGCCTTGTCCTCATCATTCCGGCAGTGCAGCAAGTCGTGAGAATGGATCTGCGCACCGTTGTCTTCGACGTGCCGCCGCAAGACGTCATCACCCGCGACAACGTGTCTGTGAAGGTGAACGCCGTGGTCTATTTTCGCGTGGTCGACCCGGAGAAGGCTGTGATCCAGGTCGCCCGTTTCTTCGAAGCAACCAGCCAGTTGTCGCAGACGACCTTGCGCGCGATCCTCGGCAAGCATGAACTCGACGAGCTGCTGGCGGAGCGCGAGCGCCTCAACATGGACATTCAAAAGGTGCTCGATGCGCAGACCGATGCATGGGGCATCAAGGTGTCGAATGTCGAGATCAAGGATGTGGACTTGAACGAGACCATGGTGCGCGCCATCGCCCGGCAAGCTGAAGCCGAGCGCGAACGGCGCGCGAAGATCATCCACGCGGAGGGCGAGTTGCAGGCGTCGGAAAAGCTGCTGCAGGCGGCACAAATGCTCGCCAAAGCGCCACAAGCCATGCAACTGCGCTATCTGCAAACACTAACCACCATAGCCGGCGACAAGAATTCGACCATTGTTTTCCCCATGCCGATCGATCTGATCAGTTCGCTTCTTGAACGACTCAAGGGGCCGGAGCAAAGTGGATAGTGACCAACATGTGCATGCTTAGGGGCTGCATAGGGGACTCCATTAGGGGCTCCAATGAAATCATGCGCAAACTACATTAATGAAAAAAATAAATGAATTTGACGCCTGATTCCTCAAGCGGTAGATTCGGGTTCACGCTAATTGAAGTTTTTTGATTACGCTTAGCCGCTGGGCAAAAGGATGCTCAATCGGCCGCCCCTTTCATATTGCTAACATTCTTCGATGCTCGCTCAACGACCCCATCCCGGCGTTCCCGGCAGCCCACTGATCAGATTCGCGGTGGTCACCGTTCTTACCGGGATCGGCGCCGGCTTGGGCGGCATGGCGTTGGGCCTCCTCCTGCATCTAATTCAGCATCTCGCTTACGGCTACAGCATCACGCAACTGGTCGGGCACGAGAGCTTCTATGAGGGCGTCGTGGCAGCATCGGCCGGCCGCAGGGTCGCCGTGCTCGTGCTCTGCGGTCTCATTGCAGGTTGCGGCTGGTTCGTCATCTATCGCTATGCGCGGCCGTTGGTCAGCATCAAGAAGGCCGTTGCATCCGACGACCCGCGCATGCCTCCCGTCACTACGACCGCACATGCGCTGCTCCAGATCATCACCGTTGCACTGGGGTCGCCGCTCGGCCGCGAAGTTGCGCCCCGCGAGATCGGCTCCCTGCTTGCAGGATGGCTGTCGCATTACGCAGGCCTCACCGTCGAGCAAAGCCGCTTGATGGTGGCTTGCGGAGCGGGCGCCGGGCTCGCCGCCGTGTACAACGTGCCGTTTGGAGGAGCGATCTTTGTTCTTGAAGTATTGCTCCGGTCGTTCGAACTGCGTGTTGTGATTCCCGCGCTGGTCACCTCGGTCATCGCGGCGGTCGTCGCGTGGCTCGGCCTTGGCGATGAATCGCAATACGTCGTGCCGCACTTCGGCTTGACCGCGAACCTCGTGACGTGGTCCATTGTCATGGGTCCGCTATTTGGCGTGGCCGCGTTTGCGTTCGTCCAGTTGACAACGAAAGCCCGCGCGGCCGCACCGAAGGGATGGACGCTGCCGCTTCTCTCGCTCGTCAACTTCGCGATCATCGGCGTGCTCGCCGTGTCGTTCCCGCAGATCCTCGGCAACGGCAAGACACCTGCGCAACTGGGTTTCAGCAATGAACTGACCATCGGCCTTGCAGGAACGCTGCTGGTCATCAAGGTAGCCATAACCACCAGCAGCCTGCGCGCGGGTGCCCAAGGCGGCCTGCTCACTCCCGGCATGTCCAACGGCGCGCTGCTGGCTATCGTGCTGGGCGGGATCTGGACGCTGATGTGGCCGGGTACGCCCATGGGTGCGTTCGCAATTGTCGGGGCCACGGCCTTTCTCGCGTCGTCGATGAAAATGCCGATCACTGCGCTCATTCTCATGGTCGAGTTCACGCGTGTGGACCACGATTTCATCGTGGCCATGTTGTGCGCGGTGGCCGGATCGATCGCGACGAATCGCTTGCTTGAACTCAGGATGCAAGCGCAGCAGGCGCGATCTTCAAGCGCGAGTTCCGAGCTCAAAGGCGCCGCCATATCGCGAGGCTGAAGCGGTTCACCCCTGGCAGGCTCGCGCCCAGGCAACTCCGTCAACGCACCGAATCGAGATACGCTTCCAGGTCACCGGATACCGTATCGAAGCGCTCGATCAGGAAGTCGAGGAGCGCGCGCACGCGTGGCGCCATGTATCGGCTACGTTGATACAGGGCATGCACGGGAACATCGGGAGAACGCCACTCCGGCATCAGGATCTGCAGTCGTCCCGCTCGCAAGTCAGCCCCAATATCCCAGACCGACTTCATCACGATGCCGTGACCGTCGACGGCCCACTCCCTCGCGAGCGCGCCGTCGTTCGTTTCCCGCGCACGTTCAAGAGGAACGGTAAAGGTCTCGACTTCGCTGCCGCGGCTGAATCGCCACTCATTCGCAGACCCGGAGGCGGAGCTGAGCACGATGTAGTCGAAGCGATCGAGATCTCTCGGATGATCAGGAATGCCATGTATTGACAGATAGGCCGGCGACGCGCATAAAACACGCCGGTTCGGAGCCAACCGGCGGGCGACAAGCGAGCTATCTGGCGGCACGCCGAAACGGATGACGAGGTCGATGTCGTCCTCCACCAGGTTCGACAAGGAATCCGACAACGCCAAAGCAAACGTAACCTCAGGATACAAAACGTTGAACTCGTCGAGCCAGCGCTTGAGGACATGACGGCCGAAATCCGACGTCGCCGACACCCTCACCTTCCCGCGAACCACGCTTCGACCCGCCTGCAGCGCTGCACGCGCGTCGTCAAGCGCCTGGATGGCCTGCTGACAATGGGCGAGATACATCCGGCCTTCCTCCGTCAGCCGTAACTGCCGCGTCGTGCGCTCAAAGAGCCGGGCATTCAGGCTCGCCTCCAGCTTCACCAGCCGTGCGCTTGCGGCAGCAGGAGATAGCCCGAGCTTGCGGCCCGCCGCCGACAGCCCACCCAGATTCGCCGCCTCCACAAAAAGCCGGATGTCGCCAAGGGTCTCCACGATATTTCCATTCTTTTTGAAAATGCTTCAAATCGTACACCCGTTATCAAAATGCAGCGGGCTTTGCACAATGGGGCCATCGTCAACCAACCCGGATTCGCAATCATGTCGACCACCACCTCGTCACTCTTCACGCCGACCGTCGTAGCCGGCCACACGCTCGCTCATCGCGTGGTCATGGCCCCCATGACGCGTGCGCGCAGCACCCAGCCCGGTGATATTCCCAATGCAATGAACGCGCGCCATTACGCCCAGCGCGCCAGCGCCGCCCTGATCGTGACCGAGGCCACCCAGATCTCGCCCCAGGGCAAGGGTTACTCCTTCACCCCTGGTATTTATAGTCCCGAGCAGGTCGCCGGATGGCGCCTCACGACCGATGCAGTTCACGCAGCCGGCGGCCGGATCTTCGCGCAGCTCTGGCATGTGGGGCGCATGTCCCACCCGGACTTTCACGATGGTCAACTGCCGGTGGCACCGTCCGCCGTTGCCTTCGACGGCCAGATCTGGAAGGTCGATCCAGACACCGGCATAGGCGCGATGGTCGCCAGCCCGACTCCGCGCGCGCTTGCCCTCGAGGAGATCGCGGGAGTGATCGCAGATTTTCGCCGGGCTGCACGTAATGCGATGGAGGCAGGCTTCGACGGTGTTGAAATCCACGGCGCCAATGGTTACCTCATCGACCAGTTCCTGCGTACGACGTCCAACCTTCGCACCGACGAATACGGCGGTTCGCGTGAGAACCGCCTGCGCTTTCTCAAGGAAGTCGTCAATGAGATAGCGAACGAGATCGGCGCTGATCGCACCGCCATTCGCCTCGCCCCGTTCCTGACGGCGCGAGGCATGGACTGCCCCGACATCCTGCCGACGATTCTCGAGGCCGCTGAATTTCTTCAGGCGCGCGGGATTGCTTATCTCCATCTGGTTGAAGCAGACTGGGAGGATGCACCGCAGTTCACCGAGGCATTCCGTCAGGCCATTCGTGCCCGTTACACGCGGCCGATCATTGTTGCGGGTAAATACGACAAGGCACGCGCCGAGTGGGTGCTGTCCAAAGGCTACGCGGACCTGGTTGCCTTCGCACGGCCCTTCGTCGCCAATCCCGACTTTGTGCGCCGGCTCGCCGAGGGCCTGCCACTGGCCGCCTTCGATGCAAGCACGCTGTTTGGCGGCGATGAGCGCGGTTATACCGACTATCCGGCCTTGCCGAAAGCAGAAACCCCGGTCGAAGTCAGTGACGCCGCCGATGTTTTCTGAACGCGCATGCGGTTACTCCCCCGTTCGCGACGTGAATACACATCCACTGTTATAGGGAGCGGGACATGTTTGGTTATCGAGGCTCAACCGTCCTCGACGGGGTATCGACCGAGGTGTCACCCAAAGACATGGATAGTTCGGAATCCGTAGTTAAAAAAACACTCGAAGCCTTCGATCGCAAGAAAGCCGTCGCCTACCCGGGGCGCCCAAGCGTACGAATGGCGACCTGGTTGTCGCGATTGCTTCCTCGCGCGCTTGTCGTCCGCATCGCGGCGATGGCTTCGGGAAAAATGGGGCTCCACGGCTGAACGGCGCCGTAAAGCTAATGCGCAACTCGCCCGTATTGATACAGATCCTTACGCAAGTCTCTGCTCAAGACGTCCGGAATAAATTGGTAAGAAACAGGAGATATGGGGAAAGACCTGTTTCAAACAAAAACGCTTATGCTAGGTCTCGTTCTCGCCGGGTCCCCCTCGTCCCGGCGAGAACGCTCCGTAAGCTTTTACCCGCGCCTTCGAGAGAGGCGCGGGTTTTTTCGTCTAGTGCGATATGGTTCCTATGTCGCTTACCTTGACGGATTCAGCCCGTGGTTGAACGGCTTGTTTGATCAGCAGTGCAATGCATGCCACTACTCCGGCCACCGCCACCACAGCAAAGATGTTTTCGAAACTGAAGTGCTGCCGGGTCAGTTCGGCAACCAGGAACGAGCCCGCGATCCCACCGAACCGGCCGATACCGAGCATCCATGCAACGCCGGTACCGCGCCCCTGGGTTGGATAGAACGCAGCCGCCAGCGCGGGCATCGACGACTGCGCCGTGTTCATCAGCACGCCTGCCACGAACACGACGAGTATCAGCATGCTGATGTTGCCGGCGGAGTGACCAATGCAATACACGCTGACGGCGGTCAACGCATAGCACGCCGCAATAATCCGGTTCGGATTAAATCGATCCATCAGGACGCCGCACAGCACGGCGCCCACGCCGCCAAGCGGGAACAGCGCGGAAATCAACGTAGCGCGCTGCGGGCTCAGGCCTGCCTCCTTCAGCAGTATCGGCATCCAGTTGATCGATGCGTAGAAGATGACGAGTCCCATGAAATAAGTCAGCCAAAGCATCACCGACCCAACGATGTATTCCCGCGACAGCACCAGCCGGATACCGCTTTTTCCCGGCACGGCCTGAGCCTGTTCCGTCATGACGAACGAAGTGGCGTCGGCGGCGCTGCGACCAATACGGCTAAGCGTTGCCCGAATCTTGTCGACGGGATGCGCATGAGCGACCCGGTAACGCACCGACTCCGGAAGCGCGATGAGCAGCAAGACCGCCAGCAACAGTGGCGTTGTTCCGCCGAGCACCAGGACGCTGCGCCATCCGAAAGCGGGAATCATCCATGCCGCGAGAAAACCGCCGAACGCGGCTCCTAGCGGGAAGCCGCAGAACATCAGGTTGATCAGGGTTGCGCGTCGGCGATCCGGACAGAACTCGCTCATGATCGTCACCGCATTCGGCATGGCCGCGCCCAGTCCGAGTCCCGTGATGAACCGCAGTATCGTCAAGTGCGTCAGGTCGCCGGAGAAAGCGGAAGCAAGGCACGCGACGCCGAAAATCACGACCGACGTAATAAGAAGCACGCGCCGTCCCAGGCGGTCGGAAAGCGGACCCGCGAGGAGCGCACCGAACGCCAGTCCGAACAGCGCGGCGCTCAGCACCGGAGCCAGCGCAGGCCTGCTGATATTCCACTCGGTGATCAGCGACGGGGCGATGAACCCGATAGCGGCTGTGTCGAATCCGTCCAGCAGGACGATGACAAAGCACATTGCAAAAATCAGCCACTGAAAACCGCCGAACGGGTGTTCATTGATGAAGGTCTGAACGTCGACTGACGGACTCCTGCTCATGTCTCTTCCTTATATTTTTGTTAGGTCGTCACCGGGCGTGCGATTCTTCCAGTTTATACATACCGCGCTTCTGCGGCGGGGATACTAGTGGCGCGATACCGGCGTCGACTATGCGGGGCAACCCCTAGGTTCTGGGGGGCGCGTCCGGAGCATCGCCGTTGATCCGCTTGGCATAACGCTTCTCAAGCACTATTCAGGATTTGTATAGTGGATATCGCTGGGCGCGGGATAAGTTTGCTGAGGGCCGGCAATTCTTTAAAGCAGCTAGAGGCACCTTGAGAAAGTAAGTAGATAAGAAGCCCTAAGACCTAAGCGAATCAGATCAACTTCGCCCTACGATCGCTAACGCATGTTCCCGATTAGCACAAAGTCCCGAAGAGCAGTCATCGATAAAGTGGCGAGCGTCAGCCCGCCACTTCGGTGAGTCAATCACATCGGTTTCACAGCAAGCGTCACGCGTGCAACACCAGTTTCTGTACACGCCAGTTCAGGAGTTCTGCAACAAACAGCACATTCTCCGACGGACAAGCCATCTGGTGAATCCAGCCGAACTGCTTCAGTTGCTTGCCTGATTCGCCGAGTACGCCCAGCACCTCGCCCTCGAGCGACAGTTTGTAGATGCGCCCGGGGAATGCATCTGAGCTGTACAGCACCTGGTTCGGCCCCGGCGAGATGCAGATGGCCCACGGCGAGCCGGGTGCAAAGGTGCCGGCGGCAATGGCTGCCTCATCTGGCGCATAACCAATGGCCGGCCGTGCTCCGGGAGGCACCGGCACGTCGATAGTGAACTGGAGCTGGAAGTTGCCTTCGCCGTCGAACACCTGGATGCGACGGTTGCTTCGGTCGGCTACATAAACACTCCCCTTGGCATCAAGCGCAATGCTATGCGGCGTGTGGAACTGACCGGGGCCGGTGCCACGCTCGCCCCATGACTTCAGCCAGTTACCGTTCTTGTCGACCTTGGCCACGCGCGAGTTGATATACCCGTCGCTGATGTAGCTGTTGCCGGCGGCGTCCCAGGCCACGTCGGTCACTTGGCGGAAGCGGCCCGGCTCGGCGGGAAGCGGCGGATTCGGATGCTTGAGCGGGCCGGTCTCCTCGTCGGCCGCCTCCTGCTTGCGGCCGAAGACCATCGCTACGCGGCCGTCGGGCGTGAACTTGACTACCATGTCCGAGCCCTTGTCGGTGACCCAGATATTATCCTCGCGATCCACCTTGACCATATGCGCGAAAGACCAGGCATAGAGGTTGTGGCCGATCTCGCGGACAAAGCGGCCGTCGGGTGCGAACTCAAGGAGCTGAGCGGCAGCGGCACCGTAGGCCGGGCCCGTGGTGTTGCCCCGCGACAGCACGAAGATATGGCCTTTGGAGTTCAGCGCGACGCCCGAACATTCACCGAAATAGGTATCACGCGGCAAATGCACTGGATCAGGAACCGAGTCGTAGGCGATGGTGCGGATCGTATCGGTGTCAGCGTAGGCGGAATGCGGTAGCCACGCGAGTGCAGCGGCGCCCTCGGCTGCTAGGGCCAGGAAACGGCGCCGTGTAAGCACGCGGGTGGCTGGATCGCCGCAGCATGGGCAGGATAGTGGATGGGCCTGGATCATTGAATCTCGCTCCTTGTTGTTCTTGTCGATGGCGTTGGACGCCATGTTTATTGAACGGGACCCGAAGGCGAGGTCATGCATCGATGTGATGCATGACAAGGACCTTCCGGTCGTCCCCTGCGTTGGCGCATAGTCTCCTGGTCATCTGAGCGCACCAGCGTGGATTTCACTATAGTGCAGATGATGAACGGCAGATGCGGCGTTCGCGTCCGCTTGACACCGTGATCTCTGACCCGCGCCCTTATGTGACTTCGTTGCTTTTCTCCGCTGCACCCGCCTTCACACCGCCCGACTCCCTTCCGATATGTAAGCCTCGCGTCGCGGCGTGCGTCCTGGTGAATATCGAAATACTTGAAGCAGGCGATGTCGATTTCTCAACGCGTCGTTCGTCATGCATGTAGGGCCGCAATCCGGCAATGCGCCTTTCGACGCGCCGCATCGCGCCCCGATTTCCGCTCATCCCGGTCACTCCCCTTTAACCACGAGGAGATCACTCATGACTTCCGTAAATGGATCTGCACAGACATTGCAGCCGGCCGCAGCGCTGGCTCGGTCACCGCGCCGGTTCCCGGGCGAAAGTACGCAGTACCGCACCGCACGCAACGCGCTGCTGGCAGAGGAAATTGAGTTGCGCCGCCACATCGAGCGGGTGGCCGCGCAGCGCCGGGCGCTTCCAGCCGGCGGCGAGGCGCCACAGGATTACCGCTTCGAGGGCGAGCATGGACCGGCCACGCTTTTCCAAATGTTCGGCGATCATGACACCCTGATTACCTACAACTGGATGTTCGGTCCCAAGCGCGAACGGTCTTGCCCGATGTGCACGTCATTGCTCAGCGCCCTTGACGGAGAGATGCCCGACATCCTGCAACGCGTGGCCTTTGCTGTGATCGCCCGAGGGCCGATCGAGCGGCTGGTGGCGTTCAAGAAGGAGCGCGGCTGGCGCCACCTGCGGTTATATTCGTCGGGCGGCAACAGCTTCAATCGTGATTATGCCAACGAAGATCCGGATGCCGGCGACAACGCCGCGTTCAACGTTTTTACGCGCTCAAGCAATCGCTCAGGCAGCATCTTGCGCCACTTCTGGGGCGACGAGATGGGCCCGCAAACGGCCGACCCGGGCCAGGACCCTCGCGGCGCGCCGGACCCCATGCCGCTATGGCTCATGCTAGACCTGACGCCCGGCGGCCGCAGCACGGACTGGTATCCAAAACTGGAATACGCCGTCATGCGCACGTGACCGGCATGATTTCGATTACCATGCCGCCACTCTTTCCTACCGATAAATGATGACACGACGCTTTCTTCAACTTGCCATTGTGCTGGGCCTGATTACCGCCGTGGGGCCGTTTGCCATCGACATGTACCTGCCCGCACTGCCGTCCATCGGAGGGGCCCTGCACGCCACCCCGGCCGAAGTGCAGATGAGCCTGATGGTGTTTTTTATCACGCTTGGTGTCTGCCAGCTTGTGTACGGCCCGCTCTCGGATATCTTCGGCCGCAAGATGCCGATCTATGTCGGCCTCGCGATTTTTACCATCGGCAGCGTGGGCTGCGCCTTTGCACCGGACATCCACGTGCTGATCGGCTTCCGCGTGCTCCAGGCGTTGGGCGCGTGCGCCGGCATGGTCGTTCCGCGAGCGATCGTACGGGACCTCTTCACCGGTCACGACGCCACCCGGCTCATGTCGCTGCTTATGCTTGTTGTGAGCGTCTCTCCGCTACTGGCGCCGCTGACCGGCAGCTTCATCATTGCGGCATTCGGCTGGCGTGGTGTCTTCTGGGCGCTGACGGTGGCGGGCGGACTTGCCCTCGTGCTGGCAGCTACGCAGTTGAAGGAGACGCGGGAAATCCATCATCGCGCCGACAGCTCGTGGGCGAGTGCGTTCGCGGGTTATCGCAAGTTACTTAGTGATCCGATGTTCCTTGGTCTCACGTTTACCGGTGCGTTCGGCGTCTCGTCGTTTTTTATCTACCTGGCAAGCGCCTCGTTCGTGATCATCAACCACTATGGCTTGTCGCCCACTATGTTCAGCCTGTGCTTCGCACTTAACGCCGCGGCGTTTTTCGGCTTCAGCCAGTTGACAGCACGGCTCACTGCCAGATACGGCCTGCCGCGCGTCATTCGCGTGGCGGTGACCGGCTTCGCGATTTCGATGAGCATCGTCGCGGTGCTGTTTCTGGCGGGCGCCGACAGCCTCGCGCTGATGATGGTTTTCCTGTTTATCGGCTACGGTTTCCTGGGGCTTGTCTTGCCGACTTCCGCGGTGTTGTCGCTTGAAAATCATGGGGCAATCGCGGGTACAGCTTCGGCGTTAATGGGTGCATTGCAGTTTGTCGTGGGCGCTGCGGTGATGGCCGTATCCGGCTTGTTCGCCGGTGGCGCGCCAAAGCCGATGGTCGTCGGAATCGCACTCTCCGCGTTGGTGGCGTTTGCCATCGCCCGCCTCACTCTGCGTGACGAAAACGCAAGGCTGCCAGCGGCGGCAGAGTAAAGTACCTGCATGGCATTGAGTGGCAGCAGACGTCGCAACTTGCACATAGCAGGCGTTGTGACGTCAATGGGCCTTACAAAGAATCGCCGTCATCACCGGTGTGACTTCGTGAACGATAGCGTCGCTGCCTATTTGATGCAGGCGGTCCCTGACGTCGTCCGACGCGCCTGTCACCACGACGCCGTAAGCCCAGTCCCCAACGGGGTCTCCCTTGCCCGGCTTGAAGAGCGGATCGTCCTTCTCATAGCCGAGCACCACGAAGACCGGAAAATCGAACGCCGTCAACTTCACGCCATGGGCGGGCCGGAACGCGTTGATTGAGTTCTTCTCGACATGCATGGGCTTGGACTGTATTTCACCACTGTTCATCAGCGCGCTGATGAACACATGGCCCGTCGATTTGCAATCAAGCTGCTCTTCCACCGCGCTTGCGTGTGCAAGTGTCGACAACAAACCGAGGGGCGCGAGCGCGGCCACGGCAACGATCCGAATAAGCTTGGTGACCTGCCTCGTAACCCGCATGGTTGGCCTCTATTTTTCTCGACATTGCATCAACCGCGCCCAATTTTTCGTCGCGGAGTCTAACTCTACCTGCACCGGTAAATTATTGCCGGGTTGCCCCAATGCCCCTGAACCCCTTACAAACAATCGTGATTCGGTAGCAGACCTGCAGACCGGCACTCGCTTGAATTCCATGAACCGGGCCGTCAGCACGTCCAAACCTTCGCTTGCAGAGTCACCCCTATTGCGGACGCTATTGATTGACGTGTCCGTTCTCTTGCGAACTTTCAAAAATCTTTACCGCCATCGTTTCGAGGTTTTCTACTAACCCCGATGCATCTGACTGCGCGCATGCCAGCGATAAAAATGAGTCTTTACATTTTCGATTTTGTTCACTAGCATTCGAATTCGAACATTATCGATTCGATAGGTTTTCTTAATTGACATGTGCAAATGACGTGAATCAGGACGGGATGGCTTATCTGCTGGTAATTTAACGAAGCATTGACCAGCACAGCATCATGCGCAAAATCGCGCAATTCGCTTTTCACGGTGTTCTTTTTCGAACAAGATGAGTTCGTTTGCAGGCGAAATGGGAACGACAGCGAATCGCTGCGTGGAAATCCTGCTGCATAGGTGAAGCATCAGGCATTCAATGAAATTGCGCGGTGGTTTGCGGATGAAACCACCCCTTCATCCCACCTGTTGGCGGCCCTTACCTCAACCGCATGAAGCGGCTAGCTGGATCTAACGGCGTAATAAAAACGTAATATTTGTAGAAGCACCCGTCTCACCGAAGCCGCAGTCAAAATAAGAAGTCAGCAACGTCGCGAGGCATCATGCACGAAGCGGCGATCCATTTAAAAACCAGTGGAGAAGACAATGCAGGAGCAATACATCCTCGCGCTCGATCAGGGCACGACAAGTTCACGCGCAATGGTGTTCGATCGCCAGGGCAACGTAGTGTCGGTGGCGCAGAAAGAATTTGGCCAGATCTACCCGCAACCAGGCTGGGTTGAGCACGACCCTCAGGAAATCTGGTCGACCCAGGCCGGCGTCGCCGCCGAAGCCGTCACCCGCGCGGGCCTGAACGGTGCATCTATTGCCGCTATCGGCATTACCAACCAGCGCGAGACCACCATTGTCTGGGATCGTGAAACCGGCCAACCGATCTACAACGCCATTGTCTGGCAGGACCGACGCACCGCCGACTTCTGCGACCAGTTGAAGGCGCAGGGCTTGGAAGAAAAGGTCCGTGCCAAGACGGGCTTGCCTATAGATTCCTACTTCTCCGCGACCAAGATCCGCTGGATCCTTGACAACGTGGAAGGCGCGCGCGAGAAAGCGAAACAAGGACGCCTTGCGTTCGGTACGGTCGATAGCTGGCTGGTGTGGAACTTCACGAAACACGGCCTGCATATCACCGACGTCACCAACGCGTCGCGCACCATGCTCTTTAATATCCACACGCTCAAGTGGGACGACGAGCTCCTGGACGCGCTCGACATTCCGCGCAGCATGCTGCCCGAAGTGCGTGCCTCGTCGGATGTGTACGGCCCGACCAAGACCACGGTATTCGCGTCCAAGATTCCGATTGCCGGCATTGCAGGCGACCAGCACGCCGCCCTCTTCGGCCAGATGTGCACGAAGTCCGGCATGGTGAAAAACACCTACGGCACCGGTTGTTTCCTCGTCATGAACACGGGCGACAAGCCCATCGAATCGCGCAACAACCTTGTCACCACCATTGCGTGGCAGATCGGCGACCAAGTCAACTACGCGCTGGAAGGCAGCATCTTTATTGGTGGCGCCGTCGTGCAATGGGTTCGTGACGGACTTGGCATCATCAAGAGCGCGAATGAGATCGAAGCGCTTGCGCGCAGCGTGCCGCATAGCGACGGCGTCTATATGGTGCCCGCTTTCGCCGGCCTGGGTGCGCCGCACTGGAATGCACGCGCACGCGGCACGCTGTTTGGCGTGACACGTGGCACGACCTCCGGCCACATCGCACGGGCGGCACTGGAAAGCATCGCGTTTCAATCAATCGATGTGCTGAAGGCGATGGAAGCCGATTCCGGCATCCGCATTGGCGAATTGCGCGTGGACGGCGGTGCGGTCGCCAACAACCTGCTGATGCAATTCCAGGCCGACATGCTGGGCGTGGATGTGGTGCGTCCGCAGATCAGCGAGACCACTGCGCTAGGCGCGGCGTATCTCGCCGGGCTGGCAGTCGGCTACTGGAAAGATGTGAATGAACTGCAAAGCCAATGGAAGCTGGACCGCCGTTTCTCGCCGGATGTTGCGCCTGACGAGGTCAAGCGCCAGATGCACGGCTGGCAACGCGCGGTGAATGCCGCCAAGGCGTGGGCTGACGCCACCTGAGCTCAGGTTGAACTCACGTTGAACCTGCGTTCAACGTGAGCCTTGGTCACGTCATCCTGGTCTTCATTGCCGCAACGCAGATCTTCTTTTAGGAATCCTCCGTATGTCATCAACTATTGCAAAACCTACCAGCAGGCAATTTGTCGGCGAACTCATATCCGAGGCCATCGCTGTCCTGATCATCATCGCGTTCGGTGATTCAGTGGCATGCATGTACGTGCTATACGATCCCAGCCCGTATGTGAATGCCTACTGGGGAGTCTGCATGTCCTGGGGGCTGGCCGTGACGCTCGCCATCTATGTCACCGGCTCCATTTCCGGCACGCATGCCAATCCTGCAGTGACACTGGCCCTTGCGTTGTTCCGCGGCTTCTCGTGGAAGAAAGTGTTGCCCTACTGGGTGGCTCAACTCGTTGGCGGAATACTGGGCGCCGTCATTGTTTACGCGCTGTTCGGGCCGGTGATCGATCACTACAACCTGGTTCATCATCTGTCACGGGCAGACGGCGGCGCAGCGGGCGTGTTCTTCACGCACCCGGGCCTGGCCATCACCCCGATGCACGCGTTCTCCGATGAAGTGATCCTGACGGCGTTTCTTTTATTCGGGATTTTCGCCATCACCGAGCAGTTCAACGAAATGGCGCCTCAAGCGAATGCGGGTGCGCTCATGATCGGGTTTCTGGTGGCAATCCTTGGGTCGTCGATGGGCTATCTGGAAGCCTGGGCAATGAATCCGGCTCGCGATCTGGGTCCGCGTTTGTTTGCGTACTTTGCAGGCTGGGGTTCGTCCGCACTGCCTTCACCGGACAACTACTGGTGGATTCCGGTGGTCGCTCCGTTGATAGGCGGCGTGATTGGCGGCGGCGCTTACCAACTGCTGATCCATCCATTCCTGCCGGCGCGCGTGCGCGCATTGCAAGCGGAGGCTAATGGCGAGGACTGCGAGCAGGGACAGCGCGTCTGATAAATTGGTAGGCTGACTTGGAGTCAAGGTGATTCAGCGGTTAAGCGCCGGACGTTGATCGGTCCGGTGCTTAATCGCTCAATACTGCGCTCAATGCTGTCATCTCCGCCGTTGCTTCTGTCAGCGGCAGCACCCTCCCTCATTCGCGAGGGTGCCCGCTTAGCGGCACTACGCGATCCGGCCAGCACGCACCGGAACAATCGTTTCTCAGGAACACCACGGCTCACCAAGCCGCCCGCCAGCCGGTCCTACACCACCATTCAAATCACTGCCCTTTGTACACCGGGGCCCCTACGGGTCCGCTCGTCGGCGACTGCGACATCGACGTTCCATTCTCCGTGGTTCCACCGTAACCGGTGGTGGTGTCGCCCGAATGCACGCGTGCTTCAGCAGCCTGAATATCATTCGGATAGAAAGCTTCCTGCGAGTCCGGGCGCCATCCCGCGTTCTCGAGCTGGACGAGATCGGCGCGTACCTGGGCACGCGTGACGGGCTGATCCGTGGTTTGGGCGAACGACACGGCGGGGGCAGCCAGGACCAGCGCAAGTGTTGTGCAGATCAGTGCTTTCATGATGAGTAGCCTCTTTGTAAAGTGGCTTCACTCTCAATGAATGAAGCTCATGCTCCATCGTCCGGTAAGCGACGGTAAGCAGCTTCATTCTGCGCGACAGGCACTGACTCGAAGCTGACGCCCAGATGACAAGATCGCCATATTGCGCACCCCGGCATTCGAAGATGACAACTTTGTAACCTTGCGGTCAGTACCGGGTAAAGACCGGTTCGTCACACTGGCCGCACGTTACGAACGTGTTCGCTTTTCAAGCGCAGCTCATCTTCCGGGAATGTCCAATGTGGATTGTCAGACTGGCCCTGCGCAGGCCCTATACCTTCATTGTGCTTGCGATCCTGCTGTTCCTGATCGGACCGCTTGCCATCATGCGCACCCCTACGGATATTTTCCCGAACATTAATATTCCGGTGGTAAGCATTGTCTGGTCGTATAACGGTTTCTCCGCGCAAGACATGGCGGACCGGATCACGTCGAACTATGAACGCGCGCTGACTTCGGATGTTGAAGACATCGAACACATTGAATCGCAGTCGCTGAACGGCGTCTCGGTGATCAAGATATTCTTTCACCCCGGCGCCGACATCAATCGCGCCATCGCCGAAGCCGGTTCGAACTCCGAATCCATCCTGCGCGTGCTGCCGCCGGGCACGTTGCCGCCGAACATCATTACGTACAACGCGTCGACTGTTCCTATCCTGCAACTGGGGCTGTCGAGCAATACGCTGCCCGAGCAAACGCTCTACGACCTCGGCAATAGCTTCATTCGTACGCAGCTTGCTACGGTGCAGGGCGCGGCCGTCCCGCTGCCCTTCGGCGGCAAGATCCGCCAGATCATGATCGACATCGATCCACGCGCGTTGCAGGCCAAAGGCTTGTCGCCCAGCGACGTGGTCAACGCCGTCAACGCGCAGAACCTGATCCTGCCCGGTGGCACGGCCAAGATCGGCGCACGCGAATACAACGTGCAGATGAACGGCAGCACAGACAGCGTCGCGGCGCTCAACAACCTGCCGATCAAGACCGTCAAAGGCGGCGTGGTGTATGTACGGGACGTCGCGCAGGTGCGCGACGGGTATGCGCCGCAAACCAACATCGTGCGCAGCGACGGCAAGCGCGCCGCGCTGCTCACGGTGGAAAAGACCGGCAGCACGTCGACGCTGACCATCATCGGGCAGATCAAGTCCATGTTGCCGAAGATCGCGGCAGGACTGCCGAAGGCGCTGCACATCACGGCGCTTTCCGATCAGTCGGTATTCGTGAAGTCCGCCGTGACCGGCGTGGTGCGGGAAGCGTTGATCGCGGCATGCCTGACTGCGTTGATGATCCTGCTGTTCCTCGGCAGTTGGCGCGCAACCCTGATCATTGCCGTCACCATTCCGCTTTCGGTACTGACCTCGCTGATCGCGCTGTCCGCGCTCGGGCAGACCATCAATATCATGACCCTCGGAGGGCTGGCCCTAGCGGTCGGGATCCTGGTTGATGATGCAACTGTCGCTATCGAAAACATCACGCATCATCTGGAACGGGGCGCGCCGCTACACGATGCCATTCTCAACGGTTCGGGGGAGATCGCGGTCCCGACCTTCGTCTCGACGCTCTCTATCTGCATTGTGTTCGTGCCGATGTTCCTGCTATCAGGGGTGGCGCGTTATCTGTTCGTACCGCTGGCTGAAGCAGTGGTGTTTGCGATGTGCGCGTCTTACTTCTTCTCGCGTACGCTGATTCCAACGCTCGCGATGTACCTGATGAAAACGCCGTCGAAAGACGGCAAGCCGGCACGCGGACCGTTCGCTTTCCTGATGCGATTCCAGGCCGGGTTCGAACGTCGCTTCGAAACATTGCGGCACGGCTACAAGGCGACGCTCAGCCGCGCCATTGACAATCGCCGCCGCTTCCTGCCGGTGTTCATGCTGCTCTGCGTGGGGTCATTCGCGCTCGTGCCCTTCACAGGCCGGGACTTTTTCCCCGCCGTCGATACCGGCGAAATCCGCCTGCACATGCGCGCCCCCACGGGCACCCGGATCGAGCAGACCGCCCGTCTCGTGGACGAAGTCGAAGCGAAGATCCGCACCGTCATTCCGAAGTCGGACGAGGCCGCGTTACTCGACAACATCGGCGTGCCGGTGAGCGGCATCAACCTGACCTATGACTCGTCGGCGCCGGTCGGATCCGCAGACGCGGACATCATGATCACGTTGAAGAAAGGACACGCCCCCACGGCGGACTACGTCGCGAGATTGCGCAACGTATTGACTGCGTCATTCCCCGGCACCACCTTCGCATTCCTCCCGGCGGATATCGTCAGCCAGATCCTGAATTTCGGCCTCCCTGCGCCAATCGACATCCAGATCGTCGGCAACAAGCTCGACCAGAACCGCGTGGTGGCGAACAACTTGCTGACCAGGCTGAGGACCGTACGTGGCCTGGTCGATGCCCGTATCCAGCAGCCCGGCGATGAACCCGCGATCAACGTCAACGTAGACCGGACCAAAGCGATGCAAGCCGGTCTCACGCAACGCGATGTTGCGCAGAACCTGCTGATCGCGCTGTCGGGCAGCTCGCAGACCACGCCGAACTTCTGGCTCGATCCGAAGAACGGCGTGAGTTATCCGTTGATGACTGAAGTACCGCAATACGATATTCATTCGCTGCAGACGCTGGCGAACGTGCCGCTGACGAAGGACGTCACCACCTCGTCGCCGCAAAGCTTGTTGGGTTCGTTGGGCACGATGTCGCGCGGCACACAGCAAGCCGTAGTCTCGCACTACAACGTGCAGCCCGTGCTCGATATCTTCGCTTCAGCGCAAGGACGGGATCTCGGCGGCGTGGCGTCGGACGTGACCCGGCTCGTGGACCAGGCACAGGCACAGTTGCCCGCCGGCTCTTCGATCGTCATCCGCGGGCAGGTGCAATCGATGAACGAATCGTTTAGCGGCCTGGGACTGGGACTCGTATTCGCCATTGCGCTGGTCTACCTGCTCATGGTCGTGAACTTCCAGTCGTGGATCGATCCGCTGATCATCATCAGTGGTTTGCCGGCGTCACTGGCGGGGATCGCGTGGATGCTCTTCGCCACGCACACCACGCTAAGCGTGCCGGCGCTGACAGGCACCATCCTGTGCATCGGCATTGCAACGGCCAACAGCATTCTTGTCATCAACACAGCGCGAGAGATGTTGCAAGGCGGCGCGGCGCCGCTGACCGCTGCCCTTGAAGCCGGCTTTAACCGCTTCCGGCCCGTGCTGATGACCGCGCTCGCGATGCTGATCGGCATGTTGCCGATGGCGCTCGGTCTGGGTGACGGCGGCGAACAAAATGCGCCGCTTGGGCGTGCCGTCATCGGCGGCCTGGCTATCGGAACTGTCTCCACCCTTCTTTTCGTCCCGGTCGTATTCGGTATGGTCCACGCATGGATCGAAAAGCGTCGCTTAAGGAAAGCGGCGGCGCAAGCCACCCCGTCCCTTCAATGACCGCCTTTAAACGAGCCTAGACCATGAACCATCACAACGATATGCACGAACTACCGGCGTCGGCCAGTGAGACGGCCACCAAGCGTTCAACGCGGCGACGCTTCATGATGCCGCTGGCATTCGGCGCTATTGCTGCCGCGTTGCTTGTTATCGGCATTGTTCCGAGACTGCACGCCAGCACCGCGCTGACCTCGCAAGCCGCTGCGCAACATGCGCTCAGTGTTTCGGTCATCAAGCCGCACAGTGCGCCTGCGGTCCAGGAACTCCTGCTGCCCGGCTCGGTGATGCCCTACGCCGATGCCTCGATCTACGCCCGCACGAGCGGTTATCTCGAGCACTGGTACGCCGACATTGGCGCCAGGGTGAAGGCAGGGCAAACGCTGGCCGTCATCCAGACACCGGAGCTCGATGCACAGCTTCGCCAGGCCCGTGCCGACGCAGCGACGGCGCAAGCCAATTTCAACTACGCCCGAGTCAGCGCGCAACGCTGGCAGGACATGCTGAAGACACAGTCGGTCTCGCAACAGGACACCGACACAAAGGTCAGCGACATGCAGGCAAAGCTCGCCATGCTGCAGTCCGCGCAGGCCAATGTGCAACGTCTCTCAGAGCTTGTGTCATACGAGAAGGTGAGCGCACCCTTCGACGGCGTGGTGACGGCGCGCAACGTGGACGTGGGTGCGCTGGTCACGGCGGGCGGTTCGCCTGGTCTGGCCGCCATGCCCGGTGAACTCTTTCATGTGGAGCAGACAGACACGTTGCGAGTGTTCGTCGATGTGCCGCAAAACGATGCGCCCTATGTCACACCGGGCACCGAGGTTTATCTGAGCGTCCAGCAATATCCAGGCAGGCGCTTCGCCGCGAAAGTCGCGCGCAGTGCCGGTGCGATTGATCCGGTCAGCCGCACCCTGCACGTGGAAGTGGATGTCGACAACCGCGACAGCTCGCTCATGCCCGGCGCCTACGCGCAGGTCCATCTGGCCTTGCAGAACGCCAGCCCCGCACTCGACCTGCCGGTGAGTGCACTTCTATTCAGACCCAATGGCGTGACCGTTGCAGTTGTCGACAGCACGGGTAAAACCGCGCTTAAGACGGTGAGCGTCGGACGGGATTTCGGCACCCACGTGGAAGTCACGACCGGGCTCACGGCCACCGATCGCGTCATCGACAATCCGGGCGACGCTATCACCCCGGGCGAGCCGGTGCAGATCGTTTCGTCCGCTTCCTGAGGATCGTGCTCATGCTCATGTCGCCCTCCGCCCTCGCCCGCAAGACCTTGGTCATTTGTTTGGGCGTTGCACTTAGCGCTTGCTCCACCTTGCCTGCGTACCAGAAGCCGGACATCTCCGTACCGGCGCACTATGCCGGCGCCGCAGGCTGGGCGCTCGCCACGCCTGCCGATACCCAGCCGCGCGGCCCATGGTGGACCGTCTTCGGCGACCCGCAGTTGAACGAACTCGAAAGCCGTATCGATGTCTCGAACCAGACCGTAAAGAAAGCGGTCGCGCAATTGCAGCAGGCACGTGCGTTGGTCGACTATCAGCGCGCCGGCTTCTTCCCGACCGTGACCGCGGGCGCGTCCGAGAGCCGGTTCCGTACATCGCAGAACGTGCAGGGCCATTCGCTGGCGGGCAAGACCATTCCCGACTACTCAACCGGCTTGAGCGCTTCGTGGGAGCCCGATCTGTTTGGCCGTGTAAAAGATGCGACCGTCAACGCGCAAGCGAACGCGGCTGCAAGCGAGGCCGATCTTGAAGCGGTGCGCCTCTCGATGACCAGCGACCTGGCCGTCGACTACTTCGACCTGCGTTCACTCGATACGCAAAAGAAACTCCTCGACGACACCGTGAACGCCTATGCCGACGCGCTGCGTATCCTCAACCAGCAACTGAAGAATGGGGCGATCGATGCATCGGCGGTCGCGCTGGCCTCGACGCAACTGGAAAGTACGCGGACACAGGACACGGATATCGATGTTCAACGCGCACAGCTTCAGCACGCGATTGCTACGTTGATCGGCGAACCCGCATCGACGTTCTCCATTGCGGCCAAGCCGCAATCCTTCGTTGTACCCTCTATTCCTCCCAGCCTGCCCTCGCAGCTTCTCGAACGCCGCCCCGATATCGCCGCTGCCGAACGACGCGTATTTGCGGCCAATGCACAAATCGGCGAAGCGCATGCCGCGTTTTTTCCCGATCTCGCGCTGTCGGCGAGCGCCGGACTCGAAAGCACGTTCTTTGCGCCGTGGCTGAGCGCCCCCAGTCTCTTCTGGTCGATCGGTCCGCAACTGGTCGGCACTTTGTTCGACGGCGGCAAACGCGAGGCCTCGTTGAAAAGCGCCAACTCGCAGTACGACGGCTCGGTCGCCGATTACCGGCAGACTGTGCTCGTGGCGTTTCAACAGGTCGAGGACAATTTGTCGGCACTGCAGTCACTTCAGAGCGAAGCCGCCAGCCAGCAACGCGCGACGTCCGCTGCCGGGCTTGCATTGAAGCTGACGACCAACCGGTTTCAGGCGGGTGCAGTGAGCTACCTCGATGTGGTGACCGCACAGACTATCGCGTTGACGAACCAGCGTACTGCCGACCAGATAGATGCCCGTAGGCTTGATGCAAGCGTGTTGTTATTGAAGGCGCTTGGCGGCGGTTGGCAAGGGCTTACATCAGGATGAACGTCTTGCGCCGCGGGTGCGGGTATTTACTGCCTGGGTTTATCGCCCGCTGAATGGGCGTGCTTATTGTGCTTGTCCTCGTGCTCGTGCTCGTGCTCTTGCGATTCGCGCCGGGAATGCTTCAGCGCGTCGAATATTCCCCAGATTGCAATCGCTAGTCCTGTCCCGAACCCGCAAGCCAACAACACATAAGTACTCATCTGCTACCTTTAATGGGGTGAAGCGATGCATCGATGATGCGAGCACCCGCTCATCGCGCGCTTGTATGGGTACGCACAAGCATCGCTGCCCCGGATACTACCGATGCATCCTTTCAAAACCCATGCCATGCCCCACACGTGTGGGCATGCGCCGCATCAATCAGGGTCGGGCACGGTATCGAGCGCGGCCCAGCTAACGCTCGATACGCCCTTGTCCATGCTGAGCCGGCTCGCAACGGCCTCGACCTTTGATTGATACTTCGGATGCGTTTCGAGCGTTGCGATCACTTCCACTCGCCCCGAATCGTCGTCGACATCCGTGCTGCTCAGTCCCTGGAACGACAGCGGTGCAGAGACCATCGAGTTGGTGATCAACGCCCGGATATTCACTTCATCTTCCGCGCGGCAGACTACCGTCAGCACGTATTTGCGCACGAGGTCGGCGGACGCCACCGGCGCAGTATTGATTGCGCGCCCGATCTCACGCAGCACGGTGTTGGTGAACAGGATCACCAGGGTCCCCGCGATGGCGGGCCCATAGTGTTCCGCCCCGCAAAGAACGCCAACGGCCGCCGAGCACCACAAGGTGGCCGCCGTATTGATCCCCTGAATTGCGCCCTGCTCGCGCATGATGACGCCGCCACCCAGGAAGCCGACGCCGGACACCACATAGGCCGCGATTTGCGTCACGCTCGTGGTTCCGTTGCCGGTCATGGCGCCGAGGATCACGAACAGGCAGGCGCCACTGGTCACCAGCGTGATGGTGCGCAGGCCGGCCGTTCGCTGCCGCATCTGTCTTTCCAGACCGATGGCGATACCGCACGACAAAGCGGCTATCAAAGGAAGGATGTACTCGTAGATCATGAAGCAATTCTTTGATTTGTAATGTTCGCATGCGTTGCCTGACGATGACCGCTCAAGCACTCTCAATGGCCGCGCCGGCGCAATGCCGGCGCGGCCAACCGTATTGTCTGCGTGTGACAGTCAGATGACAGTGGTCAAACTACTCTGTTGGACAGGTGCCGGCGGCACGGCTCCGCTCAGGCACAGACAACTGCTGCGGCTGATTGGCGCTATTAGAGATGCACGGGAAAAGTACTGCGACGCGCACCGCCTGCCTGCTGGCAAGACGGCGGCTAGGAATTCAAGCGCGGGGTCCTGCCGGTCAGACAGCTAAACAATCCGAAGGTTGACGACTACAAGTGTCCAAGGCATTCACCCGATTTATGACAATGACCGAATTTTAGACAGCGGCTAAATCACAAGTCAAGACGATTCGCTAGCCAGCCTTCCAAGCTGCTGCAATGCATCGTCCAGGTTTTGATCGAATGGCTGCGGACAGCTCAAACGGATGAACGAAGCAAAGCGCTGTGAATTGGAAAATATGGTCCCAGGCGCAATGCGAATGCCCTGCGTCAGCGCCTCTTCGAAAAGCCGGCCCGAATCCGTACCGGGCGGCAGCTCAACCCAAAGCAGTACGCCGCCAACTGGCACGCTAAGCCGCGTGCCCGTTGGGAAATAACGCGCGATAGCATTGGCGGTAGCTTCCCGCTGCGTTCGCAATCGCTCCCGCAACTGAAAGAGATGCCGGTCGTACGCTCCGGACCCCATGAATTCCGCGGCAACGAGCTGAGGCAGGCTTTCGTTGTTGCGGCTCTGTGCAAACTTAAGCATCTTGACGCGCTCGTGCCATCGCCCCGACGCCATCCAGCCTAGCCTCAAACCTGGCGCCAGGACTTTATTCAACGATGCACAATGAATCACGCCGCCATCGCGGTCCCATGCCTTAAGAGGCTTGTTCTGTGCAGCGTCATCAAGCAGTTCCCTATACGGCTCGTCCTCGATCAACGCAACCCTATGCCGCGCGCAAAGCCGGACGAGCCCGGCCTTCCGTTCATCGGGCATCACGCTGCCCAGTGGATTCTGCAAATGCGGCACGACCACCACGGCCTTGATATTCCCATAAGCGAGCAGCGCCATTTCCAGCGCTTCGAGCGACATCCCGGTTGTCGGGCTAGTGGAAATCTCGAGCGCACGCAAACCGAGGCTTTCGATAATCTGCAATAAGCCAAAGAACGCCGGGGATTCAATTGCGACTGTATCGCCTGCCTGAGTGACCGCACGCAGCGCCAGGTTAACCGCCTCCACCCCGCCTGTCGTAGCAATCACTTCATCGGGCGAAAGCATCATGTCCGCTGAAAGAGCGCGTTTTGCAATGGCTTGTCGAAACACCGCCCCAGCTGTTTCTCCTCCGGCTTCCGTGAGCAGCGTCGGCTGGTGCCGCAGGATTCTTATGGTCAGCGCTTGCAGCCGCGCAGTCGGATAAAGCGATGCCGCGGCCGTTGCTCCACCCAGGTTCAGCGCTTCGGGAAACCGCTGCGCTTGCGAAATCACCTTCGAAATGGATTCGTGCAGACCGACGAACTGCGCTTGCATTGGAGCTGATGTGTTCTCCGGTTCATCGACACCGGGCAAGGCCGGCGCCGTCCGTCGGCGAACGAAATATCCGGAGCGTGGTTTAGCTTGCAGCCAGCCCGCATCTTCGAGTCGCCGGAAGACCTGCAGCGCCGTCGAGAGACTCACCTGATGCCTAAGCATCAACGCCCTGACGGACGGCATGCGATCGCCCGGCACGAGCGTCCCTGAGGCAATCACGCGGCGGTAGTGCTCGGCCAGGCGCTCATATAGCGGCTCGCCCGCCATGGGCAGGTCGCGCGGCGGCGTTTCAATGGACATGGTCATTGTGCAGATGCTGCGGGTAACCCGTCGCTCGCGCCAGATACAGACGCCGGCAAATTGGACGGAAACAGATGGGTAATAGCGGATCTGTTGCGCAACAGATTGTACAGCCCTGAATCTGTCGCCAAGCGAAGTGCATCACTAAGCTTGAGCCGTGATTAAGCCCGTTCGTGGAGGGCTTGACGAAAATCCAGACAGACGGAGAAGGTGCCCTCATGCAAGCGATCAGGCAATGTTTCTACCCCGGTCAATTTAGCGGCCGATATCGGCGTGCTGGAACGCAGCTTGTCGCCATCGATGGCGTGCTTCGATTGACTTACCGTGATCCGGCTTTGAACTGGCTTTTGAACCTGACGTCTCCCGTAGCGGTCGACTTAGAGGAAGGCGAATGCCATGTGCTGCCTTACGACACGTTCGTGGAAATCCAGGCGGTAGGATCTTCGGTGGTCAACGGGATTGTTAGCGTACCCGTGCAGCGATATGCCCTGATTGCGGCGATCGGAAGAGGGATCGCGTGGATTGGATCTTATGTACGTGCTAACGGTCAAAGATCGGCCAAGCAGAAAATACAGGGCTAATGCCGGGACCCGCTTAAACGTCCTTCCACTGCCGATAAGTCGCGGCCTGCCCGCAATAGGTTCCTTCACGATCGACGAGATTCCAGACCGTCACGTTCTCGATCCAGAAGCGCCGTCCCGACTTGGCTATACGCAGGCCACGGTATCCGCTTGCATAGCCCTTGGTTCGCACCGATTCAAGCAAACCGTCGCGTTCCTCACGATTAGGATGTTCCGCGGATAAGCGGGAGCGCAGCGCCGTCATTTCGTCCCAGCTATATTCGAAACATTGCTGCGCCGCCCGGTTTGCATAGACAAACCGCGGGTCGGCGTCCGTGTTGTGCGCGACTACACAAAACGGCGCATCTTCGTATAACCATCGTGCGGCATCGGCCTGCAAGACTTGCCGATCGAGCAACGGTGCACCGACCACCCGGAGGTGGCTGTCCGTCAGCAGATTGCAGAACTTGGGGTCGAGTGCGAGTGACATCGTCATGGGGCGAGTCTTAAGAGATCTGGATTCAGGCACCGATGTTACCGCACCGGACAAATCTCATCTCTGCGCCACTAAGACGAAATCCGGTTTTGTCGCGGTAAGGATCGACACTCGGGCGGCGCCGCAGTCATTCATGGCGTTCCGCACATCATGTGCGGAACGCCCTATTGCAACAGAGCCGCTTAAAACGCCACGTACGGCGAATTTGACGCAGTCGCAAAGCCGACGTACACATGCCGTCCGAAGAAGAACGGCAACCCGAGGTCGAACAGCGTGGGGGACGAACTGAGACTTCCCGCCAGTCCGTTAAGCGCGTAGTCCGTGCCGCCGGCCGCGAGCGCCTGCGCATTGTTCACCGTGAAATTCACCGTGCCCGTGGTGCCGCTCAGCCCGCTGATCGTGGCAGACAGTGCTTGAGGGCTCGCAGGGCAGTAAAAGGTCGACGCACAGGCTGGCAACGAGCTATCGGTAAAGTACAGGCCGTTCGAACCCGAGTCGACGATAGTCGTGACTGCCGCGCCCTTGTAAGTGCCGGTTAGATCGCCGAATTCAGTCGAGCTGAACAATGTCGCGTCCGTCAGTGCGTTATTGCCCTGTGTGCCTATGCCAAACACCAGCGTGCCCGTCACAGACGCCGCGGCAGTCGCCACCGGTGGCAATTGCACGATCACACCATTGTTGTCCACGGCGAACTTTGTGACCGGATTCACGACTTGATCGGCGAGCGCCACTGCAATGGCCGTGCAGTTAGTGCCAGCCGTGCACGAATAGTAGTTGCTGGTCGCGACGTTCGTACACGTCACGCCGCAGTCGGTCGGCGCAACGCCCACGCCGAGAATCCCGTTCGCGCCAATTTGCCGCGAGGTGTTCTCGCTGCTGCCGTTAATGCAGTCGTTAGCTGGCACCGTCGAGTCGGCTAGATCACCCACCACTTGTATCGGAATGCCGCTGGCTGTTTCACCACCGATCTTCACGTCGGCGCTACGCACAGTACCCCAGGTGAAGCCACTAGCGAATTGCGTGCATTCCGCTAATTGGCGGCCGTTCGTCGACGCGTTTATCGGCAAGCTGCCGACAATCTGCGCCGCCGCGTCGCTGGCAAGCCGCAAGCCGTAAGAACCTGTATCAACCTGAATGTTGTCGATAGTTTGGCAGTTGCTAGTGCCGGGCGCGCACACGGTGACGGTCACATTCGGGATATTGACGAAGTTCTGCGCCCCGGATCCGACCGTGATGGGGACCGTGTTCGACGCAGTGGCTGCAATCGGCTGCGCGCCGGACGTACTGCCGGAACTGCCGCTGATGAGGGAACTGCTGACGGAACCGCTGTCGGAACCGCTGCTTCCATCGCCACAGGCGGCAAGCAAAATTGAAAGGCTTATCGCGGCGAGCCAGCGGGGCAGGCCCGAACGCAGGGATGAACGCGACGAGGAAACGGTCGGACGCATAGTAAAAGTCTCCATCCGTTATTTGATATCGCTGGGGCTGACGCCGACGGGCAACGCCGGTGGCAGATAAGCCTGACCGGCGAACGAGCCCATGTGACCGCCGGAGCGGACCACCAAAGCGCTGCCCGTTACGCTCACGGGGCCGCGGCCGCCGCCATTGGCGCGCTGATTCTGGATGCCTTGCACGTATTGCGGAAAATAGCTGTCGAGCAGCTTCGGTAGATCGGGGATCCTCGGGCCCTGCCACGCAACGCCGAACACCACGCCGTCCGCGCCGACATACTCGTTCACCACCGTGCCGACGGGGAGCGTCGAGGTGGAAACGGTATAGGAACTCGCCGATGCAGCCGATGCCGACGCGGCTGCGGGTGTCGCTGCGGGTGTCGCTGCATGCGTGACGGCGTTGCTGACGGTGGCGCCGGTGGGCGGCGTCATGGGCGCGCCACCGAGCGCCGCGTGTGCCGGCGATACGGGAAGCAGGCTAAATGCCAGTCCTGCGGCCAAGCTGCCGAGCGCGCTTACGGGCCGCAAGCCCGATGCAATGATCCAAGTGTTCACTTCGCTTCTCCGTTCCGATTTTTTCAGGCGATCGCGCCGAACGCATCGTTCGGGTCGTCGTACAGCTCGTACCAGTTGGCGCCGACCACGTTGCAGGTGGCTTTGGCTGCGACGAGCTCCGCGATGGTCTTCGTGATGTACGTCTGCTGCGCCGCCGTGCTTTGGTCCGGACTGGAGCCGATTTCGGTGAAAATAATCGGCACGTTGTACGTGGACTTCAGCTTCGCGATCACGTTGTAAGTGCCAGACGTGCCAATGGCGATCTCGAAGTCACCGCCGTCCTGATACCAATGTCACTGGATGACATGGGGCCAGATCTTCGGATGACCCTTGCTGCCGTCCGGCTGCATGCCGATCATCCGACCCGCGAGGAAGCCAAAATGCAGCCAGCCCGAGGTCGCGTTCGCAATTACCTTGGTGACGTGACCGGTATCGACCGAGCGCCAGGCAAAGGCGGCCGGAACAGGCAAAGGAACGCTATTGCGCCGAGCGGGGCGCTAAGTGATCCTTATTAGTTGAGTCACTACGCGATAAACGGACCTGTTCGAAGAGCTTGCACGCAAACAATTAATACTCCAACGACTCGATTTGATGTTACATCGATGAAACATTTTTTGTCAGTAGCAGTTGCATCGGAACGCGTAACAGTTTGTGATAGGCGAGTAGTATTTGCGCTTTTGTTGAATTGATGCGGCCATTTTCAACAATACTTTGATCCATCGAAAAAAATTACCGATATAAATCATATGATTATTAAATCATCAGACTAATAACCACGATGCTTATCAAATTTGCACCAAAAGCAGTAAGAAGCGGACGCGTCCTGGGTGAGCCAGGGAAGCAAGCAAGTTTTTGCGCCGGCTCAATACAGCAATTCATGCCATATATAAAGTCACTTCCTTTGGACTACGGATGACAAAATAATGACACGAGCAACCCATGCTGATTTTAAGCCGACGGGAATAACACCTCTTCGGTCGATCCGAATTGCGCGGCCTGCGTGCTTGGGCGTCGCCACGCTTGCACTGGCGATCGTCACCGCGCTCCCGCTGTCGCCTGCGCTTGCCGCGCCGTTTATCGTCGCGCATCGGGGCGGCACCGGGGACACACCGGAAAATACGCTACAAGCGTTCCACGGCACTTGAGAATGGCGCTGACGCGCTCTGGATGACTGTCCAGGTCACTAAGGATGGTGTTCCCGTGCTCTATCGCCCGGCGGATTTGAGCTCGCTGACAGAAGGACAGGGCCACCTTGACGAGATCACGCTCAACGACCTTCGAAAACTCAACGCGGGTTATTCATTCAGCCGCAAGGACGCCTCGGGACAACTCATCTACCCGTACCGTGCCAAGCCTCTACGAATCCCCACGTTGCGTGAAGCACTGGACACGGTGCCGCGTAATGTACCAATCATGCTCGACATGAAGCAGACACCCGCCGCACCACTGGTCGAAGCGGTCGCCCGGGTTCTGGATGACGCGAACGCATGGTCCCGCGTGCGCCTGTATTCCACCGACTCCGAAGCCATCCAGTTGATGAAGGCGCACCGCCAGGCACAGGTGTTCGAGACGCGCGATGCGACGCGTGATCGTCTGGTCGATCTCTCGCTCGGCGGAACCTGCGACAACCCGCCTCCTGCTGGAAGCTGGGTGGGGATCGAGCTGCATCGTCAGGTTGAAGTGATCGAGCACTTCACACTGGGGACCGGCGTGTCGAAAGTGGATGCGCGGTGGTGGACGCCAGCGGCCGTCAAATGCTTCAAGACCAACGGGGACGTGAAGATCGTCGCGTTCGGAGTCGACTCGGCCGACGCGTACGCAGCCGCCTCCGAGCTCGGCATTGACGCAGTGATGACGGACTCGCCACGCGCCATGCGCCTCGAAAAGAAATCGCAGTAAAGAAATAACGCTGCCTGTATACGGCGCTACCCATGCACGAGCATTGTGCGTGAGGTGCTTTAGTGCGGTGCACCAAGGCCCAAACTTGAGCACATGTGTAAAGCCAGGTCTTTGACAAACAAGCGCTCGGGCTGATGGCACGCTTATCGCTTAGTAGAAAATGCAAGGAGCCGGCGCAGCATCCGGTCAAAGCACACAATCTGGAAATGGATGACTAGGGTTCCGGCCTGCTTGGCTTAGTCAAGCGGGTGCTGGTCCGAGAGTTGTCGACCTCAGGCGAGGTTACACGGCGGGATAAAAGCCCGGGAGAGAACGCGATATTCGCGCTGCTCCTGGCCGTCCGCTAACCGTCCCCTCGAGGTCACACTCATGCGTAAGCTTGTTCGCTTTTTCGGCATCGCCGCCGTCTCTCTCGTCACCCTCGCCTCCACCCCCTCATTCGCCGCCGGCCGCACGGACTTCAAGGTCTGCTGGACTATCTATGCAGGCTGGATGCCGTGGGGTGAAGCCAAGACCCAGGGCATTGTCTCCAAATGGGCCAAGAAATACGGCATCAATGTGGATGTCGTTCAGCTTAACGACTACGTCGAATCCATCAATCAATACACCGCGGGCAAGTTCGACGGCTGCGCGATGACGAACATGGATGCGCTGACCATTCCCGCATCGGGCGGCGTTGATTCCACTGCGCTGATCGTCAGCGATTATTCGAACGGCAACGACGGCGTGCTCATCAAGGGCAAGGGCAAGAAGCTCACGGACCTCAAGGGCCAGCAGATCAACCTGGTCCAGTTCTCCGTCTCGCATTACTTGCTCGCACGCGCACTCGAAAGCGCCCACATGAGCGAGCGCGACCTCAAGGTCGTGAACACCTCAGACGCGGATATCTCGGCGGCATTCGCCACACCCACAGTCCAGCAGGCCGTGACCTGGAACCCGATGCTCGCCGACCTCAAGGCTCAGCCGAACGTCACTGAAGTCTTCGATTCCAGCAAGATCCCCGGCGAAATCATGGACATGATGGTCGTCAACACGAAGACGCTGCAGGAGAACCCGGCGCTCGGCAAGGCGCTCACCGGCGCGTGGTTCGAGATGGTTGCGCTGATGCACGCAAACAGCCCCGGCAGCACGGCGGCGCTGAGCGCGATGGCCAAGTCATCCGGCACCGATCTCGCGGGCTTCAAGGGCCAGCTCTCCACCACCGCCCTCTTCTACACGCCGCAAGCCGCACTCGATTTTGTCAACAGCCCGAACCTGCCAGTGATCATGACGCGCGTCGCCAAATTCTCGTTCGATCACGGCCTGCTGGGTCAGGGCGCACCAAGCGCGGATGCGGTCGGCATGGCGTTCGACAAAGGTGTCGTGATCGGCAGCAAGAGCAACGTGAAGCTGCGCTTCGATCCGACGTATGTCGCGATGGCGGCCGCAGGCAAGCTCTAAACTTTAATCAAGGCGCGCGCTATGCGACTGATCAATCGACATCCCAGCCGAAGCGGCGGCCTCATGCTGCTGTTGCTGCCGTTCATCGTGCTGGTAGCGATCTATTTCACCGGATCGTCGCTGCGGCTAAAGGTCAATCCCGACGACAAGCTGTTGCCCAGCGCGACGCAAATGAGCGATGCCATCAAACAGGTCGCGTTCATGGAAGACAAGCGCACCGGCGAATACCTGTTGTGGGACGACACGGTGTCGAGCCTCAGGCGGCTGGGTATCGGACTCGCGGTCAGCGCGGCTATTGCGCTGGTCGCGGGGATCGCAACAGGCGCGCTTCCGCTGGTGGGCGCGACGTTCTCGCCGTTCATTACGGTGCTGTCCATGATCCCGCCACTCGCGGTGCTGCCCATCCTGTTCATCGTGTTCGGACTGGATGAGTTGTCGAAGGTCGTGCTGATCGTGATCGGCATCACGCCGATGATCATTCGCGACCTGCAGTCACGCACCCGCGAGATTCCGGCCGAGCTGTGGGTGAAAGCGCAGACACTTGGAGCGACGAGCTGGACTTTGATCCTGCGCGTGATCCTGCCGCAGTTGCTGCCGCGTCTCCTGGTCGCCATGAGGCTGTCGCTTTGCTCCGCGTGGCTGTTTCTCATTGCGGCTGAAGCCATTGCTTCAACCGATGGCCTCGGCTATCGCATCTTCCTGGTACGCCGCTATCTGGCGATGGATGTGATCCTCCCGTACGTAATGTGGATCACGCTGCTCGCATGGCTGATGGACGAAGCGCTGAGACGCCTGACGCACTGGATGTTCCCGTGGTACGGCGGAGGCGCGCGATGATCGAAGTCCGCAACGTATGGAAAAACTACGGCGACCAGGTCGTACTGGAGCGGCTGAACCTGAGCATTGCCGAAGGCGAATTCTGTTCGATGGTCGGGGCGTCCGGTTGCGGCAAGTCCACGTTCCTGCGCCTCCTGCTGGGCCAGGAAAAGGCGACACGCGGCGAGATCCTGCTCGACGGACTGCTCTTGCCCGCCGAGCCGGATGAACATCGCGGCGTGGTGTTCCAGCGCTACTCGGTATTTGAACATTTGAGCGTGGTACGCAATGTCCTGCTCGGGCTGGAACTACCCCAGGCGAAGTTCACCGGCAGGCTGTTCGGTGCGCGCCGCCGCGCGGCGCTGGACGAAGCGGTCGCCATGCTCGAACGCGTCGGCCTTGGCTCTGCGCTGGACAAGTACCCGCAGCAACTCTCGGGCGGCATGCAGCAGCGTCTGGCAATCGCACAAGCGCTGGTGATGAAACCACGCGTGCTCTTGCTCGATGAACCTTTCGGTGCACTCGACCCCGGTATCCGCCGGGACATGCACGAACTGCTGCTAGGCCTCTGGCGCGAATCCAACCTGACGATCTTCATGGTCACGCACGATCTGAAAGAAGGCTTCACGCTCGGCAGCCGTGTGCTCGTATTCGACAAGGTACGCGTCGATCCTCATGCACCGGGTGCATACGGCGCCCGTATCACCTACAACATTCCACTCGATCACAGCCGCGATTCAGCGTCGTCCCTTCACGTGGCGCAAGCCGCTGTGCAAGGCGCTTTGCGCGCGGACGTGATCCCGGTTTAAAGGAAACCCAAGATGGATTGGCTACTGGAAGAAACCGTCCCAGGCGGCGGGCATGCTTCGCTGATCGTGAAACGCGGTCAATGCCTGCGTCTTACCGACTTGCGTGGCGAAGCTAACGTCAGTCTCATGCTCATCAACGCGACAGAGAAAAGCGAACGGCTGAATCTCCCGGATACGTTGAAGTGCCAGCACACCGCGAAGCTGACCGCCGGCCACTGCCTGTACTCCGATATGGGCCGCGTGCTCGCCGCCATCGTCGCCGACACATGCGGCTGGCACGACGCCCTGGGCGGTGTCTCCAACGCCGACGAGGTGAACAATCAATACGGCGTGGGCCGCTATCAGGAACTACGTAACGCGTTTTATCGCAATGGCACGGACAACCTGCTGGTTGAACTCGGCAAATGGGGACTCTCCATCTCCGACCTGCTGATGACGCTCAACCTCTTCAGCCGTGTCGATGTCACAGGCGAAGGCGCGCTGAATTTCGTCCCGGGCAATTCCAAGGCTGGCGACTATGTCGAACTCTATGCCCCGATGAACACGCTCTTCGTGCTGACGGCGATCCAACATCCGCTCGACCCGAATCCCGACTATGCGCCCAAGCCGGTCAAGCTTTCGCTCGCACAGGCGGATCGACAGGTCGCCGAATTCTGCCGTACCTCGTGTGAAGAAAACGTGCGTGGTTTTATCAACACCGATCGGTTCTTTCTCTAAGCGGACCTGACACCATGACTACATCGCTTACAGTCAGCGACAAACTTCCCGAACACGCTGTCTTCCGTGAAACGCTTGCAGCCGGGGAACCGTGGCTTCACGAAGTGAAAGCCGGCCAGACTCTGCGCATCCTGGATCTTGAAGGCAATCAAGCGGTCGATACGTTGTTCTATAGCCTCGCCGATCCGCGTGAACGCTTCGATCCGCAACGCACGCTGCGGCGCCAGCAGAGCCTGTATCTCACCACGGGAACCGTGCTCTATTCAAACCTCGGCAATCCAATGCTCACCCTTGTCGCGGACACCTGCGGCCGTCACGACACGCTCGGCGGCGCGTGCGCCCAGGAGAGCAACACGGTGCGTTATGCGCTGGAAAAACGCTACATGCATAGCTGCCGCGACAACTACCTGCGAGCCTGTGCGCACGACGGACGTCTGTCGAAACAGGACATTGGCGCGAACATCAATTTCTTCATGAACGTGCCGGTTACGTCCGAAGGCGGCCTCAGCTTCGAAGACGGTATATCGGCGCCGGGTAAATACGTGGAACTGCGCGCGGAGATGGATGTGATCGTGCTGATCTCCAACTGCCCGCAACTGAACAACCCTTGCAACGCCTACAACCCCACGCCCGCGGAGTTGCTGATATGGAACTGACGAAGTGGCGAGACTTGCTCTATTTCGTTTTGCTCGTGCGCTCGGGTCGCTGCTGCACTCGCACGCGAGAAGAACTTGGGTTCAAGTAAAAGCTTGCTTTGACGACGCGCTGAACGCGTTTTGCCGCGGACGACCGCGGCATGCATTTCCCCGTGGCGGGACGGCCCGCCCACGTATCCGCCATCCCTCATGTTCGATAAAGTCCTTATCGCTAATCGCGGCGCCATAGCGTGCCGCATCCTTCGAACCCTTCGCGCTCTCGATGTGGAAGGTGTCGCGGTCTATGCCGAGGCGGATCGTGCCAGCCTGCATGTCAGCGAGGCAACGATTGCTCGCGGTCTCGGCGACGGGCCGGCATCGGCCACCTATCTGGACGCAGCCAAGATCCTCGACATCGCGCGCCGCGAGAACGTGCAAGCGATCCATCCAGGCTACGGTTTTCTCTCGGAGAACGCGGAGTTCGGTGAAGCGTGCGAAGCAGCGGGCATTGCGTTTATCGGACCCACGCCGGCGCAACTTCGCGCCTTCGGCTTGAAGCACACGGCCCGCGCGATCGCAGCGGAACAAGGCGTACCGATGCTCGAAGGCACGGGTCTTCTCGAAGACGTGAACGCTGCGCTGCAGGCCGCCGGCAAGATCGGCTACCCGGTCATGCTTAAAAGCACCGCGGGCGGTGGCGGCATCGGCATGCGTGTCTGCTGGAACGCCACTGAACTCGGTGCGAATTTCGATGTGGTGAAGCGCCTCGGCCAGAACAACTTCAGTGATGCGGGCGTGTTCATCGAGAAGTACATCGAGCGGGCACGGCATCTCGAAGTCCAGGTGTTCGGCGATGGCCGCGGCAACGCGATAGCGCTCGGCGTACGCGACTGCTCCGTGCAGCGGCGTAACCAGAAGGTGCTGGAGGAAACACCCGCGCCATGTCTGCCGGACGGCATGTCGGAAGCGCTTTGCGAAGCCGCGATCAAACTCGCCAAAGCGGTGGAGTACCGCTCGGCGGGCACGGTCGAATTTGTCTACGACAGCGCCGCGCAACAGTTCTATTTCCTCGAAGTGAACACGCGCTTGCAGGTCGAGCATGGCGTCACCGAACAGGTCTGGGGAGTTGACCTGGTGCGCTGGATGATCGAACTGGCGGCGGGCACGCTTGCCCCCTTGGCTGATCTGGCCGCGGCACTCAAGCCTGCCGGCCACGCGATCCAGGCGCGTGTTTATGCAGAAGACCCGGGCCGCGATTTCAAGCCGAGCCCGGGCCTCCTGACCGACGTTGTGTTCCCTCCTGCCGACGGCCGTTCGCTACGCATCGATACGTGGATTGAAGCGGGTTGCGAAGTGCCGCCTTATTTCGACCCGATGCTGGCGAAGGTCATCGCGTGGTCCCCGACGCGTGATGCAGCCCGCCGTGCTCTCGCCAATGCGTTGCATGACACGCGCCTCTATGGCGTGGAGACGAACCGCGACTACCTGCGCCAGATTATCGATGACACGCCGTTCGCTTCCGGACAACCGTGGACACGCTGCCTTGAAGGACTGCGGTATCGCGCGAGCACGATAGAGGTGGTGAGCGGCGGCACGCAAACCACCGTACAGGATCATCCGGGGCGGCTCGGCTACTGGGCGGTCGGCATTCCGCCATCGGGACCAATGGATGATCGCGCGCTGCGGCTCGGCAACCGCTTGCTGGGGAACGATACTGACGCTGCCGCGCTTGAGATCACCATGAGCGGTCCGGCCTTGCGCTTCAACACCGACGCCGTTGTCGCCGTCACGGGTGCGAGCTTGTCCGTATTGCTCGATGACGTCGAACAGCCGATGCATACCACGCTATTCATTCCCGCCGGTTCGACCCTTGCGCTGGGCACGATTCGCGGCGCGGGCGCGCGGGCTTACCTGTGCGTGCGCGGCGGCTTCGATGTGGCAATGTATCTCGGCAGCCGCAGCACGTTTACACTCGGCCAGTTCGGCGGTCACGGCGGCCGCGCGCTTCGTGCAGGCGACGTGCTCCATCTCAATCCCCTGACCGATGTCAGCGCAGGCGCCGCCCTGCCCTTCGTGCCTCAACTGGCTTCCGTGCGCACGCTGCGTGTTATCTACGGACCCCACGGCGCGCCTGAATACTTCAGCCCGCGTTATATCGCGCAGTTCCTCGCGACCGAATGGGAAATCCATTTCAATTCGAGCCGCACCGGCGTGCGGCTGATCGGGCCGAAGCCGGAATGGGCGCGCGAGGACGGTGGCGAAGCGGGGCTGCATCCATCGAATATTCACGATAACCCGTACGCGGTCGGTGCGATCGATTTCACTGGGGACATGCCTGTGATTCTCGGACCGGATGGTCCGAGCCTGGGCGGTTTCGTTTGTCCGGTCACGATCATCGAGGCGGATCTCTGGCAGATCGGGCAACTCAAAGCCGGCGATAAAGTGCGCTTCGTACCCGTGCAGATCGACGCGGCCCGTGAGGCCGCAGCCGCCCGGCTGCATGAACTGGAGACGCTGGAAGTCCAGCATGTGGTGGACCACTCTCCGCACGAACCGCTCACGTCACCCATCGTTCTCGACACCGGAACCGACGCCGCGCGGCTGGTCGCAAGGCTCTCAGGCGACACGCATTTGCTGCTCGAAATCGGGCCGCCCGAACTCGATCTCGTACTGCGTTTTCGCGGCCATGCGTTGATGCAGTCGCTTGAAGCACTCGCGTTGCCGGGCGTGATCGACCTGACGCCGGGCATTCGTTCCCTGCAGATTCACTACCAGCCCGAACGCCTGCCGCTTGAGCGCTTGATCGCCGAGATCGAGAAAACATGGCAAGAGGTACTGCTGCAAAAGGATCTGCGCGCACCATCACGCGTCGTGCATCTGCCGCTCTCGTGGGACGATCCCGCGTGCCGGCTCGCTATCGATAAATACATGACGACCGTGCGCCGGGACGCGCCGTGGTGCCCAAGCAATCTCGAGTTCATCCGTCGAATGAACGACCTCGATTCTATCGAAGCGGTAAAGCAAATCGTGTTCGACGCGAGTTATCTGGTGATGGGTCTCGGCGATGTCTACCTGGGTGCACCGGTCGCCACGCCGCTCGATCCGCGCCATCGGCTGGTGACGACCAAATACAACCCCGCGCGGACGTGGACCGCGGAGAACTCGGTGGGGATCGGCGGAGCGTACCTATGCGTATATGGTATGGAGGGGCCCGGCGGTTACCAGTTCGTCGGCCGCACATTGCAGATGTGGAATCGCTATCGCGAGATCAGGGATTTCGCTGGGCGCCCCTACCTGCTGCGTTTCTTCGACCAGATTCGCTTCTACGAAGTCACTGCGGACGAACTCATGCGCATCCGCGCAGATTTTCCGCTGGGGCGGTATCCGTTGAAGATCGAAGAGACAGAGTTGTCTCTTGCCGGTTATCAGGAATTCTTGACCCGCGAGGCAGATGGCATAGCGCACTTCCGCGAGCGCCAGCAAGCGGCCTTCCAGGCCGAGCGCGAGCGTTGGCGTGAAGCCGGTGCGTCAGAGGAAAGCCTCGAAGCGCCGGTACCCGAGAGCACCGAAATTGCGCCGCTGGAAGACGGTCAGGTGGCGGTCGACAGCGAGATCGCCGGCAATCTATGGCAGGTTCGCGTGACGCCTGGCGAGACCGTTTCAGCGGGGGACGTACTGCTTATCATCGAGTCGATGAAGATGGAAATATCGGTATGCGCGCCGTGTGCGGGGACGGTGGGCGATGTGTATGTGTCCCCGGGTTCGCCCGTGCGTGCGGGTCAGCGGGTGGCAATCATCGAACGGTCTTAACCAGTCAGATCAGGAAAAACAATGTCTTCATTCGACCTGCGCATGTCAACGCTGCGCGCCGCTTATCGTGCAAAAGAAACCACGCCTCGCAAACTGATTGCCGGACTGCTCGCGAAAGCCGCCGCTCTCGATCCCGAGTTTCATCTGTTCATTCATTTACTGAGCGAAGCCGAAATTGCGCCTTATCTGGATGCACTGGAAACGCGGGATATCGACGCGCTTCCGCTCTATGGCATCCCCTTCGCGATCAAGGACAACATTGATCTCGCCGGAATCCCGACCACTGCCGCGTGCCCCGCGTTCGCCTATATCCCCGCCGAATCGGCTACGCTCGTTGCCCAGTTGATTGCGCTTGGCGCTGTGCCCATCGGCAAGACCAATCTCGATCAGTTCGCCACCGGCCTCAACGGCACGCGCTCGCCTTATGGCAAGTGCCGTAACAGCGTGCATCCGGATTTCCCCGCGGGCGGATCGAGCGCGGGCTCGTCGCTGGCGGTGGCCTTAGGCGTGGCAAGTTTCGCCCTGGGAACCGATACCGCAGGCTCCGGCCGCGTACCCGCCGCATTGAACAATCTCGTCGGCCTGAAGGGAACGAAGGGCCTGCTGTCGACAGCAGGTGTGGTGCCAGCTTGCCGGACGCTCGATTGCGTGACCTACCTCACCGCAACCGCGCGAGAAGCCAGCGAACTGCTGGCGCTCACGGCGAGGCCGGATCCACGCGACGCCTATAGCCGCACCAACCCGCAGTTCAATGACGCAAGTGCGTTTGGTGAGGTACCCGCATTTCGATTCGGCATACCCTTGGCGCTTGAATTTGCGGGATGCGCTGAAAGTCCCGCGCTTTTCGAACAAGCCCGCAAGGCGCTGGAAGCCGCTGGGGGAACCGCCGTTGAAATAGACTTCGCGCCGTTTGCCGAAGCCGCCAGGCTGCTTTATGAAGGCCCGTGGGTCGCAGAGCGTTACAGCGTCGCGGGAGAGTTGATGGAGACCCAGCCCGACACCGTATTGCCCGTGATTCGTGACGTACTCGCCAAAGCGCCCGGCACGACCGCCGTCGATGCATTTCGCGCGCAGTACAAGCTTCAGGCGCTCAAGCAAGTCTGCGACGCCGTCATCGGAGGGCTGGACTTCGTCCTGACGCCGAGCGTTCCTCGCCCCGTTACGCTGGCTGAACTGGAGGCGGACCCTATCGGCCCCAACTCCTTGCTGGGGTACTACACCAACTTCATCAATCTTCTGGACTATGCGGCTGTAGCGGTTCCGGCTGGATTCATGGCGAATAAACTGCCCTGGGGCGTCACGGTCTTCGGACGCCCGTTCACCGATCAATATTTACTCAGCGTAGCTGATCGATTGCAACGGAGTTATGGATTGCCTGTTGTGGGAGGCAGTGCTCCCGATCTGACGCCACTACCACGACAGGCTCATGCCGATCGTGCGCGGATCGTAGTCTGCGGTGCGCATATGGACGGACTCGCCTTGAACTGGCAGTTGCTTCACCGCGGCGGCCGGCTCGTTGAACGCACGTTGAGCGCGCCTCGCTACCGCTTGTTTGCGATCGAAGGCGCAGTGGCGCGGCCCGGGATGACCCGCGTTTCCGATGGGAACGGCTCCGCTATCGAGGTCGAGGTGTGGGAACTCCCCAGCGCGGAACTAGGGTCGTTCCTGACTGGCATTCCCGCACCTCTCGGGCTCGGCAAAGTCGAACTCTCTGACG
This sequence comes from Caballeronia sordidicola, assembly GCF_000729995.1. Classification (GTDB taxonomy): domain Bacteria; phylum Pseudomonadota; class Gammaproteobacteria; order Burkholderiales; family Burkholderiaceae; genus Caballeronia; species Caballeronia sordidicola_A. Next base: position 100,702 of record NZ_JNFG01000012.1, on the reverse strand, counting down.
GCCGCTGGGAGACCGGCTTCATCTGCGATACCTTCGGGCTGGAAGGTGCCCGCGAGATTACCTCGTTCGGCGGATGGAGGCGGTGGATGGCCAACACCGCTTCTGTCGCTGCGGGCGTTGCGCTCGCCAGGTAGCGTGTTCGGGCGTGGGGCGTTGTCAGCAATCCCTGCTCTATGGCATTCTTACGCCATGTCCGCGCTCAACTCCGCTACTGCTCATACCTGGTGCCGCTCCTGAAGGAGCGGCATTGTCACGCCTTTTTTAATGACCATGACCGCCGCAGTCCGGCCGACATGGTTTCATTTCCCGGTTCGCTCGTGCTGCGGTGGTTCTCCAAGAGAATCCGACTATGCGCGAATCGCACGATATGCACGACGCCCCGTCATCCGCACCGCGGCTCACTGTCCTGACCGGTGACCGCCCTACCGGCCCGCTCCATCTGGGCCATTACGTTGGCTCACTGAAGACCCGGCTCGAGCTTCAGGAAACGCACACGCAATACCTCCTCGTCGCCGATACCCAGGCCATGACCGACAACGCTCATGACCCGGGCAAGGTGCGCCGCAATGTACTGGAAGTGGCGCTGGACTATCTGGCTGTTGGTATCGATCCGGACAAGACTACCCTCTCCGTCCAGTCGGCCCTGCCGGCTCTTGCCGAATTGACCCTGCTTTACATGAACTTCGTCACCGTCGCGCGCCTCGAACGCAATCCCACGATCAAGGAAGAGATCCAGGCCCGTGGTTTTGGGCGCGACATTCCAGCGGGCTTTTTATGCTACCCCGTAGCGCAGGCCGCCGATATCACCGGATTCAAGGCTCACTTCGTTCCAGTAGGAGAGGATCAGGCTCCGCTGATCGAACAGACCAACGAGATCGTTCGCCGCATCAACCGGCAAGCGGGCATCGACGTCCTGCCGGAGGCCCAGGCATTGATCCCGACGATGGGCCGCCTCCCCGGCGTCGACGGCAAAGCCAAGATGAGCAAATCGCAAAACAACTCGATCGCGCTTTCGTCCTCGCCCGACGTCATACGCGAAGCCGTGAAACGCATGTACACCGATCCGATTCATCTGCGTGCATCTGACCCGGGAACCGTGGAGGGCAACATGGTCTTTACGTACCTGGACGTATTCGATGACGACCGCGCCGAAGTGGAACGCCTGAAGGCGGCGTATCGCGCAGGAGGGCTTGGCGACATGGCCCTCAAACACCGGTTGGAAGACAAGCTGCAGGCGCTGATCGCCCCTATACGGGAACGGCGCGAACGATTCGCCCAGGACCCGGGATACGTCTTTAGCGTGCTTAGGGAGGGAACGCAACGCGCCAAGGCGGTCACGCAGCAAACGCTTGATGAAGTACGGACGGCGCTAGGGACGTTTTCGTTTGAATCGATAAGCGCTTAGGAGGCGCCGCCCATGCACGATCGATATGGTTATCTTCATTTGATATTTAAGCTTTGCGGGCCCGGGTGCTAGCCTTTGAGACTGTTTACCGGTGTCGATCGATTGAACCCTCAACCCGTTCGCACCGGGGATACTCGCCGGACTAGCCTTGGCCGCTGGCGGCACAAGCTCATCGGGGCGAGTCAGAACGCCGTTTGAACGCCAAAGGACATCAAGACAATGAGCACCCTCACCGACGCGCCCGGCCTCACCCTGCACGCCACGCCCGTCCGCAAATTCTGGTTCGACGAAGTCCCGGCTCCGGCAACACCCGCAGCCGAACGCAGGCATCGCCTGGAGCGGCTTGCCGGTGCATTTCGCCTGTTCGCCCGTCACGGTTTCGATCAAGGCCTGGCCGGACATATCACTGCGCGCGATCCTGAATGGCCCGATCATTTCTGGGTCAATCCGCTTGGGCGGCACTTCGCACGCATGCGGGTGTCCGACTTGCTGCTGGTGAACAGCAACGGCGAGATCGTCGTTGGCAAGGGGCCGGTCAATCAGGCCGCGTTTGCGATTCACGCGGCCATTCACGAGGCTCGTCCGGATATTGTTGCTGCGGCGCATACGCATTCGCTGTATGGAAAAGCGTGGTCGACCCTGGGTCGCAAGCTCGATCCGCTCACGCAGGACTCTTGCTCGTTCTATGAGGATCACGAACTATTCGACGATTTCCAGGGTGTGGTGCTCGACACGAAGGAAGGCGCGCGTATTGCCGAGGCGCTGGGTTCGAGCAAAGCGGTGATCCTGAAGAATCACGGCATCCTGACCGCGGGTCCGACGGTCGAAGCGGCTGTTTCGTGGTATCTCGCGCTGGATAACGCGTGCCACACGCAACTGCTCGCCGAAGCCGCCGGTACGCCTCAGCGCATTCCACATGATGTGGCAGCGTTGACGCACGAGCGCGTCGGACGCCCGGGAGGCGCGCTGTTTTCGTTCGAGAGTTTGTATGAAGGCCTGGTCGAAGCCGAACCCGATCTGCTTGATTGACTTGAACCGGCACTGAGTGGTTAAGGCGGAGCATTGAGCACCGCCTTCATCATCAGCCCTTGGCGATCTGCGTATCCGAGATGGCACGCACATCGATCCGTCTTGGCAGGATCGCATCGCGGAAAGCGATATCCGCAACCCGCTGCAACGCGACAATATCGTTGTCCGCGACAAAGCGTTGTTTCAACGCGGATCGCGCGGTAATGGTCCTGGCGGCATCGAAAGGAAGGCGCGTTAGTGACGAATAGACACGCGCGTAAGCGTCGGGATTGGCGAGCGCCCAATCGCCCGCGCGCTGCAACCGCTGCAGCACATCTGCTATAGCGAGGCGCTTCAGGGGATCGGCCGCCGCGGTGCCGGACGCCGTCACAAAACCCAGACCGCTATTGATCCCGGTGCCATCCCTCAGCACGCGCGCACCCTTTTGAACCGCGGTCCCGAAGTACGGATCGAAGGTCGCCCATACATCGATACTTCCCGATTCAAACGCGGTGAACGCGTCGACCGGCAATACAAACCGTACCGACACATCATTGCGCGAGAGGCCGGCTTCAGCCAGCGCGCCGTAGAGCTGGAACTGCGAAATGCTGCCGCGTGCAGACGAAACGAACACCGTACGTCCCTTGAGATCCGCCACGCTGCGCAGCTTCGAATCCGCCGCGACAAGGATGCCCAACTGCGCGCCGGAGCCCACGCGCGTCGCGACTATCTTGAGCGTCGGGTCGCCAACGGCGGCGGCCAGCACCGGCAAATCACCGGCAGGCGCCAGGTCGACGGCGCCCGCGCGCTGCGCTTCAAAGAGCGGCGCTGCACCCTGGAAATTAGCCCACTTGAAGGCATACGGCGTGCCGTCGAACACCTTGGCCGCCTCGGCCAGCGCGCGCGTGCCGCCCGCCTGATCGCCCAGCACCAGCGTGACGGAACCGAGCGCAGCATCCGCCGCCCTGGCCTCCTGTGACGCGAAACCGCCAAGCGCGGCGGCAGCCGGCGCGGCACTCAGCAAGCGCAACACGCGCCGCCGTCCAGCGGAAACATCGGAACCATCCATCTGCATAAATCCTCGCGGGCGAAATCAGCGCCCAGAGTAGCGACGCCGCGCCCCCGTGAGAATTATTCAATTCCGATATGGTTATGACCGCCGGATACTTAAGCATTGCAGGTTTCGCCACCGCCGCTCGAAGCCCGTGGAGCACGCGTGGGCGAGGAGCTGTCCGCTAGAACACGACCTCGCTGGCCGCCCTGTACGCAGCAACCTCCACTCCCAAAAAAATATTGACAACGTATCTTAAGATATATATCTTAAGATCTGTTTTACGATAACCACGGAGTTGCACGATGAGACATCACCGAAATCGCGAGTTCGCTCGCCCCCAAGCTGAATTTGAATCTTCAGACCGTTTTTCCATGCATGCACTGTGGCATGCAATCGGCCGCCACCACCGCCATGACGACGATGGCCGTTTCCCGGGCGGTCCGGGCGGCCCGGGAGGATTCGGCGGCCGCGGTGACGACGGCATGCCCCGCGGCCGCAAGTTCACCTCCGACGACCTCCAATTGCTTCTACTCGCCTTTTTGGCAGAAGCACCGCGTCATGGCTACGAGTTGATCAAGGCATTGGAAGTTCGCTCTAACGGTTTTTACAGCCCGAGTCCGGGCATGGTCTATCCCGCCCTGACTTACCTGGAAGAACTGGGCTACGCAACGGTTGAAGTGGAAGGCAATCGCAAGCGTTATGCGTTAGCCGAATCCGGACGCAATTACCTGGCGACTAACCGTGAACGCGTTGACCTGATGCTGGCCAAGCTAAGCCATTTCGCCCGCAAGATGGATTCAGTGCGCCGCGCTTTTGCAGGCGAATCACCCGAGGAAAACGCAGACGCTAACGGCGATAGCAACGCCTGGCTGCCCGAGTTCATCCAGGCCCGCCGCGCCCTGAAGCACGCGCTGCTGATGCGAACCGACGCGCCCGCTAGCGAGCAACGCCGCATCGCCGCCATCCTTGCGCGTGCGACTGCCGAGATCGAAGGGAAGACCGCCGGCGATCCGGCATGAATCAACTCTCAAGAGAACACTCAATGCAAAACAGACCCGATCTGGCGGTCGGCCGCGTCCGCCATCAACTTAAATTCCGCCTGGCTCAAGTCAAGCGCGTTCAATCGCTTACGCCCCACCTCGTGCGCATTACGTTAAGCGGCGACGAACTTCACGACTTTGAATCCGCCTCCTTCGACGATCACATCAAGGTCTTCTTTCCACTACCCGGAGCCGACAAGCCGGTTATGCCCACGGCCGGTCCGAATGGCCCGGTGTTCCCGGACGACCAGCCGCGGCCAATCGCACGCGACTTCACCCCGCGCCGATACGATCGCGAGGCATGCGAGCTCGATATCGAGTTTGCGCTGCATGAGGCAGGACCTGCTGCAACGTGGGCGGCGCAAGCGAAGGTAGGACAGTATCTGGGAATCGGCGGCCCGCGCGGCTCATTTACGATCCCCACGGGTTTCGACTGGCATCTGCTGATCGGCGACGAGACCGCGCTGCCTGCCATTGCACGCCGCCTGGAAGAGCTGCCACCGGGAACCCGCGTGGCCGCGCTGATCGAAGTGGAAGATCCGTCGGCACGTATCGACTTCACGACGCAGACCGACCTGTACGCCGAATGGCGCTACCGCAGCGAATCGGACTTCCCCGGCGGGGCCTTGTTGCTGGCGTTGCGTGAAATGTATCTGCCGACCGGTGAGGGTTATGTCTGGGCCGCCGGCGAAGCCACGATCATGCGTGCCGTACGCCAGCACCTGTGCACGGAACGCGGTGTCGACAAAACCCGGATTCGCGCGGCAAGCTACTGGAAACGCGGTGCAGAAGCGGTTCACGAGAACATCGACGATTGACTCGTGCCTTCTTCGCTCCGGCCGCTAGAATAAAATTAATAAGGATGGCTATATGTATAGTTTAGATGCGAGCCGCGAGCGGCGCCTTCTCTGGCTGCTTGCGCTTACGCAATTCACCGTCATCATGGATTTCATGGTGATGATGCCGCTCGGCCCGCAGATCATGCGGAGCTTTCAGATCTCACCGGCCGCGTTCGCCACCGCTGTTTCAGCCTACTCGTGGTGTTCGGGCCTCTCAGGGCTGCTTGCCGCCACTTACATCGACCGCTTCGATCGCCGTCGCCTCATGTTGGCAGTCTATGCGCTGTTCGCGCTGTCGAACCTCGCGTGCGCCTGTGCCACCAGCTTTCCCATGCTGCTGATCGCACGCGCTTTCGCGGGCATCACCGGCGGCGTGCTGGGATCGGTCGTCATGGCGATTGTCAGCGACGTTATTCCCGCCGCCCGCCGCGGCGCCGCGACCGGCACGATCATGACGGCCTTTTCGCTTGCCGCAGTGGCGGGCGTCCCGGCCGGTGTCTTGCTAGGCGCGCACTTCGGCTGGTTCACGCCGTTCATCTTGCTCGCGGGTTTGTCGGTGGTGATCTGGCTGGCCGGAATGCAGGTCGTGCCTTCGCTCACCGAGCATCTAAGCCGTACGCAACCTCCGTTAGGCAGCGTGCTGCCTACGCTGTGGCGGCTGGTGTCGAAGCCGCGTAACGCCAACGCATTCGCGCTTACGTTCATTGTGATGGTGTCGCAAATGCTGGTGATCCCGTTCATCTCGCCCGTGCTTGTCGCTAACCACGGCGTGGCCCCTGCACAGTTGTCATGGTTATACATGGCAGGCGGCGCCGCGACATTCTTCACGGCACGGCTTGTCGGCAGGCTCTCGGACCGCTACGGCAGTCGCAGGATGTTCCGCCTGATGGCACTGCTGTCCCTGTTGCCGGTGCTGTTCATCACGCACCTGCCGAGCGTGCCGTTCATCGCGATGGTGCTCCTGTTCCCGGTGTTCATGGTGATCGTGTCCGGCCGCATGGTGCCGATGCAGGCGTTGCTGACGACCGTTCCCGAACCGTCCAACCGCGGCGCTTTCCTCAGCACGAACAGCGCGCTGCAAGCACTCGGTGCCGGTTGCGGCGCTTGGCTCGGCGGACTGTTCCTGTCGTTCGATGCGCATGGCTATATCCGGGGTTATGGCGTCAACGGCCTGCTGGCTGTCGCGCTCGTGTCATTCGCGGCGATCTGGGTCGGCCGTGTGAAAGCGGCGTCGGAGAGAGCTGTTGCACCGCCCATTTCCGCAGAGCCGATTGGGGAAGCGTAGTCGTTTCATCAGGATTCGGCCGGGCTTGACGGGCTTGAATAAGTTGCGCCTCGCAAGTATATTGGTTGCGAGGCGCAACTTATTGGAGCAGCCATGGACTATTTCGAATTGCCTGAGAAATCGCGGGACCGCACTATCCTCGAGCTTCGCGACTTTTCGCGAAAGCTGGTACGCGAGCTTGGTTTCATGCGCAATACACTGGCCGACAGCGACCTCGCGCCGTCGGCCGTTCACGCCGTAATTGAAATTGGCCTCGCGCCGGGGCTTCAGGCGCGCGACCTGGCCGACACGCTGCGGTTCGACAAGTCGAACACCAGCCGGCAGTTGGCAAAGCTCGAATCATTGGGACTGGTAATGCGGGAAACAGCGAGCGACGACGGCCGGTCGTCACGGCTATTCCTGACGGCAGCCGGGAAGAAGTTGCGGCAAAAGATCGACCGGTTTGCAACCGATCAGGTTTCCAATGCGCTTCGGCGGCTAGTGCCCGCAGACCAGCAAACGCTGGTCCGTTCTCTGGCGCTTTACGCGGATGCCTTGGCGCAGGACAACGTCAACAAGACACCGCGAGTGGTTGCATCGATCGATGAAAAAATCCTGGAGGGCTATCAACCAGGATGCATTGGCGACATAGCAAGCCTGCATGCACGCTTTTATTCCCAGGCTGCGGGCTTCGGTGTCTTCTTCGAAAAGAAAGTCGCCACTGAGTTGGCGGAGTTCGCCACGGTCTTGCCCTCTCCCGGCAAGGCGCTTTGGCTCTACGTCGAAAACGGCCGGTCGCTCGCTTCGATCGCGATAGACGCAGAAACAGACAACGTCAATCACCGGCTGGCGCATTTGCGATGGTTTATTGTCGACGAGTCCTTGCGTGGCTCAGGTGTCGGGCGGCGCTTGCTCTCCAAGGCACTGGATTTTGTCGATCGGGAATTCGATGAAACCTATCTTTGGACCTTTAAGAGCCTTGATGCGGCGCGGCATCTGTACGAATCATCAGGCTTTCAATTGACTGAGGAAGCAGAAGGTTCGCAGTGGGGCACTCATGTAATCGAGCAGAAATTTATCCGTCGTTCAGGCGTGTTGTCTTAGCAAAACACGTTCGATAAAGACTGATGCCAAGCGATCCGGCAGGCGCATCGTGCGCGGCGAGCCAAGGGCAAGCGTGTTGTCCCGGCGGATCGCCTTGGACCGGCTAAGCACGATAACGAACAGCTCTATACAGCCAAGCCTCGCCTAAGCGTTGCGCAACCGGCGACTAAGCGGTAATCTCCACCCTTAGCACGCGACTCTATTTAATCTGCTTTCCATGACGAACCTTGCGCACATTCGCCTTGCCGCTATCGAGCCCGACTCGAAGGCTGGTCATACGCGCTTTAACGGTTCTAAGGGTTGTGGTTTCTCTGTTTCCCCACCTGTCGTTTCTCCCCCGAACACCGTCCCGGCTGGTGCAGTTGCGCCGCCGCGCGCGGGCGTTCCTGGCTGATTTCACGCCCTTCAAGTCTTAGGCTTCCGGCCTGACCGCAGCACCTGTTGGTGCCTGGCGGCTTGACCGAGCTTGCCCGAGTTCTTTATTCCCTCGACAGGTGAATACTCATGGCTTTTGTAAAAACCGCCGTCGCCGCATATGGTTCGACGGCACTCTTTGTCTTCCTGTGGAGCAGCGGTGCAATCGTTTCAAGACTGGGACTCGATCACGCCCCGGCCTTCGCTTTCCTCGTCCTGCGTTTTGCGCTGGCGTCGAGCGTCCTCGCGGTGCTGGGCCTATGGCGCGGGCGCTGGTTACCAGCGTCCGGGACACGCCTGCAAGTCGCAATCACCGGTGCCTTGCTGACCGGTGGTTATCCGATTTGCTATCTGCTGGCGCTCGATCGTGGATTGACGCCCGGTATTCTCGCAACGCTTCTGGGTGCACAGCCCATCCTCACGCTTGTGCTGGTAGAGCGTCGCTTGACCGCAGCACGCTTCGGAGGCCTATTGCTTGCGTTGGGCGGTTTGTCCCTCGTTGTATTCGCAGCCGGCAACGCCGAGCGCTTTCCTCTGGCGGGAGTACTCCTCGGTTCTGCCGCTCTTGCGTGCATGACGATCGGCGCCATCCTGCAAAAACGCCTGAAGCAGCAACCGACCGATGTCCTGCCGCTCCAGAACGTTGTCGGCCTCGTGCTCGCCATGATGTTCGTACCGTTCGAGCCCATCACATTCGTCCCCAGCGTGGACTTTCTTATACCGCTGCTGTGGCTCGGCATTGTGATATCGGTTTTCGCGCAGTTGCTGTTTTACCGGCTGATGCAGGCCGGAAACCTGGTCAACGTGACGAGCCTCTTTTATCTCGTGCCTGTGGTCACCGCTGTCATGGACTATCTCGTGCTGGGAAACCGTCTGGCGCCTCTTGGCGTGGCTGGCATGGTGTCGATCCTCGCGGGCCTGATGCTGGTATTTCGCACCGCGCCCGCAAGGAAACGCTAAGCGCTAACGCTTCGTTACCGGCTCGAATACCCGGTTCCTTGTCCGGGTATTCGAGCCGAACCGGCAACTAGCCAATGCGCGCCTGATCGTCGAGCGACGCATATGCTACGTATTGCTTATGAATCGAGCGAATGGAACTGCTGCGCAGCGGACAGCGGGGTTCCCCGAGCACTTCATCTGCCCTTTCTTGATCATGTGCATGACTTCGATGCCGCTCAAAATGACAGGCCAACTATTACGGTGCTACTGCGTTGCCTGTCACGATCGCATAGGCCTCATTGTGAAGATGCATGCCAATGGCGATACTGCGATCATAGCTCGCCCAGAGGCGTGGCAAGATTTCGACAGCATTGCCGCCAACGATATGAAGTTGAACAAGACCGTTTTCGTGTGCAGCGGATAACAGCTTGCGAACGTGGGTCCGAGATACACCGAAGCGCTCCGCGATAGAAGAATACGAAATTCGCACATACTGGCTCTCAGGCTCGCAGAGGGCTGCTTGCAACAGCGCCGCCAATATCAGTTGCCCCGCGGCAAAATCGAAAAACAGAAGCATGTCCGGGACTGTTGCCATCAATTGCGCCACCATGGGCAAAATTCGCACAGACGTCTTGCTAATCGCAATTTGGAAGTCCGGATCGCCGCGCATGGCCAGACTGTAGTCGTTCTGCGGGCACAGAATGGTCAACGGCACATAGTGAGCGACAAGCCAGGCCCGATCATGCGCAAGCATTTTTTCCGTTGGCTTCAGGATCCGCACCCTTCTGTCCTGCGCAGTCGGGACCTGTTCGAGAAAGTCGACCGAGATCAACCGCTGAACGAGGTGATCGATTTGCCGCTCACTTGCAAATCCAAATTGCTGCATTTCCAGTTTGAGGCGCCCGATTGTAAGCCACGTATCGGGGAGGCCATCTTCCTGCGCCGCATTGAGCAGGATGATTAGCTTGTGGACAAAGAATCGTCCGGATTCGATCAAAAGCCGGGCAAGGAACGGCTCGTCGTACACCGCCAAAAAGCTGTCGATGTAGTGCTTGCGGGCTTCTGAAAACTGCGGATGGACAATGATTTGATCGAGCGAGAGGGAGGGCCATTCGCGGACCAAGGTTTGACTAGACGGATTTTCCAAGTCCCGCTCCCCTAGAGATAATCGTCAAATGAAAGCCGAAAGAAAATTTGATTTGTCTCGCTCGACATGCGACTGGTTGGCGCACGCCTTGGAGCGGTCAGGATAATTGAAATTCTACGCAAAGTGTTCCGCCGTCGCGTTAGCCGCCCCTCTTCCACCTTGCATTTCCCCTCTGTACCATTTCTCTGCGGGCACAAACTCAACGCATCGGCCTTGGATGCGCTGGGCACCGGGATAGCTCTTTTTTGGACCCATGGAGCGGAGACAGGGATGATCCGAACGCAGCTACCTATACAAATGATCGGCCAGATTGTGGTGATGACATTGCTGACGTCGCCTGGCTTCGCAGGGCAACAATTCGTCGACGGCGCGGCACTGTCTGGTTACGATGCCGTTGCATATCAAGATGAGCGCGCGGCGGTCCGCGGCGAGACGACGATCACGACCGATTGGAACGGTGCTACGTGGCGTTTCGCGACCCCGGCGCATCTGGCGCAGTTTCGTGCGGATCCGGCGCGCTATGCCCCCGCTTATGACGGCCATTGCGCCTACGCGGTGTCCGAGGGCCGTAAAAGCGGAGGCATGCCGGAGTTGTGGCAGGTCGCCGGAGAGCGGCTGTATCTCCTATGCTCGAAGTCGGCATTTGATAAGTGGACGTCGGAGTTCGACACGCGGTTGGCACGGGCAAATGCGAACTGGTTGGAACTGGAACCGTTGCCGGCTGCCCGTCCCAAACCGCCACCACCGGCCAACCCCTAGTGGAAAGATCTGACGATTGGGGCCAGTACTGCAGGCGGCAGTGGGCGCGCTCCGGGCCAACCGTCGCCGTAGTTTCTTGTGCTAACGGGGCATTCCGTGTGTGACTGAATCAGAGTCAACGAAGCAACATTGCTGCACTGACAAAAGCGGATGACCAGGATGGTTGCGGTGGATTTTCCATAACGATGAGGAAGGTCATGAGTGAAGAATTTGCCCTGCCAATCGCCGATCCGGTAACCAGTCAGTCGATCTTCGAATGGCTTCAACAGTTCGCCGCCTGCGTGAGGGAAGTCGACTATGCCGCCGCTCGTCCGTTCTGGCATCCAGACATCATCGTGTTTGGCACTTATCAGGAACTCGTCCATGGCTGCTCACGCTGGACAGAGACGCAATGGGACTACATCTGGCCCCGCACGGCAGATTTTGCTTTCGACCTGGAGAATACGGCAGTGCTAACCAGCCCCGACGGAGCAATGGCGACAGTGATCACGCCTTGGACGAGCACTGGCTTCCACGCTGACGGCAGTCGCTTCGATAGGCCAGGGCGCGCGACGATCATTCTCGCGCGTCACCCCGACGGGCACTGGCTGGGAGTTCATTCGCACATGTCGCTGCAGCGCGGCGTGCCGCAGGACAGTCATGGCAACCGTCCCGTCAAGGCTCGTTAGTTTTTCGGTATTGATTGATTGATCCACGCGTGGTTCGTCTTCGCGCATCGTTCAATCGTGTCAAGGTGACCAAATACGCGATTCCGGAAAAAGTCGAGATCGCCGACGGGTTGCCTTAGGGGGCGACCGGCAAGATATTGAAAACGGAATTGCGGAAGCGCTATTTGACAGTGGGACCGGTTGGAATTTAACTAGTCATCCTTAGCAATCCCGTTTCCGAGCGTGCGATGAACGCGCGATCGTTAATTTCGCAGCGGAACGCTGATAAGACGATGGGCTGCTGCGCTTTCTCTCAATCGAGCTCGCATTCTTTCGTGCCGGTTGCCTGTCGTATGTAAGATTATTTTAGGATAACTAATATGTCAAAATTTTTCGTAAAAATTGCAGCAGGTTGCCTCTTGGCTGCGGCAACGGGGAGTGCGCTTGCGCAGCAGAAAACCGTTCAGTTCGGGTGCGACGCTGGTGGAAACGACACATGCCATTTTAGTATTAGAGACTCATCCGGAGGCACCCGAAATTTTACGATGCGTGCTCGAGAAAGAGACAGCATCAGTGGCGTATTTCCAGGAAGAGATTTGTACATGGTATCGATAAATCAATCACCGCCGAATGATCCGAACAACTGCGGAGCAACGTACTGGTGCAAGAGCGAGATGGTAAAGACGGGTTATAACAATTGATACGGATCTCGCAAGCTAATCATGTCCAGTCAGATCAAGTTGTGTCAGCGTTGGAAAGAGAACAAGGCTGATCCGGTTTTCCGTGATGCGCGAGAGCTTCGAGGGGTATGGGAAAGTCCTGCATCGTGAGAATGAATTCCTAGCCCTCAGCGATTTTCAGATGCTTGACGTTCCTTGTCAGAAAAATCCGGCAAATATTTTGGCATCGAATATATGAATGATGTCCCTTTATCTTTTCGAGCGCCGCCTATCGCGAGGCAGAGCGCCAATCAATGTTCGTTATCCGGTAAATCGACCGACGGCCTCGGGGCCGACATGCGACGGTGGCTTGTCGCTAACGTGCTTTGTTTTTCGTTTTCTCAAGCGAACCCGTTTACGCAGCATGCGGGGAACTCTCTCATTTAACTAACCCGTTGGGTTTACTTCGATAAGGAGGTTTTCGATGATTCACAATGTCGACGTCCGAGCGATTCAATACCCTAATTCCGAAAATTTCAAAGCACGCAGGTTTGCTTTTCTATGTATCGGCGCGGCGGCCCTGCTGTTAGAGTCCTCAAGTCTCTATGCTTTTTGTGAGGCAGAAGCGAGGTCGGCCTGCGCGGCGAACGACCAGCAATGCATTGACAATGCTGGCACGATGGCGACTAACGCCGTCCGGGATTGCAAAGTTTCTGTGGGCAGAACAGGCAACGCGCAGCTGTGGATTGCGACGCAGAACTTCTTTGATGGCCAACCTCAAGAGAAGCAATATTGGCGATGCGTTGCAACCGCTTGCGCTAGCGCGTCAGTGCCATAACCACGCCGAACAACCAGGCCGAAACGTGACAATGCCGTTTGCCGGGCTGCCGGAGTCGCCGTTTTATTCGATGTCGTTTTGCGCCATCGTCGAGGAGGTCCAGCCCTTGACGCGAGCGGCAGAGGCGTTATTGAATCTGCTTCTGGAGGCGCGCCGGTGAGGGAGTTGTACTGCCGCACTCCTTCTGCCCTGATTTCGTGCGATCCACCGAATCGATCGCCAGGAACTAGTGCACACGCTACTTCCCGAATTCCGCTCACCATCCCTCGCCATTGTTTTTAAAAGCCGACACTCTCCTGGCACGGTTCACGCATAAGCACTCCGGTCCTACCGGTAGGAGTGCACCGCATGAGCATGTCGAATTTCCTTGCGCAAACACTCCAGCAACGCATTCTTTCAGGCGTATACGCGCCCGGTGAAGTCCTGCCCGGACAGCGCAACTTCCGCGCACCAGCAAGCCATTGCGGCCTCATTGGCTTGCGGCCGACCCACGCGCGCGTATCGCTCGACGGCTGCATGCCGCTGTCGCCGGGATTCGACACCTGCGGCCGGTTCACGCGCGACATCGAAACATTCGCACGCGTGGGGGCGTTGAACACAACTTCGTCAATGCCAGCGACCATGAGGTTGTGTTCGTCTAAATCGAGATCATCCAGGAGCAGAGCGGAGCGCGGAGCGGAGCGGCGCGGCGCGGCGCGGCGCCGACAGGCTAATTAGCGAGGTGAACGCGCTCGCCTTCATCGGGTTCAAACCAGTCCGGGTTGCGTTCGGCGACTGGTTTTAGCGACACCAGGATTTCACGCAAATGGGCGCGCATGGCTTCTTCGGCGCCATCGGCATCATGCGCTTTCAGTGCGCTCACAATTCGTGCGTGTTGCTTGATCAGCAATTCAAGCGGCGAGACTTCCGGCAGGCTCAGATAACGCACGCGGTCCATTTGAGCCTTGATGTCCTGGATGGTGTCCCATGCCGCGACGCAGTCAATAGATTGTGCTATCAGAAAATGAAAACGCTCGTCTAGCGCAAGGAACGACGTGGTGTCGTTCACCTTTGCCGCAGTCTTCTGGTCGCGCAGATTTTCGGCGAGGTCGGCAAGCTGCTCCGTCGTGATTTCGAGCGCGGCCTTGCGAGCCACTGCGGCTTCGATCGCTTCCCGGATGAACCTGCCTTCGCGAACGCGTCGCGGAGAAATCTTCTTAACGAAGGTCCCTCTTTGCGGCAGCACTTGCAGCACGCCTGACTCCACGAGCTTGATAAACGCTTCGCGAACTGGTTGCCGGGAAACCTGGAACATTTCCGAAACTTCGGTTTCGGACAGTGGCGTGCCGGGTACCAATGCACCCGAAAAAATGGCTTCGCGCAGGGCGCGAAAGATTTGCTTGCCGATGGGTTCGTGCGATTCAACATGAAGCTGACCGCGCAGGTTAGGCAGTGCTACACGCGGTTCGGTCGCACGAGCGCGACCACGGGCAAGCACGGCCGGCGGCGTGGAAGAAGCCGTTCCCTCATTGCGGTCAACGTTTTCTGACGAAGACGCGTCGCGCCGCAGTGGCGCCGGCAAGACGTTTTTCGTGACCATGACCCGCACCTGATCGAGGAGTAAAGAGAGGACAAAGAAAAAGCCCGAGCTTGATCTTGTCACCTACCATACTACCACGCCGCCGAGGTCAAATTGGGCGTTGAAGGCTGAGGGTATGTTGGAGGGAGGTTGTCCGCGGATAGCGCGGGGTGCCCCTTGGGCGGGTTCAGTCACTGGTGGCGAAGCGTGTGGGTATCCGTGTTCGGAGAAAGAGGGTTTCACACAACGGTGGCTCTGGCGAGCACCGTGCTTTTGGGGTGCCAAAAACGTGGAAACTGCACGCTAGGTCAACTTATGAGCCCTCGTTCTGAAAGCGTTTTCTTTGCTTCGTTTCTTTGTCGCTTTGGACAAAGAAATGACGCGCCGCCACGCGCAGTGGCTAATAGTGATAAAGAGATTAGCAAACCTAAGTAGACCACTAACGCCGAAAGCAGCAACCCAGCAATAACTCCGACCGCTACCGCATGAACCTGGCAACCCGGCATCAACCCCGACCACCCCCGTCCACCGGCGCGAGCGAACCCTCCTAGACCAGTAAGCCTCTCGCCTTGACCTTACCCCCGCGCGGTTCGCGAATCCATATCAACGAACAAAGCGCTCCTAGCACTGCAACCGCTCCAGCAAGCACAAACGCACTTCCATACGCCCCATGCGTCGCTTGCACGATAAACCCTGTCACCGCCGGTCCGATCACCCCGGCAAGGTTCGCCAACAAATGCACGAAGCCACCAACGCCCCCCACATTCTCGCGCCGAACGGTGTCCTGAATCACGGCCCAATACACCGCCCCCGTGACATAAAGAAAGAAGATTGACACCGACATCAGCGCGACCGCCCCCTCCATGCTTTCAACGCGCCCAGCAAATCCCACACATACGGCTGCCACGCCGAGGCATACCGACAGCACGATCCGGCGCGCGAGCAACGGCTTACCAGTAATCCGCAGAATCAAGTCAGTGACGAAACCGCCCGCAGCAAGACCAATACTCCCGAGCACCCAGGGAATCACAGTCGCAATACTCATGTCATGAAGCGACATATGATGCGCTTCGGTCAAGTACGTCGGAAACCATGAAAGAAAGAAAAACAGCACATAGTTATAAGCAAAAAAGGCGAACGCCGTGGCAAGGATAATCGGCTGCTTCAGGTAAAATTTCAGCCCTACCTTTTCGCCTTCGGGCGCATGCTCCATCGACGAAGCCTGCTGCTGGCCGGCGACAATCAACGCAAGCTCCTCGGGTTTCACGCGCTTGTCCTGCTGCGGTTGTTCAGTCGTGGTCAGGGTCCACATCACGAGCCACAACAGCCCAAGCACCATAATCGCGACGAACGCCCAACGCCAGCCAAAGCGGATCGCCATGTATCCGACAACCGGTCCAGCAAGCGCGCCACCCAACGGTGTACCGGAACTGATCACACCAATGGCGCTGGCCACCTCGCGTCGCGGAAACCAGTTGTTGACCATCTTGCTGTTCGATGAACTGAACGGACCCTCGCCCATGCCGAACAGAACCCGCAGCACAATCAACGAAACGAGGCTGCTGGCCAGCGCGGTCGCTCCGCAGAATATCGACCAGATGCCCATCGACGCGCCGAACACTTTCTTCGCCCCGATCTTGTCCGACAGCACGCCGCCGACAAAATTGAACAGCGCATAGCCGATGAAAAAGCTGCTGAACACGATGCCCATCTGCGCATGGGAAAAATCGAGATCCTTCTGGATCAAGGGGGCCGCAATCGAGAGCGCAGCGCGATCAAGATAGTTGATCACGCCGGCAAGAAATAGCAAACCGACCACGAACCAGCGCTGGCTTCTGAACATGAATGTCTCCTGGAATACGCCTCTTTGTGATCGGACGTTCGGGCAATGCAATGATAGGGATTCAGTCGAACTGCAGATGCACCTTCATCGACTGGTTACGGTCATGCGCCACTTCGAACGCATGGTTCGCATCCGCGAGCGGAAAGACATGCGTCATCAACGGGCTCAGGTCGATCTTCCCGGTGGCGATTTCTTCAGCGGCGACCGCGTATTCATCAGTGAAACGGAACGATCCCTGATAACGCAATTCCTTCGCCATCACGAGATTGGCCGCGACCGGCGACTGCCCTGCCGGCAAGTTTCCCACCTGGATCACGGTGGCCCCTGCACGCGCAGCACGAAGTGCGGTATCGAGCCCGGCGGGGCTGCCGGATGCTTCGATGACGACGTCAAAGGTGCCGCGCGACTGGGACCACGCTTCGACCTGCGCCTGGTCCGTGGCGAGTACGGTCTGATCAGCGCCGAGCGTGACGGCCATCTGCAATGCTTTGTCGGCGAGGTCGAGCGCAACGAGACGATGCGCCCCGGCACGCCGCGCGACCGCTAGCAAAATACAGCCGATAGGTCCGCAGCCGATCACCAGTACCTGGGCGCCGACCAGCGATCCCGCGTGCCGCAGCGCGTGCAATGCAACGGCGAGGGGTTCGGCCATCGACGCCTGCGCGAAGTCGAGTGCATCAGGCACTGGCACGCATTGGCGCGCGGCAACCGCAATGTATTGGCGGAACATGCCCTGCATGTGAGGGAACGTCGAGGCGCTGCCCATGAAGCGCATGTTCAGGCAATGATTGGTCATGCCCTTCACGCAAAACCGGCACTCGCCGCAGTTCAGTCCAGGGTTCACGGCAACACGCTGGCCAACGCGCAAACCGCTTACACCCTCGCCGAGCGCGGCGATTTCACCCGCGACTTCATGACCGAGGACGAACGGTTCCCGGACCGCGAAATCGCCGCTCTTGCCCTTGAAGTAATACGACAGGTCCGACCCGCAGATACCGCCTGCGCGCACGCGGATCTGAACCTGACCCGGCTTTGGCTGAGGCGCATCGATTTCGTCGATACTCAGGCGCTTCGGTTCGTGAAGGACGGCTGCAAGCATGAGAAGCTCCGTTGAATAGTGTGCGTGCCGAAGCACAACGCTTGGGCTAGTGGCGCGCAGCAAAAACAGGGGATGAATGCGCTTCGCGGGGAGACGTCGCGAGTGCCGGCGTACCCCAGTCGTGAAGATCACCGCCGCGACGCAAAGGTGCGGTTTCGGGCAAAAGATAAATACACAGCGTCGAAACAATGCCAAGTGCCATCACGTAGACAATCAGCCCGACGGAGCTGCCGCCCGTCATCTGAAGCATCTTTACGGCGACGAGTCCAAGTACGCCGCTGCCGATCAGCGAGCCGATCTGCCAGATCAGCGCGATACCGCTGCAACGCACACGCGCCGGAAAGAGCTCGGGAAAGAGCGACGCCTGCGGCGCATAGCAAAGACTGTGGCCAACGGTAATCGCGAGAATCATCACTGTCTGGATCGCAAGACGATTGCCGCTGTCGAGGGCATGAAACAGCGGCACGACCAGCAGCACTTGCAGCAGGCTGCCTGCAATAAACGTGGCGCGGCGGCCGATCCGATCCGACAACGCGCCGGCAAGCGGAATCGCGATCAGTTCGAGCGTCACCGCGACGATGATCGTCTGCAGCAACAGGCTCTCACTGATACCGTGCACGCGGCCGTAGGCCAGTACGATCATCGTGTACATCGCGAACGTACAGGCCTCGATCAGCTTCGCGCCGACACCCTTCAGGATCGTGGGCCCGAATTGCCGGACGACTTCCACGACCGGCCGCGACTCGACCGCCTGCGTCTTGCGAATCTCCGCGAAGACCGGTGACTCCTCCGTGCGCAACCGGATATACAAACCCACGACGACCAGCACGATGCTACCGAGGAACGGCAGCCGCCAGCCCCAGTCGAGCAGTTGTTCGTGCGTGAGCGTTGCGGTAAGGATGGCGAAGATGCCTGCCGGAATCAGGAACCCGGCGGGGGCGCCGAGCTGGACAAGGCTAGCGAAGAAACCCCGCTTCGGCGGCGGCGCATATTCGGCGGTCAGCAACACAGCACCCGCTTGCTCGCCGCCAACACCGAAACCTTGCAGCACACGAATCAGGATCAGTGCAGCCGGCGCCCAGATGCCGATCTGCGAATAATCAGGCAGCAAGCCAATCAGGAACGTACCCAGGCCCACGATCAATATGGTGACGATCAGCGCCTTCTTGCGGCCAATGCGATCGCCAAAGTGCCCGAACACAATGCCGCCTAGCGGTCGCGCGATAAAGCCTACAGCGTAGGTCGCAAATGCAGCGAGCGTCCCGATCAACGGGTCGCTGCTAGGGAAAAATTTCGCACCGAACACGAGCACTGCAGCCGTGCCATAGACGAAGAAATCGTAGTACTCGGCAGCGGTGCCGATCGTCGATGCAAAGGCGACGCGCCGTAACATCGCGCTGTTGTTCTGATCTGCCATTGCCTGTCTCCTTGTTGTTCTGCCGAGCGGTTAAACGCCGCCGCTCACCAGTTCCAGAGTGTGCCGTCTTCGAGCCGCGCGACCGGCAAGTAAGCCGGGTCGTACGGATAGCGCGCCGCGAGTTCTTCGTCGATATCCACGCCGTGACCGGGCGCCTCGCCCGGATGCATCGTGCCCCGATCGAAGGTCCACGCATGCGGGAAAACATCGAGCGCTTCCTTCGGGAAACCCATGTATTCCTGCACGCCGAAATTCGGCACCCACAAGTCGAAATGAAGCGCTGCGCCCATGCAGACCGGCGACAGATCCGAGGGGCCGTGGCAACCCGTACGAACCTGATAGAGCGAGGCAAAATCGGCAATGCGCTTCAGATGCGTGATACCGCCCGCATGCGTGAGCGTGGCGCGAATGTAGTCGATCAACTGCTCTTCAATCAGTTGCTTGCAATCCCAGATGCTATTGAATACTTCGCCCACCGCGATCGGCGTCACGGTGTGTTGGCGAATGAGCCGAAAACCGGCCTGATTTTCGGCGGGCGTGGGGTCTTCCATCCAGAACAAGCGGTACGGCTCGACTGATTTACCCAGGCGTGCAGCCTCTATAGGCGTCAGACGGTGATGCACGTCGTGGAGCAGATGGGTACCGAATCCGAACTTGTCGCGCACCGCTTCGAAGAGTTTCGGCACGAAGTCGAGGTACTTTTCCGACGACCATGTCTGCTCTTCCACCGCGCCCTTGGTAGCCGGTTCATACATGCCCGACCCCTTCGATACCCCATACACCGAGCGCATGTTGGGCACGCCACATTGAACGCGGATAGCCTGATACCCCTCCTCCACATGCTCCGCGTAGCGGTCGAGGGCTTCAGGAATGTCACGTCCGGTCGCATGCCCGTAGACCATCACGCTCTCACGCGACGCGCCGCCGAGCAGCTTGTACAACGGCAGATTTGCGACCTTGCCCAGGATGTCCCACAGCGCCATGTCGACGGCGGCGATGGCAGTCATGGTGACGGGGCCACGACGCCAGTAGGCGCCCTTGTAGAGAAACTGCCAGATGTCTTCAATGCGCCCCGGATCGCGGCCCACGAGCAACGGGCACACGTGATCCTTCAGATACGAGGCGACTGCAAGCTCTCGGCCATTGAGGGTGGCGTCGCCAATGCCGTACACCCCTTCGTCGGTCACCACTTTCAACGTGACGAAGTTGCGTCCCGGACAACTGACGATGACATCGGCGCGGACGATTTTCATGGGGATTTCCTTGAGGTGCAATCAATGGAATTGATGCTACCATACAAGTAGACTCAGTCGTCAATCAAGGGTTTTCCCGCTCCAGGCTATTTAAAATGTCCGATAAATCCGTGCTTTGCCGCAAAACGCTCCCATTGATCGAAGCTCATTTGCTGGCGCCCGAGTGGCGCGATCCGCGTATTGGCATTGTTCATTTGGGCATCGGGAATTTTCATCGGGCGCACGAAGCGGTCTATACGGAACAGGCCATGCTTGCCGCGGGTGGCGAATGGGCGATCTGCGGCGTCACGCTTCAGGGTGATGTGACGAAACGCGATGCGTTGATGGCGCAGGATGGCCTGTATAGCGTCGTGGAACGCGGGCCGCAAGGTGTGAAGACAACAGTGATTCGCGCGCTGCGTGAAGTGCTCGCGCTGCCGCACGACCGCGTACGCCTGTTCGATTTGCTCGCCGACGCGAATGTGCCGATCGTCTCGTTGACGGTCACCGAGAAAGGCTATTGCCGCGATACGAAGACGGGCGACGTCGACCTCAACCATCCAGGAATCGCACATGATCTGGAGCATCCCGGCGAGCCCGGCACGGTGCCGGGGATCCTCGTCGCCGCCTTGAAGACGCGCCGCGATGCCGGCATCGCGCCGTTCACCGTGCTCTCTTGCGACAACCTCTCGCACAACGGCGCAGCATTGCGCCAGGTGGTCTGCTCCCACGCTCGTGCGCTCGATGGAGCGCTCGCAACCTGGATCGACCGCGAAGTCGCGTTCCCGTCAACGATGGTGGATCGCATTGTCCCTTCGACGACCGACGCCGACCGTGATGCCGCGGCCGCTGCGCTTGGGCTTCGCGATGTGGCGCCGGTTCCGTGCGAACCGTTTCGTCAATGGGTGATCGAAGACCGTTTTCCCGCCGGACGGCCCGCGTGGGAACGCGTGGGCGCGCAACTCGTGGACGACGTGATGCCGTTCGAACTCGCCAAGCTGCGCATGCTGAACGGCACACATTCGACGCTCGCTTACTTGTCGATGCTGGGAGGATTTGCGACC
Organism: Caballeronia sordidicola; assembly: GCF_000729995.1. Lineage (GTDB taxonomy): Bacteria > Pseudomonadota > Gammaproteobacteria > Burkholderiales > Burkholderiaceae > Caballeronia > Caballeronia sordidicola_A. The sequence goes on along the minus strand of NZ_JNFG01000012.1, from coordinate 79,372 downwards.
ATCGATGAAGCAATTTCCTTCGCGCCGCTGCGTGCACTGATCCATTCGATGATGACCCACGAGATCGCACCGACCTTGAGTGTTCCGGCGTCGTTCGACTTGATGTCGTATCGAGATGCATTGCTCGAACGCTATGCAAACCCGGCGCTGAAACATCGCTGCGCGCAGATTGCCATGGACGGCAGTCAGAAGATTCCGCCGCGCCTTCTCGGGACCATTGCGGCGCGTCTGGAACGCGGCCAGTCGATCTCGAGACTGGCGCTCGGCGTTGCGGCGTGGTTCGTTTTCTTGCGCGGACGCGCGGACGACGGCACGACTTTCGCTATCAGCGATCCGCTTGCCTCGAAGCTGACTGCGCTGGCGACCAACGCAGACGATGCGCCCGCAAGCCTTGTCGATGCGATGCTCGGATGTCGCGATGTCTTCAGTCTCGAACTTGCTTCGAACGAGGTGTTCCGGCGAGCGCTAATTGAAGCGGTCACGCAGCTAAAGGCCGGGGCAAGAGCGGCGATCGAAAACGCCGCTTGAGGTGCTGCGTCAGGGCAGTACCTCTGAAGCACGAGGGACTACAACCGTTACTGCCTTGCGCCAGCGCACCGTCGCCAGCATGGACGCCGCGACAATCAAACCGCCGCCGACCCATGCAATAAGCGATATCTTCTCGCCCAGCCAAAACCATGCGAACAGCGCGCCGAAAGCGGGTTCGCTCCCCATCAGCAATGCGACGCGGGTTGGACTGCTGCGCTTGATCGCATAGTTCTGCGCGAAGAATGCGAACAGCGTGCATGCAAAAACCAGATAAAACACGCTGCCCCAAAACGGCTGGTGCCCAATGAACGACGGCACGTGCTGCCACTGCCCCGGCGCAAACACGAGCGCTACGGCAGCGCTGCCGAACGCGACCACACCGGACTGCACGGCTGTCACTGACAAAGGCGGCAGCGTCGAGTCACGCATCACGCGTTTCGTCACACAGACATTCAGCGCACGCAGCAAGGCGGCCAACAGGATCAGCGCATCGCCTGGATTCAATACGACCGCGCCGTCACCGGCAAGCAGCCATGCGCCTAACAGCGAGAGCGCCACTGCCGCCCATTCAATCCGCCCGGGCCTGCGCTTGAGCAGCACCCACTCGACCAGCGGCGTCAGCACCACGCACAGGCTGATCAGGAACGCCGCATTGGCGGCGCGCGTCAGCAGCACGCCAAAGGTTTCGCTTAGGAAAATACCCAGCAGCAGCACCCCGGCAATGAATACGCCGCGCAACGTACGCGCGTCGGCATGACGCAAACTGCGCAACGCGGGGGACAACATGACAAACGTAATGCCGAATCGCAGCGTCAGCAGGCCCAGCACCGGATAGAAAACGAGCGCGCTCTTGACGACTCCATAACTGGTGCCCCAGACAACAGCGACCACGAGCAGCATCAGGTCGGACAGCAGGAGCAGGCGGTCTTGCTTGGACATGGTCGGACCTCAGTAGTTGAGTCCGTATTGTCGAGCGTTGCACATGCGACGATAATCGGGTCGATGCGCAAAGCCTTTATGTCGCAGATGCATTAATCCTGCGCCCACTCCTCGACCGTCCGATGAATCCAACAGAACTCTTTGCATTGCTGCCCGACATGGCCGTATTCGCCCGTGTCGTCGATGCCGGCAACTTTTCGGTGGCGGCCCGCCAGCTCGGCAGCACGCCGTCGACGGTCAGCCGCCAGATCAAGCGTCTTGAAGAGGCGCTGGCCACGCGGCTGCTCGAGCGATCGACGCGCAAGGTGAAGGTGACCGAATCGGGCGAGCAGGTGGTTCGCTTCTGTCGCGAGATTGTGAGCGCAGCGTCGGGCGCCGTGGATGCAGCCGGTTCACTGGTCGGCCGGCCGCAGGGGAAAGTCAGTCTGAGCGCGCCAACGGCCTTTGCGAAAACGGTGATTCATCCGCTCGTGCCGGGCTTCTTGCGCGCGTATGAGGAGGTCGATCTGCAGTTGCTTTACGCGGATCATGAATTCGATCCGCTCGAGAACGATCTCGACCTTGTAATCCGGCTAACCGATCATCCGCCTCCTGGTCTGGCGGGACGGCGGCTTGGATCGGTACGCTGGGTGCTGTGCGCGTCGCCAGAGTATCTGCGTGCGCGCGGCACGCCCAAGCACCCGCGTGATCTCGCCGAGCACGACTGCCTATATCTGGGCGAAACCGCCGACGACAACCGCTGGCGTTTTCGGCGCGGCACGGAGATGCACACCGTGGAGGTGAGCGGGCGATATATAGCGAATCATGCCGGCGCCCGGCTCGAAGCGGCGCAACAGGATTTCGGCATTGCGAACCTGCCGGAATTCACGGCTAGCAGAGCATTAAAGAGTGGCGAACTCGTACAAGTGCTCGCCGACTGGGACCTCGAAGCGCGCGCTTATGTAGGCTCGGTGTGGCTGCTCTATCCGCCGAATCGTTTTCTTCCACCCAAAGTACGGGCGTTGATCGACTATCTGGTCGAGCATATACACGAGCGCAAGTGACATCGGCTTGGCGTGTTACCTGGATGCTTAAGCATGCGTTCTTAGCTTGTTAGCTCATGCTAGAACGTGAGCCGTCCGAACAACTCATCGAACGGGACCATTACGTGCTCGCGGAAAGCCGGTCGAAGCTTAAGCCGTTCATACCAGGCTTCTACATTGGGAACGTCAGGCCGCTTGATATCCAGTTCGAAATAACGGTAAAGGTTTGAGCCTGCCGCAATATCGCCCAGGCTCAAACTGTCTCCCGCAATGAAGGGCCGCTCGGCCAGCACCCGGTCGAGGAGCTGGAAATACTGCGCGCAACGATTAAGGCTCTCCTCAATGCTCTTCGCATTGCGTAAAGCTTCCGGCGTTCGGTAGAAGCCCCAGAACACCCCGGTCAGGAAGGCTGGCTGCAAAGTGCTCTGAGACCAGTCCATCCAGCGGTCCGCCTGAGACCGCTGACCTGCGTCGTCACTCCAGAAACGCGGGCTGCCATAACGCGCCGCGAGGTATCGCAAGATGCTGTGCGACTCCCACACAATCGTACCGTCGCTGTCTTTAATCACCGGCACGCGCCCGTGCGGATTCATGGCCAGGAAGTCGGGGCTTTGCGTCAGGCCGAAGCTCCCTCCGGCGGGAATATGCTCATGCGGTAAATCAAGCTCGCCGATCAGCCACATGACCTTCTGAACGTTAGATGAGTTGCGTCGTCCCCAAACCTGAAGCATGCAATGTCCCCTGAAGTTTAATGCGGCTGACCTTAGCGATTCATTTTCCGCTCGTTCCTTATTTGGCGGCCAGAATGAGACCCGCCGCCAACTCACTCACCCGATAAGCGACTAGCGAGATCGCAATAGGGAAATATCAGCGAGGCAATCTCTTAGCCGCTCGATCCACTTGAATAGCGGTCTGTGTGCAACAGCATACGCGCTGGTCAGCGAAATCTCCGCAGCTATGTTCGCGTCGGTGCTTAACCAGATGCGCTCGCCTCGCGACACGCGAAGGACATCACCCGTTTGCAACCAGTAGTCGTAGGGCGAGAAAACGCGTGTGACCCAGACCCTTGCCGTTCCCACGCGCAACTCGGAATCCGACCGCACGCGCCATGAGGCGGTGTGGCCTGGTTGCACAACAAAACGAATCACCATCTCGGGCGATAGCGCATGCGCTGACGCCGAGGTTTCGGGTGCCGCTCGAAAAACAAACCGCTCGCTTGATCCAACCATCATCTTCTCCGTCGATTAAAACCGAAAGACGGAGGCACCACAAAAAAAAGGCCCAACCGTTTTTCGGTAGGGCCTGGTGTTTGCGCAATTTAAGCTATTTCCAATGCAAACACGTCCCCGATGAAGCGCCCCAATGGGCGTTCAATCGATTAATAACCACTACGGACGTGAGCTTTTGCATGGTGTTGAGTGTCAGAGATCGCTTAGCGCTTGTCAACAAATTTTCAGCTTTGGGTTTAAATTCAAGCAACAACGCATGGTGCTCCTAAGTGCCCTAAGCGTGCTCAAGACGCGCTAGCCATTGGCGCACGGCGGTAAGTTGTATTGGCCTCGCATACAATCGTCGAGACTGGAACAACTTGCCTGAACTCGTCTAGCTCGCTTGGCCGAGCCTTGCCATTCATGGCATAGCCAGTAAACTCACCCGACATGCACACACTCGCTTCTCCTTGAGAAGCCCGAAGGGAGCGGTATGGAGATCAAATGGATCGAGGACTTTGTTGCTCTTGCCCAGTACCAGAGTTTCTCGCGTGCCGCCGAGGTTCGCAACGTCACACAGTCCGGTTTCAGCCGGCGGATTCAGGCGCTCGAACAATGGGTGGGAGCGGACCTGATCGACCGCAGCAGTTACCCGCCCACACTGACACCCGCTGGACGTCTTTTCAGGGAAACTGCCGACGACATTCTCAACCGTCTGTTCGACACCCGGGCCATCATTCGTACGGAACAGCGAATGCCCGGCACCGGACTGCAGATTGCAGCGGGTCACACCATTGCGCTCAGTTTTCTTCCGGCCTGGCTCAACGCGCTTACCGCACAATTTCGCGATGTCCGGGCGCGCGTCATTCCCACCAACGTCCATGATTCCATCCTGATGCTGGTGAACGGCAACTGCGAACTGATGTTTGCGTATCACCACCCCGACCTGCCGCTTCATCTCGATCCCACGCGCTACGAGTACCTGACGGTCGGCATCGACACCTTCATGCCCGTCTGCAAGCCGAATCAAAAGTCAGGGCCTTCCCTGCGTTTGCCCGGCACGGTGAGCCGCCCTTTGCCGCTTATCTCGTACACCGAGACCAGCTATTTTGGCCGCTGCCTGGCCTTGCTGCTTCGGCGCGCCAAGACGCAACCGGCACTGCGCCCGCACTACGAATCGGATATGGCCGAAGTGCTCAAGAAGATGGTGCTGGAGGGCGAAGGAATTGCGTGGCTGCCGAAAAGCTCGATTCAAACCGAACTGCAGAACGGCGACCTCGTTCCGGCTGGCGGCAAGGAATGGACTCTCGAAGTCGAGTTGCGCGTGTACCGCGACGCGTCAAACAGAAACGAGTTCATTGACACCCTGTGGCGATATCTGCGCTCGTCCGCGTGAACTCATTGTCCTAGCGTTTACCCTAGTTATGCGACACACGCATAACGACATGCTGAACCCGCATCGCGGATTTTTTGTCCGCTTCTACTATCCCTCCAGAGACAGAAAAGGCCCTTGACTCAAGCCACGCCAAGGCACTTTTCGTCAAACCCATCGCACGGTCGCCCGCGCCCATTCTCGTGCGAGACACCTCTGGAAGGATTGAAATGAAAAATCGCTTAACGCTTTATATAGTCGTCGGCATGGCGCTCGGTGTCGTGATCGGCTACGTCTGTCACCGGAGCGCCGCGGATTCGAACGCAGCAAAAGAAGTGGCCGGGTACTTCTCCATCATCACTGACATCTTTCTGCGGCTCATCAAGATGATCATTGCACCGCTGGTATTTGCCACGCTGGTGTCGGGTCTTGCCGGAATGGATGGAACGAGCGACGTGCGTCGCATTGGCATTCGATCAGTTGGCTGGTTCGTCTGTGCCTCGCTCATATCGCTTGCCCTTGGTCTCTGTCTCGCCAACCTCCTGCAGCCGGGTTCGGGCCTTCATATGGTCCAGACAAGCTCCGACGTAAGCACCGGCCTGAATACCGCCGGACTCAACTTCAAGGACTTTGTCACGCATGCATTTCCAACCAGCATTCTCGACGCCATGGCGCGCAACGACATCCTGCAAATCCTGGTGTTCTCCGTGCTCTTCGGTGTTGTGTTGGGTGCGATCAAGTCGGACCCACGGGTGACGCCACTCGTACAAGCGATCGACGCCCTTGTTCCCGCCATGCTCAAGCTCACCGACTACGTCATGCGCCTTGCACCCGTGGGCGTATTCGGCGCAATTGCAGCGGCTGTGACCTTGCATGGTCTCGATGTTTTGATGACGTACGGCAAGCTGATCGGCAGCTTCTATGTGGGACTGGCACTGCTTTGGGTGGTCCTGATCGGCGCCGGTTACGCGTTCCTTGGCAACGCCATCTGGTCGTTGCTCAAAGCAGTACGCGAGCCCGCCATGCTGGCGTTTTCAACCGCAAGCAGCGAAGCAGCGTATCCGCGCCTGACGGAGAAACTGGAAGAGTTCGGCGTGGACAAGAAGGTCGTCGGTTTTACGCTGCCCCTGGGATACGCATTCAATCTCGATGGCTCGATGATGTACCAAGCGTTCGCCGCCATCTTCATTGCGCAGGCCTTTGGTATCGATATGCCCGTAGGCACGCAGATCCTGATGCTGCTCGTGCTCATGATCAGCAGCAAGGGCATGGCCGGCGTGGCGCGAGGCTCGGTCGTGGTGGTCGCCGCCGTTGCGCCGATGTTCCATCTGCCTCCGTCCGGCGTCGTGCTGATCCTCGCGATCGACCAGATACTCGACATGGGCCGGACAGCGACCAACGTCATCGGCAACAGCATTGCAACGGCCGTGATCGCAAAGTGGGAGACTGCTCGGGTCACGCGAACAGAAGCCGTGACCTTCGATCAGTTGCAAGGCGAAGCGAAATGAGGGAGAAGCACAAGCAGGGACGCCGCTCTTTTGGCGTCATTGGCGGCCTTGGCCCACTCGCCAGCGCCGACCTATTTTTCAAGCTCGTCAAATCGACGCCCGCAACCGGCGACGCGGATCACTTCGACATTGTCTTCGAGCAGCATCCGTTTCGCGGCGCCGGCGCCACAAGCGCCGCGACGGTGGAACGCAAGCTCTACATCTTCGACCTCATCCGTGCATTCGAGAAACGCGGTATAGAGACCGTCGTGCTGCCCTGCTTCCTGAGCCACACCTTCATGGACGAGTTGAAAGCCAACTCGCCTCTGCAGATCGTGGACATGATCGAGGCGTTGCGACATCACGTGCGGACCAAGTTCCCTTCCGTACGTCGCATTGGCGTGCTGGCATCGGACTACACGCGGCACAACGGCCTCTTCGAGCGCTATTTTTCGGCGCCTGAATTCGACGTCATTCATCCTCGCATCGATGGCGGCACGGACCTGGTTACGCGCGCCGTGTATGGGAAAAATGGGATCAAGTCCGGCCACCTGGTGGGTCAGCCGGTTGCGCTGCTAAAAGCCGCTTGCGACGATCTCATTGCGCAAGGCGCGGAGATCATCGTGCCTGGCCTGACCGAGATCGCGCTCGTTGCAGATGAGCTCGGCGCGCTGAATGTCCCGCTGATCGACTCGAATCTTGCGTATGCCCAATACGTTGTGTCGGGCCAGTATGAGTCGCCGGCCAAGCTGTTCAAGGTCGGCGTGGTGGGCGGAGTCGGCCCCGCGGCGACCGTCGATTTCATGCAGAAGATCGTCAGCAACACACCGGCGAAGCGCGATCAGGATCACATCAAGCTGCTGGTCGAGCAGAATCCGCAGATCCCCGATCGCACCGACAACCTAATCGGCGATGGCCCGGACCCCACCCTCTCGTTGTACGCCACGTGCAAGAAACTCGAGGGCGGCGACGCCGACATCATCGCGATTCCGTGCAACACGGCGCACGCGTTTGTGCATCGAATCCAGCCGTATCTCAGCATCCCGATTGTCAACATGCTGAGCGTGACGGTCGAGATGCTCCGCGATTCGTTTCCGTCGCTTCGCGACGTCGGGCTCCTTGCTACATCAGGGACGGTCGCAAGCGGAGTGTACCGGCAAGCCCTGGAAGCGCAAGGATTGCGGCAAGTCCTGCCAAGTCCGGCATTGCAGGCAAGCGTGATGAATGCGATCTATGGCGAGGAGGGAGTGAAGGCGGGTTTCGTCAATGGACAGTGTATGGACGACATCTGCGCGGCACTGGAAGGCCTGTCCGACGAAGGCGTGGAAGTCGTGATCCTTGGATGTACGGAATTGCCGTTGCTGCTTCCCGGCGCTCAATGGGTAAGCGCTCGCGGACGGACGATCACGCTGGTGGATCCGACCGATATCCTGGCAAAACGCTGCGTGGCGTACGCCATGGCGGCAGCAGAACTCGGGGTGGAGTCGGAAGCACCGCACTAAGACGGCGTGCCGCGCGCCGCCAAGCCTTGGCCGCAATGGCTCCGTGCTTCCCGGTACGCGGCAAATCATCGAACGCGTTTGCGACCAAAGCGAGTTGTTCGTTTCCCCAAGATGAAATCAGTCGTCCACTTCGTCACGCGTCGGAATCGACGTTTGCCCACCGTGACGAGTAACCGAGATCGCCGCAGCCCGTTGTCCGCGCTCGATTGACTTTTCGATCGTTTGACGAGATGCCAACTGCGCAGCAAGTACTCCGATGAATGTATCACCCGCCGCGGTCGTATCGACCGCTTCCACGCGAGGAGCCGAAAAATGCCTGCCATGTCCCCCTTCTTGCAGCAAATAGGCGCCCCGCGCGCCGAGCGTCACGATCACATTACCTGCGCCTTGGCGCTGCAATTGCCTCGCGGCGAGTCCCATGTCACTTTCCGATGCAAAGGGAATATCTGACAGAATCAATGCTTCTACTTCATTGACGACCAGATAGTCTGTCAGCGAAAGCCACTCTGGCGGCAATGGATCAATCGCGGGCGCGGGGTTAAGTATGGTTATTTTTCCAAGGTGCCGAGCGAGCTTTAACGACGCATAGGCGGTTTCCCGCGGCGTTTCAAGCTGACAAACAACCACATCTGAATCGCTAAACAATGTCTCCTGGCACCACACGTCAACGGGCTTCAATTCGCCGTTGCTACCGTCAACAACGACAACGGTGTTCTGCCCCCCATCTGACACAGTAATCAATGCAAGGCCGGTTGGCTGTTCGCGTGTAACGGTAATACCCGAGCAATCTATCCCCTCTGAATTGAGATCATCTAAGCGCTGCCCTCCGTTTTCATCGTCGCCAACGCGGCCAACCATCGCGACGAGCGCCCCGAACCTGGCAGCGGCAATCGCTTGATTGGCGCCTTTGCCTCCGCCGGCTTGTGAGAATCGCACGCTGCCAAGCGTCTCGCCGGGAAACGGCAGATGCGTTGTCTGTGCAACAAGATCAGTATTGATACTTCCAACCACAACTACACGCCCCTGGTGTGTTTCTTTGGACACGTCAAGTCTCCCTCAAAATTAATAGCCCATACTTCGTTATCCCGACGACCAGGCGTGTCAAGTTTATTTAAATTTAGTAAAACTAACTGCACCCAGGCCAACGATGCTGGGCAAAAACCTTCTACTACACAGCGCAACGCCTTCTCCCTCGCGCCGCGGGATGCCGAGACATCTATCGCGCCAGTTGCGCGTCCAGCGCTAGTTTGTCGCGCACGCGGCTCTTCCACGCGTCGCGGGCACGATCCGCGTCGTGGATGGCTCGCACCGTCTGCGTGAAATGATCTGCGGCGTTTAGCAGATTCATCCGGTTCGTTTGGTCGAGCTTGTCGCAAACTCCGGCGTCGATCACCTTGGCGCCGTGCATGGCACCCAGCACCGCGCCTGCCATCACGCCAATTGAGCCGGTGTCGCGTCCCGAATTGATCCCGTCTTCAATCGTGCGATTGAAGTCGCCGTCATTGATCAACGCGAATCCCAGCGCCAAGGGCAATTCCTCGATCGAGAGGCGCCGCGACGGCCGATAGCCATCGATCGCAACAGCGGTCTTTCCCTCGGTGAGTTGCACGTCGTCGCCCATTGGCGAAAAGCGCGAGATAATCCAGTGAAATTCCGCAACGATCCTGTCATAACGCTCGCCACGCAAACGGATTGCGGCGTCCGCGATCGCGGCAATGGCGGCCCGGGTGCCGTCCTTCGCCACGCTGATGGCTGCCTCGATCACCTGCTCGATCGTTGTTCCGGGTATCAAAGCCGCGGCAATCGCACTGGCGAACACCCCGGCTGCTTCCAGCCCATAGCTCTCCTGATGACCGCTGGCAAAAGCGATCGCTTCTTCATAAGCACCATGCGGATCTCCCGCATTCACGACCCCCACCGGCGCGATATACATCGCCGCGCCACAATTGACCATGTTGCCTATTCCGCCCTGACGCGGATCACAGGAGGTGAGTTGATGACGCTGAAAAATCCACCTCTGCGGATGGAACAGCCGCTCCATGAGCATTGTTTCCCGCTGCAGTTCAGGCACCCATCTCGGCGTCCAGGCAATCTGGCGCACCATGCCGCTTGCCATATCCCACGCGTCAAGGTGCCGGCCCGTTTCGTTGTAGACCGTCATCAGGCAAAGCACCATGAGCGTGTCATCGGTGACAATGCCGTTCCCGCGTATGCATCCCTTACCATCGTTTTCGCCCCAAGCCATTCGATGCGACTCGGTATCGAGTGAGCTGACCCGGCCATAAAGCTCCCGGATTTCCTGCGCAGAAAGCTGCTCGACTGTTGACCCAAGGGCGTCGCCGTAGGCGATCCCATACAGGAGTCCTCGAACGCGATCCTGCAATGTCTGGTGGTTGCTACTCACAGGTTATATCCTCATGCTTGGTTTGCATCGCTGCTGCGTGCACCGCTTCTATGTGCATCACGCTGCGATAGTTAGGGAACTTTTATCATCGACGCACGCGTGCCCACTGCATGACCGTGCAAGCCGTAGTACACGATGTACGCGTAGCAGCAGACGGTTATCGCCATGTAGACCAGCTGGAAGTCGTATATTTTCTTCAGGTGTGCAAAGAGTTGCGGCATCACGGCGCCGCCAACAATACCCATGATCAGGAACGCAGCGCCCGCTTCGGTGAATCGGCCAAGCCCTTTGATGGCGAGCGGGAAGACGGCCGGCCACATCATGGCGTGGGCGAAACCGAGCGCTGCAATGCACGCGATCGCGCCATAGCCGTGGGAAACATAGCTGGCAACGCTGAGCAATGCAGCCAGAAGCGCCGAGATGACCAGGTAGCGCTGTTGTGACACAACCCGGGGAACCAGCGATCGACCGACCGTGTAACCGACAAGCATGGCGAATATCGTGTAGGACGTGAAATGCTTGGCCTCGTCGATCGGCAGATGCAGACTTTGACCGTAAAGCCCGATTACCCCTCCAGCCAGCACCTCCGCGCCCACATACACAAAAATGCATAGGACGCCGAGCCAAAGATGGGGAAATGAAAAGAGGCTCCACGCAGGCTCTGCGCTACGCGTGGTGGCGTTGGCGGACGAGCACGTGATGTCCGGCAACGACGAGCGTGCAACGCACACGGCCATGACAACCAGGACGGCCGCGAGCGTGAGATACGGCCAATACAATCGCGAGGCAAATTCGTGAAGGAGTGCCTGGGCAATAATCGGCGTTGGCGCGCCTTCAACCCGCTTAACGAACTCCCCGAGGCCGCCCATGATCAATGCACTGAATGCGAACGGCGCCAGGACGCCCCCAGTCTTATTGCAGATGCCCATGGCGGCCACGCGCCGGGCAGCACTATCAATAGGTCCCAGGATGCTGATGTACGGGTTGTAGGCGGTCTGCATCAGCGACAGGCCCGCTCCGATCGCGAGCAGGCTGCCGAGTATGCCGGGGTAGCTGTGCATCCCGGAGAACTGACTGAACGCCAGCGCTCCGATCGACATCACGCCGAGGCCCGCGGCCATGCCTCGTTTCATCCCGATCCGCTTCAGTAAGAACGCGTAGGGCAGCGCCAGGATGAAATACGGAACATAGAAGACAACCGTGATCAGAAGCGCCCGTATGTCGTCGAGCCGAAACGCCAGTTTGACGAAGACCGTCAGCGGTCCGTTAAGCCAGCTGAGCGCTCCGGTCGTGAAGTACAGCATGCCGATGATTATCATCGGGCGCCGGTACAACCCCCGTGGCGCCTCGACAACCGGTCGAGTAGTAAGCATGATCCAATCTTCTTTCAGTATTTTTGAAAACGTCCCCTGTTTATGGGAACGTTCCCAAACTACGCTGAAAAATTATTCGCCGCAATCTTTTCAGGTGTTTTACTGCCCCCTGTCTACGCGATTCGTCGCGCGGATGCACCGCAAAGGTTTGCGAGCGATCCTCGTTCGACCAGAGTGCACGGAAGATATAGCCGCTTGCCTCTGTTCGCGTCAGCGTTGCCGTCGAGCAACCACTCAACCGCTTGCGCTCCAATCTGCCGGGCGGGTTTCTCGATAGTCGTCAGCCCGGGCCAGGCGAATGCACCCGCCTGAATACCGTCGAAGCCGAGAATGGAAACGTCTTCGGGGCATCGCAAGCCCGCCTCCCGCACCGCGCTCATCGCCCCGAGCGCCATGAGGTCGTTGGCGGCCATGACGCACAGGTGGCCACGACGGCGCGCAAGCAGGCGATGCATGGCGAGGCGGCCACCTTCGGCCGTGTAGTCCGCATCCTCAATCGATAACGCAGCCGGGTCAATGCCGTGCTCGGCGCAATGTTCATGGACCGCGCGCAGGAAGCGCGCATGAGCAAGCCGTACCTTCTGCCCGAGGATCAACGCCGGACGTTCATGACCCATGGAGAGCAGGTAGTCCATGCCGAGCCGCACTCCCTGCTCGATGTCGGAACCGACCGAACAGGCGTCAGGAAACCGCTCCGCGCTCGATCCAATCAAAATGCAAGGCAGCCCGAAACGATCGAGGTCACCGAGACTATCCGTCACTGCATTGAGGATCGCGCCGTCGACGCGCGCGCGCATCAGCGTGTTCAAGTGCATCAGCTCCTTTCGCGCGCACCAGTTCGACGAGAAAATCAGAATGGACGTGTCTGCATCGGCAGCCCGATCCTGCGCGCCACGCGCGACTTCGCCCCAGAAAGGATTTGCAATATCGGGTAAGACAAGTCCCAACATGCCGCTGCGGCCCGAACGCATGCTGACTGCCAGCGCATTGCGGGTATAGCCAAGCGCATCAGCCGCGAGCAGCACCTGCTTCCGCGCTGAATCGGAAATGTTTGGTGCGCCCGCCAACGCACGCGCGGCAGTGCTTTTGGAAACGCCTGCGCGCTTCGCCACGTCGATGATCGTCGGCCTGTGGCCGGAAAGCGTCTCCATAGTTGCTCTCTTGGTATTGGGGTAGTTGTTTTGCGAACGATATCACCAATCGAAGACACGCTAAACAGTGCTAAACCTTGATCTCTGCACGCAGGAATTCGATCAACGCCTGCTGGACCGCATTGAGCGCGCCGCCCGTGCTTACCAACGCAAGCTCGGTTGGCGGCAAGTCGGGTAGACCCGTACAAATACGATGTTCAGGAAGCACGGCGGTCGTAGGCAAGACCGACACGCCAAGCCCCGATGAAACAGCCGCCTGGATGCCGGTCAGGCTATGACTCCCGAACGCTACTCGCCAGCGCCGGCGCGCTTTGTCGAGACCACGGATCGCGCGTTGCCGGTACACACACCCTTGCGGAAACAACGCCAGCGGGACCGGTTCATCCGTCAGCTCAACGCCTTCACCCTTTACCCAGACGAGGGATTCGGGCCAGGATGCCAGGCACTCACCGCTGCCCGGTTCGCGCTTGAGCAACGCAATCTCGAGCTCGCCTGCAGAAAGCTTACGCTGGAGATCGACACTCATGCCGCTTACCGTTTCAAGCCGTACGCCGGGTTTCATCTTCACAAATCCCGACAGCATGGCTGACATGCGGCGCGCATCGAAATCCTCGGGTACGCCAATGCGCACCGGTTCGAGCGCCACGTCGCTGGTCAACGCATCCTGCGCCTCCGTTGATAACGCCAGCAGCCGCCGCGCATAGTGCGCAAGCAGCTCTCCATGCTCGGTAGCGCTCACTTGATTGCCGGTCCGATCGCGCAGCAAGAGCGTGCGGCCAACCGCTGCCTCCAGCTTGCGGATCTGCTGGCTCACCGTCGACTGGGTCCGGTGGACGCGTTCACCGGCGCGCGTGAAGCTGCCTTCATCGACCACGCAAACCAACGTGTTCAACAACTCGAGATCTAGCACAAGCCACCGCCGCGTTATTTGAATTTCGATTGACCTTTAGAGTTTAATTTAATTTCCAAATATCGATCAATACTTTTACGCTTGCGGCATGCATTCAACTTCATCGCTCAACTAACTCACTCAACTAAGCAAACAAATCATGGCTCTTAACGCGCTTGAACACAGCCGCCGTCCGCAATGGCTTACCTTCGATTGCTACGGCACCTTGATCCAGTGGGATGAAGGTTTGCAAGCCGCGGTCCGCAAGATCTTGTCCGCCAAGCAAACAGAGGCGATCGATCCGGCCCGGTTCATCGGCATTTATGATCGGCATGAACATGCGCTTGAGCAAACCTCGCCGCATCGATCGTTTCGCAGCGTGAGCGCGGATGCATTACGGCTCGCGCTCGATGAGCTAGGCTTGCACAGCGACGCAGACGACGCCCGCGTGCTAACGGACAGTATCTCCGCCATGCCGCCGTTTCCCGAAGTGACCGGTGCTTTGGAGCGGCTTAAAGGGGCGGGGTATCGTCTGTGTATTGTGTCGAATACGGATGACGAGATCATCGCCGGCAATGTTGCGCAACTTGGTGGGTTGGTCGATCGAGTCGTCACGGCGCAGCAGGCCGGAGCTTACAAACCATCGAGGAAAATATTCGATTATGCTTTCGACTCGCTTGGCGTGACGAAGGACGACGTGGTTCATATCTGCGCCAGTCCGCACCTCGATCATGCGGCCGCGCACGAGGTCGGCTTTCGCTGCGTGTGGATCGATCGTGGTACCGGCCGCACGGTGCTGCCGGATTACACACCCGACGCCACGCTTGCAACGCTCGATCAAGTACCTGTGCTATTCAGTAGACTCGGCTGGTAAATTTTCAGGGTAATCACTCATCATGGCTCACTCGCTTTCAGTCGGCAGCGCCGCTGCTCCCTCGCGTATCTCGCGGCTCGATTCCGGGCTTGATTCCGACGCCGTCATGCAGGCGCGCATCGAACTTGCCGCGTGCTTTCAGCTTGCTGCGCAACGGGGTTACGAGGAAGGGGTTTGCAATCATTTCTCTGCAGTCGTGCCCGGACACGACGATCTGTTTCTCGTCAATCCATACGGTTATGCGTTTAGCGAGATCACTGCGTCGCGCCTGCTCGTTTGCGATTTCGAAGGGCATGTCATCGCAGGCGTTGGTCAGCCGGAAGCCACCGCGTTTTATATCCACGCGCGGTTGCATCGATCGAAACCGCGGGTGAAAGCGGCTTTCCACACGCATATGCCGAATGCAACGGCGCTGTGCCTGATCGAAGGGCCGCCGCTTTTGTGGCTCGGGCAGACGGCGTTGAAGTTCTATGGCCGCACCGCCGTCGATGAGAACTACAACGGCCTGGCGCTGGATGAGTCAGAGGGAGATCGTATTGCCGACGCCATGGGCGATGCCGACATCCTGTTCCTGAAGAACCACGGCGTGATGGTGGCGGGCGCCAGCATTGCGGAGGCTTGGGACGATCTCTATTATCTGGAGCGCGCCGCAGAGGTTCAGCTCAAGGCCATGAGTAGCAACCAGCCGCTCAAGCCCGTGGCGCACGAAGTAGCACAGCGCACGTATGAACAAATGCGCTTGGGCGATGCAGAAAGCGCCCGTGCGCATCTCGACAGCTCGATACGCATATTGCGCAATCAGGGGAATGGGTTCGAACAATAGGGGTGAATCTGCGCTTATCCGGAAGCGACAACGCGTTGCCGCTTCCGGGCTGCGATGTCATGACCATCGCTCCGGCCATCGCCGACCACGCACCACGTTATTGAACAGGAATGCAATAACCAACAACAGCCAAGCACACGTTCACCGTCCTCCGTCCTCCGTAAAGCCTACGAAGCGACGCGTCCGCTCGACAATAACCAGCCCCAGTTCCGCCTCGAGCTTACGGATGGCCGACGACAGCGCGGGTTGGGAAACGTGACAGGCCTCTGCCGCTCGCGCGAAATGTTTTTCACGCGCCAACGTGACGAGGTACTCGAGGTGCCGAATGAACATTGCGTCCTTTGTTAGCTTGTCTTCGCCGACACGACTCAGCCAAGCAGGTCTTCGTAGAACGATCCGAACGGCCTCGTAGGATGAGCAAGCTGAATCTCCAGGATCCAGAGCCCGGCATCCGGATGCGGCTCGAAATTCCCGAGATTGCCTGCCTTGAATATCGCGTGCGGGAAATCGCTCACGCGATGCCCCTTGATGTCGAGGTTCAGTTTCCACCCAAGCGCTGACGCACGCCCCGTCGCGAAGTCGTACAACGCCGCGCCGCCGGCTCCCGTCGTTCGCCAATGATGCTCGACCTCATCGAAGACGGTCTTTGCCGCCTCCGCGCACGCTTTCATCTCCGGGTCTGCACCGACCACGAACGTCGCGCCCGCATCGCCTTCATGTCCTTTCCATACGACGCCGAGATCGACAAAAAAAATGTCGTCGTCTTTCAGGCGCGGATCTCCCTCGGAACGTTGCTTGAACGTGCGCAAGGTGTTTTCTCCGAACCGGATCAGGATGGGATGCCAGATGCGCTCCATCCCGAGTTCCTGCAGAACTTGCTTGCACTCGGTCACCGCTTCCGACTCGAGCATGCCGGGCTGAATCCGCACCGCCACCTGTTCGACGACTTCCCACGTTTTGTCGCGCGCGTAGTGCATCGATTCGAGGACGAATTTTTCGCCCACTGCTTGTTGCGTGTCAGTGCTCACCCAATCTCTCCAGCTTCGTTATATTCGGTTAAATATATCGATGACCACTAGGAAAGTCCATTTTCGTGCCTCTAAGCGGACGGGAACGGTATGATTCCTTGCGGCATCCTGGTCATATTCTACGCGGGGCCGGCTAGCGTCCTGATTGACCGGGCCTGCGCACTCTGATCACTGAGACCTCGAGTCGTCAGCCCTCTCCATTCGCCCCGAGCCACTCGCGAAACAGGTTCACCTTGGGCTGGTGCGCGAGGCAATTCGGGTAGACGAAGTAATAGCGGGCGCCCGTCGTGAGCACAATATCGAACGGTCTCGTGAGGCGCTTCGACGCAACATCTTCGCTCACGAGCGAGCAGTCGCTGATCGCGACGCCGAAGCCTTGCGCCGCCGCATTCGTGGCCAGGTCGAGCGTTTCGAAACTCTGCCCAAGGTCGGCATTGATCTCGGGCGCATCGGCATGGGCGAGCCACATCTTCCAGTCGCGATGGTCGCGCGTTGGATGCAGCAGTGTATGCCGGGCAAGATCGGCCACGTTATCGAGCGATTTTTTCTCCAGCAACGAAGGCGCGCACACCGGCGTCAGTTGCTCCTCGAAAAGCGCAATCGAATGAACGTCCACGCCCGGGGACGAACCATAAATGATCGCGGCGTCGAACGGCTCGACCTGGAAATCGACGTCGTGCTGCCAGGTGGTCGTGAGTTGCAACTGGATCTCAGGGTACTCCGCCTGGAAGCGCATGATCTTCGGCAGGATCCAGCGCATCAGGCAGGTGGGTACCTTCAGCGCGAGGTCGGTACGCTGCCGGGTCAGCCGCAGTGAAATCTCCTCGATCCGCGAGAAGCTCTCTTTCACGGTCGGCAATAGCTGCTCGCCTTCGTTCGTCAGCGCGAGTCCCTTCGAGTGCCGCGTGAACAGCGGAAAACCGTAGTACTCCTCCAGCGTCAGGATCTGGCGGCTCACGGCACCTTGCGTCAGACAAAGGTGATCGGCAGCACGCGTGAAACTGCGGTGGCGCGCGACCGTTTCGAAGATTTGCAGCGCATTCAGCGGCGGCAGGCGGCGCATTCTCGTTCCCTTCCTGCATTTGAAAAAGTCATGGCGACCGGGTGTGCATTCCGGCCAGAGGTTTGATAGATGCACGGGTCTAACGCTGCATATATACACCGAATTTAACGCCTCGCGTCGCCTGAAAGCACTGCTCCCCTGAATAAGCCCATGAGCCAAAAACATGGCGCGCATGCAAATTCATCGATTGCCGTTCACGTGCCATCCACCAAGAATGCATCAACACGCAAACTCCGGAGAAAGGCATGTACCGGCAACGGATCAAACGGATCACTCCGCAGGAATCTCATGAATTCGCCTGAAAATATCTCGCTCTTCGGTCACGCGAGCGGACACTGCGCTCCCCGTCCAGTCGACACGCAGACCTGTGGCGAAGCGCTCGTGAGGCTGCTCGAGCACTACGGCGTTGAACTGGTGTTCGGCATTCCCGGCGTCCATACCGTCGAGCTGTATCGTGGACTGGCAACGTCGACGCTGCGCCACATCACCCCTCGCCACGAGCAGGGCGCGGGCTTCATGGCGGACGGCTATGCGCGTGTTACGGGAAAACCCGGTGTGTGCTTCATCATTACCGGACCGGGCATGACGAATATCGCGACCGCGATGGCGCAGGCTTATGCCGATTCGATCCCCATGCTCGTGATCTCCAGCGTGAACACCACGCGCCAGCTCGGCGGAGGAACGGGACGCCTGCACGAGCTGCCGTCGCAGCGCAACGTATTCGCCGGGCTCACCGCGTTCTCCCACACGTTGCTCGATGCTGACGAACTACCGCAGGTCCTGGCGCGCGCGTTCGCGGTGTTCGCCGCCGCGCGCCCGCGACCGGTTCACATCGAGATTCCGCTCGATGTGATCGTCGCCCCTGCTCGCGACGCGACATCCCGTTGGGTAGTGCTGCCCGCGAAGGCGGCCGGCGCGCCGGCTGCCCTCGACGAGGCGAGCGCCCTGCTCGCCGCCGCGCGCCGACCGCTGATCCTGGCCGGTGGCGGTGCTGTGGCGGCGGCGCCCGAATTGCGCGCACTGGCCGAACGCCTGCAGGCGCCGGTGGCGCTCACGATCAACGCGAAGGGCCTGTTGCCGCGCGGCCATGAGTTGTCGATCGGCTCGACCCAGTCGCTCGCCGCGACGCGCGCGCTGGTGCGTGAGGCCGATGTCGTGCTTGCGGTCGGCACCGAACTGGGCGAGACGGACTACGACGTGGTGTTCGACAACGGCTTTGCGATCGACGGCAAGCTGATCAGGATCGACATCGACGCTCAGCAGGTCATGCGTAATTTCCGGCCTGACGTGGCGATTGCAGCCGACGCGAAGCTCGTGCTCGCCGCGCTGGACCAGAGGCTTGCCACACGCCCGTTGCCACCACGCGATGCCGATTGGGGCGCCCCGCGCGTAGGCACTGCGCGAGCTGCGGTCAATGCCGGTTACGACGCGCCGATCCGCTCGCAGGCGGTGCTCTTCGATACCGTATTGAGCGCCCTGCCCGATGCAATCGTCGTGGGCGATTCAACGCGCCCCGTGTATGCAGGCAATTTCGTCTTCGAAGCGTTATCGCCCAGGTCGTGGTTCAACTCATCGACTGGCTACGGCACGCTGGGCTATGGCTTGCCGGCTGCGATCGGCGCTCGGCTCGCGTCGGGCAAGCGGCCCGTGATCTGCCTGATCGGCGACGGCGGCTTGCAGTTCACGCTGCCTGAACTGGCGAGCGCTGTTGAAGCGGCTGTACCGGTCATCGTGCTGCTCTGGAACAACCGGGGTTATGCCGAAATCAAGAAATACATGGTTGAGCGCGATATCGAACCGATCGGCGTCGACATCTATACCCCGGACTTCCTTGCGCTGGCACGCGGTTTTGGCTGCTGCGCCGCGTCTGCCCATACGCCTGCCGCGCTGGCGGACGAACTGAAGCAGGCCGCGGGGCGCCGTGTGCCCACGTTGATCGAAATCGACGAACAGAAGTGGTTCGCCCACGTCCCGGGAGACCTGACATGAACGCTCCGTACGACACTCAATTCCTGACGCAGCTTTATATAGATGGCCGCTGGGTCGACGGCGCACTAGGCCGCACGATTGCCGTGGTTAACCCTTCGACCGGGACCCACCTGGCCGACGTGGCCGCGGGCACCCTGGCCGACGTGGACCTGGCCGTGACGTGCGCGGCTCGCGCGTTTCGCACCTGGCGGCACACGACCGGCGCCGAGCGTGCAGGCTACCTGCGCGCAATCGCGGCGGAAGTGGAAGTGCGGCGCGACCGTCTCGTGATGCTGCAATCGCTTAACAACGGCAAGCCGCAAGCAGAAGCGCACATGGACGTCGACGATGTGATCGCGACCTTCAGCTACTACGCTCAACTGGCTGAGCAACTGGACGACGCAAGCGGTGCAGAAGTCAGCATCCCCAGCATCGGGCACCGTGCGCGGATTCTCCGCGAGCCCGCCGGCGTGGCCGCGCTGATCGTGCCCTGGAATTTCCCGATGGTAACCACGGCATGGAAGCTCGCCCCGGCGCTCGCGGCCGGCTGCACGGTCGTGCTCAAACCCTCTGAAATCACGCCGCTGCCCGAACTCGAACTGGTCTCGGTGATCGCTTCGGCCGGCTTGCCAGCGGGTGTTTTCAACGCGGTGACGGGTACCGGTGCGGACGTAGGCGCGCCGCTTGTCGCCCACGCCGGGGTTGCGAAAGTATCGTTTACCGGTAGCACGAGTGTCGGCCAGACCGTGATGAAGACCGCCACCGACACGCTGAAAGGCGTGAGTCTCGAACTCGGCGGCAAGTCGTCGATCATCGTGTTCGACGATGCGGACCTCGACATGGCGGTCGACCTCGTCGAAGCAGGCGGCTTTTTCAACAGCGGCCAGATGTGTTCGGCGACGAGCCGCGTGCTGGTCGCGCGCGAACTCGCGCCCACCTTGCTGGCGAGGCTTGTCGAGCGCGTGGAACGGATTGTCGTCGGCGACCCGTTCGCGCTTGACGTGCGGATGGGGCCGCTCGTGAGCCGTGCCCAATTCGACCGGGTGCGTGGCCATATCGAACAAGGGATTGCCGACGGAGCGCGGCTCGTCACGGGTGGCGGCCGGCCAGCCCGTGCACCGGAGCAGGGCTTTTTCATCGCGCCGACAATTTTCACCGATGTACCGCCGACAAGCGCCTTATGGCATGAAGAGATCTTCGGCCCGGTCCTGTGCGTGCGCGCGTTCGACACTGAAGAGCAAGCCGTCGGCATGGCCAATGACAGCGAGTACGGACTGGTGGCGACCGTCGTCACAGAAGACGAGGCGCGCGGCGAACGGGTCGCTCGTGCGCTTGAGGCCGGCGTGGTGTGGGTCAACACGCCGCAACTGATCTATCCGCAGACGTCGTGGGGCGGTTACAAGCGCAGCAGTATCGGGCGGGAACTGGGTCCGTTCGGACTCGCCGCCTTCCAGGAAATCAAGCAGGTGCTGACGCATCGTCAGTCCAGCTAGCCCGTCTATCAAAAGGATTTGCGATGAACCACGATAACCCATCCGACAACCCTTTCAACCAGCCGCTCGGCGGTAACCAGATGCCGCGCTTCGCGGGGCCGGCAACGATGATGCGCCTGCCGAGCGCAACCTCGGCCGAGGGGCTCGATGCCTGTTTCGTCGGCGTGCCGCTCGACATCGGCACGTCGAACCGGGCGGGCGCGCGCTTCGGCCCGCGCGCGATCCGGGCCGAGTCGTGCCTGCTGCGCCCGTACAACATGGCGACCCGCGCGGCGCCGTACGACAGCATCCAGGTGGCTGACATCGGCGACGTCGCGATCAACACGTTCAATCTGCAGAAGAGCATGGACATCGTCACTGAAGCGTATGACGAAATCATCGGGCATGGCTGCGTGCCGCTCACCATGGGCGGCGACCACACGATCGTGCTGCCCATCCTGCGCGCGATGAAGAAGAAATACGGCGCGGTTGGCGTGGTTCATGTCGATGCGCATGCGGATGTAAACGACACCATGTTCGGCGAGAAGATCGCTCACGGCACGCCGTTTCGACGGGCGATTGAAGAAGGTCTGATCGACGGCAACCGCGTCACGCAGATTGGCCTGCGCGGCACCGGCTACACGGCGGAGGATTTCGACTGGTCGAGGTCGCACGGCATACGGGTCGTGCAGGCCGAGGAGTGCTGGTACAAATCGGTCGCGCCGATCATGGACGAGGTGCGCGCGAAACTGGGCGATGGCCCGGTGTACCTGAGCTTCGATATCGACGGACTGGACCCGAGTTTCGCGCCCGGCACCGGCACGCCGGAAATTGGCGGGCTGACGATCTGGCAAGCGCTTGAAATTATTCGCGGCTGCCGTGGGCTGGATATCGTGGGATGCGATCTGGTGGAAATTTCACCGCCGTACGACCCGTCCGGCAATACCGCGCTGGTCGGCGCGAACCTGCTGTACGAGATGTTGTGCGTGCTGCCGAAGGTGAAGTACAGGGTGTAGGCAGTTCGTTGGATTAAAGGTCCGCGACCTGCCATGCACATTTGGCATGCCACGACCTGTAAAAACCAGCCATAAACCGCCTGAGCCATGTGCTTTGATCATGGCAGACATGACGATATATCGATTGTGATGGCTATTTTGCGATCCTAACATTTTCATGCACGGGCAACAGCGGACGGATACGACCGTTCGCCCGGCGCGTAGATCAGACATCTCACTTAACCATCACGGAGTCGGCGATGAAAAAATTCAGCACGGGACGGCGGCAAGCCGTAAAGACGATCGGCGCAGCGCTCGCGGCGTCCGCGTTGCCGGCGCCGTTTCTTAATCTCAGAGCACAGGAACACAATTTCTCGGGCAAGACGCTACGTCTGCTGACCTGGTCAGACGATACGGGAACTGCCGCGCTGCACAATATCGCCGCGACCTTCTCGGCGAAAACCGGCGCGAAGGTGATTGCGGACCGCGCGGATGGCACCTCCGGCATGGTCGCCAAGGTGAAGGCCGCGGGCGACCGCCCTACCTATGACGTCATCACGCTCGCGGGCGTAGGCGCCTCGGGTCTCGGCGATGCGGGCCTGCTCGTCAAGCCCGACCTCGACAAGCTGCCCAATCTCAAGGAAGTGGCGGCGCGGTATAGAACCGGCGCGGATGGTTTTGGTGTCGGCTACCTGCTGTGGTCCGATGGCCTGATCTACAACACATCGACCGTCAAGACGCCGCCCGGGTCGTACGAAGCGCTGTGGGATCCCAAGTACGCCGGCCGCCTGTTCCTGCCGCCGCCCGAGTTTGCCGAGGCGGTCGACTTGGCGATCATCGCTGCAAAAATGTCGGGCGGTTCGCAGCAGAACATCGATCCGGGCTTCAAGAAGCTTACCGAACTGAAGGACCGCGTGATGACGCTCGGCGAGAATCCGAATCAGGTCGCGGACCTGTTTCGCACGGGCTCGCTCGATATCGGCGGCATCTATTCGCCCGCGTTCTTTCCCGACCAGATCAGGAAGCCCGAATACAAAATGGGCGTGACGTACGGCATGAAGGAAGGCTTCGCCACGCAACTGATGTTCACGGTGATTCCGAAATCGCACCCTGGCGACCTCGACCTGATTCACGCGTTCATCAACCATTCGCTCGATGCCGGCGTGCAAGGCAAGATGGCCGCCGACGTGCTGAACGGCCCGGTGAATTCGAAGGCCATCATTCCCGCCGAGAGCCTCAGGTTTGTGCCGAGCCCGAAGCAGATCGCGGAGAAGTCCGTCCTGCACGATGACAAGTCACTCGCCGTGGTACAGGCTGCGTGGATCAAGCGCTACACCGAGATTTTCTCGGCATGACCACGATGGCTGAACTCTCTTCGCAGCGCGCCGGACCGGGGGCGCCGGACCAGCCGGTAGCCCCCGTATCGGCAACCGCGCTCGCCCGCGCGCGGCCGTGGCTACTGCTCGCCCCGATCCTCGCGTTTCTCGCGGTGCTCGCGGCGGCGGCCCTCGTGGTCCTGCGCATGAGCTTCGGTGCGCAGGGCGACGAGTGGCACGGGTTCACGCTGCAAAACTACGCGAACCTGGCCGATTCGTATTTCCTGAAGGCGCTGTGGCTCACGCTGCGGCTCGCGTTCCAGAGCATGGTGTGCGCGGTGCTGCTGGCGATTCCGGTCGCGCTTGCGATGGCGCGTACCGAGTCGCGGCTGGCGCGGCGCCTGCTGCTGGCGGGCGTGCTGTTGCCGCTGCTCGTCAACCTGCTGCTGCAAGGCTATGGCTGGCTCGTGATCCTCGGCCCGGCAGGCTTGCTCAATCACGCATTGCTCGCGAGCGGCGTGATCCAGCGTCCGATGCAATGGCTTTATCGTGAGCATGGCGTGTTGCTTGGCTTGATCCAGACTGCGTTTCCGCTCGCCGTGCTGCCGTTGTCGAGCGCCATGCGCGCCGTGTCGCTCTCATACGAGGAAGCCGCGGCAACGCTTGGCGCAACGCGCTGGCAGACGTTGCGTCACATCATGTTGCCGCTCGCGATGCCCGGGCTTGTTTCAGGCGCACTGCTCGTGTTCGCTTACAACGCAAGCGCGTTCGCAGTGCCGCTGCTGCTTGGCGGCCGGCGCGTGCCAATGCTCGCCGTGCTGGTGCATGACGAGGTCTCGCCGCTGTTGAACTGGCCGGCGGCCTCCGCCTCCGGTGTGGTGCTGATGGTCGCCACACTCGCCGTCATGGCGATCTCGCAGAGCCTCGTGCGCCGCACCCAACGCCTCAAGGAGCCGTCCGCATGAGCACCCCCTACAATCGTGTGCGTCTTCTGCCCGCGACCATGCCGGGCCGGCTCGGCAGGCCCGCGGCGCTGCTCGCGGCCATCGTCCTGTTCCTTGCCGCCCTGCCGATCCTGACGATGATCCTGATGTCGTTCAGCGCGTCGGACACGCTGGAATTCCCGCCGCCGGGCTACAGCCTGCAGTGGTATCGCGCGGCATGGCGCAGCTTCGTCTCGCCCGATGCAAGCGACTCGCTTTCCATGGGTACCGCGCTGACGACGAGCCTGATCGTCGCCGTATCGACGATGATCATCGCGACGCTGGTCTCGGTGCCCGCTGCGTATGCGTTGAGCCGCTACCGCTTTCGAGGCAAGTCGGCCGTAGAACAGCTTGTTGCGCTGCCGCTCGTCTATCCGCTCGTGATGCTCGGGCTGTCACTGCTGCTCGTCTTCAACGTGCTGCCCGTGGAACTCGGCGTGTTCCGGCTCATCATTGCGCATGTGATTCTGGCGCTGCCGTTCACGGTGAAAAACTGCGCGGCGTCGGCGGCGTCAATTGGCCCGGAGTTCGAGGAAGCTGCTTGCGTGATGGGTGCGAGCCCGCGCCGCGCCATGTTCGATGTGGTGTTGCCGCTGATGCGCCCCGGCATTTTGGCGGGCATGCTGTTCGCGTTCATCATCTCGTTCAACGAGTTCACGGTGACGTTCTTCCTGTACGGCATCAACACGATGACGTTGCCGGTGTGGCTCTACAGCCGCACGGTGTCGTCGCTCGACCCGACCGTGTTTTCGTTCGCGGTCTTTATTGTTGCCATCGACTTTGCGCTGATATGGCTGCTTGAAAAGTTGATTGGCGACGAAGGTGTCGCGCTCTGAGCATTCAAGAACATAAGGAACCCTCATGACTCATCTGACACTCCAGGCCGTGACCAAGCGCTTCAACGCTGCATACGCCGTCGACCACGTCGACCTGAGCGTCCCGGACGGCAAGCTGGTCTGCTTTCTCGGCCCGTCCGGCTGCGGCAAGACGACCTTGCTGCGCATGATCGCGGGGCTCGAGACGCCGAGCTCCGGCAGCGTCACTTTCGCGGGCCGCGACATCACTCACTTGCCGGCGAACCAGCGCGACTTCGGCATGGTGTTCCAGTCGCTGGCGCTGTTTCCGCACATGAGCGTTGCCGAAAATATTGCGTACCCGCTGCGGCTGCGCAAGACGAGCAAGGTCGCACAAGGGCAACGCGTGGCCGAACTGCTCGAACTGATCCAGCTGCCGCACATGGCGAACCGGCCGGTCACGCAACTGTCCGGGGGACAGCGTCAACGCGTGGCTATCGCACGTGCGATCGCGTCGTCGCCGAAACTGTTGCTGCTCGACGAGCCGCTCTCTGCACTCGACGCCAAGCTGCGCGAATCGATGCAGGTCGAAATCCGCCTGCTGCAAAAGCGCCTTGGCATCACGACGATCATGGTCACGCACGACCAGCGCGAAGCAATGACGATGGCCGACGAGATCGTCGTGATGGAAAAAGGCCGCATTGCGCAGGTCGGCAAGCCACTCGACATCTACCGCAACCCGGTCAGCGAGTTTGTCGCCGACTTCATCGGGCTCGGCAACATCCTTCCGGTCACGCATGACGGACGCGGCGGCGTAAAGCTGCCGGGCGGCCAGCAGATCGTCGTGGCTGATGGGGCATGGATGCCGGAATCCACGGCGGACATCCGCCTGCTGATACGTCCCGAAGATGTCTGCGTGAAGCACGTCTCGACCACCAGCGGTCCTAACTATCTCGCCGGTACGGTGACGTTTATCCGCGATGTGGGTGCGACGCTGGAAGCGACGATCGACTGCGCCGGCTTCACGCTGACAGCCGCCACCACGCAGCGCGAAACGCCCGGCCTCGCCCTCGGCATGCCCGTGCTGGCCGAATTGCCTGCGCACGCCTGCAAGCTGATCGCGGCGCGTCCGCTGCATTGAGCCCATTCATTCGATTTCATTGCCCTGACCTCACCATGAGCAACCCGCCATGACCTACGTGTTCGATTTCAGCGGCTTCGGCATCTACGCGGGCATGCTCGCGCGAGGCGTCGCGGTCACTCTCTGGCTTACTGCTATCTCTACAGTACTCGGCGGTTTAGTCGGTATCGCAGGCGCAAGCATCAGCGTCGCCGGCCCTCGTTGGGCCCGGACGATGATCGCAACCTACGTCGAGCTGATACGCAATACGCCGTTCCTCGTGCAGTTGTTCTTTGTGTTCTTCGGGCTGCCGGGTCTCGGCATTCATATCGACGAAATGCAGGCTGCAGTCCTCGCGATGACGGTTAACTTAGGCGCTTATGCGACCGAAATCGTCCGCGCCGGTATCGACTCGATTCCGCGTGGCCAGGTGCAGGCAGCGCAGGCTCTGGGATTGCAGGGACGTCAGGTGTTCCGCCATGTGGTGCTGCCGCAGGCGCTGGCCAATGTGTTTCCGGCGCTCCTGAGCCAGGTGCTGATCGTGATGCTTGGTTCCGCCGTGGTCTCGCAGATCTCGGTGCCGGACCTGACGTCTGCGGCCGCCTTCATCCAGTCGCGTAACTTCCGCTCGTTCGAGAGCTACCTGATCGTCACCGCGACCTATCTGTTCCTGTCGATCGTCTTGCGCCAACTGTTGAACCGGCTGGGCCGGGGCCTTTTTGCCGGACGCTCGCCGCGCACACCAAGCGCGCCGGCTGGCCCGCCGAACTGGCGCAACGGCTGGACCCTGTTCGGTGGACGCCGTCCGCAGACGTTGGCAACGGAGCGCTCGCAATGACCGAATTCACGCTGTGGGATATCGCGCGCAATCTGCTGCTCGCCGCGCGCTGGACCGTGTTGTTGTCGTTGATCGCTTTCGTGTGCGGCGGTGCAGTCGGACTCGTGCTGCTCGCCATGCGCGTGTCGCCGTTGCCATGGATGCGCCGTGTGGTCTCGCTCTATGTCGAGCTATTCCAGGGCACGCCGCTCGTGATGCAGTTGTTCCTCGCCTTCTTCGGTCTGCCGCTGCTGGGCGTGGAAGTGTCGCCGTGGGTTGCCGCCACCGTCACACTGACGCTCTATACCAGCGCGTATCTCGCCGATATCTGGCGCGGCTGTGTCGAAGCGGTTCCGCGTGGCCAATGGCTGGCTGGCGCGAGTCTCGGCATGACGTTTGGCCAGCAGTTGCGCTACATCGTGTGGCCGCAGGCGAGGAAGATCGCGGTCGCACCGACCGTCGGATTTCTGGTGCAGGTCGTCAAGAGCACCGCGCTGACGTCGATCATTGGATTCATCGAACTCACGAAGACCGGCTCGATGATCACCAACACCGTATTCCGCCCGTTT
The DNA here is from genome assembly GCF_000729995.1 of Caballeronia sordidicola. Classification (GTDB taxonomy): domain Bacteria; phylum Pseudomonadota; class Gammaproteobacteria; order Burkholderiales; family Burkholderiaceae; genus Caballeronia; species Caballeronia sordidicola_A. The sequence goes on along the minus strand of NZ_JNFG01000012.1, from coordinate 51,675 downwards.
CCGATCTACGGAATGGTCGCCCTGCTGTACTTCGCCATGTGCTTCCCGTTGACGCTGTATGCGCGGCGTCTGCAGCAGTTGCAACACGCACAGACGCGCCGGTGACACGGTCACCGCGCCGCGCCCTCAAGTAGATTTGCTCAACGAAGCCCAATCAGGAATGGATTTCACGATGATCTCAATCAACAATGTTTCGAAGTGGTACGGCCCGTTCCAGGTGCTGACCGGCTGCACGACCGAAGTCAAAAAGGGCGAAGTGGTCGTGGTGTGCGGACCTTCGGGTTCGGGCAAGTCCACGTTGATTAAAACCGTGAACGGACTCGAGCCGTTCCAGAAGGGCGATATCACGATCAACGGGCAATCGCTCGGCGACAAGAAAACCAACCTTTCGACACTGCGATCGAAAGTCGGCATGGTGTTCCAGCACTTCGAACTGTTCCCGCATCTGACGATCGTGCAGAACCTGACGCTGGCGCAGATCAAAGTACTGGGCCGTTCGAAGGACGAAGCCGCAGCGAAGGCGCTGAAGCTGCTGGATCGCGTCGGGCTGAGCGCGCATGCGGACAAGTTTCCGGGTCAACTGTCAGGCGGTCAGCAGCAGCGGGTTGCGATTGCACGTGCACTGTCGATGGACCCAATCGCGATGCTGTTCGACGAACCGACCTCCGCGCTCGACCCCGAGATGATCAACGAAGTGCTCGACGTGATGGTCGAACTCGCGCAGGAAGGCATGACGATGATGTGCGTCACTCACGAAATGGGCTTTGCACGAAAGGTTGCGCATCGCGTGATCTTTATGGACAAGGGTCTCATTGTCGAGGACGACAAGAAGGAGGATTTTTTCGCGAATCCGAAGTCCGACCGCGCGAAGGATTTTCTCGCGAAGATCCTGCATTGAAGTTCCTTGCAACGCTCGAACACTATGCGGAGTACTACGTATATTGAAAACCGGGCGAGCAAACACTGCGAATGACGCAACCCGGCCTTGAATTTGCAGCCATTTCGAAAGCACCGCCGTAAGGTGGATCAACAAAAGATAACCTGCGCAGGAAGCCCGATGTTCCCAAATGCTGGACTTTCCCACACACCTCTCATTTCCTGAGCAGCCTGCGCTTGCCGCAAAACGCCCGCCTCAATACCTGCCCTTACGCCGCTTTTCAAAATAGTCGGACTAGTTAAGGGTATACATCGATTAATTGGCCAATTGCCTGTTCTAGCATGTCGTTACGTCGTCATTCGGCCGTGCGTGCGGTTGAGCATGCGAGTTTCACGGAGCGGAGCATAGCGACGCCCGGCACCGGCGCTTTTCCGGCCCGCGCCAATGTGAAATGAGTTGTTCAAAAACACCGACACGGGAGACAGGACATGGCGCAAGATCGGGAAGACCTGGGCGAAGTTCAAAGCGTACGTCGCAGTTTGCTGCAAGGCGCTGGGCTGACTGCGGCGCTAGCGATGCTAGGCGGCGTGATTACACCGGCGCAAGCCGCGGAAGGCGGCCCGTTTCCGGCGCACAAGCGCTGGAAAATCGTATTCGTCAATCACGTCACAACGAACCCTTTCTTCGTTCCCACGCAATACGGCATTGAGGATGCGTCCGCCTTGCTAGGTTTCGATTACCAATGGACCGGCTCGGCCAACGCCGACGTGGGCGAGATGGTCAATGCGGTCAACGCGGCCATTGCCGCGAAAGCCGATGCCATTGCGGTTCCTATCGTGGACCCCAAGGCATTCAATACGCCGATCCAGAAAGCGCTCGACGCTGGGATCGCGGTATTTTCGTATAACGCCGATGCCCCAAGCGGCAGCGGTAATCCACGCCTCGCGTATATCGGCCAGGACCTGTATCTATCGGGCTACCAGATGGGTGAGCGTATCGTCAGCCTCGTGGATAGCGGCCTCGTCGCACTTTTTATCGCGACACCCGGGCAGCTCAACATCCAGCCGCGCCTTGACGGCGCAATCGATGCGATCAAGAAATCAGGCAAGAAAATCGATACGCAGACCATTGCGACAGGCGCGACCGTCAACGAAGAACTCTCGAAGATCAAGTCGTTCTACCTGGGGCACCAGGATTTGAAAGGCATGTTCGCCGTCGATGCAGGCAGCACGCAAGGCGTCGCCCAGGTGATGAAGGAGTCCAATCTGCCGTCCAAGGGTGTGCATGGCGGCGGCTTCGATTTGTTGCCCCGCACCGTCGAGCTGATCCACGACGGTTTCCTCGACTTCACGATCGATCAGCAACCTTACGTGCAAGGTTTTTATACCGTGCTTGAAGCGTTCGTTTTCCTTGCCTCGGGCGGACTCGTCGGACCGGCCAATATCAACACCGGCCTGAAGTTCGTTACCAAGGGCACGGTCGACCCGTACCTCACTACCGAGACGCGGTATGAAGGCAAGAGCACGAAACCGCAGATCTTGCCGCGCACGGGTGCGATCAAAGGGTGACCACTCCCGTGACGGAAGGAAGCCGGGCGAACCGGCGCCCAAGGTTATGGCCGGGCGCGCTGAAGCGATCCAGCGAGATCCGCATCCTTGCGGTCGCGCTGATCCTCAGCGTGTACTTCGAGACGGCCAACCACGACTTCCTGCTGACTAGCGCGAGTCTGGAAAACCTCTCGCAGTTCATCGCGCCGGTGGCGATCATTGCCTTCGGCGAGATCATGTTGATGATCGGCGGGGAGATCGATTTGTCCGCCGGCATGGTCTTCGCGTTCGCGCCTTTCATCATGCACTTCGCCAGCGTGGCAGGCGCGCCCGTGTGGCTCGCCCTGCTGGCCGGCGTGCTGGCGGCAGGCGTGGTCGGCGTGATCAACGGCGCGGTGACGGTGTACCTGCGCATCCCCTCCTTCGTCACCACACTCGGCACGCTGTTCTTCGTGAATGGTTTGACGCTGACCCTCTCACGAGGCACGCCGGTGTCGCCCCCGGAGGGCACGCGTTTTTCGGCGATCATGGGCGAGTGGGGCTACAGCGAAATCATCTGGACGATCGCGATCGCCGCGGTCATGCATGTGTTGCTTCGCCATACCCGATGGGGCTTGCATACCATCGCGGCGGGCGCGAATCAGCTAGGTGCGAGCGAAGCGGGTATTCAGGTGAAGCGCCTGAAACTCGGTAACTTTGTGATTGCCGCGCTGCTTGCCGGTTTCACCGGCATCCTGGAAGGCTTCCGGATAACGTCCATCGATCCTCAGGCGGGCGGCAACCAGATCATGTTCCTCGCCGTCGCCGCTGCCGTGATCGGCGGCACGCCGCTCGCCGGCGGCTCGGGCACCATTATTGGCGGGCTGATTGGCGCTGCCGTGCTTGGGATCCTCAACGACGGATTCACGCTTATCGGCATCAACGCATTCACCTTCAACATGATTCTCGGCGCGGCGATCCTGGCGGCCATGATCTTCAACATCCACGTCGTCCGTCTCGCTCGCAAGGGAGACCTCTGATGTCCGACGCATCAGCGGCTACGATGGCAGGAACAACAGGGACGGCCGCGTTGCAGGGCGAGGATATCGTCAAACGTTTTGGCGCCGTGACCGCACTCGACGGCGTGTCGCTGACGCTCAGGAAAGGCGAGATCCTGGGCGTGCTTGGCGACAACGGCGCGGGCAAATCGACGTTGATCAAGATCCTTACCGGGTTCCATCAGCAGACGAGCGGCAAGCTATTTATAGGCGGCGAAGAAACGCTGCTTCGCTCCGTCGATCATGCCCGGTCGCTTGGCATCGAATGCGTGTATCAGGATCTGGCGCTGGCGAATTCGCTAAGCATTTATCACAACATGTTCCTGAATCGGGAAATCGTCCGGCGCGGCCCGTTTCGTCTGTTGAATAACACCGCCATGCGTCGCCGCGCGGAGGAGTGCCTGGAAGAGATCGGCGTGCACGTGCCGTCGGTTGATCTGCCGGTGGAGCAGCTTTCGGGTGGGCAACGGCAGGCGATTGCCGTGGCTCGTGCGGTCAATTCGAATGCGAAAATCCTGCTGCTCGATGAACCGCTTGCAGCGATGGGTGCGCGCGAGGCGGGATTGATCATCGACCTTGTGCTGCGGCTGAAGGAGAAGCAGGGTCTGTCTATTGTGATGATCATGCATAACTACGCGCAGACGCTCGATATTGCCGATCGCGTCATGCTGATGCAACGCGGCCGCGTGACTTATGAGAAGGAGGCTGCAAGTACTTCGGTCGCTGAGTTGATGGATATTGTCAGGCGGGAATACCGGTCTATGCGGACGGGCGTGAGTTGAATCTTTGGGCTTATCACGCTAGTTGCCGCGCCACCTGATCTTCGGCCCGACTTGCCTCGCTCGATTTGCTCGCGTTCGCGAGCGAGTTCGATGATTGTGCGGATACGCGCGACTACTCGATCAAAGCCAAACGCAACCAACCCGCCGTGCGCTCAATGCGCGATTACGCGACGAAATCAAAAGAGTCTGCCCTGTCATAGACGGGCTTATGTCGCACGCCGAAAAGCAATGCTTCGCGCGCCGGTGACGAATTCAGCAAGACCGCGGGGAAACGGAAGCAGAGCGCGAACGCTACGGCGGCAAACGACCTTAACACCATTTTTGAGATGAGCCGTGCGGAAAATGAGGTAGCTTACTGTCGTTGCAACTATAAAAATTAGGATGACGACAAATCTTATTGCTATCCAAGGCACGACTTATTCCCTGTACGCACGGCATGACATTCACGGTAACCGTCCGGATTCCGGGTCCGCGTTGTTCGAGGGTGCGTCTTTATACGATTGGGAAAATGACTTTGAGCTGGTTCGAGACGTCGAAATTTGGCTGACATCGAAATTTTCGGACTTTCGCTGCATTGGTCGCGTGAGCATCCTGGAATATTTGCGCGACAAAGTCACGCAAGGTGAGGTTCGCGTGGTCCGGGAGGAATCAACGAACGCAGACAATGGCTTCGTTCAACCGCCCGGTCTTGCTGCGCCGCGCTCATGGGAGACCAAACCCTTTGAGGCCGAATACACCTACTACAGCTCGTTGCCCGCAGCGCCCTTTGACTTCGACGGCTGGCACAGCAAGGTTGAGGGCTGGACAAACGATTTCGCGAACGAGATGGCGACTGCGTTGCCTACCCTTCGGGGCAGTAACCTCATGCGCACGCGCCTGAACGTCGCCGCCGCCATTGTGGGCGCATTTGGCGGTGGCTTGCGCTTGACCAATGCCGCTGCCGCTGCCGTAGACTTGGGCGACGTGAATCCAATCGGCGACACGCCCACACCGCTGGGCGATGCTGCACCATTCGAATACTTTTCAAGCGCACCGTCCGATGGCGTACTGTCGGTTGCAACGCGCTCGGGCCGCGAAGCACAGTGCTTCGCGGACTACGAACAGGACATGGAAATGTGCAACGCCGCCAAAGCGATGTATGGCGGCGATCCGCGAACCTACGCGCTTTGCAGTTCACGCGCTTCCGAAAACTACCGCACTTGCCTGGGATACTAAATGGCTGCCAACGATAACGTATTCATCACGTTCTACGACGACGAGAGCGACACTTTTAAATACTCATGGCTACGGCGCTCGACCGTGGAGCCGTTTCTCGACCGCGCACCGTTAGACGCACTGCCTTCGCCCGCGGCAGGAGCGCCGATCACCAATGAGGACGCGCGCTTGCTCGGCGGCATGGCGTTCTTGAGCATGGTAGGACGCCGTCAGAGCCTTCGCGAACGTTTGCAGATCACGACGGCCGCGCCGATGGATTGGACGCCACCGGACGTGCCTCCGATGCCCACGACACCGCTCCGGCCAGTTAGCCACCCCACGGACGGACTGAAAGCACACAATGACTTCCAACACTGGCACATCGACATCATGGCGGTGCAAGACCGCGACCTGACAATTGGCCTGTCACTGGATGACGTTCGAACAACCATCACTTTCGGGACCACAACTCGATGTTCCATTGAAAACTTCGGCATCGCTAACATCGTTGACACCATTGCGATCCTAGAGGACGGCACGCAGGCCTATGACGAGGCGCTTGTGAAGCTCAGTAGCTGCAAGCGCCTGCATCGTGCGATGCAACCCAACTGGATCGTCAGCGTATCGTCGGCAGTGGGTGTCAACGCGCTGGTGGAGTGCGTCGATATCAGCGTTCAGCCGTAGACGAGGCATTTTGTACATCCGGTGGTCATCGTTTACCCGCGGAGAAACCACCGATTTGCATTGCAAAAATTTGATGCGTTTCGCGACAGCACGCGTAAACATCCCGTCGACCGCTGCCAATTTTCGGATAGTGGTGGACAACTCATATCCGTCATTTTCTTCGACCCCCACGGCCGAAAATTCGGGTGTCGCTTAGAAAATAGTCAACTCATGCAGACGGCTAAGCTTGAAAGCAGCAACCCGGCATCAACCCCAGCCCCCCACCGGCGCGCGCTACCCAAACACACCCGGCGCCCTACCCGTCGACCCCCGCTCGACCAACATCACATCGAGCATTGCAGGCGATTCGCAATCCCGCCCCGCCAGCCTATCAATCAGATATTGCGCCGCCAACTCCCCCATCTGACGATCCGGCACTTGCACCGTCGTCAATGACGGCCGCGAGTGGGCGGCAATCTCGATGTCATCGAAGCCGCAAATTGAAAGCGTGCCCGGCACGTCGATACCCATCGCCTCAGCCTCCAGCAATGCGCCGATTGCGAGGATGTCATTCCCGCAAATGATTGCCGTCGGCGCCGGGGCGTGACTCATGATCTGCTGGAAGCTCCTGCGCGCAAACGGTATGCGTCCAATGTTCGAGTTGTTGTCCATCAGCGCCACGTGCGGCGGTCTCAAAGCCAGGCCGTTTTCCGCCAGCGTGGCATGAATGCCCTCGAGACGTGCCGCTATGCGGTTATTGAGCTTGGTCGACTGGAAGATCACGCCAAAACGCGTATGCCCAAGTTCCAGCAACCGCCGCGTGATGACCTCAAAGGCACGCGCATGATCAAATCCCGCGCACGGATGATCGCTGTCCGCCTTCTTGCCGAAGGTGACCACGTAAGGTATGCCCTTGGATCGCAGCAGGTCGAAAAGCGCATCGGGATAATTGTCTCCGAGCAATGCGACGGCATCCACTCCGCGCCCCACCATGCCGCGCGCCAGCCGGTATCCCTCCTCCGGATCATACGAGGAGCAGGCAACGAAGACGGCCAGTCCCTCAGCGCCCAAACGCCCCTGGAAGGCTTGCAACTGCTGGTGGAATTTTTCGTGCTCGAGCGTCGGGACAATCGCGCCGACGGTGTAGGAACGCCGCGATACCAGCGACCGGGCGGCCGCGTTCGGCACCCAGTCGAGTTGCGCAATCGCGGCCCGCACACGTGCACGAGTTTTCTCAGTGACTTTCTCGGGATCGTTCAGGTATCGCGAGACGGTCGCCGTGGACACGCCGGCCACCCGCGCGACATCGGCTAATACGGGTTCGTCGCCGGAGGCAGAAAGCAAACGGGGTGTTTGCTCCGTCACGGGCATTGAGTTGGCTCCTGTTGCGTGGCCGTTCGCGGGCGCGGTCTTGGCATTTTTCGATTCTGGCATGAAGAAGCTGGAAGCATGTAAGCGGTGTGCTGAAGGTAAGTGTTTGCCCTTAAACGTGCAATAGCGATTTGACGGTACGGCCAAATTCATTCTACGATGTAAGCGCTATGCAAAACAGCGTTCATGAACTATTTTTCAGGCTTATCAGATCAAACAAACTCAAAAAATGAGCAACAGTGACTCCGTTAAACCCTTAATCGAACAAAACATTAAAAATGCATAGCGGTTACATTCAGACAAACAACCATGATGCAACCGAGCACTCGGGACGACCCAATCCCGGGCAATCCGCGCCCGGAAGCCTTGATGCAGCCAGTTGCCGGAGCCGTTGGTCCTCTAAAACGCGCGATAAGGATGGGTCGTGACAACAAGCGGAGAAGTCGATTACGTGAACGGGAAGACGCGCATTTTCGGCATCGTCGGATACCCGATCGAGCAGGTGCGCTCGCCGGAGATGATCACGGCGGAGCTGGTGTCGCGTGGACTCAATGCGCTGATGGTGCCCGTGCACGTCTTGCCCTCAGATTTTGACCGTGTCATGCCCGAACTCCTGAAGCTTCAGAATTTTGACGGCTTCGTATTCACCATTCCCTTCAAGGGCGAGGCGCGCAGATTTGCGAGCCGGCTCGGTCCTCAGGCGACGTTTGTCGGCGCGGTCAACGCGCTTGTACGCACGGACGAAGGTCAATGGCTCGGGGATATCTTCGACGGTCTCGGCTGTGTGGAAGCCTTCCGCCGCCGCGACGTGAGTTTCGCAGGCAAGCGCGTGATGATGATCGGCGTGGGCGGCGCAGGCAGCGCAATTGCCGTTGCGGTAGGCCGCGAGAGCCCCGCGAGCATGAGGATCTTCGACCCCGACGCGCAACGAGCCGGGGACGTAGCCGAGAAGGTCAGGCGCTGCAGTCCTTCGACACAAGTCGAGATCGGCGAGCCCTCCGTGGATGGCATGGACGTGCTGATCAATGCGTCTCCGGTCGGCATGCTGGATGACACGCGGTTGCCCATCCGGGCGGACACGCTACCTCGCAACCTGATTGTGTTCGATGCCATCGTCAAGCCTGAAATGACCGGCCTCCTGTCGCTTGCAAGGGATAGTGGCTGCACCTTCATACAAGGCCGCGAAATGATGCGCGGACAAATCAGCAAGATTGTCGACTTCTTTCAAACCCGCGATTTCCTATAAGACATTCCATTGGCCACGCAACGCCCTGATCGCGGCCTCTTGTTTCCCTTCAATCGCAACCTGGAGCAACGATGAAATTACTACGCTATGGCCCGCAAGGCTCGGAAAAACCCGGCTTGATGGACGACAAAGGACAGATCCGTGACCTGTCCGAAGTCGTCACAGACATCGACCCGGATTTTTTCGCGGGCGATGGCCTTCGCAAGGTGGCAGCAATGGACATCAATCAATTGCCGATCGTGCAGGGAACGCCGCGCATTGGCGCGTGCATTCGACGTCCGGGAAATTTCATCGCGGTCGGCCTGAACTATGTACAACACGCGATCGAAACCAACGCACCCATCCCAGGCGAGCCGATCCTGTTCAACAAGGCGCCCTCCTGCATCTCCGGTCCGTTCGATCCCGTCACGTTGCCGGTAGGCTCTGTTAAAAGCGATTGGGAGGTCGAGCTTGCGATCGTTATCGGGCGCGACGCACTGTATGTCAGCGAAGAATCCGCGCTTGATTACGTGGCCGGATATTGCGTATGCAATGACGTGTCGGAGCGCGAATCTCAGCTTGAACATGGTGGTCAATGGGTGAAGGGCAAGATGTTCCCTACCTTCGGGCCACTGGGTCCGTGGCTTGTCACGAAAGATGAGATTGCGGATGTCCAGGAACTGAAATTGTGGCTCGAGTTGAATGGTAAGAAAGTTCAGGATTCCTCCACGAACGACATGATTTTCCCGATCAGGAAGCTGGTTTCGTATATCAGCCAGTTCGTGGCGCTTCAACCGGGCGATGTGATTACAACCGGCACGCCACCGGGCGTGGGTCTCGGCATGCATCCCGAGGTCTACCTCAAGGCCGGCGACACGATGAAGCTCGGGATTGAAGGGCTTGGCACGCAAGAACAAAAAGTAGTGAACTGGGCCGACACGCAAAAGTAACGCAGAAGAAATCGCCCCAGAGCTTTGCTCGCAGCCTTTTGAAATCTCACAATATATATAACGGAGACGCAAGCGATGAACGAGATTCCGGCAGGTCAACCCACGCCGCCGCGCATACGGCGCAGCCAGACCATCGCGCTGTCGCTGTTGATGATCAGCGGCGTCATCAACTATCTGGATCGCGGCACCCTGGCAGTTGCGAATGAATCCATTCGGGCCGATCTCGGTCTTTCGCTGGGACAGATGGGAATCTTGCTATCAGCGTTTTCGTGGAGCTACGCGCTGTGTCAACTACCCGTCGGCGCGCTGGTCGACCGGCTGGGCCCGCGCTGGCTCCTGGGCATTGGCTTGATCGTCTGGTCGTTCGCTCAGGCGGCGGGCGGACTCGCTTCGACGTTCGGATATTTCGTGGTCACGCGCATTGTGCTCGGCATTGGCGAGGCGCCGCAGTTCCCCTCGGCCGCACGCGTGGTCAGCAACTGGTTTCCTTTGCGCTCGCGCGGCGCGCCCACGGGCATCTTCAATGCAGCGTCACCACTGGGTATCGCGCTTGCGCCGCTGTGCCTGTCCATCCTGATCGCATCCACAAGCTGGCACTGGGCCTTTATCGTGACGGGCGCCGCGGGTTTGCTCGTTTCCATCGTCTGGCTGATGGTCTATCGCGATCCCGTCAGGTCGCAGATGACGGACGTCGAGCGTCAGTACCTCGATGCGGACGCCGATCAGGACACGGCTCAAAAGGCAGCAGGAAAACTCACGTTTGCAGACTGGCGTGCCCTGTTCTCCTACGGCACCACGTGGGGCATGTTGATCGGCTTCTTCGGCTCCGTGTATCTCAACTGGGTGTATCTGAGCTGGCTGCCAGGCTACTTGCGCACGGCGCGGCACATGAGCCTGGAGCGCAGCGGCATTGCCGCGGCCGTACCGTTTTTCTGCGGGTTTATCGGCGCCCTGCTGGCGGGTTGGCTGTCCGACATGATTACCCGGCGCAGCAGGTCGGCGGTGGCGGGCCGTCGCAACGCGGTGGTGGTCACGATGCTCGGCATGGTCGCTTTCACCATTCCCGCAGCGCTCGCCGAAAGCAATACGATTGCCCTCGTCTGCATATCGGTCGTGATCTTCCTGGCGAACGCGGCGTCGGCCTGCTCGTGGTCGCTCGCCACTGCGGCGGCCCCCGCCAGCCGCGTGGGATCGCTGGGTGCGATCCAGAACTTCGGCGGTTTCCTGGGCGGCGCGCTAGCGCCCGTCGCGACCGGGTACATCGCCCAGTCTTTCTCGTTCGTGCCCGCTTTGCTGACCGGCGCCGGCATCGCACTCGTTGGGGCAATCGCATACCTTGTACTCGTTCGCGAGCCGATACCCGAACGCGAACCCGAAGCCGCAACACTGCATCTGACCGCCTGACGCCTTAGATTACCGCCCGCTTACGCTGCTGCGCGACTGGGACTGACCTTGAAGACAAATAGAGAGAACACATGAATACCGCATTCAAATCAGCCACCACCATAGAAGGTATTGTCCCGGTGATGCTGACCCCATTCGACGATGCCGGCGCAATCGACTACGCCGGGCTCGAACGCCTGATCGAGTGGTATCTGGCTCACGGCTCGGACGCGCTGTTCGCGGTCGCCCAGTCGAGCGAAATGCAATTCCTGAGTCTGGCGGAGCGGGCTGAACTGGCGCGTTTCGTTGTCGATAAAGTCGCGGGACGGGTCCCGGTCGTCGCATCCGGCCACATTAGCGACGATATCGACGCGCAGGTCGAGGAACTCACCGCCGCGGCTGAGTCAGGCGCGCAAGGCATCGTGCTGGTGACGAACCATCTCGATCCGAAGCGCGAAGGCAGCGCCACGTTCCTCGCCAATCTCGATCGCCTGCTCAAACGCCTGCCAACTGACGTGCCGCTGGGCTTCTACGAATGTCCGGCGCCGTATCGCCGTTTGTTATCCGATGATGAACTCAAGGCCTGCATAGACACCGGCCGCTTCGTGATGCTCAAAGACGTGAGTTGCGATCTCGATACGGTCAAGCGCCGCGTCGCGCTCGCCCAAGGCTCGTCGCTGAAGATCCTGAACGCCAATGCAGCAATCGCATGGGACGCGATGAAAGCAGGCTCTGCCGGCTTCAACGGTGTCTTCACCAACTTCCATCCCGATCTTTATCAGTGGCTGCGCACCGAAAGCGATGCTCACCCGGCACTGGCCGAGGAATTGTCGACGTTTCTTGTTGTCACGGCGGTGTCCGAAGCACTCGGCTATCCCGCACTCGCGAAGATGTACCACCAGCGCATTGGCACCTTCAGCTCAATTCGTTGCCGCGTGATCGACTACGACGTGCGCGAACGGTTCTGGGCGCTTGACGCAGTGCTCGACAAGATCGTGGCCGGTACCGAGCATTTCCGTGCGCGCATTGCAGCGCTGTAGTGCGCGATCCATCGCCTGACCTGACAGTCACTCACAACACCGCTTGAAAGCAGTTTTATAAAAAATGGTAAAGGAGAAGATGCAATGAAAAAACGTAGCCAATATATTGGAATCCTAAGCGTTGCTGGCGTTTCATGTATCGCAAGCCCGGCTTTTGCGCAGAGCAGCGTCACGCTGTATGGGATCGTGGATACCGCCCTGGTGTATGCGAACAACCAGGGGTCGCTCGGCTCAACCAGCGGAGGACATCCGGTAACGAAACTCGCATCGGGCATCTGGGCGGGCGACCGTTTCGGCCTGAAGGGCACCGAGGACTTGGGGGGCGGCACCAAGGCGATCTTTCAGTTGGAATCGGGCTTTAATCTTGACAACGGCGCACAGCAATATACGAACGCGGAGTTCGGGCGCCAGGCGTACGTCGGTATTACGAATGCCCACTACGGCACGTTCACGGCCGGCCGCCAGTACTCGTCCTACTATGCGCTGCTGTCGCCGTATAGCCCGACCACGTGGCTTACCGGCTACTTCGGCGCGCACCCCGGCGATATCGACTCGCTGGACACCGACTTCCGCGAAAACAACTCGCTCGTCTATACGTCGCCGACTATCTACGGGTTGACAATGAGTGGCTCCTATTCGGTGGGCGGCGTGGCTGGCAGCTTCAACGCGGGCTCGACCTGGAGCGTCGCATTGCAATACATCAACGGACCGTTCGGTATTGCCGCAGGCCTGCAACGCATCAACAATTCGACGCCGGGCGGCGGCGCCTGGGGCACGGACTCAACCACGAATTCGGGCGGGCAAACGGGTGTGTCCGCCCTGACCAACGGGTATCAGACCGCCGCGGCACAGCAGCGCGTGGCAGTCACGGGCGGTTACGCGTTCACGCCGGCGCTCGATATATCGGTGTCGTATTCGAACGTCCAGTACGTGCCGGGCATCAATTCGAAGTTCACCGACGAGGCAGTCTTCAATACCTTCGGCACCGTGCTTCACTACCGCGCAGCGACCGCGATCGACCTGGCCGCGGGCTACAGCTATACGCGTGCGACGAAGGCAAACAGCATCGACAGTGCGGCTCAATATCACCAGTTCAATCTGTCCGAGGCCTACAACCTTTCGAAGCGTACGACGCTGTATGCACTGCAAGCGTTCCAGGTAGCGCATGGCAAGACGCTGGGCACGGCCGGCGCGGGCAACATCATCGACGCAACGGCAACCCTTGGCGATGGCTTCCAGAGTACGCCGTCGTCATCGGCTAAACAGTTTGCCGCAGGGGTCGGTATCGTTCACCGGTTCTGATCGGGCGATAGTCCTGGCCGCGAACAGAGGTTGATTTGCAGACCTCTGGAGCGGCCTATTCCATGACTACGATTTGAACGCTGCTTGCAACGCAATAAGGAACCGCAGGTAGGCGGTCGCCCCTGGGTCCGCATGTCCAACGCTGCGTTCCTGCACCCATGCAGCGCGCCCTTTTTGCGATTGCAATCCGGCGGTTGCATCGACTTGCTCCTGAGCCGTCGCGATCATTGCCGCTAGCAGTTCATCGGCCGTGCCGGCCGACGACTCGAGCACGTCGAGGCTTGGGATCAGTGCGTCGAGAACGGTCTTGTCGCCAAGCTTGCTTTTGCCGCGTTCCGCAATCCGCCCAGCCACTGCACGCCCGATCTCAGCCGCTTCCGTCTTTCCAACCGCCGTCTTCCCGGCCATTACCTTCGATGCCGCCAGCAGACCGCCGCCCGTCAACGCCGCGAAGGTAGACGGGTTCGCGGTAGAAAACGCCTTCCCGGCGCTGAGCAGGATATCCGCCACGGTCGCGTCTTCCAGCAAACCATCCAGCGCCTTGATGACCGCGGCGGAGCCGGCCGACACTGTAATTCCCAGGTCTCCGTCACCCAGCGCCGCATCGAGATCGCGGAGTTCGTCGGCATGTGCAGGCAGCGTGCTCAAAGCGAGTGTGAGCAAGTCCCGGAGTTCCTTGCAGGTAACGCTCATCGCATGTTCTCCTGATTAATCCAGCGACCGGTCATTCGCGAAAGAACGGCGATCGGGCAGGCGCTGCCAGCAGCGATTCCAGTTCGTCATCGACGTGCATCACCGTGATCGATGCCCCTGCCATTTCCAGGCTTGTCACATACTCGCCCACATACGATCGCGCGATAGTCAGCCCGTGGTTCGCGAGCATGCCGGCCGCTCGCCGATACAACACGTAAAGCTCTTCCAGCGGAGTCGCGCCCAGTCCGTTCACCAGGATGGCGACACGCGAGTCCGTGGGCAACGCCAGATCGCGAAGGATCGCGCCAGTAAGACGGTCGGCAATTTCGTCGGCCGTTTCCAGCTTGCCGCGATGCGACCCCGGCTCGCCATGAATGCCGATGCCAATCTCCATCTCGCCATCGGGCAGCGTGAACGTGGGCTTGCCGGCAGCGGGCAGAATAGTGGGCGACAAGCCGACGCCCATCGTGCGGCTCCGGCTATTCGCCTTGCCTGCGATGCGCGCGACTTCCTCCAGCGAGTCGCCCCGCTCCGCCGCCGCACCCGCGCACTTGAACGCGAACACCATGCCGGCCACGCCGCGCCTGTCGGCGCTTCGTTCAGCCGGGGCGGACGCCACGTCGTCGGTCAGGATCACGGTCTTGATGTCGATGCCTTCGAGCTCGGCCATATCGGACGCAAGGTCGAAGTTGAAGACATCACCGCCGTAGTTGCCATACACATACAGCACGCCTGCGCCGCCGTTCACCGCCTTGGTGGCCTCGAAGATCTGCTCGGAAGACGGCGATGAAAACACATTGCCAACGGCCACACCTCCACACAGGCCCTCGCCTACGTAGCCCAGGAAACCCGGCATATGTCCGGAGCCGCCGCCGGTCACAATGCCGACGCGGCCCTGCTTGGGCGCGTCCGCGCGCACCAGCGCGCGGCGGTCCGCGGTCGCTGCCTTGATCCATCCGGGGTGCGCAAGCAGCAATGCGTCGATCACCTCATCGACGAAATTCTCAGGCTGGTTGATGATCTTTTTCATGGGTCTTGTCTCCTTGAAGCGCGGTTTTACCCGGTCGATTCCGCGATGATTTCATCTGACCGCGCCGGGTTCCAGTCGTCATTTCTTGCGGTTCGGATTCAGAGCTTGCGCCGCTGGCTGACCGCGTCGAGCAGCACTGCCGCGAAGATCACGCCACCTTGAATGAATTGCGTCCAGAACGGGTTCACGCCAAGCAACGACAAGCCAACATTGATCACGCCGATCAGCACCACGCCAATGAAAGTCCCGACAATCGAACCACGACCGCCGGCGAGCGACGTGCCGCCAATCACAACCCCGGCAATCACCTGCAGTTCCAGGCCGTTTGCAGCCGATGGCAGCGCCGAGTTGAGCCGCCCCGCCAGCACGATGCCTGCTACCGCCGCCGTCGCCCCAGCCAGCGTGTAGGTGAGGAAGATCACCCGGTTCACGGGGATACCCGCGAGCCGTGCCGCCTCCTTGTTGCCGCCGACCGCGAACACCTGATGCCCGAAGGTCGTCTTGCGCAACAACACGTGACCGATCACGAACACCACCAGCATCACGATCATCGGTGCAGGCAAGCCGGCCAGCGTCTTGGCGCCGAAAGCCGTGAACGCGTTCGGGAAATCGAACTTGGTCCGGCCATCGGAGATCGCAAGCGTGAGCCCACGCCCCATGGCCATCATCGCCAGCGTCACGATGAACGGCACCAGCCTGAGCCACGCGACGGACAATCCGTTCAGCGCGCCGACCAGGGCGCCCACCACCAACGCCACGCCCAGGCCTGCGATGCCGAGCGCCACGTTATCCGGGCTCGATCCGGCCATCACAGTCGCCGCGACCATGCCGCTCAGCGCAACCAGCGAGCCGACTGACAGGTCGATGCCCGACGTGATGATCACGAAGGTTCCGCCGACCGCCGCAATGCCGACCACGGACACTTGCACCATGATGTTGGTGAGCGTGCTGGTGGTCAGGAATTCCGGTGACGCAATCGACAAGCCGATGCAGATCAGGATCAACGCTGCCAGCAGCGGCCCGAGACCCGTGCGCAATTGCCGGATGATGCGGCGGGAGCGCGCTTCCGAATCCGCCTGGTTCGCTGCCGTGGAAGTCATGCACCTACTCCTGTTGTAGCCCACTGGATCACTGTTTCCGAATCTGCCTGATCGCGCGGAATTTCGGTGACGATATTGCCCCGGTACATGACCAGCACCCGGTCCGACATGCCCAGCAGTTCCGGCAATTCCGAACTGACCATGATGACAGCAGCGCCCGCACGCGCCATCGACACCATATGCGCGTAGATCTCGGTCTTCGCGCCCACATCGATACCGCGTGTGGGTTCGTCGAGCATGATCACCGCCGGTTGCGTAGCCGTCGCACGGCCGAGAATGACCTTCTGCTGATTGCCGCCCGACAGATTGCCGGTGATCTGCATGACCGATGATGCGCGCACACCAAACCGCGCGCTTGCTTCCTGCGCGAGCTTGCGCTTTTTCGTGTTGCTGACGAATCCCCCCGTCGCGAGAGCGAGCAGGCTGGATAGCGCGACGTTTTCTTCGATGCTCGCATCGAGCACGAGCCCTTCGAGCTTGCGATCCTCGGACGTGTACACGAGCCCGTTGCGAACCCCTTCCGCAGGCGATCCGATGGACACCTTCTGACCGCGTATCAGCACTTCGCCGTGGCTTAAGGGCAGTGCGCCGAAGATCGCCTTGAGCAACTCGGTGCGCCCCGCGCCGGCAATACCGGCTATCCCAACGATCTCGCCAGCACGTACGCTGAAACTCGCGTTACGCAGCACCGGCGGGCTGGCCAGATTGCGGACCTCCAGCACGACCGGACCATAGTCGCGCGCCTCCCACGGATAAAACGAATCCAGGTTGCGGGCGACCATGGCCTGCACCAGGTCCTGCTCGGTCCACTGCGCCATGGGTCGTGCGCCGACAGTCGCGCCGTCGCGCATGACAACGGCCGAATCCGCGAGCGCGAACACCTCTTCAAGATGATGCGAGATAAAGATGATGCCCATGCCGGCTGCACGCAAACGCCGGACCACGGCATAGAGATTGGCGATGTCCTCACGCTGCAGCGCAGCAGTGGGTTCGTCCATGACGAGAATGCGTGCGTCGCGCGCCAGCGCCTTCGCGACCTCGACAAGCTGGCGTTTATTCAAGGGCAGGTCGCCCAGGCGCATGGACGGCGAAACGCCTTCAAGGCCCACTTGGGCGAGCGCTGTGCGGGCCATCTCGTTGGCCTGTTTGCGCAGCACCAGGCCGCTGCGCGACGGCATGCGGCCGAGGAACAGGTTCTCGGCCACCGTCATGTCGTTGACCAGTGAAAGCTCTTGATAGATCACGGCCACGCCGGCATCAATAGCCGCATGCGTACCGCGAGCAAGAGGGTGCCCGTTGATCTCGATCGTGCCTTCGTCCGGCTCGTAGGCGCCCGACAGCGTCTTGATCAACGACGATTTCCCCGCACCGTTCTCACCGACGATGGCCATCACATGGCCGGCCTGCAATTCGAGGCTGACCCCTCGCAGCGCCTTGACACCGGGGAAACTCTTGACGATACCTTCCATGCGCAACAGCGGCGGCGCGACGGTCGTGCTGAGCGTGCCCGCGTTGGCGGCACTCACCTCGGAACCCCTCTCATTGTTCATGTTCCGGTCTCAATGTATGTCACTAAATATCACTAGAATCCGATGCACATTCACATGCAGGCGCGCTCCTGTTTCAGGAGCGCGCATGAACAGCTTATTGACTGACCTGCTCTGACCAGAGACCGTATTTCTTAGTCTCATCTGAGTCTATATTGCTCTTGTCGATCAGCAAGGTCGGCCATGCATAGTTCGCCGGCACCTCCTTCTTGGCGCTGTAATCCGCAATGAAGCTCAGCGCCTTCGCGGACATTTCAATTGGGTTCTGCGAAATGGTGGCATCCTGTTTGCCCGCGCGAATGGCGGAAAGCGCCTGCGCCGTGCCATCCGCGCCAATGACCATGATGTGGTCCTTGTCACCGAGCGGCTTATAACGCCCCGAGTTATCGATCGCTTTCTCGGCGCCTACAGTGTTGTCGTCGTTCGCACCGAATACCGCATCGATCTGCGGGTACTTTTGCAGGATGTTCGTCATCGCGTTAAGCGACTTCTCCTGGTCGAACGCGCCTTCCTGGCGCGCGACCACCTTGATGTCAGGATACTTCGCGATTGCATCGCTGAAGCCTTTTTCCCGGTCGGTAGCCGCCGTGGTGCCGACCAGTCCAATCAGGTCGACCACGTTCCCCTTCGCTGAGCCATAGCGCTTCTTCAACTGGTCTGCGATCCAGTTCGCCCCAGTTGCGCCGAGCGCCACGTTGTCCGACGCCACGAAGGACGTCACCTTGCCACCGTCCGAGCCACGATCCAGCGTGAACACGGGAATGCCCATGGCGTTCGCTTTCTCGACAGCAGGGATGATCGCCTTCGAATCGATCGGGTTGAGCACCAGTGCTGTTACGCCCTGA
This sequence comes from Caballeronia sordidicola, assembly GCF_000729995.1. Classification (GTDB taxonomy): domain Bacteria; phylum Pseudomonadota; class Gammaproteobacteria; order Burkholderiales; family Burkholderiaceae; genus Caballeronia; species Caballeronia sordidicola_A. Next base: position 33,089 of record NZ_JNFG01000012.1, on the reverse strand, counting down.
CTCAGAAGGTTGATGGCGTCGTTGACCTGTTGCTGTGCGTCGCCATTGGCATTGGTCTGGACGAGATCGAAGCCTTGCGCCTTGGCGCCCTTCTCTACCCCGGATTTCAAGCCAACGAAAAACGCGTTGTTCAGCGTGGAAACCGAAAAGCCGACCTTGACCTTGCCGCCGCCCGCATCTGATGCCGGTGCCGCCGTGGGTGCCGCACTTGCCGCGGCGCTGGCGCCTGCATCAGTCGATGCCGTTGTCGAGTTCTCGCTCTTGGAGCAGCCGCTTAGCGCGGCAGCAGCGCAAAGCACCAACGCTCCCGCCGATGCGCCGTGCGTCGACCATCTGTCAAACCTGTCTGAATTCCACGCCATAACCGTCTCCGTTGTGTAAGTTTTAAAAGCAGGTTGAGATTGCCTTGCATCTTCTTTCACTTCGATCGACAAGCTTCTGGCTGATGTGATGAGCCAGAACTCAACGATATTCAGTCCAGCGAAATACAGCCTATCGTGGTCGAATGCTATCCTCGCTACTCACAGCACGCCATCCCCAAAATCGAAAGGACCCGTTGCAAAATTGGAGCACGTCCGTCCCGTCAACTCTTCTTGCGCAGTCCATATCCCTTGAATTTTTCGATGACCTCGCTGATTGCTTCATCGGACAAGACCGGCGGCGTCCCGAGCTGGCAAGCAAGCAGATACTGCTGCGCGAGAACCTCCACTTCATTGGCCAGCCACAACGCACGAGCGAGATCGTGTCCGATGGCAATCACGCCGTGATGCGCAAGCAGACACGCAGTGCGGTCCTTCAAGGCGGTGATGGCGTGCGCGGACAATGCCTGACTACCGAAGGTCGCATACGGCGCGCAGCGTATGGAATTGCCGCCCGCAACTGCCACCATGTAGTGATGCGCAGGGATGTCCCTGCCATGAATCGCCATCGCAGTAGCCGCATTCGAATGCGTATGCACCACCGCATTGATCTCAGGCCGCGAACGCAGGATGTCGCGATGAAACCGCCATTCCGTCGAAGGCCGGCTTTGCTCGAACACCGCCGCGTCATCACTCACATCGAGCGGCAACCAGACGATGTCCTGCGTCTGCAACTCAGCATAGGGAACGCCGCTCGGCGTGATCAGCAAGCCGTCTCGCCAGCGCGCGCTGATGTTGCCGGAGGTTCCCTGATTGATGCCGAGACGCTCCATCTCGAGGGCGGTCTCGATCACCTCTCGGCGCAGTGTGGTCTCGGTGTCCGGCGTGCTGTTCACAACCCACCTCCGCCGGATGAAAACAGGGTGGCGAAGTTTTTATCGAAGGGTGGCTCCACAATCCCGCGCTCCGTGATGAAGCCGGTCACCAGATCGTGAGGCGTGACATCGAAGGCCGGGTTACGCACTTTGATATCGACAGGCGCCGTGGGCTGGCCTGCCAAGTGTGTGACCTCATGGTCCTGACGCTCTTCAATCACTATGTTCGCTCCGTTCGCAGTCAACAGGTCCAGCGTTGACGACGGACAAGCCACGTAGAACGGTATGCCGAAATAACGCGCGGTTATGGCGACGCTCAGCGTACCAATCTTATTGGCGAAGTCACCGTTGGCCGCGACCCGATCCGTGCCCACAATCACGAGGTCCACCAAGCCCTGCGACATGATGGAAGCCGCCATGCTGTCGGTGATCAGTGTCACATCGACACCGGCTCTTTGCAGTTCAAAGGCCGTGAGACGCGAGCCTTGCAGCAAGGGGCGCGTTTCATCGGCGAAGACACGGAAAGAGATGCCCTGTTGATGAGCCATGTAGATTGGCGCGGTCGCTGTACCCATGCCGGTTGTCGCCAACGCACCCGCATTGCAATGGGTCAGCACGCCGCAACCGGGCGTGATCAGGGACACGCCATGCGCGCCGATGCCGGCGCATAGCGCCTGATCCTCGGCGTGAATCTTCTTCGCCTCCTCGACCAGCACTTGGTAAATCGCCTCGGAGTCTTGCATCGCTGAGCGGTGCGCCGCAGCCAACATGCGCTTGAGGCTCCAGCTCAGGTTCACGGCCGTCGGCCGTGCCGAATCCAGGAAGCTGGCTTGCTGCATCAATTGCGACTGGAAATCCTGCGTAGATAGGTGCCTCAGCGGCTGCATCGCCACACACAAACCATAGGCTGCCGCCACCCCGATCGCCGGTGCGCCGCGCACTCGTAGCTCGTGAATCCAGCGCCAAACATCCTCAACGCCTGCGACTCGCTCAACCACGACTACCTGCGGTAATCGCGTCTGGTCCAGGAGATACAATCCCTCCTCCTCCCAGGCGAGCGTCGCGGGAAGGGCTTCTAAAGGCACCGGCGAAACCATGAGTTCTCCAGATTTAATGATGTTGTCCTGACCTGAGATTTCGTTACTGCATTCACCGGTTTGATCGGCATGGTTTGAAGTTGGCAGACTCACGCTCAGTCCTCGCTCTGCGCACAGACGGTTCTTGCGTGCGCCAGAACCTCGTCAATTCCGCCGAACTGCTGGCGTTGCACAAGCAAAGCTTCACCGAACCGCAGACAACGCACTTCAATTTTTGCGCGTGCTGCTTCGTCAGGAATGCTCGTGATTTCCGCAACCTTCGCCATTCCCACAATCCGGCGGATCATCTTGCAGCCCGCGAATCCGAGTGTGTCCGCGAACAGCCGTCGCATGAAATGGGTTCGGAATGCTTCCGAGCATGGTTCGTCAGGATCGTCGCCAATGAAGTGCTGCTTGCTGCGGCTCTCATGATCCCGCCAGAGATTCAGGAACTTGTCGGCAAAACCGTTCCAGATCTGGGCGGCCTGTTCCAGCAGCCATTGCTGGTAGTGTTCGGGATTCTCTCCGCCCACGCGGCCGTGCCAGTCGCGAGAGAAGTACGCCAACCAAAGATTGGCCAGGATCGCGCCGACATCGAAACCCATAGGCCCGTAGAAAGCGAACTCGGGGTCTATCACGAAGGTCTCGTCCTGATTGATCATGATCGATCCGGTATGCAGGTCGCCATGCAGCAAACTCTCTGCATGGTTCATGAACGCCCATTTCATTTCCGCGACGGCAATGCGCAACGGCGCTGACGTTCTAAGCCGTTCTACCGCCGAGTGAGGCAAGGCCGGGCTATAGATGTTAGAAGGATGACCCTCGAACGGATAAGTAAAAACGAGGTCCTCCGTGATCTTGCAGAGCTCGCTATTGACCGCCGCGCCAACGGCGTCCTTTTTCACATGCGGCGCGAGGAACAGATCCGAACAGAAGAACAGCGTATGCGCCAGATAGGTGGAAAGATGATCGGCGAACTTCGGATAAACAATTCCTTCCATCAAACCTTGCCGCAGGATCTTGTGCGAGGACAAACGCTGCATGACCATCAGGAACAGCTTGCTGTCCGCGTGATAAACCTCAGGGACGTGTTGCGGACATAACGCGCCGAAGCGTCGCAGCGCCGCCACCTCATGCTCCATGCGCTGGCGCGTCAACGGCCAGCTCGTACCGACCAGACGCAGGAAAGGCGGCGCCTGTTTGACGACAACACTCTTCTCCGGCTCCCGGGCGTTACTCACGAAATAAACGAAATTCAGATTACCGTCGCCGACTTCGACTACGTCCAGTTCATGGGTATCGCCGAGCAACGCGCGCACCGCCGGAATGCCGCCAAGGTAAGCCGTCAACTGAGCAGAATTCAACGCTTCAAATTCCATCGATTCCTCCTTCACAGACATCCTCGGGCTTGACTTCGTGCGGCGTGCTGAGTGGTGCTTCAAAGATGCTTCAGTGGCGCTTCAGTGGCGCTTGCGGACCAGATCGAACTTGAAGATGCTGCTGTTGTAGTAGTCGTTGCTGTAACAGATGGGCTTGCCGGTATCGTCGAAATCCACTTCATCCAGCAGCAGGAACAGACCCACGCCCTCCCGCAACTCAGGCAAATCCCTCGAGGTCAGGATCGTCGGTTGAATCGAGCTATGCGTATGCGAGAGGCGAAGCCCGGTGCGCTCGAACATCGCGAACAAAGACTCGCCCATATCGCCATCGGCTCTGTCGTATAAAGCTTTCGGCACGATGTCGATGCAATACGCCGCAATGGCGTCGTCGGCCCACCGAACCCGCTCGATCCGCACACACGGGTCGCCTACTTGCAACGCCAGCTTTTGCGCCAGGTTTTCCGATGCGGTGATTGGTTTTATCTGCAAACGGCTGGTCGACGGAACCCCGCCGACACTCTTGATCATGTCGGTTACGGACATCAGATCATCGAGACCACCTTCCAGCTTTAGCGAAATTTGTCTGACGAACGTGCCCCGTCCCTGTATACGCGATAAAAGCCCGTGCGAAATCATCTGCGCCACGGCCTCGCGCAGACTGGAACGCCCCACGCCAAGTTGCTCGCATAGCTCGATTTCAGTAGGAATCTGATCGCCTGGCTTGAGTGCTTTTTCCCGAATCATGGCGCGCAGAGATTCCTGTATTTTTTCGCTCATCGATCTCTCTACACTCAGGCGCATGGCTTGTTCTTTTGTGTTGACTTGATGCAAGATACATCAGACGTCTGATGTTTTCTTCAGGATTTACCCTGATTTTTGAGGAGGTTGTGTGGGGACGCGGCGCGAGCGGACGCGCCTCTCCAGGCGTCCTGGTCATGGCGTCGCAGTCTGTTGTCGCTTTGCGCGGATGACCTATGATTGCGGTATCCAAAAACGGATGACTACTGGCTTAAAACGATGAACAAAACTGAAGACCATGGCAGCAACGAGACGTTTGCTCATTCCGATTTTCGAATTGGTACGGAGTTCTACACTGAAACCGGGCTTTGGCGTTGCACGGATGTCGGCACACGTACTATCGTCGCGGTGAAAATTACAGACGGCTATCCGTCGCCCCAAGACCCGCCGCCGTTTTCCAACGCCGCCGAGATGGTGTTCGACGAGTACGATTTCGACGGTTTGTATCGCCGCCCGGTAGAGGATTGACTCTCCACACGCCTGTCGCCAAGGACTTCACGCCAATGCCCTCTTCAATCCGCAACTCGCTCGGCTGGATCCTCGAAGCATTCGAGAGCGATTCAACCTACATTCACAAGCGGATGTTCGGTAGCGATGCCGCCTATCTCGACGGGCTGTTGTGTCTGGTTGTCGCCGACCGCGACGCACCGTGGAACGGTTTGCTCGTGTGCACATCGCAAGACCGCCACGCCGCTCTCGTCGATGAAATGCCCGCACTGCAGCCGCATCCGGTGCTGGGTAAATGGCTTTACGTTCCGCAAGACGACCCGGAATTTGAAGCCATAGCGAAAAGGATCACGGCGCTCGTGCTCGCACGCGATCCACGCGTGGGAGTCGAGCCGAAGCCCCGCCGGCGTGGCAGTAAATCCGCGCCATCAAAGAAGTAAAGCAGTCAACGCGCGTGCGGCCCAGTCCACGGTCACATAGGCAAATGCTGATTCGCTCGCCTGCTTAGATCGACTTGACCTCGCCCCCGTCCATTCGAATGGCGGACCCTGTCATCCACCGGGCCGCCGGTGAAACCAGGAACGCCATCAGTTCGGCAATTTCTTCAGGCTCGCCGTAGCGTGTAATCCCCACCTCACTTGGGAACTTGGCGGTTGCCTCCTCGACCGTCATGTTATGCAGCGGCGCCCAGTGCTCGAGGTAGGAGCGCCGACGTCCTGTCATCACGGGCCCGGGCAGCACGCTGTTCACCTGGACGCCGTCAGTGATCCCTCGGTCGGAAAACGCCTTCGCGAGCGCAATGATCGCCGCGTTGATTGTCCCGACTGCCGCGTACGGTGCTTTCGGAAAGAGCGCGGAATTGCCTGACATCAACACGACAGAGCCCTTCGAAGCCATCAACGCAGGCCAAGCTTCAATGGTCAGGCGACGGGCGCCATGCAACTTGAGCGCCATGCCGGCATCCCACTGTTCGTCCGTCATGTCGAGTACGTCGATTTGCGGAACAGCGCCCGCGATATTGAGCAACGCATCGATACGGCCGAACCTGGCAACTGTTTGTTCTACTACCTTCTTTGCCGCCGACGGGTCGGACAAGTCCAAGTCAATGACAAGCGCTTGCGCACCTGCCTCCTTGACGGCTGCTGCGGTCTCCTCGAGCTTGGCCCGATTGCGCGCAACCAGTACGATCGAACCAAAGTCCCGTGCGAGACGGACTGCCGTGGAAAAGCCGATTCCCTGGCTCGCTCCCGTAACAACAGCGACTGCGTTTGACATGTCAATGCTCCTGGGTTTATGAACGCGTCTGCGTTCAGTCGTGCACGACCCGCAGCAGGCAAAGCCCAACCTGCCGCAAGAGTCCAATTCATCGGGAAAGGAATTCGCCGATCGCCGTAGCAATCTCGCTGGCATGCGTTTCAAGGGCGAAGTGGCCGGTATCGTAGAAGCGGATATCGGCGCCGGGGATGTCCCGCTTGAACGCCTCTGCGCCCGGCGGCAGGAAGAACGGGTCGTGCTTCCCCCATACCGCCAGCAAGCGCGGCTGGTGCTTGCGGAAGTACTCCTGGAACGCGGGATAGAGCGCAACGTTGCTCTTGTAGTCACCGAACAAGTCTAGCTGGACCTCATCGGCTCCGGGGCGTGTCAGGTAGAAGTTGTCCAGCGCGATACCGTCCGGCGACACCACGGCTTCGTCGGGGACGCCATGGGTGTACTGCCAGCGTGTCGTCTCCGGCGCCAGGAAGGCGCGAAGGGCTTGGCGATTCCCGTCCGACGGGTCCTGCCAATACGCACGAATGGGGTTCCACCCATCGCTCAGTCCTTCCTCGTACGCGTTGCCGTTCTGGGAAATGATAGCCGTGATGCGCTCGGGATGCCTGGCTGCAATCCGCAAGCCTGTTGGTGCCCCGTAGTCGAATACGTAGACCGCGAAACGGTCGAATCCGACCACTTCGGTAAAGCGATCGATGACGCCGGCGAGGTTGTCGAAGTTGTACTTGAACTGCTCGCGGGGCGGCATATCAGACCGGCCGAATCCAGGAAGATCCGGCGCGATAATGTGGAAGCGATCGGCCAGCAGCGGGATCAGGTCCCGGAACATGTGGCTGGAACTGGGGAAGCCGTGAAGCAACAGCAGCTTGGGCGCGCCCGCGAGCCCTGCTTCACGATAAAAGATCTTGAAGCCATCGACATCCGCAGTACGGTACGTGATACCAGTCATGGTGATTCTCCTCGTTGATACCTGCAGTTACGCCAGATGCCCTTGGCGACAAAGCGACGATGCAAAGACACGAAGCCCCCACGTCCATCAGTCGCGCACTTCACGAACTTCACGAATTTCACGCACGGCCTGAAGAATCAGATCAACGACGAAACCGGGTGCCGTGACGATCGGTGTGTGGTCGACCGGGTGCGAGCTCACCCGCGCGTTCATGCGCTCGGCCATGAAACGCTGGGTCTCGGCGACGATCATGTGATCCTGCTCCGCCAGCAGATACCAGCTCGGCACGTCCTTCCAAAGCGGCCGTCCTACCGGAACGCTGATACAAGCTGGCGAGATCGGGCGCTGAACAGCGGTCAACACGGCCAACTCCTGCGCGGATGCGTTTTGAGCAAAGGCCGCGGCAAACGCCTCCTCGGGCAACCAGATCAAGCCGTGGTTATCAGGAGCGAGCTTGGGCGCTACGGGGTGCGGCTCGTTTCGATAGAACACATCGGCTACCGTTTCCCCCTCGTCGGGCGCCAGCGCCGCGATGTAGACGAGCGCCTTGATCCTGGGATTGCGTGCGGCGCCAATGACCGCGCCTGCGTAAGCGTGTCCCACCAGCACAACAGGCCCATCGATCCGTTCGAGGGTTCGGTCAAGTGCCGCCACGTCGTCGTCCAATGTCGTTAGCGGGACAGGGACAGTAACCGCATTAACTCCATTTGACTGGAGTCCATTTATGACTTTACTCCAGCTTGAACCGTCGGCCCAGGCGCCGGGGACAAGTACGACTTTCACATTCCTTTCAGACATGTTCGTCTCCATATTGAGAGGTAAATCCATCTGCGCGCCAAGCTGATGGCGGCAAGCTAATCGTCAGATTCCGTAACCCTCTTAATTCATTTAAGAAGGTTATTCGAGAATATGGTAACCTGTCAACTCTCTTTGAGAAGGTTATTTTGTCCAGCTTTGAGGTAAGCAATGTCCCAGCAAGTTCCCGCGATGTTCATAGCCGATTCAGCCGGCCTGGATTTTTTGAATTCGATAGCGACGCCGGTCGATGCTCCAATCGACTGGATCGATGATGGCGATGGCCTGCTGACCTGGCTCGAGCAGTCGCAACTGGTACCCGCAGAAGTGCTGCGCACGATGCGCGAGCGTGCAATGCCCGGCGAGCTCGATCGACTGGCGGATCAGGCGCGCAGTCTGCGTGAATGGTTCAGGGTGTTCGTCCGTGAGCGCAAGGGCAGAACGCTAGGGGCGGCGGATCTGCGTGAGCTGGAGCCGCTGAACCTGCTGCTCGCACGTGATGAAGCCTTCGGGAAAATCGTCGCTCATGAACATGAGACGACGGGTGCCCTCACGTTCGAACGCTCGCGGCGCTGGAGTTCACCGGAGTCGCTGCTTCTGCCGATCGGAGAGATCCTGGCGAAGCTGGTTTGCGAGGAGGACTTCACCTACGTGAAGGCGTGCGAAGGTCCGACCTGCACCCTGCTGTTCGCCGATCACACCCGGGGGCATGCGCGGCGCTGGTGCAGCATGGCGGCTTGCGGTAACCGGGCAAAGCAAGCGGCGCATCGGAACCGGATCAAGGAACAAGGTTGAAGCGCGGTTTGATTCGAAACGATCTGAGGCCGCCGGCACCATCCGCGCTCTCGCGCGTCAGGCACCGCGATTTACGTTTCCTTCGCGCTGACGGATTGCAGCCAATCGACGAACGCTCTCATATGGACTGGCTTGTCAGCGTCAAGCGGCACCAACGCGTAGTAGGTCGAGCCCGGCGAGAGCAAATCGGGAAATGGCTTTTCCAACCGACCGCTTACGCAATCGGTATCGAGCGTAGGAAATGGGCCTATGCCGAAACCGAGCCCATCGGCTACTGCCTGCAAGGTCACAAAAAAATGGTCGAACCGTAAGGTTCTGCTGGCTCGAAGCGTGGGCTGGTGCGCGGCTTCGACCCACGCCTCCCAGTCGCCCGGGCGGGTTTCGCTCGACAGCCAGGTCTCGGCGGCAAGCTGCTCAACGGTCGTGATGCCCGAACGGGCGAGCAGCGACGGGCTCGCAATCACGGTATTCGATTCCCGGAACAACGGCCACGCCTGAAATTGGCCGCCACTCGGTATGTCCCGCCGTATTGCAACGTCGAAGCTTCCCGTGAATGCGGGCTCCGTGGACATCGCGGTTGAAACGCGCACATCCACGTCCGGAAATGTGCCGGCAAATAAAGGCAGCTGCGGGATTAGCCAGCGCATGGCGACCGTGGCCGATGCGCTGACCCGAATGACTTTTACATGCCGGTTCTTCCCGTAGCGTTCCGCGGCGTCCGCAATGTGGTCGAACGCGGCGCTGATTTCGCGGGCGAGCGCCCGGGCATGAGAAGACGCCACCATGCTTTGCCCCTCGCGCACGAACAACGGCTGGCCCAGCCAGTCCTCGAGACTCGCGATTTGCCGGCTGACCGCGCCGTGGGTCAGGTTCAGTTCTCGCGCGGCGGCCGAATAACTTCCGGCACGAGCTGCAACTTCGAATATCCGCAACGCGTTAAGCGGCGGGAGCTTTTGTCTCATATGTGAGTTTTATACACAGGTTCGGCTAGTTTTTAGCGATTGTGTGAGAAAGCAACCCATCATACGCTGGCATCAGCTCAACGAGAGAGGTGATCCATGACTGAACTTATCAACGTTAATGCCCGGTCGTATCGACTGCCGTCGGCTCCGACGATTGTTGTCTGCGTCGACGGATGCGAACAGGAATACATCAATCAGGCCATCCAGGCAGGGAAAGCTCCGTTCCTCGCCGAGCTGCCCGCGTTCGGCTCGGTGCTGACGGGAGACTGCGTGATTCCGTCGTTCACCAACCCGAACAACCTGTCGATCGTGACCGGTGCGCCGCCGTCCGTTCACGGCATCTGCGGGAATTTCTTCTTTGATCAGGAAGCGAACGAAGAGGTCCTGATGAACGACGCGAAGTACCTTCGAGCGCCGACCATCCTCGCCGAGATGGCCCGCGCGGGTCAGCGTGTCGCGGTGGTGACCGCAAAAGACAAGCTGCGCAGCCTGCTCGGCCATCAGTTGAAAGGCATCTGCTTTTCCGCTGAAAAGGCCGATGAAGTGAACTTGGCGGAGCACGGTATTGAGGACATCGTGGCAAGGGTCGGCATGCCGGTGCCTCCCGTGTACAGCGCGGAGCTTTCGGAGTTCGTTTTTGCCGCGGGGCTCTCTTTGCTGACCCGCGAGCGCCCGGGCTTGATGTATCTGTCGACAACCGATTATGTACAGCACAAGTACGCGCCAGGCACGCCGGAAGCCAATGCGTTCTACGCAATGATGGACGGCTATTTCAAGCGTTATCACGAGGAAGGCGCAATACTGGCAATCACGGCCGATCACGGCATGAACGCCAAGACCGATGCCATAGGCCGCCCAAACATCGTATTTTTGCAAGACGTCCTGGACGCCCGATACGGGGAGAAGTTCGCTCGCGTCATCCTGCCGATTACGGACCCCTACGTGGTACACCACGGCGCGCTCGGATCCTATGCAACGATTTACCTGCATGACCGGGAACGCCAGCGCGATGTCACGGAGTTTCTCGCCGGCATAGCGGGTGTTGAGGCGGTATTGACGCGTTCGCAAGCCAGCCAGCGGTTCGAAGTGCCTGAAGATCGGATTGGCGATCTCGTGGTGCTGGGAGAACGTCTGACGGTGCTCGGCAGCGCTGCTGACCAACATGACTTGTCCGGGTTGACCGTGCCGTTGCGTTCACACGGCGGAGTATCCGAGCAAAAAGTGCCGCTCATCTTCAACCGCAAGGTAGTTGATGTTGACCCCGCTCGCCGTTTGCGTAATTTCGACGTTATCGATATCGCGCTCAATCACCTCGGTCAATAAAGTAACCGGCTAGCGCAGCGAAGACTGCGCGCCGCACGGAGACAGACATGCCCTCAGATACACCCAATACTTTGCAATACAAACCAATATCGCGGGACGCTACTTTCAGTCAATACAAATGGCGCGCGCTCATTGGCGTCACGTTCTGCTATCTCTTCTATTACACCGGGCGCCAGACCCTGGGCTTTGCGGTGTCCGGCATCCAGCACGATTACGGCTTGTCGAAATACCAGATCGGCTGGATCAGCGCAACGATGTTGTGGTGCTATGCAGGCGGCCAATTCATCAACGGCAACCTGGGCGATAAACTCGGCGGCAAGGCAATGATGATCGCCGGTGCAGTTCTCTCGCTCGCGGCGAACTGGGTTTTCAGCTTCGGCCACACGTTCTTGTTTTTCCTGCTTGCATGGGGCGCCAACGGCTACTTTCAGTCGATGGGTTTCGCGCCGGGCAGCCGCTTGCTGTCGAACTGGTGGGATCACAAACATCGCGGTTTTGTGTACGGCGTCTATATCGGATTTTCCGGATTCTCGTCCGTGCTCGCTTATGTTTTTCCCGTTCTCATTCTCGGCTCGATGCATCTCGGCTGGATCTGGATCTTTAGACTCGCTCCCCTGTCGATGCTGCTCGGCGCGCTGGTGGTCTTGCTGTTTGTATCGGAGCGTCCTGAAGACAAGCATCTTCACGCTGTTGAACCCGCAGGTGACATCGCGCCGCCTGCAGTACAGGATGATTTGACGAGCGCACAGCGATACGCAATCGTGCTGCGAAACTGGAAGCTCTATATCACCGGGCTTGCCATCGGTTTCCAGAACGCCGCACGATACGCATTGGTCGTCTGGGTGCCGGTCCATTTTCTCGGCATGGACTGGAAGACTTCATCAGCGCTGATCGATCCGAAGTGGATCACGGTTGCGCTGCCTGTAGGCATGGCGCTTGGCTCACTATCGAACAGCTGGATTTCCGACGTGCTGTTTCAGGGGAGGCGCTATGTCGCGATCGTCTGGTACATGGTGCTGGCATCGACCACGGCGATCTTCATGATGTTCGTGCCGCACGCAAGCATGCTCGCGATTGCCCTGCTGTTCCTTTGCGGATTTTTTGTCTTCGGCCCGGCGTCATCGTTCTGGGCGCTCTGTCCGGACATTTTTGGTCGTCGCGTTGCGGGTACTGCGACCGGCGTCCTCAATACCATGTCCTATATATTCGCGGGCATTGGCGAACCGGTCATCGGCCACATGATTGATTCAACGGGCAATACGTCGATCATCTTTCCGATTGTCGCGGGACTGTGCGCGGCGAGCGCGGTTATGTCGATGCTGATTAAGCGCTGATCGAGTCGAATATCGCAGGACGCTTTGGAGAAACAAACCTGACGCGCTCGCTACGCGTCGAGAACTGCATGAAGCGGTGCTCGGGCGAGTTTGCGCGTCGCAAGGGTCAACCATAATCACAAGCCGGTCCTCGGTTCATACGGCTTGCCGGGATGATTCTGAATCGCGGCAAACTGCTCCTTGAGCAGTGAACTGACTGCAGTCTTTTGGCTGTTGTTCAAGCCGTCGTAGAAGGTAATCCATGCATTGGCCGACTGCTCGCGTGCCTGCGCGTCCTCCTTTTCCACCTTCAGGTTCGCTGCATGAATAGCGCGCAGATCGAGAATTGGCGTTTGCTGCGCCGACTGGAACTGTTGCTGAAGCTGATCTTCATTCATCCGCGCCGTGACATGGCTTTGACGCATGGTGTCCATGGCAACGTCATAAGCCGTCTGTTGCGTGGTACTGAGATTCAGCTGCGGCTGCAACGTTTTCATTTCTTCGATAAATTGATTGCCCGCCGGCGCGGCGAGCGTGCCGGCCTGGGCCGATCCGATCGATCCAATTGTCACTGCGATTACGGCAGCGGCTGCGACGAGAATGCGCGTTGTCTTCACTAACATGATGCTTCTCCTGATGGTTTAGTCGTTGATCTGAACTGGCAAGAAATGCTTGCTGCCGAATCCATGCAACGAATCGTAACGACCAACAATTAGAGAAGAATGAGCGGTGGTGTTGTGGCCTCAGTCGGCGCATCGCAGGCCTTCGCCGAGCGCGCAGCTACTTGCGCCTTTGCGCCATGTAGCCCAGATAAGCGATGATCGCGTCGAGGTCGGGATCGCTAAGGTTAGCTTTGTCGAAGCCTGGCATCTTCATGCCGGACCATTCCCGGATTGATTTCGGATCGCGAATATAGGCCCTTAGTGCCCACGCCTGAAAGTACTCGGTCGGATTACGCGGAAGGTTCAGATCCGGGCCAACCGACGCGTCGCCTGCGCCATTCATCCGATGACAAACCATGCACTGCGTCGCAAAGAGCGTTTGTCCGCGGCGAATGGGCGAGTTTGCCGGCACGCTGTTATCCACGGCGAGTTGCGGCCACTTCGCCGCGCGCGACGCCACCACACGGATGGCGTTGATCTGGTACGGCCACTGTTCGCTCATCACGCCCGACGCGCCCGGATTGATCCAGACGAGATAGAACGGACCGATATCCGTTCCCTTCGACGTCCGCGGCCAAGGCTTGTCATGCGGTTCGATCGCAAGCCACGGCGTCGCGCCGTGACCACTATCGCCGCGCACGAGCGCCGCAGGCAGGTTAGTGACGAAGCCATCGGTTGCGGTGATTTGCAATTCGGCATCGGCGGGCAATGTTCGCACGCCGGGCAGCGAGCGCAATGGTACGGCTCGGTAGGTCATCGTGCGATGGAAGGCGACGTCGTCCGGGACCTGGATCGTCGCGGCGCCGGGCATGGCGAGTAACGCTTCAGTCGTAATCGTGGCCGGCTTACCCGTATCAATCAGCAGGGCCGCAGCCATGGCGGGAAAAGACGTGAAGAGCGTTAACATTGCCTGCACCAATGCGAGCCTACTCAGCGATATCGTCATTGCGAAGACTCACGAAAATCAACACGAGCGCAAAGGTCGCAAAGAAGCGGAACGCACTTTCCTCTCCGTTCCAGGTAGTCGACATCCACATGTCGAACCATTCACCGCCAATCGACATGAACGAGACTTGCCACGTGAGAAAGCCAAGCGTGAGTCCCGCAATCGCCATCCGTTTCGACTGCGTGAACGCCGGTCCGGTCGCCCGGCGCGCGCGCCAGATATTGAATGCGCCGATCCAGCAGCACACCGCGGTCGCCGTTTCGAGCGCAATGATCAGCATGTAACCCGCGTTCTGCACCACCGGCGATGAAATCGCGCGATACATGTTCGCGTTGCCGGGAAAGGTCGTGTCCATGAGGAACACATGCTGCACGAACGTGAGGTTGCTGCCGTAGTCGGTGAGGTTGCCGAAGCTCACGAGCGACGCGAGCAGCGCCATCGCCATCACGAGCAGCAGTTTCGAAACGCGGACGATTCCCATGGGCCTCGCTCAGTCGTCGGAGGATTTGCGCTCGTTCGGCGTGCCGAGCATGACCGTCCAGCCGAGTCCGCGCACATTGCGGATCACGCCCTGGCCGAATTTCTTGCGCACTGAATGGATCAGCACATCGACGGCATTGCTCTCCACTTCCTTGCCCCAGCCGTACAGCTTGTCCTCGATCTGCCCACGCGAGAAGATCGTTCCCGGATGTTCGAGCAGCGCGTGCATCAACGCGAATTCGCGCGCGGATAAGGCGCCCGCTTTGTCGCCGAACGTCAGCGTGCGCTGGTCGAGATTCAGGCACAGGGTGTCATCGCCGAGGCGGGAAACGGCGTAACCCGCCTTGCGCCGCAGCACCGCTCGAATACGGGCGAGCAGTTCGCCGACTTCGAAGGGCTTGAGCAGGTAATCGTCTGCGCCAATATCGAGGCCCTGGATGCGCGTATCGAGATCATCGACCGCGGTCAGGATCAGCACCGGTACCGGATTGCCACCCGCGCGCGCAGCGCGCAGCAGGTCGATGCCCGACATGCCCGGCAAGCCGATGTCGAGCAGCACGACGGTGTAGTCGGCGGCGCTCATGGCCTCGCGTCCAGCCAGGCCGTCGCGCACCCAGTCAACGGCGTAGTCCGCATCCTTCAGTGCACGCAACAGGCTTTGCCCGATCTGGAGATCGTCTTCGACCAGCAGGACTCTCATGCTTTTCTCCAAAAACACGATGCTGCATTGGACTGCACGCTGTTGACCTTATTCTCACACGCCAGCCAGCGGAAAACTGACCGCCGCAACAATCCCTGAGTGGCCGTCGCGGCGGTTCTGAATAACCGCCTCGCCGCCATATTTTGCCGTGATCGCTTTCACGATCGACAGGCCGAGACCGGTACCTTCCACATCCGCGTGCGTGTCCAGGTTCGCCCGAAAAAATCGGTCGAAGACACGCGGCAGCGACTCCTCCGCAATGCCCGGACCGGTGTCCGTAACCTCGATCCATAGGGCGTTCGCCTCGCGGCGCATGCGCAGGTCGATCGTGCCTCCATCCGGCGTGTATCGCACCGCATTGCTCACGAGATTCTTGACCGCAATGGCGACATCCGCGCCCGAAGCGGCGACCTTGTCGGCGAGCATGGCTTCCGCGCCAATATCGATACCCCGCGCCGCCGCAATCGGCAGCACCCCGGAGACGGCATCGACCACGATGGGCGAAACATCGGCAGGCTCGATCGCAGCGTCAAGCGGCGCGTCCGCGCGCGCGAGCCGCAGCAACTGCCCGATCAGCATGCCGCTGCGCGTAATCCCGCTGCGCAATTCCTGAAAGCGCTCCTGGTTGCCGGCAACAATATGCGGCTGCAGGTTGTCGGCCTGCAACTGGAGCGCGGTGAGCGGCGTGCGCAGTTCGTGGGCGGCTTCGGCAATGAACTTGCGCTCGGATTCGATCACCTGTGCAAGCCGCGCGATCATGCGGTTGATCGATTCGACAAACGGCAGCACTTCACCCGGCACACCTGCAACGGGCAGTGGCTGCAGATGCGCGGCATCGATGGATTGCGCTGCCTGCCCGAGCGGCGTCAGCCGCCGCAGCGTGCGATGCACGATCACGACTACAGCAAAGAGCACCAGAGGTAACAGGATCAGCGTGGGCCAGAGCGTGGTGAGCGCGGCTTCGCGCACGAGCTCGTCGCGTACCGACGAACGCTGCGCCACCTGGATCACGCTCTCGTCCTGGCGCAGCGTGTAGATGCGCCAGCGTTCGCCATTCACGTTCTCCGAAGAAAATCCCGCCGGGGCGCTTTCGGGCAGCGACAGTGACGGCTCGGTGGAGCGTAATGGGACATCGGTGCCGGGCTTGCGGATGGTGATCACAATATCGCGCGCCGGTTGCGAGCCGCGCGCGGGCGCGCTCGGGATGGCATCGGCGAGATCGCCTCGCATGCGCAAGGCGACCTGCTCAAGGCGCAGGTCGAGCAGCGCGCTCATGCCCGTGCGGCAGAGCTGATAAGTACTGAGACTCTGCGCAACGGCGACGACGCTGACCAGCACCGCCAGCGCAACGATGAGATTGTTGCGCAGCGAAGGCCTCATTAAATGGCGGCGGAACGCGTGCAAAAGCGATGGGTTCATCGGTCAATTACCGGTTCTGGCTCAAGGACCTAAGCGCGGCGTGGCACTGTCCGCGCGCTCATTTTCTGCTCATTCTTGCCTGTGAACATGCGTCGGACCCGAGCAAAGCGCTATGGGACCCCACGGGAGACGACTCATGTTCCAACTCTTCAATAACCATTCGAGCACCGGCGACAGCGATCAAACCGCCTCGCGCATGGGCCACAGCGTCCTGGACGAAAAAGACCCGCTGTCGCTGTCCGGTGAACGCCCTGCTACGTATGACGAAATGCTGCCCTGGCTGCTGCTCGGCGCCGCGGTCGGCTTCTAAGTCAGCCGCGAAACAACGTCGACCGAGCTCATTTTCTCCTCATTCAGCATCATCAGAATCCTGTTCATTGATACGGCGTGTACGGCACGTCCACAAAACAAGATTAGGAAAACCATCATGATCGCCACGCTCCAAGCCCTGCTCGACATTTCGCTCGCCATAGCCAGCGCCGCCCTCACCGTCGGGGTTTTCGCGTTCCTGATCGAGCTCGCCCTCGTGGTTCGCCGGCGCGCGACGGTCCTGTTGCAGCGTCGGCATGCTTTAGTGCGGATGCAATGAATTGAGCAGTTCCGATAGCCCGAGCCACAGGATCTGCATGCCAATGCAGAAGATCGCAAATGCGAAAAGCCGCATGGCGATCTGCGTGCCGGCCGGCCCGAGCAGCTGCTGGACGTTAGCCACGAAGCGCACGCACAAGTAAATGGTGATGCACAGCAGCGCGAGCGCCACGCCCACGCCAATGAAATGCACCGGCTCCAGGCCGCTGCGCGGCGTGCCGGTGCCCAGCGCGATGGCCACCGAGATCGACCCGGGACCGACGGTCACCGGCAGCGTCAGTGGATAAAACGCCTTCAATCTCAGGGAACCATGCCGATGAGCCACCGGCTCCCGTTGCGCTTCTTCGCTGAGCTCATCGTCGGAATCATCGTCGGAAGATTGGAGCAGGTTCCAGCCCGCCATGGCGATGATGAGCCCGCCCGCCACGCGCAGGACCGGAATCGAGATCCCGAGAAACGACAGCAGGTACGCCCCCACCGAAAGCGACGCCAGCAGGATAACGAAGCTGTTCACCGCTATGCGCCGCGCCAGGTCCGCGCGCTCGGCCAGCGTCGCGTGCGGCGTGAGACTGAGGATGATGAACGCGGCCGCCGGCGGGTTGATGATCGGGAATAACGCCGCGACAATCAGCAAAACCGTCTTGGTCATTTCGTGGATCAAGGTGTCCATCCATTTCCAGGTGGGCAGAAGCGCAAGGCCGGCTTGAGCGTGCGAGCGTGTTGCATGCAAGAGTACCGAATATCGCGGCGGGTCGACTACGCTTATTGGCAGGATTTCCGCGTTTTTTTGCACGGGACGAGGGGTCCTTCCCGGTACTTTCATCGCGCGATGCCGCCTTCACACACTATCAGGAGTGTTACATGAGGCATTTGCAGGCTGTCGCGGTTCAGATTGCATGCGCGTTGATGCTGGTCTCAGCATCCGCCCTTGCCCGCGATGTCCGGTTCCCCGCGGAAAACGCCTGCCCCGACGTGGCGCACCGGCCGGACCGCGATCCAGCCCTGCGCCAGCAGATCGCGCACACGCCGAGAGGCGATATCGCGTATTACCGCTTCGGGCATGGAAGCCCGGTCGTGCTGCAGACGGGCTATCGCGCGACAGTCGCTGAATGGGATGCAGCATTTCTTGCCGCGCTTGGCAAAAAACACGACGTGATCGTCTTCGATAACCGCGGCGTCGGCCGCTCGCAACCCGGCGCGGTGTCATTCACCGCAGAGGACATGGCAGGAGACGCTGCCGCGCTGATCGACGCGCTGCATCTGCATGACGTGACGGTCGTTGGCTGGTCGATGGGCGGCGCAATCGTGCAGCAACTCGCGATCGACAGGCCCGCCGCCCTGCGCCGGATCGTGTTGATGAACGCGCCGGCGCCAGGACGGCTCGGCGTGCCGGTGCCGCCCGGGATTGCTGCAAGGCTTTCCGGTGCGCCTGGCACCACCTTCGCGAGCGTCATGGCGGTGTTGTTTCCACCCCTGGCGCTCGACGCAGCGCAGCAATGCTTCCGCGCGAACATGTTCAGTCCCGCCGATTACGGTTCGCCCGATATCACTGCCACGGTGACGCAGGGCCAGTCCGCTCTGCTGCGTGACTGGGCCGCGGACGACGCAACAGAAGTCGCACTCAAGGCCGTGCAGGCCGACACGCTGATCGTGGGCGGCGCTGAGGACGTGGTCCTGCCCAGGCAGAACTCGGACGCGCTTGGGACGTTGATCGCAGGGGCGCGGCTAGAGGTGGTGGCATCGGCGGGACACGCAATGATGTATCAGTATCCCGAGGCGCTCGCCGCTTTGATAGACGGCTTCATCGAGCAAACGGACCGCCGTCATAGCTTGATGCCCGTCACCGGCGCCGCGCCGATGAAAATACACACAACGCCCTGAGGCGTCGACGCGCCCGGACATCAACGCGACCAGTAAGCGTATCCGCAATTTACGCAGCCGTAGGGCCGCGCGTAGCCATAGCCGTATCCATAAGGACGGCCGTAGTAACCGGCTACGACAGGAGGCGGCGCGTAGTACACGGGCGGCGGCGCAACATACACAGGGGCGGCCGCGATCACCGGCACGACCGGCATGACCGGATACACGGGCGCCGAAAAACCGATGCCTATGGACACATGCGCCTGTGCGCAGCTCACGAAGCCGCAACCGAGCGCGGCGGCGACGACCAAGTAACGGATGGCTTTCATTTTTGCTCTCCTGTCATGCGATGCAAGCGGTTCGCTGTATCGGATGAATGCAGTGTGAGCCGCGAGAATGAGCAGAGAATGAGGACGCCGCTCACAAGCCGATACGGCGCGTTTTTAGGTCAGGCGCGATGACTCATTGCCCGTGAATCCCGCAAGCATGCCGAAAGAAACCGGGTTGTTCAGGCCGCTGCGCAGCGATGAAATACGTTCTGTTGAGCAAATGGAAAAGAATCATTTCCAGGTGGTTCCGTCGTCCCTGGTAGCTACGGTGGCATTGTCCTGAATTGTGAATGGCATGAATTGATACGCGAGCTTTATTGGCTGCAAGAACGCGAACCCGTCTCCTAGAATTAGATCAATCATGACCGCCGCCAACCTACCCACGACCGGAACACCAGAACCGCAGGCGGCCGGATCGGCGACGCAGGTTCCTGCGCGCGAGGCAGAGACTCCTGTACAACAAACGGCCCAGGAACCCGAGCTCCCGCTTCGCATTGCTGTCGGCCTGGTCGGCATGCTGCTGGCGTCGCTACTGGCCATATTGAATGAACAGGTCACCGCAGCGGCGCTGGCGGACATTCGCGGCGCGCTCTCCATTGGCGGTGACGACGGCACCTGGGTCACCACTATCTACGAGGCCACGAACGCAGCGACGATGGCATTCGCCCCGTGGTTCGGGATAACGTTCACGCTGAAGCGGTTTACGATCGGTGCCGTGCTCGCCCTGATGTTGCTTGGAGTCCTCTGTCCCTTGGCGCCGAACCTGCAGACGTTCTACGTGTTGCGTGGGCTACAGGGTGTTGCCAACGGATGTTTGCCGCCGATGTTGATCATCGTGGCGCTAAGATATCTTCCCCCAAACATCAAGTTATACGGACTCGCCGGATATGCACTCACTGCGACGTTCGGGCCGTCGCTGGGTACGCCCCTTGCAGCCTTATGGACAGAATATGTCAGTTGGCGAATGACATTCTGGCAAATCGTGCCGCTTGGTTTATTGAGCTGTGTGGCGATCTACAAGGGGCTTCCCGCAGATCCCCTTAAACTCGAACGCTTTCAATCGTTCAACTGGCTCGGACTCCTGCTGGGATACCCCGCCATCGCCATGCTCGTCATTGGCCTTCTGCAGGGGGACCGCCTCGACTGGCTGAATTCCACGTTTATCTCCGCAATGTTTTGTGGCGGTACGCTATTGTTTGTAGCATTCCTGATCAATGAGTGGTTTCATCCGCTGCCATTCTTCAAGCTGCAACTGTTCGCTCGCAGAAACTTCACGCACGGGCTTATGACACTGGGAGGCGCGGCTTTCCTGCTGGTTAGCGTTGCCGCCATACCCGGCCAATATCTCGCGCATATTCACGGTTACCGGCCGCTGCAAACCACGCCACTGTCTTTGCTGGTAGCAATTCCTCTGTTGCTTTCGCTGCCTGCGGCCGCCGCTCTCCTGAATCTTCGGAAAGTCGACCACCGCTGGGTCATGGCCATTGGACTTGGCCTGATGGCGGTCACGTTCTTCATGGGGAGTTTCGTGACCTCCGAGTGGATTCGCGACAACTTTTACTGGCTTCAATCAATACAGATTGTCGCGCAACCCATGCTGATCATGGCGATCCTGATGGGCATCACGACGGGCTTGGCCCCGACCGAGGGTCCATTTGCTTCGGCCATGGTCAACTCGCTCAAGACATTTGCGGCGGCTGTGGCAAACGGTCTTATCGAAGGGGTGGGGACGGCGCGCGAGCACTATCATTCGAGCATGCTGGTGGACCGGTTGGGCAACAAGGCGTTAATTGCCGGCCAAAGCATCGATGCAACTCATGGCCTGGGCGCACTCGCGCACCGGATTCATGAGCAGGCCGAAGTGTTGACGTCAGCGGATCTCTACCGCGTGATGGCCGGCATCGCCGTCGCCTTTCTGCTCATTATTCCAGTGCTACCCGTGCGTATTTATCCGCCCTGGTGCACTACGCCGCCCCCTCCCCGCTAAGCGACAATATATATGTCACCTGTCACTCGACCCTCTCCGAAGACAATTCGTCTTGTCGCGTATGTGGTCATCCTTGTGATCGCGATATGGGCTTGTATAAGGCTACTGTCCCACGCGACTAGCGAGACCACCAACGATGCCTATGTAGTGGCGGATTTCACGCTGGTGGCACCCCGTATCGCCGGTCAGATTTCAGAGGTGCTCGTGGAAGACAACCAGCAGGTGAAAGCCGGGCAGTTGCTGGTGCGCATTGATGACCGTGACTTCAAGGCCGCATTGATGAGCGCGGAAGCGGACGTGACTGCGGAAAAGGCGTCGGTTGCAAACTACGAGGCCGAGATCGCGCGCCAGCCTTCGCTCGTAGACCAGGCGCGCGCGACGCTTAAGTCCGACGAGGCGTCGATCGCGTTTGCGCGGCAAAACGCATCGCGGTATCAGAATCTCTCGGAATCCGGCGCAGGAACGGCTCAGGAGCAGCAGCAAGCGTCCAGCACGCTTGCCGAGCAGCTCGCGCAGCAGGCCCACGATCGGGCCGCGCTGAGCACGACCGAACAGAACCTGGCGGTGTTGAATACCGAGCGCAACAAGGCGGCAGGCGCGCTTGGACGGGCCGAGGCGGTGCTCGAACAGGCCAGGCTCAACCTGTCCTACACGCAGATTCCCGCGCCGGTCGACGGCAAGGTTGGACGTCGCTCGGTGCGGGTCGGCGCATTCGTTACAACGGGCACGCCGCTGCTCGCGATCGTTCCGCTTTCGGAAGCTTATGTAATCGCCAACTTCCAGGAAAATCAGCTCACCAACATGCGCCCCGGCCAGACCGTGCGGATCACGGTCGACACGTTCCCGGGCGTCGTAATCAAAGGACACGTCGATAGTCTCGCCCCGGCTACAGGCTTGAGCTTCTCGCCGATCGAGCCCGACAACGCAACGGGCAACTTCACCAAGGTCGTCCAGCGCGTGCCTGTCAAGATCACGATCGACCGGGGACAAGAGGCTGCGTCCAAATTGAGCGTGGGGTTGTCGGTCGAAACAGAGGTCGCCGTTGGCAAGAGTGCCGATACGCGGGTCGCAGGAGCAGACGCGAAATGAATGCGAGCGAATTCTCCATCCGCACGCCGGCGCTCGCGGTGTCGCTGTGCTTCGCGCTTACCGGCTGCCTGGTCGGCCCGGACTTCGAACGTCCGCAGACAAGTACGCCTGACGTGTTTAACCGCACTCAGGCTGCGCTAGCCACCAGCCAAGCTGTGGAATCCGAATTAAGTCCCGAATGGTGGACGCTGTTCAATGACCCGACGCTGGACTCGCTGGAACAACAACTGACCGATGCGAACCTTGACGTCGCGGCGGCGTCGGCACGTCTGCGGCAAAGCCGAGCGGAGCAACGGATTGCCGGCGCCGCGGAATATCCGACGCTGAACGGCGACGCATCCTACAACCGCGAGCGCGGAAGTCCGAACGGTATTCTCTCGTTGCTTGGCGTCCCCCCGCTCCAAAGTCAGCAGTCGGCGGCGGGCAACACGGGGCTTGGCGTGGCGCCGCTGCCGGGCTCCAAGGGTTCGCCGCCTTACAACCTTTATCAGTTCGGTTTCGATGCATCCTGGGAAATCGACATCTGGGGCGGCGCCCGTCGCGGTGTCGAGGCCGCGACTGCTTTATCCGATGCCTCATACGAGGACCGTAACGCGGTCCTGTTGTCGGCCCGCGCTGAACTCGCGCGAGACTACGTTCAGTTGCGTGACACGCAAGCTTTGCTTCAGATCGCGAAACAGAACCTGGAGATCGCCCGCAACGCAACGACGCTCACGGAAAAGCGGGTACATGAAGGCGTGGTGACGAATCTGGACGTGGATAACGCTTCGGCGCTGGCCGAGTCAATCGAAAGCCTGATCCCGACACTCGAATCGCGTTCCGAGACAACGATCAATGCGATCGGCCTGCTACTGGCGAAGGAACCTCACGCATTGGAACAGATGCTCGCCGAGCCTCGTGATGTTCCGGCACTGCCTGAACAGGTGCCCATCGGGCTTCCATCGGAACTCGTGCAACGCCGCCCCGACATCCGCAAAGCCGAGGCGCAACTGCACGCGGCCACGGCGTCGATTGGCATGGCGAAGGCCGACTTCTACCCACGCATATCGCTGAACGGCAGCGCCGGATTCCAGAGCCTGCAACTGTCGAATCTCGCTACGTGGGCATCGGGCCAGTATGTCCTGGGACCGTCAATCTCGCTTCCCATCTTCGAAGGCGGACGCCTCACGGGAACGCTTCACTTGCGCGAGGCACAACAGCAGGAGGCTGCGATTCTCTACAAACGCACCGTACTCGATGCGTGGCGAGAGGTGGACGATGCGCTTGTTGTCTACGACGCTGAACAGCGGCGCCGCGATCGCCTGAAAAAGGTCGTGAGCCTGAATCAGAACGCGCTGTCGATTGCGGAGAAACGGTACAAGGCAGGCGCGGTCGACTTTCTGAACGTACTTAATGTGCAGAAACAGTTGCTCGACGCACAGAGCAATCTTGAGCAAAGCAAGGCCGACGCAGCCGCGAACCTGATCACCCTATGCAAGGTGCTCGGCGGCGGGTGGGAGTCGACCTACGCCAAACAGGACGGTCTGCATTGACGCGGGATTAAGTTGGGAGGTTCGCATATTGATTCCAGCAGGAACACGGCAACGTAGTCGTCATGCGAGAGCCGTGCCTGCAACGGCTTCCCCTGAGGCGTTCAAGACTAGTGGCCGAGTCCATTCATACCATCGCATGGTCCGGCCATACCATCGACAGATAGCGCACGACCCGGGCGTGGGCGTCAAATACAAGCTGTGTGTCCGCGATAGCAGGCCCTTATGGCAGCGTCCTCGTCATCGCGACCGGTGCTCCCGTGCACCAACCCGCGCGGGCTAATCTTCCCTGCAAGGTGAGGATAGTGAATATCTGATCTGAGCAACGACTTCCACTTCGGGAATTCCCTTGGGCGATGCCGCGTTCAGGCATGCGCCTCAATGAACGGAGACTGGCAATGAAAATCCTGTTGGTTTTGACTTCGCACAACGTGCTTGGAGATACCGGCAAGCCGACCGGCTTCTGGCTTGAAGAGTTCACGGCCCCGTACTACGTGTTCACGGACGCCGGCGCAGAGGTTACAGTGGCCTCGCCCAAGGGCGGCCAGCCACCGATCGATCCCAAGAGCGACGATCCGGATAATCAGACCGACACCATGGAACGCTTCAAGAAGGACGCCGCGACCCAGAAGGCCTTGGCCAATAGCGTCAAGCTTGCCGACGTCAAGGCGGACGACTACAACACGATCTTCTATGCCGGTGGCCATGGACCGATGTGGGACCTGACCAATGACAAGAAATCGATTTCCTTGATCGAGGATTTCTACAATGCCGGCAAGCCGGTCGCCGCGGTCTGTCATGGGCCTTGTGTGCTGCTCAAGGCTACCTACGAGGGACAGCCTCTCGTCAAGGGAAAGCGCGTCACCAGCTTTACCAATGATGAGGAAGAAGCCGTGGGCCTGACCAAGGTCATGCCGTTCCTTGTGGAGGATGAACTCAAGCGTCTGGGCGGCCACTTTGAAAAGGTGGAAAACTGGGCCGTGCTCACCATTACCGACGGGCGGTTGATCACCGGCCAGAACCCGGCCTCATCGGGCCCGACTGCCAAGGCGCTGCTCGAGGTCCTGCAGGCCTAGGCCTAATCCGGCGCGGGCCATCAAGCCCGCGCGCATGTCCCGACCACTGGAGCCTCTATAAACGCGACGACCAACCCGGTCATCAAATATTCAGGCGCGACACCTTGGTACCTGAGAGCGAGACGTCACCCATGAGACCCGCATTGGTCAGGACTATCACTTCGACCGGCGCGGTTGCCGTGGTCGTGTCGATCGCCCCATTCGCACCGACCTTCACAAGCGCGACCGAGCCTTCCCCTCCGGCGGACCACCCCTTCGAGTTACGGAAGCTGCCTAGTGCATCGCGTGTCATGAACAGGAAGATGATCGCCTTCGACTGGGCACCTGCCTGAAAGCCAAAGGATCCGGACACCGTACTGTAGTACCCAACCGACTTCCCGCCGACCCGCAACGCACCTTCGCCATATTGACCACCTACGACGAAGCCGGCCTGAAGCACGGAGGGAAACACCAGCACGCCGTTCGCCTTCGCGACAAGCTCCCGCGAACCCTTGACGATCGAATAGAGTCGCGAGATTGTGCCCTGCACCTTTGCGTCAATCGATCGCCGCTTCGCCGCGTTCGTCTCGCTCGTGGCCGCCTGACTGTCCGTGGTCGTCAGCACGGACAACGAAAGACCGGTAGCAGCGCAAGCGCCGGCGGCTGCACGTATGAAATTTCTCCGTTGCATCGTGATCCCCTCAGGTGTTGTGACGGTTGACCCAACTGATTTCCCAGTTCTCGAGCCCCCGGGGCGCATCTGCCTCGTTGATACGCAGCAAGCGCCCCGCGTTGGCGATGAAGGCACACCTACGGACGTTGTGAAGACTCACGGAACACTCCGTTCACGGCCCACTCCGCCCTATCCTGGATGGTACATGCAATGCGATGACCTCGGCGGTTCAACTAATGAATTGCTGATAAAACCATTCATTGCGAAGGACCTCCTGAGTGCGATTGCGCGACCCACGCATAGTGCAAGGCCGCCATGACGTCGATCGAGCGCTAACTCGCGGCGCAATCAGCCGCGACCCCGCGGGCGACCACGAACTGCGTCGCCCGCCTCCTTGCGTGGCATTGCGTTCAGCGCAGTGTGCGGAAGCTCACGCGAAGCTCTTCAGAGAAGGCTTGCGGCTGCTCCCAGGCCGCAAAGTGTCCGCCTTTAGGAAGGCGGTTATAGTGAATCAGCTTGGGATACGCCTTCTCTGTCCAGCTCTGCGGGGCGGCGTAGATTTCATCTGGAAAGACGCTGACCGCAACGGGAATCTCAACGTGCTTGGGCGCAAAGAAATTAAGCTTGTTTTCCCAATACAAACGCGCCGAAGAAACGCCCGTGTTCGTGAGCCAATACAGTGTCACGTTATCCAGAACGTCGTCTCGCGAAAGCCCCTCAGTCTGACCGTTGAACACGCGTGCGATAAGTGCCTGGCTGGCGGCATCGTGGTCGAGCATCCACGCGGCGAGCCCGACCGGTGAGTCTTCAATTCCATACAGCGTCTGCGGGCGGCCCGTCATCTCCTGGGCGTAGCCGAGGCCATGCTTGTAGAAATAGTCGAGCTGATCGAAGGCGTGCTTCTCGTCGGGTGCGAGGCCTGCCGGCGCCGGCTCGCCCTGCTTGAGTGCCTCTGCAATATTGTCCGGCACGGTAGCCGGCATGTTGGTGTGAATGCCGAGCAGTTCAGGCGGTGCCAGCAGGGCCAACTGCTCCGTCACGGCATTCCCCCAATCGCCGCCTTGTGCGACATATCGCGTGTATCCGAGACGCTTCATCAGGACCACCCAGGCGCGTGCGATCCGCTGAGGATCCCAGCCGGTCATTGTCGGCTTGCCTGAGAACCCGTAGCCCGGGAGTGACGGAATCACGATGTCGAAAGCGTCCGATGCCGCATTGCCATGGGCCGTCGGATTGGTCAACGGACCGATGATCTTCAACTGCTCGATGATCGAGCCGGGCCACCCGTGCGTGACGATCACCGGCAACGCATTGGCGTCTTTCGAGCGAACATGGATGAAATGAATATCGAGGCCATCGATCTCAGTGACGAATTGCGGCAGAGCGTTCAGCCTCGCCTCCACTTTGCGCCAGTCATAGCTGCTCGCCCAATACGCTGCGAGCTTCTGCATGGTCGCGAGCTGCACGCCTTGCGACGCATCAGTCACCGTTTCCCGCTCGGGCCACCGGGTCGCCTTGACACGCCTTTTCAAGTCGATAAGTTGAGATTCCGGCGCATGCACGTGAAGCGGACGAATGGCGGTCTTGTCACCGCCGCTCGAATGTGCGACTTCAGCGATGGATTGATTCGTGTCCGCGAAAGCGAGCCGGCTCAGCGAGCCCGCAACAACGGCTGCCGCCGCCACGCCGATAAAGCGCCGACGCGATGGGGTTTGGGGAAGGATATCGTCAGGCATACAAGCTCCTGTTGGCAATTAGTATGATTAAGTGAACCGATTAGGCGGAGCGATGAGTGCGGCAGCTACGCAATACCCTGGGCAAACACTTTCACTATTGTCCAATTGAGCCGTCTTTAGAGGCCGCCTGTTGGCAAGCCTCACATCGTTATAGCCTCGACCGACCGCAAACCGCAGTTCGCAGTGCTTGTATTGATTCTGCGGAAGCTTGCCTTCCGGGTAAACGGCCAAGTTAGAACAACACTTGTGTCGGTCACGAACAAATCCGTCGCGAGACGCCACGCTACGACGAAAGTCGGCTATTGACTCACCCCGTATTACTTCGCATCGCTCAATATGGTGCCCTGATTCTTGATTGACCGATGCAGTGATCCTCATTGGTATCTGCTGAGCGGGTGCCTACACTGAGTCGTGTAGACCGGACGTCACTCACGTTATTTCTTCCGCGCATGTCCTTAGCCTCAGGAAGGCGGCAATCTCGACCGGTACACCGGTGAAGTCACTCAACCGGGCAAGTAATTCACGCAACGCATTCAGCCTCATTTTCCCCGCCCGCGGGCGAGGCTTCCTTTTCGCGGATAGCGCTCGACAACAGAACCCCCTCAATTGATTTGGAGGACTACCATGAGCACCTCACACAAGGTCATTGTCGTTCCGGCGCGTCGCAAGGCATCGGCGCGGAAGTCGTCAAGGCTTTCCGCAAGCTCAACTATCGCGTCGTCGCCACTGCGCGCAGCATCAAGCCGTCGGAAGACCCCAACATCGTCACCGTGGCCGGCGACATTGCCGACCCCGACACCGCTCGCCGCGTGATCAGCGAAGCCGTGAAGCACTTCGGCCGCGTCGATACGCTCGTCAACAACGCCGGCATCTTCGTCGCGAAGCCCTTTACCAGCTACACCGCGGAAGACTATGCAACGGTCATGGGCCTGAACATGAACATCGTCAACGCGATCGTGTATCTGGAATCCGCCCCGTTCGTCACCGGCGAAATCCTGCACGTCGACGGCGGCCAGAGCGCCGGGCACTAAGCGCGGCCAAGCAATACCAGGCACCGGCCCACATACCGGGACGCCGGCGCTGGACGACGGCCGGTTCGTCATCTACGATCAAGGAGCGCGCGAAGCCATGCGTCGAAACCGGGGCTGCGGCGGTCTACCGGCTGACGAATATCGCAGGGAGCAAGGCTTGAAATAGAGGCGTTCGCCGGACTGTCGTCCCACGGCGCCATCGTTTAGTTATAAACGGAGAAAATGACAATGGATGGCAAACCTCTGACGAGCGGAATCGACCATATTGGGCTGGCGGTTCACAACCTGGACGACACGCGGGACTTCTTCATTCAGTGCCTTGGCTGGAACCTGGTGGGAGAGCGTCCCGCGTACCCCGCGGCCTTTGTGTCCGATGGCCACGTCGTGCTGACGCTCTGGCAGGTGACGAATCAGGACAAGCTGGTTGCGTTCGACCGCAAGACCAATGTCGGCCTGCACCACCTCGCGTTACGCGTAGGCAGTGAAGAGGCGCTTAACGATGTCTTTGCGCGCGTCTCAGGATGGCCCGGCGTGGTGGCCGAGTTCGCGCCGGAAAATCTGGGGGAAGGACCCAAGCGGCACACGATGGTGTACGAGCCCGGTGGCATCAGACTCGAGTTCGATTTCGATCCGCGGATTTAAGCGGTGTCCCCGCGAGCGGCAAGCCGCGCCGCTCACGAGCTATTGAATCCGGTGACACCCCTGTCGGCAGACCAATCATCGAAGGGATGTCACGCAACCGCTCTTCGGTTGAGAATCTCATACCAACGTACGGCAGATGCATCACGTCCGGATACGTCCGCAGTTGCGTGGCCGCAAGGGCCGCACTGCGTCATTGACGCCATCTCGTTCGTCATATGCACATTGAGTCTTCAGAACATGCCTATCCCAAGGTATGACGCGGGCGGACGATGAGATGAATCGCGCATCCGCTCGGACGACTAGAAAAGAAGCGCGGGATTGATTACCTTACCGCAACACGGCAACCGTCAGCCTCGAAACGAAGGAGCGACGGGGCAGCCGCTCTGCGCACCAAACGTGTTCGCGCGAGCCTTGGAACTTTGGCCGCGAAAATGAGACGCCACTTTTCATCAGGAGTCTGAACAATGCTTGCCGGTCAAACCAATCCATGGATCCAGACGATACGACTCCTGTCTCGCGGATCACCACTTCCGAACATCTGCCACAAGCCGTCGCTCAGGGCGAGACGCGGCCCGGCTGTTGGCCACGACGACCCTTGCACAACCGGAGCTTCGCTGCATCGTGTGGTCAGTCTCGTTGAGCGGACAAGCTCCTCGACTATCACGATTGCCTGGCGAGATTCGACGAGCTGTTCCTATGCCGCCCAGATATGGATGGGCGCAAACGCAAAGGTTTCCGGCGTCTGCGCAATGAGCGGGGCGCAGATAAACCGGGGTGACCGGATCTATCATCCGCGCCACTCGAATCCTCCACCGGTGAACGCCGGTGCCATGATTCTTGCTTCAGCGATACTCGCGGCGAAGCCGCTTTGAATGCTTCGTTCACCGCTCTATTCATAGGAGGAAACAGCGTCTTTCTTTATCGCCCGGTCATGAAGGCGCAATGACAAATAGGAATGACGTTGCGCAATAGGTAGCGATAAGCGCGTGCATTGCTTACCATACGGAAGGTATCGGCGTCGGCTTGCCGCAACAAACTTTCCGAAGATGGGGCGATGACACACGACAACGTTGAGGCGGGAAGTGAATCATTGCCGGACTCGATCGTTTATGTGGTCGACGACGACGAGTCTATTCGAGGCTCCCTGACCTCTCTGCTCATGTCAGTCGGAATTCAAGTGCGGGCATTCGAATCGGCCGACGATTTTCTAGCCACGGACATGCCGGACGTGCCGAGTTGTCTCATTCTTGACGTTCGGCTGCGGGGCAGGAGCGGCCTGACCCTGCAGCAGGACCCATTCAAGGAAAGTGTCCGATTCCCTGTCATATTCCTGACGGGACACGG
Organism: Caballeronia sordidicola; assembly: GCF_000729995.1. GTDB lineage: Bacteria > Pseudomonadota > Gammaproteobacteria > Burkholderiales > Burkholderiaceae > Caballeronia > Caballeronia sordidicola_A. The sequence goes on along the minus strand of NZ_JNFG01000012.1, from coordinate 2,679 downwards.
TGACATCGAGATGTCCGTCAAGGCCATGAAGGCGGGTGCTTTCGATTTCATGACAAAGCCGTTCAAGGATCAGGATCTTATCGATACAATCGCCGCCGCCCTGAAAAGGGATAGCGAATTGAAGCATCAGGAAAAGATTGTCGCCGGCATCCGTCAAACCTACGATTTGCTGACAGCACGCGAGCGGGAAGTCATCAGGCTGGTCGCCGATGGGCTGTTGAACAAGCAGATAGCCGACCGCCTGTGTCTTAGCGAGGTGACGGTCAAGATCCATCGCGCGCAAGCCATGCACAAGCTAAATGCGCGCTCGGTGCCCGATGTCGTCAGGAAGTTGCAGCAGGTGCAGCCCTTGCACCAGGGCGCCAGGTAGACGCACCTGCAGTCGCTGCGCCGTCGCCACCCGCTCGCCACCGGGATTGATTTCGGATAACGCTCCTAATACGAACTGTCACTAAAATCATTCGAAGGTCTTATTGTCGCCTCGTCCGCAGGCCGGTAATTTGCGTGGAAGATTCGATTTTCCTGAATCCTTCTTTGGCTGGCCTGCGGGCTCGAGATGAGATCAAAGCGCTCTTCTGCAGTTATCGGGGTGGTGGACGACGACGAATCCGTCCGCATGGCGGCATCCAGTTTGCTTCGTTCCGCAGACTGGAAGGTCATTGTCTATGCGTCCGCCGACCTTCTTCTAAGGGATGCGCACCGGTCGAAACTGAAGCTTGTTGTCGCCGATATCCACATGCCGGGCATGGACGGCTTTGCGCTGCTTGAGTCGATCAAGCTTTGGAAGCGGCCCGTTCCTGTCATTTTTATCACTGCTTACGCGACGCAGGAGCTTCTTGAGCGAGCCGCCGTTGGCGGCGCCGCCGGTTTTTTCCCAAAGCCCGTGGACGACGCGCGGCTGCTCGTGCTGATTGACGAAATACTGCGCAAGTAAGCTAACCGAAGGTCCGTCGAGCCACCGCCTGGCGCGCCGCCTGGTTTAAAGCATCCGAACGTATTAGACAAACATGCGACGGCACAACGCATCACATCACATCGGACGATAGAACCGCGCGGCGTTCGCGCTTACGCTTCAATCCTCGGCCGAACATTGCACGACTCTCAGCTAATTCCGGCACCGCCTCAGACAGCGTGCAAGCCGCAAGCGAACCTTCGACTTCGGTTACGCGCACAGACGGGCGCTTGAGATTTCGTCATCTTTGCAGTTCTGAGCGGCCGAATACTCCCTTCGTGAATTTGCCTGTGAGGTGCGAGATGGATCAGCTTTACATGTTGCGTGCATTCGTTGCGGCCGCGCGGTATCAAAGTTTCAGCAAGGCCGCCGAATCCTTGAATGTGACCACCGGGTCAATATCGAAAGCGATCGCCAAGCTCGAAGTATGCATCCAGACAAGAGTCTTGCTCAGGACAACAAGGTCCGTCTCTTTGACAGAAGCGGCACAACCGTACTATCTGATTTGCTGCCGATTGCTTGAAGAGCTCGATGAAGCAAACCGTCGCATCTCGCGGGAGCATGAGGTCAACGGCGGAAGACTGCGGCTTGTTGTGCACCCGATGCTGGTATGCGAAACATTCTCCCGTTTGGTGCGCGGCTATCACGCCATTGCGCCCGATGTGAGTCTCGTTGTTTCCGTTCAGGATGGCGCCGCGAATCTGTATGACGGCCGCTTCGATATAGCGATTCTTCCGCCTCATCTGGTGGAGCAATCCGCGGTGATTCGCCGGACGCTGTCCAGGTCGCCGCGCATTCTTGTCGCTTCACCCACTTATCTGTTGCAATACGGTACGCCGGAAACCGCTTCGCAGCTCGCCAGTCACTTTCTGCTGGTCGACCCGGAGTCGAGGAAGAAGAACGCGGATTTCATCGATCTGCGTGAGGATGGCCGAAGAGTGAGCGTGTCTCCCATGTCGTCAATGGACGGCAACGAAGTACTGCTGCGGGCAGCGGCGCTGACCGGGACCGGCATTGCCACGTTGCCTGAAACCATGGTTCGCGAAGATATCGACATGGGGAATCTCGTGCACGTCCTGCCGGAATGCACGACATCGGACAGCAGCGTTGAAATATGTCTGTTCTATTCGCACCGGGAATTGCTTCCGGCAAGGCTCAGGATGTTCGTCGATTTCTGCGCCGAGTTTTTCAGGGCGCCGGGCCGGCCTGGTGTTCATGATGTGGTCAAGGTTTCGCAGCCTAAGAACCGCGACGAAGACCTCGCACTGATGTCATGATGGGTTGGATCGTTCGCACTGGGGGTTGGAGGGGGGGTGTTGGTGGTACGGGCTTAGGGGCCGGGTTCCAGGGTTAGCGGTCGGGGATGGTGTCGGGGAGCCAGGTTCCAGGGTTAGCGGTCGGGGTCTATGCCGGGTTGCTGGGTTCCTGCGTTAGCGGTCGGGGTCATTGCCGGGTTGCTGCTTTCAATGTTAGTGGTCTGCTTGAGTTGGCTTTTCTCTTTATCACTATTAGCCACTGTGCGTGGCGGCACGGGCGGATTCAACTGGTGGTCGCAACACCTATAACTTCTGCAAGTTTATCGGCGGGCGTCATAAAGTCGAGGGTTTTACGTGGTCTTCCATTCAGAAGTGCGGCGACCTTGTTCAACTCGGCTTGTGAATAACCATCCAGGCGTGTGCCTTTAGGGAAGTACTGACGTAGCAGGCCGTTCGTATTCTCGTTGCTAC
>NZ_JNFG01000011.1 GCF_000729995.1 Caballeronia sordidicola | reverse complement strand
CGTACTTCTGGTATTTCGACAATCCAGCCGGCGGGTTGATCGAGTATTACTCGGACGAGGATATCTTGACTTCGAAGTGGCAGCCGCGGGAGTTCGAGCCGAGCCCGACGATGTTTGCGGAATGGGCGATCGATGGCGGCCTCGATGGTCACACGCGCCGTCAGAAGAATGCCAAGGCCCCCGACGGACGCTTTATGACTGAGAAAGTGCCTGACTGAGCAATCGGAATGGATCTGCGCACGCGCTCGCAGGGGGCGTGTCGCTACGCGCGCAGGCGTGAATAAGAACAAGAAAAGGATTCGCTCTGCAGTGCTTTCAGGAGGTCCGCACGGATACGAGTTCTCGGACGTTCGGCAACCTTTGAGGGTCTTGCGGTGGTTGCTTGCCGGATTTTCGCTAGCAAGAATGAGTGGCCAACGGCGGTGCCGCACCCGGCCACACACATGCTGCGAGTCAACGGTGCATTCAGGGACAGCGTGTCCTTTAAGCCGCCGCTTCACTGGAGTCAGAAATGAAACAAACAACCATTGGCCATGAGACACCGCAGGTGACTGCGCGTGACAAAGTCATGGGCGTCGCGCTATACGGAGGCGACCTCAAGATGCCGGGGATGCTGCACCTCAAAGTGCTGCGAAGCCCGCACGCACACGCACGCATTGTGCATATCGACACTGCCGCCGCCCGTGCGCTTCCGGGGGTGCACCTTGTTCTGACGGGCGAGGACACACCTGAGCGTCTCTCTGGTGTAATGCATAAGCAACATCGCGTTCTTGCCACGGGCAAGGTGCGTTTTATCGGCGAAGAAGTGGTGGCCGTTGCTGCAGTGGACGAAGATACCGCAAAGGATGCACTCGATTTAATACGCGTCGAATATGAAGAACTGCCCGCTGTCCTGAACCCGGCACATGCCCTATTGCAAGGCACAATAGAAGTCCATCAAGGCACTGGCAACATCGCTCATGAATACGATATCTGCAAGGGCGACGTAGACAAGGCGTTCGAGACCGCAGTTGCCGTGTACGAAGCCACATATGAAACCCATTCTCAATATCCTGGCTATCTCGAGCCGATGGCTACAGTCGCGTGGGTGGGAAGCAATGACCGGCTGAACGTTTGGACTCCGACCCAAATGCCTTTTCTGCAGCGCATGCGGTTTGCCGAGGCGCTGGATCGCCCGGTTTCCAGCATTCGTGTCATTCAGGCGACCACCGGGGGTGGATTTGGGGGGAAGACGGTTGAGGAGTGCAATAGCCTCATTTGTGCATGGGTCGCGACAAAAACACGTCGGCCCGTCCGATTTCTGAACAGTCGCCTCGACGACTTTCAGGGGGCGAGAGCAAGCGTCCCCGAACGCATTTGGCTCAAGATGGGCGTGGATGCGCACGGTGTCATCGTAGCAAAGGACGTGCGAATCATAGCCGAATGCGGGGCATATGCAGGCTTGGCGCCGGAGGTACTGCAAGTGTCGGTGATGCGCAGTGACAACATGCATCACACGCTGAAGAACGTCAGGTCGCACGCCACGCTTGTCTACACGAACTGTCCGCCACGTGGTGCTTTTCGGGGCTTCGGCGGAACGCAGATGACCTTTTGCGTAAGTAGCCATCTGAGCGTTCTGGCGGACAGAATTGGCATGGATCCCATTGATTTGCACACGCTGAACGCGGTGAGGTCAGGTGATGTGACCGTGCATGGGTTCCAGGTCGGCAGCAGCGGCCTGACCGAGTGCCTGGCACAGGTGCGCAAGGAGATGGATTGGGACGAGAAGCGGCGCAGGTCCAAAGGAACTGGTTCTAAGCGCCGAGGCATTGGTGTTGGCGCTGCGATACATGTCAGCGGAAACCGGGCAATGGGCAATTGGGACGGCTCGACCGTCGTCCTCAAAATGAGTCCCGATGGCCGCGTCATGCTATTCACCGGAGAAGCGGACATAGGGCAGGGCGCGAATACGATGCTTGCCCAGATTTGTGCTCACGAGTTGTCGATACCGATCTCCCACGTGACCGTGATGGCCCTTGACACGGATTCGTCGCCCTATGGACTCGGTTCTGTCGCGTCACGGGTGACCGTCACGGCAGGCCCGGCGGCCATCAAGGCTTCAAAGGAGGTCCTTGGCAAGTTGCTCGCCTTGGCCGCTATCAAGCTCGGTGTGCCTGAAGCGAAGTTGCAATTCGAGAACGGCGAGATCTTTGGCGAATCGTCTGGCACATCCGAATCGGGACTTGTGCGAGTCTCTTATGGCGATCTCGCGCGCCTGCACATCTATCGACACGGCGGCGAAGGACTTCAGGTCACGGCGACCTATGATCCACCAACGGTGCTAGCGAACTCGGAACAGTACGGCAATGTCGCGCCCGCTTATTCGTTTGCAGCGCAAGGCGTCGAAGTTGAGGTGGACGTGGAAACGGGCAGAGTTTCGATTGTGGACACCTATATTTCTGACGATTGCGGTAAGGCGTTGAACCCCCTCGCCGTCCACGGCCAGAGCTGCGGAGCTGTCACGCAGGGCATTGGATGGACCCTCTATGAGCATCTCCATTACCAGGATTGCCAGTTGATGAACGGAAACTTTGCGGACTACACGATGCCGACCGCAGATTCAATTCCAACTATTCGATCGGGAATCATTGAGTCGATCGACCCCAATGGCCCCTATGGGGCCAAGGGCGCGAGCGAGACTTCCATCGTTCCGGGCGCGGGTGCCATCGCAAACGCTGTGTTCGACGCCATCGGTGTTCGGATCAATGCACTGCCGATTACGCCTGAAAAGATCCTTGCAGGGCTCGCCGAATTGAAGAAACTAGAGGTCAGCGAGACGGAGTCGGAACATGCGGGAGTTTGAGTATCTCGAGCCGACGTCGGTGCAAGAGGCATGCAAGATGTTGGTGGACCACCAGGACGATTGCCGGATGATCGCCGGAGGAACGGCGCTGATGTTGGCTATGCGCCAGAGGATGCTGAGCCCGGCGTATCTCATTGCACTTGGCAAGATTAGAAAGCTTCGCGGCGTGTCATACGATGAGAAGTTCGGTCTGCACATTGGTCCGCTGACCCTTCATGCCGAGGTCGCCCGTTCGAAGTTGATTGGCGATAAATTTCCGATGCTTGCAGAGATGGCGGCCCACGTTGCCAACCCGCAGGTTCGCAACCAAGGGACGATCGGCGGCAACTTGTGTTATGCCGATCCGGCGACGGATCCGCCGAGTTGCTTGATGGCGCTAGACGCGCGCGTCGTATTGGAAGGCGTTGGCAGACAGCGGGAATTGTCGATCGAGGAGTTTCTCGTCGACTACTACACGACGGCATTAGAGCCTGATGAGATCGTCACGGAAATACGCGTTCCGCCGGCCTCATTTACATCGGGCCGCCACGTGCGGTTTTTACGGACTGCCGCGGAGCATCGCCCGCTTGTCAATGTCGCAATCACCGTCACTCAGGCGGGAGGAGTTTGTCAGGGGGCGCGAGTCGTGGTTGGCGCGTCGACGCCGGTTCCGACCCGGGGACGGCGCTGCGAAACCTTCCTTGCGGGTAAGAGGGTGACGGCCGATGTGGCCGCCGAGGCGGCACATATCCTCGCGAGCGACATCGAACCCATATCCGACATGAGGGGTGCGGGCGACTATCGTCGCAAGATGATCGAGGTGGTCAGTCGCCGGTCACTTCAAGATCTGTTTGACGTACAAAACGCGGCGGAGGACGTTACATTGTGAGTAAGAGTTCGATTGACTTGGTAGTGAATGGCCAGGCGCATACGGTCGAAATACCGTCTCGCCGGTTGTTGTCCGATCTGCTTCGCGATGATTTGCATTTAACCGGCACGAAACGCGGATGTGAGACCGGCGTCTGCGGTGCGTGCACGGTGCTAATCGACGGCGATGCGGTGAAGTCCTGTTTGACGCTGGCGCTTCAGGCAACGGGACGTGAAGTGACGACTGTGGAGGGACTCGCACAAGACGGCGTTCTTCATCCGTTGCAGCAAGCCTTCATGGAGCACGGCGGTCTGCAGTGCGGATACTGTACGCCAGGCTTTCTGATGACTGCTTGCGCAATGTTAAACGACAATCCGAACCCGACGGAGGAGCAGGTGCGTGACGGCTTGAATGGAAATTTGTGCCGCTGCACCGGCTACGTGGGAATAGTGGAATCGATATTGGTTGCTGCGGAGAAGATGCGTGGACTTTGACAAGAAAGTTGTAATCGATGCCCCGATTTCACGAGTTTGGGATCTGTTGCTTGACCCGCAAGTCATGGCGGGATGTGTGCCGGGAACAGAATCCGTCGAGGTGCTCAGCGACGTCGAGTATCTGGCAAGCGTGAAGGTGAAGATTTCATTTATTGCCGCACGGTTCAAGATCAGAACTACTGTGCTCGAGACGAGGGCCCCCTACTACCTCAAAAGCGAAGGAACGGGCGAGGATTCGTCCGTGGGGAGCTCGCTCAAGCAGTCGAGCGAGTTGATGCTGGCGGAACAGTCTGACGGTCGCACCGAACTGACGATGAAGATCAAAGTCGAGGTTTTCGGCCGACTTGGGAGCTTTGGCCTGACGGTCATGAAAACGAAAGCCGACCGCATGTGGGAGGAATTTGGCGCCAATCTTAACGCCCGTGCTCGTGCTGGTACATCGCCATCCCTTGATGCATCATCGGTCGATGCGCCATCTGCATCGCTAGCCAATGGCGTTTCGTCCGGGCATGATGCTGCCCCGACACCTGAGGTGGCCGTGTCCGGCATATCGTCGTCACGCGATCGGTCGCTCGGAGCTCGGACTTCAGCAGTACCGGCTACGCCTAGAGCATCCTGGTGGACGAAATTGATGCCGAGCGCCCGAGGCAGTGGTGACTTGAATGATCTACAGAGGCTCTCCACCGACATCTACATTGAAGTGCAAAAAGGCGACGACACAGTAAGAGTGCTGTGGCCCGCGCAGGATTCGCGAGAATGCGTGGCGTGGCTCAAGGATTACCTGAAATAGCGATTGCGACAGAGCCGGACGAAGACGAAAAGTACTACTAGAAAGCACTTCGATCCGCTGTCTATTTTGAAAGCACTGATCGGCCTGGTAGCCGATCCAGTTGTGCTCGACATTTTCCTGTCAAGTTCATCCCCTCTCTCGCAATACAAATCCTGGCGAGAGAGGGTTTCGTCTCGCTGCCTGCATACGAAAAGATCCCGAAGGCGTTGTGCACGCGCTCCAGTGACTGGGCGATCATTGTCTGAACACGCTTCATCAGCGCATCGTTCGCGGCCCGTACTCTCGATTTTTCTCGCTGGCGAAGCCGGTGTGATTTCTTGCGATAAGAGCCGCCGTACGCGCGGCCTGCGTGGCATTTGAGTTTTTGTTGTCCACTAGTCCAAGGGAGGTATTCGCTGCCGTGGCGGGCGTGTGTCTCCTTATCGCTATATCCAGTGGAATATATCGACGATCCGCAACCCAAACGAATGTCCCGGTGGTTGTGGGCTATTTTTCGGCGAGTGAAGATTTATGCACACTCAGACGGGCGAGCCAGTACGCGGCTTGCGCCGTTGACGCGAGACATTCAAACGTTACGCTGAATCTATTATCCGAGGGTCGTCAAAAATGTTGAGCGAAGAAAAAAACAAACTATTGACTGAAGTTGGACTGGGCAAGCCGATGGGAGACTATCTGCGGCGGTATTGGCACCCGGTTGCAGGTGTGAGCGAGTTCGACGATAAAGCCGTTCGCCCGATTCGCCTGTTTGGCGAAGATCTTGTCTTGTATAAGGATTTGTCCGGCGAGTACGGACTGATGCAACGGCACTGCCCCCATCGTTCAGCGGACTTGGCGTTCGGTTACGTGGAGAAGTGCGGCTTGCGCTGCGCTTATCACGGCTGGGAGTTCGACAAGGCCGGCCAGTGCACGCACCAGCCGTACGAGGAAATCATCGATTCCGAAGCCAGGTTGCGCAAGAAAACCAAGGCCACCGCTTATCCGGTTCGGGCGAAGGCTGGGATGCTGTGGGTTTATATGGGGCCGATGCCTGCGCCTGAGCTGCCCGACTGGGAGCTTTTTAACTATAAAAATGGCTTCGCCCAAGTGGTGCTCGCCGAATTGCCGTGCAACTGGTTCCAGTGCCAAGAAAACTCCATCGATCCGATCCATTTCGAATGGACACACAATAATTGGACCGCGCGCCTGCAGGATCCAACTGCCGAATATGTCCCCACTCACCTCAAAGTTGAATACGAAGAATTCGAGTTTGGCTTCGTCTACAAGCGCTTGCGCGCAAGTGAATCTGAACACCACCCTCAATGGACGATCGGTCGAGTGACGCTATGGCCCAACGGCTTTTATCTAGGACACCACTTCGAATGGCGAGTGCCCATTGACGATCAAAATACCTTGAGTGTCATGTGGGTCTTCAGTCGTGTGCCCAAAGAACAGGAGCCGTATGTCCAGAAATCGATCCCTGCCTGGTATGGGCCGTTACACGACGAGAGCGGTGACTGGATCAAGTCGCACGTCGCGAATCAAGACTTTGCGGCCTGGTTCGGTCAGGGAAGAATCACGGACCGCACCCGAGAAACACTTGGCGCGAGCGACCGGGGCGTAATCATGATGCGAAAGCGGTTCTTCGAGGAACTGGAGGCGACCGCTCAAGGGAAGCTGCCCAAGGGCCTCATCACGGATGCTGCAAAAAACCAGAATGTAGTCTTGCCGTCCGCGTGTCGAGATGAGCTGATCAACGGTATGCCTCGCGCAGAGCAGGCTGCTCATCCCCTGCTGGGGCCTTTCCTGCTCGATTATATCGGCCAGTATGGCCAGCCGGACGCGGTTCGTGAGGCATACGAAGCGGCGATAGGGCAAAAAACGCAGAGGGCGAAGTATTTCGTTGTCCACGGAGCACAAGGTAATTGACTGAGTCGGCGCAGCTTTGTCAACGCATGCGCTGAAATTGCGAAGCATGAGCTGCTTGCGACCGTCTGCCTCCTGCTTCCCCCGATTTTAAATCCGTCGACGGACTCGCACCGTCGACATTTTCTATGCGCTGCCGCAACGCCGGCACCTTAAGATCATGAGCACCAAGCAAGCATTATCCGCACTCATACGCTCCCTGAGGCATGAGGCGGACGGCGTATTGAGCGTCGAACTCGTTCCTGGGCCAGGAGCGCATTTTCCCGGCTTCGAGGCCGGTGCCCATGTCGACGTACACCTTCCCAACGGTCTCGTGCGCAGCTATTCACTTTCCAACTCCTCCGCAGATATCGATCGTTATGTGCTCGGGATCCTGGAGGATCGGCAAAGTCGCGGAGGATCGAAGTACATTCATGCGAATTTCCGATGCGGAATGGCCGTAGCGATCGACGCTCCCCGCAATAACTTTCGGTTGGATGAGAACGCGGCGTCGTCTATCCTGATCGCCGGCGGTATCGGGATCACCCCGATTTTGAGCATGTATCGGCGGTTAATCCAATTAGGGCGGCCGGTAAAGTTAGTATATTGCGCTCGCAGCCGGAAGCAGGCCGGGTTCGTCGAACATTTGCTCGAGATGGGTGGTGACGTACTATTGCACTTCGACGACGAGCATGATGGCGCCCCAATCGATCTGCCTGCACTGCTCGAAAGGGAAAGTAAGGACGTTCACGCCTACTGCTGCGGGCCCGAGGTCATGCTGCGAGCGTTCGAAGAGGCCAGTGGTTTGGCTGGAATCGCGAACGTGCACGTGGAGCGCTTTGCTGCGGACCCGGAGATCAGGCGCACAGACGGAAACAGCTATGTCGTGGAACTTTCAAAGAGCGGAAAAACGCTCGGAGTGGAAGCTGGAAAGACGCTCCTGCAGACTTTGCTGGACGCCAATGTGTATGTGGATCACAGCTGCGAGGAGGGCGTATGCGGATCTTGCGAAACACGGGTCCTTTCCGGAATTCCCGATCATCGCGATTCAGTACTGAGCGCAGCTGAAAGGGCGGCAAACAAGAAAATCATGGTCTGCGTCTCTGGCTGCAAAAGCGGGAAGCTGATTCTCGACCTATAGCAGATCTGCGGGGGGCCTGATGCCGCTCACGCGCTATGTGTCTACGCCGTTGTTCGAGGAAGTCCACCTGACGGCGCAGCCAATTCGAATTGACGGGGGAGTGCCTCAGCCCGGTCGCCAGATCCGCAAGGCCTTCAAACGTTTTTACGTTGTTGCTGAATAAGGAACAATCTATCCCTCGCCAGCTATCTTCTCTTTCAATATCCATTCGGTAAACTGGCTTCATACCGTTACTACTACCGACCTGCGCTGATTACGGTATCCGAGCGGCGCAACCTTCTTTGGATGGATATGATGAAAAAGTTGATCTCTTGCTCTATGTTGGCCGCGTTCATCGGTGCTGCTGCCGTTCCCGTTTTTGCACAGACGCAGAGCGCCGCCGAGGTCACTCGTGCGCAGACCCGTGCAGATCTGGCCGCACTTGAGCGGGTCGGATACTACCCTGCATACGGCCACGGCCCGGATTATCCGCTAGACCTTCAGACCGCCGAGCGAAAAGTAGCTGCGCAAAAGGATGAAGAGGCTCAATATGGGTCGTCCGCCGGAGGTACCTCTGCCGTTGGATCGCGCTGATTTTGGCGGGGAGAATCGCAGTTTGTAAGCCCGCCGCTCACGTGGGAAGTTGCTCCAAACCTTCCTTCGCGGTGGGCAGCAAAGAAAAAAATCCGGTATCGCGCCGGTGGGACATGCCCTCGGCTTGACCTACAGCAGCAGGTCCTTTCTCATTCCGCATCACTCGTCTCTATCCCGTGCTGGTCGTCTATTTATGCGGCCTACACACGGCGACATGTTGTATTCCCCTTGATTTATCCGAAGTTGGACGCCGAGCAACCTATTCGGATGCTGCGGTGGTTGCCATACGTTTTTTCGCGCACAAAAATCTGTCGCATGCACGCAACTCACCGCGTGGCTCGTCAAAGCTGCTTTTTGCCATTTCTTTGCCTTTTCGTTTGTTCGATGCTGCGCCCTGCGGCCTACGGTGAAGCGTCGGTCGAAACTTAATGATCCCCGACTCGTGGTCCATGCGATCTGGCTTATAAGTAAGTATCCCTAACTGTACGACCCGCGAATTAAAATGAAAACCTCTCTCCTTATCGGCTTAGTCACCGCCTCTCTGAGTTTCCTGTCTAACGACGCTAGCGCTCAGTCGTCAGTTACTCTATACGGGATGATGGATCTGGGCGTTCAGTATCTGACGCACACGAATGCAAAGCACGACAGTACAGTGGGCCTCCAGTCCGGAAACGTGTATCCGTCAGACTTCGGTTTAGTTGGAAGAGAGGATCTTGGCGGTGGCTACGCTGCGGTCTTTAGGCTCGAGAGTGGAGTCAATCTTGCAAACGGTGCTCAGCAAAGCCCGACGTCGTTTTTCAACCGTAGTGCTTATGTCGGCATCACCTCACCCTACGGAACCTTCACCCTCGGGCGTCAGTACAAGATCATGTTTGACATGACGGTGTACTACGATCCGACTTTCATGGCTCAGTATTCACTCCTTTCGGCTGGCCTGATTCCTCAGACAAGTGGGGTGACAAATGCAATCAAATATAAGTCGCCAACGGTCGCTGGCTTTAGTGGGGAGGCTGAATATTCTTTCGGTCAAGAACAGCCTGGGCATATGGCGGCTGGTACATACATGGCTGCGGGTCTGGACTATCAGTTCCGCTCTTTCTCGACCCGTGTAGTGTATGAGCAAACCCGAGGAAGCGTTGCCGCGCCTGTCGATACGTCATCGCAAATCGACAAGCGCTTTAGCGCCGCTGCGAAGCTCCGGATTGGCACAGCGACTTTGTTTGCCGGGTATCTCAATGTGAACGGGGCCTTGCATCTCTCGCCCGTTGGCAACATGTATTGGGGCGGTGCGTTTTACCAGATAACGCCCGCGTTCGGTTTGTCCGCATCGGTTGAGCACTACCAGACACGCCAGGAACTTGGAAACCCAAACTGGTTCATCCTGGAAGGGACGTACAACATTTCGAAGCGCACGTCGCTCTATGCTTTCGCCGGCTATCTCGATGTCAACGGAGGCAGGAATTTCACTCTGAATTACTTGGACACGACGTCCCCGGGCAACCTCAACCAGACCGGCGTGATCGTAGGAATTCGACACCAATTCTGATGACCTGCGATGCGAGGTGACATCGCCTTTTCTTTAAACAGGTTCTTTAAACGTATTAGGGGTGAAACATGACTAAAAGCATGTTGGCGGCGATTTACTTGTTGAGTTGTTTTCTTCTTCCAAACACGGTGTTTGCGCAAGGGCCGGGTTCCGCTGTATCGGCATCCGTTTCGAGCAAGGCGGCCAACAGGACGCTGGCCAAGTCGGTGCGGCGCGCTCTAGGTCGTGTCAAAGGCCTTGATCCGACGCGTGTTTATGTAAGGGCGAATGGCGGTGAGATCACGCTCTCTGGGTCTGTCCGCAACCAGATGCAAATTGACCTTGCTGAGAGTACAGCGAAGTCCGTGGTGGGCGTTTCGTCTGTCAGCAACAAGATTACAATCTTCAACGAAGGCGGAGACTAGCCTCGGGCCAAGTGGAGTCGTTCCCGGGTATGAGACTCAAATCCGAGTCGGATGTTATCTCAGGCGAGGTCAAGACTGAGCACATTCACCCGCGGTTCGCAGATCATGGCATGGGAGCTGGTGCGGCAATCGTGGGACTCGCGGTTCGAGAGGAACAGAGACACTCCAAAATATGCGCTGGATGCAAAGTCATAGGCCAGGCCAATTGGACACTTGGCTTCCAAAGCCAAGTGCAAGCTTCTCGACCGTATCTCATAGTGTCGCGAAAACAATTCGAAGCACGACACCTCAAGCCTTGCTGATCCTGTCACACATCCGTTTGGATGTATGACGTAACCCGATCATTCGATGGAGCGAAGTGCCCCTGGGATCCAGCGTTTTGTGAAAGACCGACTGAGGGCGCTCTTCGTTGCGGGTAATGTAGGGGATGTGCTCGCCTACCGCATGTTCCTTTGATGAATTCGCGGGTCATTTGCGTGAATGTCTTAGGAGACAATTTGACTATCTTCAAGACGATATCAAGGACATTGTGCAAGAAATCCTGCTTGCCTTGCACGACAACCTACACACCTATAGGTCTGACAAGCGCCTGACCAATTGGGTGCACCCGCGTGCATGCTATGTCGTGACGGACTTTTTTGCGGCGCGAGATCGCGGTGCGAGACAATCGCCGATCACATCAATATTTTCACTATTCCCGGAGAGGATCCGGGCGGGATACCAGTGATGTTGACTATATCTTTGGCCAGATCGAACAGATGGTTGCTGGCTTACTCGCCGGACGCAGCTTCCGATTGTCCGGCGATTGGCGATGATCCGACCGATACCTGGAAATGCACCTCGCATTGCTGTTCGGTCGGTATGCCCGCCGACTATTATGGGGCGACATTGTGCATGCGAAGGGTGACGGAATGGACCTGATAGAATCGATGACGATCTTCGTCGGGGTCGCTGAAGCCGAGGGCTTTAACCGCGCTGCGGGAAAGTTGGGGTTATCGAAATCGGTCGTAACGCGCGCAATCGCGCAGCTGGAAGCCCGCTTAAATGTCCGCCTTCTACAACGCACTACCCGTCGGGTCACTCTCACCGATATTGGTGCTACCTACCTTAATGAATGTCGCGAGATACTGGAGCATATTGCCTCGACCGAGGCGAACGTCAGTAAAAGCAACGCTGAAACCAAGGGAGAACTGCGGATTGCTGTTTCAACATCCTTTGCGCTCGAGCGATTGCCGCCTTTTCTGAAGGCCTACGCGGATCTGTACCCGGAGGTCGATCTTCGACTGACGTTGCTCGATCGCGAGATCGACATAGTGGATGAAGGATTTGATCTCGCGATCGTTCCTGAACGGTCGATCATGTCCGGGACATCGATTGTCAGGATGCTTGCTAGTTATTCGAACGTCGCAGTGGCTTCGCCAATCTATGTTCGTGCTGCACAATTTCTGGAAGATACGCCGTTGAGTCTGGAGCGGCATGTATTCATTGGACGGGCGATTGATGCGAAAGGCAGGAGCGTGACCCTTGCCGCGGGAGATGATGTCCATACCATTCACCTGACGCCGCGCTTCACGGCTAACAATTTGCTAATGGTACAGAGAATGACAATGACTGGGATGGGGTTCTCGCTGCTTCCCCAATCGTTAATTGAACGTGAACTGGTATCTGGCAGCTTGGTGCGCTTGTTGGCGCACTATGCTATCGCCGAGGACGAGAGCAATATCTGTATTGCCTATCCAAGTCGGAAATACATCCGCGCGGTCGCGCGAACCTTTATCGATCACATATTAAACTGGCCGCCCCTTGTGCCGAGCTGCCCGTCATAGCTTCTGGTCGATCTGGGCGTCAACAGCACACAAGCAAGCGTTCTCCTGATGCTCGCGTCCGCACAATTTCTTCATAAAACGCACCTGCACGTCAGTACGGCATATACGGCAGCGCAGTTACGCGCACGGCCGACCAGCTCGAGCTAAGGCAATTGGTGAGGCGACAGCACTGCATCACTGACAGTCACGTTGTCCATTTACGTTGGCCGGACGACGAAACAAGACGCCGCAGGGGCAAAGGAGATTTCGATAATTTTTACAGAGTGTTCGGTCAACTCCTCAGTGGCATTAGCTATGGGAAATTCTCCGTGCTAGACAGCTTGTTGATGAGAGTTCTCGCCACGCCGAGCGCGATTGCATCATCGCCGAGGCGATAGCACTAGGGCGGTATTGCGAGACGGACGATCAATACCCTATTTTCAGATGTTTGGTCATTGCCGTAGACATTGTGACAAATAAAAATCAGGGCCTTCGTTTGACTCGTGCGATTGACGCCGGCTCATAAACGGCTTCCGGGCGAGTCCGTCCCTTCCATTTGTAGAGCCTGCGTCGAATCCAGGTTCTGTTGAGCATCATTTGAGCACATCATCGTTTCCGCAAGCAGCAGGCACTTTAGCTCGCTCCTATGCAATATTGCCAGATGGCAAGGAAGTTCCCTACCTGGATGTCGGGGCAGGCGAGCCCATCTTGTTCGTGCACGGCTCGCTCTGCGACTACCGCTATTGGGAGAGCCAGGTCAATGTGTTGGCGCTCCATTATCGCTGTCTTGCAGTAAGCCTTAGCCATTACTGGCCAAGCGACCGAAGTCGCATCCTCGATGGCTTTAGCTGGGAGGTGCACACCGAGGAGCTTTCTTCGTTTATCAACGCGCTTGGACTGGAGCGCTGTCACGTAGTTGGACACTCGAGAGGCGGTGCTGTCGCATTTCATCTCGCATTGAGGCATCCGAAACAGGTCACAACGCTGTCACTCGCGGACCCTGGGGGCCCGCTGTCTTTGCGGGAATCGGCATCCAAACCCATGCCTGCCGCGATGAACGCTCTCAGGGCTTGTGTGGCCGAGATGATAGAAGCCGGTGACTACGAGCAAGGGCTTGAACTTTTTGTGGACTCAGTTTCAAAACCGGGCTTTTGGGCGAAGAGCAGCGCTGAATTCCGGCATATGGCGCTCGACAATGCTCATACTTTACCTCTTCAATTTCGTGATCCACTTCCGGCTTATTCCGCAGGTCTTGCGGAAGGTATAAGGTGCCCCACGCTTCTCATCGGCGGTCAAAAGAGTCCGAAAATGTTTCGCAATAACGTAGAGAGTCTTGCGGAATGGGTTCGTTTCGCCGTGCTTCGGACGATCCCCGGCGCCTCTCATGGAATGAACATCTCCAGCCCTCGAACGTTCAATGCCTATATCGCCGAATTTATCGGGGCAAACGCTCACTCCTCTTAGAAGCGGTGCGTGTTCCGCGACTCATCGTCACTGACGTGGAGCAGTGTCCAAAGCACTAAGAGAGCAATTGCTCGAAGATATCGCCTCAAAGCTGCGCCGGGAAGGTCTACAACTAACCTAGGTCGCAGCCGCCGACGCGATATGCACGAGCCGCAGCACTTCCTGCTCTGCGTCGAAAATTGTAAATTTGGCGGCCAAGTGAGCCGTTGCTGATCACCGCGGCTAGTGTTGGACCGATCATCTGAAAAAGTTTTCGTTGGCCACAATCTCTTGCGTCACGGTCACGACGCGCCTCGTGCCGCCCAGCTTATGCGCCCCATCCGCAGGCGGGTCGACCTTGCAGGCGATAGCAGCGATCCGACAATGTTAACCGGAACCGGCTGCCGAACTTCACAGCGCGGACATTTGAAGCCCGATACGCTCGAATGTATTTAAACGTCCGGCCGCATCACGAAGAGTCACGTGCAGCTGTTTCAAGCAGCTCTCGGGCGGTACACCTGTCGAGATGCTGTCAGAACTGTGATAGAGACCTACTTCGACCTTCGGGCGCGCCTCATTCTATCGCGCCGCTAGGCATTGGAATGCGCCGGCGGGAGGTACACATGAATTGATGTCCATCATGGTGGCATTGAAGGTGCGAGACGGCGCAACGCAAAACTTCGCCCGCTCGTCTCGTCGAGTAGCAGAGGCAATGTCCGGGAAGAGACGTTGTCGGTAACGAGCATATCGGCCGAGAAATACTTGCGTGTTATCGAAGACCGGATATCGACGAGGCACCGGATCGAAGAAGATTTTTAGGATGAACCGCAAATAGTCCAGGCCGGCGAGATGTCTCGTTCCGAATATGGTGCATCCATGTCCCGCAGATCAGAATCCGCCGCCCGAGACAAACGGCACGAACTGGGTCGTAATGTCTGGAACGACTGCCGACGCTCGTTGGGGTGTTCGAGACCTTCGTGATCGCGATTTAACTACGACCGAAGGATCGGTCATTCACTAAAACTCGATGCTTACGTGAACTTGATGCTCCTTTGCGAGGTCAGGCGAAGCGTGTGCTGCTCTTGGGAAAATGTGGCGGACAAACCAGAGCAGCCATGGCAGACCTAGGTCGAAGGCGTTGTCGTGCGTATGCACTCAAAGCGCTGTCGGCAAGGGAGACAATCAAGAGGTTGCGACGCCATATCTTCGCGCACTGTGGTCTGTTTATCCACTGAGGGCAATCCGATGCATCCCCTTGGCTGGGCAGCGCCAATTTTTAAAATACCTTCGGTGCTGTATTTTGAGACGCTCTGCACCTGTGCCATTAATTTCCAAGGGACCCCGTGTGCCAGAATTTGCGCAGCATCTCTTTTGGAGGTTCAACGATTCTTCCAGGTATTTTGACGCCACCGCGCCTGCGCTGTACCGCACGCAAGATGCGCCAAAATATTCTCGCCTTAAAAAGTGTATGTTTGCTAGTAATAGTTAGGCGGTCCGTCATTTTGGCATGAAACCCACCATTCGATGTCTTCCTTAGGTCGAACAGTTGATGATTTGATTCGGATAACTATATGTGAAAAAGCGACTCCTGCGGTCAGTTGATGAGCTGATGGATCCGCTAGCGTGTCCACAAGGCTTGGACCAATGTCGTTCCGTGCGACGGAACTCCGCCCCCGCTTTTGTTCTTCGCACAAAATTACCGCTTTGATAAACATATCGAGCAGCGCCATCACTTTTATTAGTACCTCAAAGTTAGGTTAGTTAAATCATAAAATGCACGGGAGTAAAAAGATGAAGCGCAGAAATTTCCTAACCAATTTTTCGGCAGGCGTTGTCGCAACGGGATTGACTATGTCAAACGTTGCCAATGCGGCGAGGGAAGAGAAAAAACCAACATTCGTATTCGTGCACGGCGCTTGGCACGGCGGATGGTGCTGGGCGGAAGTGGTCAGATTGCTGGCCGAGAATGGCTATGATGGCGTGACTCTAGACTTGCCCGGGCACGGCCTTAATGCGAAGTTTCCGGCCTCTTATACGGTCACCCCTCAGAACGCGGCAGGACTCAGCACTGAAGTCTCTCCGCTGGCGGCTGTTACGCTGAATCACTATCGCGATCATGTGCTGAGCATAATCAACGGCCTGGTCTCCAACGGCAGCGGCCCCGTGATTCTAGTCGGGCATAGCCTGGGCGGTGTAACGCTCAACGCAGTCGCGGAAGCTCAACCCACGCTCATCAGACGCCTAGTTTATCTGACTGCTTTCGTCCCTATTGCAAGGCCGACCGTGCTGGACTATCTGTCGCAGCCCAATTTCTTAGCATCCCAGCTTCCACCGCTGTTTTTGGGTGACCCCACCCCATTGGGAGCGGCGCGCATCAACCCGAATTCGAACGATCCGACCTATGTTGCCAACGTTAAGAATGCACTATATCGCGATGTCAAGGACAGCGTCATTACCGCGACGATGAATATGCTGACTCCAGATGAACCTCTCCATGGATTGTCTGATCCGGTGATTGTAACTCCTGGACATTGGGGTAGTGTGCCACGTTCCTTTATTCGTTGTACAGACGACCACGCCATTCCCATTGCTGGGCAAGATCAGATGATCGCTGAGGGTGATAAGCTCACCCCGCTAAATCCATTTTTGCTGAAGACCCTTGACAGTAGCCATTCAGCATTTCTCGCGCAACCAGAGGAAGTGACGAGGTTGTTGCTTGAGATGGTGTGACGGTTAATTCCTCAGCGAGGACTATTATTGGTAGTCCCTTGTATTTACGGATGCCTTGGCAAGAATGCAATGCTGACACCGGATTAAAATCCGGTGCCGGGCATACTATTGCTATTTTAGTTCCATAGGAATGTTTGGACATAGGGCGATAGGTATTGGCGAGATGCGAAACACACCCAAAAGGCTGCAACCGAACCGGCGCAGAGTCCCGTTGGGCGACACTGACTGCACCACCGCGGTGGAAGCACGGCGTGATCCTGATATGACTTCGTTGCCAGCGATCATAGGGGTAAGTTCCGGCGAGAACGCGACCCCATCCGATTCTTTGCCCGCGTAAGCTAAGCTTCGCGACAGGCGACGTTTTCTAGATTGCCCTATCACAGAGATGGCGCGCGGCGTCCATTGATATTCCTCGTCCAATCGATCCTTCGGTTTCCGCTTGCCACAGGAAACTATCTCAGCACGACGCTGAAAATCCAAAAGCTCCATGATTTCGTCAATCGATGCCTTCGTTATCGCATCACGGGCGCTCATCGATGGTCCTTCGTGCAACGGCGAAACGCACGCGATCGAGGGCGTGCAAAGAAAGAGCTCTCACGGTCGCAATCCCCCTTCATTGACTATCAAAAGGATGCCGTTCGTTTAGTGGACATCCAATACGCCAAAATTCGCTATCCGGATATCCGGCGTTTTTCGGCCTTCATAGACTCGTCTCAAACAAGTCCAAGCAATTGAGCACGGTTCCCAAGTAATGCATTACTTGCCCACGATCCGTGCTTCGAATGCGAATTTTGATAATCCGGTTTGGAGATAAGGATGAAGGCATACCCGAAAGCACTTTTGTTTTGTTCATTGTTCGTATGCGGCGTCATCCCCGCCGCTGCACAAAGTAGTGTAACCCTGTACGGTATTGTCGATTCAGGTGTGGAATTCGTGTCCCGCGCAGGGCCGGAGAACGGAAAGCTTTTTCGGGTGCCATCCACAACTGGTTCTCTTCCGTCGCGCTGGGGATTTCGTGGGAGCGAAGACCTCAGCGGAGGCTATAAGGCGACTTTCGTTCTTGAGAGTGGTTTCAGCCCCGCTTCCGGTACGCTCGCTCAAGGCGGGCGTCTTTTCGGGCGTCAGGCTTGGGTAGGAATTGAGTCGCCTTACGGTACCCTCAGCTTTGGTCGGCAGTATTCGACTACTTACATTGCCGTATTAGAGAACGACATCATGGGGCCCGCGATCTACGGCATCGCTTCCCTTGATGCATACATAGCGAACGCTCGCGCGGACGACAGTGTCGCCTACAAGTTTAGCGCCCGCGGCGTTACCGTGTTGGCAACGTATTCCTTCGGAAGAGATGCGGCCGGGACCGGCAATTCTCCCGGCCAAGGAACCTGTGCCGGGCAGATACCGGGCGCATTCACACAGTGCCGCGACTGGTCGGCTATGTTGAAATACGACTCGGACCACTTGGGTGCGGCGGTGTCGTACGAGGAAGAACGAGGCGGCGTCAACGCGGCTGTCAATTTTTTTGATGGAGTGGCGCCGACATCACTATCTACCAGTAACGGGGTCGACGCACGGTTGTACGTCAACGCATACGCAAAGTTCCTGGGTGCTTGGATATCGGGTGGATGGCTCAACCGACGAGTAGAGGTAACCAACTCGAATTCGCCGGTTGTTACTTCAAATATGTATTTCCTTGGTGCACGATACTTCTTTACACCCTCTTTCCTGATGGATGGTGAGGTATTCAGAATCGTGAATGCCATGCACGATACAAGAGCAACTTTGTCCACAGTCCGAGCAACGTATCTCCTATCAAAACGAACTGCCGTTTACGTGCAGAGCGCTTATATTTTCAATAGCGCCAAAGCAGCCTACGGGGTAAGCGCTGGCGGTCCCGGATCATCTCCTGCGGCAGGTGTAGGTCAAGCAGCAGTCATGCTAGGGATTAGACAATTGTTTTAGAGGGCCTTTTCGGCAGGCGTACATCGACATCGACCGAAACATCGATGTCGAACCATCAAGTCAACTAATGGATAAGATATGAAAATGGCTTTGCAAGGCAGACGTTGTTCTAGCGCTTTCGTAAAAGGCATGGCGAGTAGCTCCAGTCGTCGCGCGCTGGGAAGCCAAGTTGAGCGGGTAGGCTGGGCACTCGTCGTCATTTCACCGCTGTATGAGGCGCGTAGCGCGCTCGAAGTGTCGAAGTATTACCTAGCAGCAGTCGATCTAGGCTCAGAATAAATCAACGTTAGATCTGGCAAGTTTCGCTGAGGAGTTTGCAGATTTCCGCTGGATCTCTCTAATGCATACACGAGACTCAAAAGGACGTTCTTCTTGGAGGCGCGGCGAGCCGGGAGGCTGGGAAGGTTCGGGAAATGAGTCGGTGACGATTTTGCTGTGGTTATATCTTCGGCCAACATGTTGTTCGAATGCACTAACACGAAAGCTATGGACAGGCTCCAATGCATGCGTGTCTTCGTCCAGGCTGTAGATTCGGGCGGCTTCAGCGCAGCGGCTGTCAGACTGGATATTTCGACTGGATCGATCTCTAGGGCGATCGGCGTTCTTGAGGAGCATCCTCGAACCCGCCTTCTACAGCGGACGACAAGAAGGACAATACTCACCGAAGCAAGCGAGGCCTATCTTAATCGATGTCGGAGAATATTTGAGCAGATCGAGGAGGTCGAGGCCGAAGCGGCCGGCGCCAAGCTGCGCCGCAAGGCCGTCTTCGGATACATTCGATCTCAAATTTCGGCCAACACT
The DNA here is from genome assembly GCF_000729995.1 of Caballeronia sordidicola. Lineage (GTDB taxonomy): Bacteria > Pseudomonadota > Gammaproteobacteria > Burkholderiales > Burkholderiaceae > Caballeronia > Caballeronia sordidicola_A. The sequence continues at coordinate 313,207 of NZ_JNFG01000011.1, read as the reverse complement.
ATATCGTCCCCCTTGTCAGCAAGTATCATCACATATTTCCCGATGTTAGGATTGATTTGACACCGGGGCCGTATGTTCCGAATGTCATCGATGAACGCTTCGACGTATCGATCGTTTCGGCGTCGCGAATGGACGACACTTCGCTCGTTTCTCAACGCATCAGAAGTGTCTTCAGCCTTCTCTGTGCAGCACCGGTATATATCGAAAAACACGGCCAGCCGGAGCTCTTTTAAAATCTTTCGAACCATTGCTGCTTGCAGCTTGTGGCGCCAGTGTTTTCAGGGACGAAATGGCAATTCGACCGCCAAAATGGAGAGGATTCCATAGATATAACCAATCCCGTTTCAGTATGAACTTCGCCGGAAGCGATGGCGGTCGCAATACGGCAGGGCCTTGGTATAGGATTTCTTTCTGCTGCCCGCTGCACTCGATGATTTACGTCGCGGATCAATGGTTCGCGTGCTTGCGCCTTACACGTTTGAGAAAATGACGGTGTACGCACAATATCCGTCCCGAAGACACCTTAACGCGAAGGTTCGCAGTTGGCTCGAGTTCCTCCAGGTTACGTTGCCGCCGATCCTGAAATCGGACAAACGCATACACCACCAATTGGCCGGGAGACCCTAGCTTTCGTCCATTCCTTTTGCGAACGAGGCGACAATCTGTAACGCCGAGTCGACAATGGGACTGCGTCGGTGTGCGCGGAAAACGCAGCTTACAGGAACCGACAGTTTATGTGGATCGAGCTCGAGAAACGTCACGCCAGGCCAGCGAAGGTGGGCGACGGAGGTCGGTACTAGCGTCGCGCCTATTCCTGCCGCTGTGAGCGCAAGGGCTGCGGTCACATCCTCAACCTCGGCAGCTACTTTTAGCTCAACTCCCTCGGTTCTAAACAGAGAGACCACTTTATCGGCGAAACTTGGTCTGTCTGCGCGCGGATAGAGCACGATAGGCACACCGACTAAATCAGAGACCGTTCTCGCGCCGGAGACACACTTATCCCACGGGTCGGCAACGGCAACATGAAGCGTTTCGACGCCGATGTTCCAAATTGTGATCTCGTCGGTGGGGGAATAGAATCGCCCGAAACCAATATCAACCACTCCGGAAAGAATAGCCTCCAGCTGTGCCTCTTTGGTCATATGAGACACGGAGATCGTGGCGTCAGGAAACCGCGCAAGGAAGCGCCTAACAAAGGTCGGCACCGTTTCGAAAACGGATGTGCCGAAATATACCAGGTTCAATTCTCCAGACTCGCCTCGCGCAGCAGCCTGCGATCGCCGAGAAGACCGCGCCCTAAGCGCCAGCAACTGACGTGCATCGTCGAGGAATACGGTGCCCGCTGCGGTGAGCTCGACGCCACGCGCCGATCTTTCGAAAAGCTTCACCCCTAAATCGCGCTCTAACGCCTGGATCTGGCGAGTAAGGGGTGGTTGAGATATGTGCAGCCTCTGCGATGCGGCACCAAACCCCCGCGCTTCCGCAACGGCAACAAAGTATCTAAGCTGGTTAAATTCCATTTTCTGTCCCTATTTTTTGCTTAGAACCGACAAGTGACGTTTTTAGACGGATTGGGTAGGACATACCGAATCGGTATGTAGGTCTGGTAACAAAGGTATTGGACGGTATGTGTCACTGCTTTCTATCATGACTTTAGGGCGGTTGTCGCCCATACGAGCAACTTTTAGTCGGAGAGAAACCGTGAACAAGCGAGTTAAGGATGTCGTCGAAGCGATCGTCGGGGCAGTGCAGCGTGTGCTTGACGAAAAAGAAGTTTCCGAATCGGAGTATCGGAACGCGCTGCATTACCTTATGAAAGTCGCAGAAACCGGCGAGACGGCGCTGCTTTGCGACGTCTTCTTTAACAGTACGGTGGTGGCGACCAAAGCTCGTACTAGCGGCGGATCGACGCCGGCTATCGAAGGGCCGTACTACCGCGACGATGCGCCACTGGTCGACGACCGGCTCAAGACATACGCCACTGACGATCACAAGCCCTTGCTCATTAACGGAACCGTTAAGGCGGTCGACGGGACCTTAGTCGAAAATGTAACGATCGATGTGTGGCATTCGACGCCGGATGGCAAGTACAGCGGCTTTCACGACGATATTCCGACCGATTTCTATCGCGGGAAATTGCGTGTCGGCAAAGAGGGCAGTTTTCGCGTTCGCACGACCATGCCGGTTCCATACCAAATTCCAGATCAAGGGCCCACAGGCGCGTTGCTCGAAACGATGGGCGGTCATTCATGGCGGCCGGCGCATGTTCATTTCAAGGTCAAGGCGCCCGGTTACGAAACGTTGACCACTCAGTATTACTTCGAAGGCGGCGATTGGGTCACGGACGATTGTTGTAATGGCGTCGATTCGAGCCTGATCGCTCCAGATCTGGTGGAAGAGGGATCGCGCGTTATGAATATCGATTTCGTCATTGAACCCGCACGCGAACAGATGGGAGCGCAAGCATGAAGATTGACGCGATAGAGGCTGTAATTGTGGACGTGCCGACTAAGCGGCCAATCCAAATGTCGATCACCACGGTGCACCAACAGAGCTACGTTCTTGTTCGCGTCTTGGCAGATGGACTGGTTGGTGTCGGAGAAGGCGGGAGTGTGGGCGGTCCCGTGTGGAGCGCAGAATGCGCGGAGACGATCAAGATCATCGTCGAACAATATCTGGCGCCCCACCTTGTGGGAACGGATGCATTTAATATCTCAACGGCTCTTCAAACGATGGGGCGAGCGGTAACCGGAAACGCGTCTGCTAAGTCCGCTGTCGAGACGGCACTATTGGATCTGAAAGCTCGCGCGCTGGGAGTATCAATTTCGGAGTTGCTTGGCGGGAGGCTGCGCAGTTCGATTCCTATCGCTTGGACTCTGGCAAGTGGCGATACCCAACGCGACATCGATTCCGCGGTGGAAATGATCGAAAGAGGACGCCACAATCGGTTCAAGGTAAAACTCGGTTTTCGCTCTCCCCGGGACGACCTCGCGCATATGGAGGCCCTCGCAAACAGTCTGGGATCGAAAGCCTTCCTGCGCGTCGACGTCAATCAAGCGTGGGACGAACACGTCGCATCCGTGTACATCCCGATGCTTGAAGCGCTAGGGGTGGAGCTCATCGAGCAGCCCGTTGCCCGAGAAGACACGCGCGCATTGAAGCGACTCTCTGATGCCAACCGAGTGGCGATCATGGCGGACGAGAGCTTGAGTACCTTAGCTTCGGCATTCAATCTTGCGCGCGACAGAAGTGTGGATGTGTTTTCGCTGAAGCTCTGCAACATGGGCGGGGTCTACGCAACGCAGAAAGTCGCGATAGTGGCCGAAGCGAGCGGGATTGCATCGTACGGCGGAACGATGCTCGACTCGACAATCGGCACATCAGTTGCACTTCAACTTTATTCCACCGTTCCTTCGCTTCCGTTCGGGTGCGAACTCCTAGGTCCGTTTGTACTGGCTGACACGTTGAGCCAAGAACCGCTCGAAATCATCGATTATGAGCTTCAGGTCCCCGTGGGGTCCGGTCATGGCATGACACTTGACGAAGACAAAGTGCGCAAGTACGCACGAAAGAGCTAGGTGGAGCGACGGCGGACATGCGGTGAGCTTCCTCGTAAAACACGCCTTGCACCTACAACTGGAGAATTCACATGCTTACAGATGGCGTTGAGATCACGTCTGTCTCGGGTGCCCGCTTTGGCGCCTACCTTGGCAAGCCGACGACTCCCTCTGCACCGATTGTCGTGATCGCACAGGAAATTTTTGGAGTCACGCCGTTTATTCGACAAACGGCAGATTGGTTGGTCGGTGCAGGTTTCGGTTGCATTTGCCCCGATTTGTACTGGAGACAGGCGCCGAATACCGAGCTTGACGCAAATGCACCGGAAGAGCGGGAACGGGCGCTTGCCTTGTTTCGAGATTTCGATTTGGAGGCAGGCGTCGACGATCTCGCACGTACCATCGAATATGCTCGCACACTTCCATTTTCGAACGGCCGGATCGCGGTTGTCGGTTATTGCCTCGGAGGTGCGCTGGCTTTTGAAGTGGCAGCGCGGTCATTGGCCGACTGCTCTATAGGTTATTACGGTGTGGGACTTGAGAAGAAAGTTTCCAGCGTGCCGAGCATTGTCCGGCCATCGATGTTTCACATGGGTACTGAGGATCACTACGTCTCCTCGGAAACACGCACTATCCTCGTCGAGCATTTCGTCCGAAACAAGAACGTGGAACTGCATTGGTATGCAGCGGGACATTCATTCGCGCGTTCGTCGAGCCCCAATTTCAATCCGACAGCAACCGCTGCGGCTAATGCTCGGACGCTGGAAATGCTCGATAGTTTGAAGACCTCCTCATGAAAAAATTCACTTTCGACTATTTGAGTCCTAGGGTCGTCTTCGGACCCGGTAGCGTGTCTGCGTTACCAGATGAAATAGAACGGCTTGGATCACGTCGTCTCCTTGTGCTGAGCACGCCCGAGCAAGTTGAACTTGCAGAAAATATTGTCGATCCGCTCGGCGACAAGGTAGCAGGCTTTTTTGACGGCGCAAAGATGCATGTTCCTGTCGAAGTGATACAAAAAGCCAAGCAGGCCTTTGCTAACGCCGATGCCGATTCAATCATCGCCATCGGCGGAGGGTCGACCACTGGCCTAGCAAAAGCTCTTTCGATGAGTCTGGGCGCGCCTAGCGTGGTAATTCCAACGACCTACGCTGGTAGTGAGATGACCACGATCTGGGGTATCACGCAAGACGGAATAAAGAAAACCGGCAGGGACGCTAAGGTCCTGCCGAAGACGGTGATTTACGATTCGTTGCTCACTGTCAGCCTCCCGCTTGCTATTACCGTGACCAGCGCCTTGAACGCGGTTGCTCACGCCATGGAGGGATTGTATTCGACCGAACTTAATCCCGTTATCGAGTCCATGTGCAAACAAGGCATTTGCGCCTTGTTCGATGCCATTCCACGGCTTGTGCAACGGCCAGCCGATGTTGATGCACGTACGGACGCGCTATTTGGAGCGTGGATGTGCGGCACGGTATTGTGTCATCTCGGAATGGGACTGCATCACAAACTCTGCCATACGCTTGGCGGAACACTCAACCTTCCCCATGCGGAAACACACGCGGTCGTGCTGGCCCACGCTCTCGCTTACAACTTGCCGTACGCCGCGCCGACCAAACGGTTGCTTGAGGAGATTCTCGGCACCGATGATGTTCCGGGGGCTGTATACGAGCTCGCCAAAAACGCTGGCGCACCGCTCAGTCTGGCCGAGATTGGTATGCGAACAGAAGATATTGCGCAAGTGCGCGATTTGGCACTAAGAGATCAGTATCCGAATCCTCGTCCGCTGGAAGCGGACGGGCTTGAGGCGCTTCTTAATAATGCGTTCCATGGACGGAGGCCGGCCTATCATTGAGGTTATCGCTCTGTCTTGCTGCGGTCCATTAGGAATCAGCGCCGACTCTCAGGGTTTATGGCCGGATTACACTGATTCGGGAATTACCGTCAGATAATTTCGGAGCTTACGATGAACGCGAACCCGATCAATCTCTCCCCTCTTTATCATCGCTGCATTTTCAGGTCGTCGTCCCGTGTCGATTGTCATGAGGAGGCTGCTCGAGAGCTTGCCGAGCATCGGCTTCGTTGGCGCGAGGGTAACGCCGACATGGTTCTGCACAAAGCTAACCTCCGGGGAATAGGGGTCTACTTGCTGCGGTACGGGGCTGAAGTCGAAGTGACGCCGCGCCCGTCCAACGATTTCGTGGTTTTCCATTGGTCGTTGTGCGGGCTTGTCGAGATGGTATGCGACGGTCAGCGAGCCGTGTTACTTCCGGGCCAAACAGGTTGGATGTTCCCGCGCCGATCATGGAATATGCGCTGGCAAACGGGCTCCGAACAACTCATCGTTAAAGTGCCCACATCTCTGATTAACGCAGGCCGCAGGTTGGACAACGAGGTCTTGCCCTCATTCGGATTGCTCCCTGCGAAATTTGAGCCGCAGTGGCTTGTGCTCGTCCAGACCTTACTTGCGACGATTTCGGGTCCAACAGAGGCCGAGGGATACGATGCCTGGTCATCCCAACTTGAGAGACTCATAGTCGATTTTCTGCTGATGGGAGCGGCCAGCGTGGTCGGCCGCGGTCGCAACCACCAGCCTCAAGCGCATCCAACTTTAGGGACGAGCGCTTCCGGGCGCGATAGGCACCCGATCGATCGAATGGAAAACATCGTCGCTGATCGTCTCGGAGCGCCGTGGTCGCTTAACGATCTCGCGGAAGCGGCGGGCGTAAGTCCCCGCGTGTTGCAGATAGCCTGCCTGCGCGAACGAAATTCTTCGCCGATGGATGTTTTGCGCAATATGAGACTGGACGCCGCTCACAGGCGTATGCAGGCTTCATGCTTCGCGAGCGTAACAGAGACCGCGCTAGACTGCGGATTCGGACATCTCGGGCGATTCTCGACTTATTATCGCGAGAGGTTCGGGGAGTTGCCTAGTGAAACTTGTGCACGTCGAAATGCGAAAAATCCGGTCTCGCGGCTTGAGGCGGCGACTCATTCGTAGCGTCGACTCTAAAAATAAAAGACGGCAAAGTATGTATCGAAAAATGACGGGATCGACCGAATTGGGGTCGCCGGGGGCTGTAATTGTTTGATTAAGGTCAGCGTTATCTCGTTGAACAACCGCAAGGTTACGGTCGCGCTCGAATCGACGCCGATCAAGCGCCTGGCTATTGCGCTGCAAGGCGCAAGCTGATTCAAGCGCCGACAGCCATACCCGTATGAGCACGCGGCCGTTCGGAAAGCGAATAGACCGTTTAACCAATAAGCCTTCGTAAATTGGATAGGTGGTTACCCGAATGCTTCGGGAACTGGCTAGTTACGATATTTTCAGGTTCTTAGACTTCGTTGTGTGAAGCCAAACATGACGGAGCTATTAAATGCAAAGCAGCCCTACATTACATGATTTTCCGACATTCCCGCGAGATGACGGATCATCTGTTCCCTATGAAGTATTCAGTTCTAACGCAGTGTACGAGAGAGAGCAGGAACGCATTTTTCGAGGTCCTTACTGGTCGTTCGTTGCACTGGAGTGTGAGATTCCGGCTTCGGGTGACTTCAAGAGCACTTTTGTTGGTGACACTCCGGTTGTAGTGACCCGGACTGCGGATGGCATTGCATGCTGGGTGAACCGTTGCGCGCACCGAGGAGCGCAACTGTGCAGAGAAAAGAAGGGAAACGCGACCTCTCATACTTGCGTCTATCACCAATGGAGTTACAGCCCGGCCGGTGATCTTCAGGGTGTTCCATTTCGTAGGGGGCAGAAAGGGATGGCGGGCATGTGCAAGGACTTCGTCCCGGCCGAACACGGGTTGACTAAGTTGCGAGTGGATTCCTATCGAGGTTTGATCTTTGCCACATTTAGTAACGAGGCGCCCGCGCTGGTTGACTATATCGGGCCGAAGATGCGTCCATACATCGATCGGATTTTCCATAAGCCTATCGTCTACCTTGGATGCACTCGTCAATACTCGAAGTCTAATTGGAAACTTTATGTTGAAAACGTAAAGGACGGTTATCACGCGAGTCTGCTACACCTATTTCATACGACATTCAATATCTTTCGCGTCGGAATGCAAGTGAGGTCGGAGGTGGCTGAAAACGGCCTCCACAGCATATTTACATCGACGAAGCCTAAAATAACGGAGGATACCGGGGCCGCCTATGCCGCCGAGAAGATTCGGACGATGGATGAAAGCTTTGTTCTTGAAGACCCGTCGCTGCTTGCGCAGATCCAGGAATACGACGAGATCACGACAAATAACATCCAGACCATCTTCCCGCAATTGGTCGTCCAGCAAATTCACAACACGCTTGTCGCTCGCCAGTTGCTGCCGAAAGGACCGGGGAACTTCGAGTTGGTATTCCATTATTTCGGGTATGAAGACGATACGCCGGAAATGCGTGAGTTAAGGTTTTTACAGGCGAACCTTGTCGGTCCTGCCGGGTACATTTCCATGGAAGACACCGAAGCGACGGAACTTGTCCAGCGCGCAACAGCGCGAGACCCGAATGTCACGTCATTCATGGGGATGGCTCGTGATGTTCCTCCGGAAGAAAACTCCGCCATCACCGAAAACATGATTCGGATGTTCTGGGTCGGATATCAAAATCTCATGGGGTTCTGAAAATGGACGACAAACTGAAAAGCTGGCTTGAAATTAGTACTTTAGCCCATCAGTACATCAGCGCGCTGGACAATGACCAACTCGAGGAATGGCCTACCTTCTTCACTACAGATTGTCACTACGAGATTATTCCGAAAGAAAACTTCGACGCTGGTCTGAAGGCGCCGGTTATCTATTGCACCAATCAGAAGATGCTGCGTGATCGGGTCGTTTCTTTGCGACATGCGAACATTTATGAAAAGCATACGTACCGTCACATGATATCGGGGCTAGTGCTCGGTAAGGAGCATGACGGTCAAATTACGACTACCTGTAGTTACGTCGTTATCCTTACGGATCAGGAAGGTGAGAGCGTGGTGTACCAAACCGGCGCTTACCACGACACCGTGGCACGCAGCGATGGTGTGCTCAAATACAGTAGAAAAATCGCAGTCTATGACACATTACGGGTGCAGACACTTTTGGCAACGCCCATCTAAGGAGACACTGGAATGACGCAATGGCACCGAGTTGCTGGATGCGCCGACGTCACCGACGACACGCCTGTAGGAGCTTTGGTGGAAGGGGTCCCGGTCGCACTTTTCTCCGTGGAAGGTGAGTATTACGCGCTTCATGATTTATGCACACACGGAGCGGCTAGGTTGTCTGAGGGGTTCGTCGAGAATGGGTGTATCGAATGTCCACTACATCAGGGGTTGTTCGATCTGAAAACAGGGTCGCCACGTTCAGCGCCGGTGGTCGAACCAGTGAGGACCTATCCCGTTAGAGTTGTCGACGGCCATATCGAAGTCTGTCTACAAGAGAAGTATCAGTCGTGACAGGAAAGAACCGTCGGAGCATACTTTCATGAACACGGGTCCAAAGTCGACCATCGCGGCATCGTACGTCATTGTCGGTGCCGGTCAAGCTGGACGCCGAGCCGCAGAGACGATCAAAGAATTGAAGCCCGACGTCGACGTTCTGTTGATCGGAGATGAAGAACATCTACCCTACGATCGTCCCCCTCTGTCAAAACAGGTGCTGCTCAACGAGGAACACGAGGAGGGCGCGTTCATTAGAAAACGGGAGTTCTACGAGACCTCCGGTATTCGCTTACTTCTCGGCCGGTCCGTACAATCAATTGACCGGGATGCCCATCGAATCTATCTCACGGATGGTGGCCACGTTATTTTCGGTAAACTGCTGCTTGCAACCGGATCTCGGTCACGTAGGTTGACGTGCAATGTGGGAGAAGCATCCAAGGTTCACTATCTTAGGTCGCTTTCCGACGCGCGGCTGCTGCGAAAGGAGATGATTGACGGTCGAAGGATTGCCATTCTTGGGGGCGGTTTTATCGGGTTGGAGGTTGGAGCGGCGGCCCGGGCCTTGGGCTGTGACGTCACAATCGTTGAGCCTCAGGAACGACTGCTGAAGCGATCTTTGCCGGCGATCCTCGCGTCCAGCGTGCAGAAGCTACATGAGGCGATGGGTGTCAGATTTCTGATCGGGCGAACTCCGGTGTCGGTCGAAAGAAATGGCGATAATCAGGAGGTCGTCGATCTTGATGTGGGTGTCGTTACTGCGGATGTGGTTATCGCTGGCATTGGATCGCAACCAAACACGGAACTAGCCGAGACGGCTGGTCTAGAAGTAGAGAATGGCATCGTTGTCGACACCCGCTGCCGAACCTGCGATCCTGATATCTACGCCGCGGGTGACGTTACAGCGCACTTCAGTAGCCTTTTGGGTCGCCGTGTCCGCATAGAGGCCTGGCAGGTAGCGGAATATCAATCAGTCGTTGCCGCCAAAAATATGCTTGGCGATGACCAGGAGTACGAAGAGCTACCCTGGCTTTGGTCGGATCAGTATCAATGGAACATTCAGGCATTGGGATCCTTCGATCTTCCGGGAGAGATCTACGTTCGAGGCGATTCTGCTTCGAGTTGCTTTAGCGTGTGGAATGTCGGTCCCGAGGGGCAGGTGTACGCAGTAGCCGCCGTGAACAACGGCCGGGACATATCGGTTGCACGGAGGCTTCTTAAAGGTGGGGCTCGGCTGATCCCATCGAAGTTGCAGCAACCCGCATTGTCGCTGCGTGAATGCTGTAGTGGGCACACGAGAATGGCTTCAACCCCCTAGCGATTGAGCGTCAGTTATCCCACGTGGAGACAAACGTGGTGAAGCGGTCGTATAACCAAGCTGAATTCTTGTCAGAGCGTCAGAAGCTAATGCAAGTGTGGGCTGATTATCTCGACTCGATATATCAATGACGCGACTGTGCGTTAGCGTCCGTCAAGGTCCGTTTGCCAGTTAGCCCTAGTCCAACGGGGCCGCTCGCGCGCTGCCAGACGTGCAGCAACTCAATTGAGCGTTTCGGAGGTTGCCCGCTTTTTTTCTGCGATTAAGAATCGGAGCTGGAGCCGATAGTCCGTGTATCAATTCATGAATCCCTCCCAACTGCGCGTCTTTACATCAATTGCCGACACCGGTATGAGTTTTGATAGACACCAACTCGAAACATTTTCCGTGGTGATCGAGACGCGGCATTTCGGTCGAGCGGCTCGTTTGTTGAACGTAACTCGTGGAGCTGTATCGCAGCGGATCATAGCGCTAGAGGAAGCGTTAGGAACCCCTTTACTGGTACGTGACGGGGCTACGCCGACTCCTGCTGGGGAAACGGTGCTTCGGCATATCCAAGCGCTTAAGCTGCTCGAGGCAGACACCCTTCAGCGAATCAAACCAGAAGGAGCGACGCGGACAAGGATTTCTATCGCGGTCAACGCAGATTCATTAGCGACTTGGTTCGAGCCAATTGCCTGCACGATTGCCAAGGAAAACGTCGCACTCGAACTGATAGTGGACGATCAGGACTTCACCTTACCTGTGCTAATACGGGGTGAGGCGATCGGGTGTGTATCGACAGCGAGTAGAGCGCCCACCGGATTTGTGGCAGATGCCGTCGGCGCTATGAAGTACGAGTGCGTGTCTACGCCCTCATTCCGTAGAGCGCATTTTCCGCAAGGACTTACTCTGCACGATATTCTGGCTGCGCCTGCTGTGCTGTTTAATCGCAAGGACGGTCTACACACATTATTCGTCGAGCGCTTACTTGGATTTCCCATAAGCGGTTATGCCGCGCATTATTTTCCGTCGCCGGTAGCATTGCTTATGGCAGTGCGCGCAGGAGTGGGATACGGTCTCGTGCCGTCTATACAAGTTCAACCGCTCCTCGATTCAGGAGAACTGATTGCGCTTGCGCCAAATGACAGTGTGTTCGTCAATCTGTATTGGCATCACTGGGAAAAAGCACCGCCAAATGCTCAAGCTATCAGCGAACTGGTAATGCTTCATGCGCGAGCGGTTCTGACTCAACTGACTTCCGGCTCGACTGAAAGCCATGGCTCAAGCGGAAAGGAATCTGTTTGAGGAATCTCTGCGCCTCTCAAGTGTTGCTTGGCGAAGGGCGACAACGGTGCGGAACTGAAGCTACCTTGCCCATGGCCTTAAGCTTAAAACGCGCGAAAATTATTGACAAAGCGGCGTCGATTTTCCTTGCCGCCCGCGTTTGTCCGCATTGCACGGCGTCCTTGATCGCCCGCTGATGTTCATCAAGGGAAGGTTTCGGCTCAACGAGGATCGACTGGCTGATTCGATTTGCTTGAGGCAAACGCAGTCCACATCTGAGGCGCAAGCAAAACCGCGAGACAGAGTGGAGGCGACACAAACAGCGGAGTCGCTTCGGGCATCGCCACAACACCCGTCCAGCGTATCAAGTAGCAAGTGACTGCGATACCGCATCCGGTGGCGATCGAAGCATTCGCGGCCTTGTCGGACACGCGTATGCGCATCAGCCCGAGTCCTAGCAGCGGGCCGACGGCGGCGAGGTACACCATACCAAGGTCGACCATCGTATCGACAATACTCTGACCACGCATGGAGACGAGGGAGGCAAGGACGATCGGCAAGCTGCGCGACCACAACGGTTTTGTGATGAAGCGTGGGCCGAGCGTGGCAGTAGCATCAGACATCACCCGCAAAATTGAACAGCCGGAACCCAGGGCGGTTGTGAGCAGGATGACGGTGACGAGATCTCGGGTAGCGCTCGTTGGATGAAGCGACAAGCCGCGCATAAGAACGATTGGAACGGTCTGCGCTGGGTCGGCTACCACGTCCAGATGCCAGATCGGGTCCGCTGCAATCACTGCCGAAGCCGGAAGAAACCCAATTGTGAATACGACCATTGCCGCAAGCAAGGCGCCGATACGAGCCGTGGCCGGGGTGCGGGCTGCAATGATGAATTGCTGGTAGTCGGTGCCGCATATGACCATCGCCACGACGGACACCACAACATATACGCTATGGGAAGGAGGAAGAGGCCGAAGTGCATCGATAAATTGAGCGGGGGCGTGTAACCAGGCGACGAGTCCACCCGTTTCGACCAGTGAGTGCACGAGTACGACATTGCACGCGAGCATACAGAATGCAAATCCCGCGGAAAGCCATGAAAGCCGCATAAGTGACAGGCCAACCAGAAGCAGATCGGTCAACAGGATTGTGGAAGCCGGAGGCACGGTCGCTAGGGCAAGTAGCGATGATGCTCCGCGAATCTGTGCAGCGAGCACCCCGGTCATCCAGACGACCGATAAAAGCGCTACGTGGCTGCTGACGGAGGGACCGTACAGCTCAGCAAACCAATCCAAGAGGGATTGTCCGGCCGCCCAAAGCAAGGGCGCATAAAATGCGAGCACTGTCAGACCTAATGCGGTTGCTATCGCATACAGGCAGCTCGCCATACCTTGATGAATGGCTAATTCGCCGGTACCCAGAAGAAAGCCGATGCCGCAACCGGTCGAGACAAGCAGGCTCGCAACCTGCGCGGCGTTCAGGGTGCGATTAGTCATGATGTGCTCCCCAGCCGTTCACGCAAGCACGTGATCCTCTCACGTATGCCTCGCAGACAATGGATCGCTTTCTGAAAAGCGACACCTTCTGTAGTTGGGCGTGCACACGAGGCAAATGATGGTATGGGATGCGTGGAAACAGATGGTGCGTAAGGTGATAGCCGTTGTGATGCGGATGGATTAAGACCGACAGGAGACCGAGAGACGGAGTCTCACGTGTACGCAGAAAGATACCTCCAGACTCAAGCCCATAGTGGTCGATCATCTCCCGAAAGGCCGTGATGGCGTGAAACACACTGGCCTTCGCAGCTATCCATAAGGCGAGGAAAAAAATCGCGAAGTGCATGCCGACAAACATGTCGAGCATGCCTTCATAGGCAATCCACCACAAAGTAATCGCGAGCCATTGCGCGAGTGAGAGTCGCTTGCCGACAAGGTGTCCGAGTAGCGACGCAATCCAATTGGCTGGATCGCAGAGCACGCGAGCATAAGTGCTGAACCAGTGCCGTTGCTCATATTTGGCGCGGGGCAGATAGTCGGGATCGCGAACCGGATCGCCGAGCCAGGCATGGTGCTGCGCATGTTGAATACGATATCGAGTAAGGTCGCTGAAGAGTGGGGGAGCCAGTAGAAGCCGGGCTATCCAGTCATTGACTTTGCGCCGGGCGCTGAGGATTTGATGGCTGGCTTCGTGTAAAAGATTGCCTAACGCTCGTTGCCTGTTTCCGATTGCGAGGAGCGCAAGCACGGCCATGCATGCGCCGATCCGGTACGTGATCCATGCGGCAAAAATTATAATCGCCCAATCGAAGAAGATGGTGGCTAGCGATCGCAAAACGCTAGGAGGGCTGATCTGCCAGCTGGTGTGGGTCAATGCAACAGCGGCATGCATAGCGGACTGGTCCGCGATAACGGATGAAGATGAACGAAAACTCATGGTAGGTCCTCTCAATTAACAGAGTTCCCCCATGGCTTAACGCCCGAATTTGTAGTGCGAACGATTCGATAATAGGGTTCCGGTTGCGGCAGAGAGGGGTGGTTTAGTATTTAAAGACAGGGTGTAAAATTTCTAAACGAAGCAGGGTGAGCGTCACTCCGACCGCACGGTCGTCAGTGTGCTTGTAGAGGAGGATCCGTTGAGCGAAAGAGATCTTGTGAAGCTGTGCGCAAGCCTGAATTCTGTCATGGCGCAGCCGGTCTATGTCTACTGTTCATTCATTGACTTCAGTTTGCCCGCTGGGCTGGCGGCTTTCTGCACCGTTCGAGAGGAGGAAGGCCTGACTGCAGTTGTAGAGCGGTCGGATGCAGAGCGCTTGCGTCTGCCATATACCTTCGAGTCGCGGTTGATTACGTTGTCGGTCCATTCAAGTCTTGAAGCAGTTGGATTTATCGCGGTGATCAGTCGCACGCTCGCTCAGGCCGGTATCCCCTGCAATGCAATTGCAGGCTATTGCCATGATCACATTCTCGTCCCCGTCGACAGAGCCGAAGAAGCGATGAGCCTTCTGAATGAGATTGCAGCTGGATCGAGGTGATAGCCGTCAGCTTCGGGATTGCGACACCCTAGCGTTGGATGCGGTTATTTTTTCTGTACTTCGGTCAATATTTGTAGCGCTTACATAATCAATCTTGCCTCAGTGTGGTGCATTTAATAGATTAGAGGAATGCAGTCTCAGTCGGGGCGGTTCTCGAGGAGGCAGCTATTAGCGCTTTCCGGTAGAGCCACGCCGTGATCTGTGTCCGTGTCGCTGTTGAATGATCACGCAGAACTGAAGGGCAGGGAAATATGTGCGAATCGACTAACAACAATCAGGGCCCGGTATTTCACGAGACTGATGCGCAGCACGAGCTTGAAAACTCGCGGCGCCGAGCCGAGGAATCTCATGCCTTGATCGGCCGCCTGACGGCTCGTCTTAGAGGGCGTGATCGACGTATCCAGTTGCTGGAACTCGCCATTGCGAGGACAGCAGTCATGCATCATGTATGGTCCGCACACCTCGAGCGCAAGCTGGAGCGGTCTCCTGTGGCTGACACCGCGGGACCGGCCGTCAAACCCGTTATCGCGCCCGAGCACGAAAGCGGCGTGATCGTCCATCTTCCCCACTTGACACGGACGCTCGAGGCGCTATTCGACGTTATGCGGGAGCATTGGACGGAGTGGGATCCCGAGCGACTACCGAAATCGTCCACCGTCGCCCGTGCGATCGACCAGAGGCTGGGCCTGAAGGGACAGGTCAACGGCGAAGCCTCGCGCAGCGCCCAGACCTTTGCGGCCGCCCTGAGGCCGGATTCGGTCAACGACACGGACGGTCGCCATCGCTGAACGCGTGCTGAACTCTCTTCCCGACGGGACATTCCGACGACATGACGGAATTGTCCGTCAGTGCCTCCTGCTGTTTGAATAGGACCTGTGCAGCAACTTATTCAAGCGCAGTGGCGGAGGTGGGAATGACAGTTCAATTGCGAGGGGCCGGCGCGATATTGCGACGCGGCCAGGTCGAAAAGGAAGTCGGCCTGAAGCGCTCGACCATCTACCAACGGATGCAGGAAGGGACGTTCCCGCGTCCGATCCGTCTTGGTGAGCGGGCTGTTGGCTGGCGGGCATCGGATATCGAGCAATTTCTCGAAGACCCCGCTGGTTATCGTGTCCCCTTTCTGGAAGACGAGGCGCGCGATGCTTGAGCAGCGCGCGTGGCGTTCGCTCGACGCCCGCCTGGATAACTGGGCCAATGCGAATCGCGGTACCTATGATGCGATCGATGCTGCCCGCATCGAGCGGGCGTGGCAAAGGCTTGCCACGCGTGAACGGGATGTGCTGCGCATGGTGTATCTGTGGCACGCCGGTCGTGAAGTGGTCTGCCGCCGACTCAAGATTCCAAGGCATCCGTGGTGTCGGTATGAGTTTGAACTGGCATCGGCCAAGCAGGCGTTAGCGAGTTCGCTGGCGAGGACATCGTGAAGTAGCAAGGCCTAGCAATCTGCTAGAAAAACGGAAGCCGATGTCCCACGGAAGTCACTCGCGTGTCGACAGTATCGCTCCGCTCGTAACCTGACAATCTGTTCCGGTCAACGTGCCAATCTACGATGGGTACAACCGAGTACGCGTAAGCGGCCCCGACGTAATAACGGATGCGTGTATAGAGGACATATCACGACCGGAACCTGCATTCGCAGGCTTCCTGTTCCTCCCGACTGATCCCCCTTGAGCCCGCGGTCAGCCTCCCGGCGCCGCGGGTTCCTTTTTCCCGCTTCCGTTTGCACACGTCGGTGTTGCATGGATGGAAGCCGATCATGAAACGGTTCACATGGGTAGTGGAAGTGTTGCCAGCGCAAACGACGGGCGGGTTCCTGCGCCGGTGGTCGCTTTCCCTGTCGGTGCTCGGCGTCGCGTCGATCTTTGCGCCGTGCGCGGCGTACGCCGACGACTGGGGCTGTCAGGTGCTGCTTTGCCTGTCCAATCCCGGTGGACCCGAACAATACAGTGCGTTTGTGCCGCCCATCGAGAAGCTTTGGAGCGCGTTGCGCCACGGTGACCCCTTTCCGACCTGTGCTTTTGGCATAGGCGGCTCGCATGGGACGTCAGCGACCGACACCTTCGCGAGCGGCGGCTATTGCCGGGAGGATTTCCTGTATTGGGGCGGTCCCGAGCAAAGCGAACTGCTGTGCCGCGCTACCGGGGCGATCAATGTCGATATCGACAATCAACTCTACACCCGAGTCTGGTGGGATGTCATCGGCCAGGACCGCACGATCACAGAGTTCTACGGAGCAGGCAGCACGCAGATGCCGTATGACCCGTCGCAGTCCGCCGCGCTGTTTCTGAGGCAGACCGAACAGCAAAACAACTTCGGCGGCGGAGGCCAATGATGCTCCCGTTCGACTTCATCACGCTCTCGCAGCAGTGCGCGCCGCTGGTTTCACCGGTCACGATGGCGGCGATTGTCCGCACCGAGTCTGGCTTTAACCCGTATGCGATTGGCGTCGTGCGCGGCCGCTTGGTGCGTCAGCCGGCGAGCTTGGCCGAGGCGGTGGCTACGACGCATGCACTCGCTGCCGGTGGCTGGAACTTCAGCGTAGGACTCGCGCAGATCAACCGTGCGAACTGGGCTCGATATGGATTGAGCGAGCAAAGCGCCTTTGACCCATGCCGCAACCTGGCAGCGGGCGCCGCGATCCTGCAGGGCTGTTTCGAACTGGCGCGGCGTGCGCGAACCGATACGTCGAGTGACTCGCAGTCGGTCCTCTTCGCGAGCTTGTCCTGCTATGCCAGTGGCAATTTATCCACGGGCTATCGCACCGGTTACGTGCAGCGCGTGGTCGATAGCGCAGGAACGGTGGCGCGGTCATCGACGGCTGTCGTCGTGCCAACGATTACCGCAATTCGCGTCGTTCCGGTCGACTCAGAGGTGTCTACCCAGCCGGCGCGATCTCAACCGGCCAGACATCCGGTATCGGAACCTTCAGAAATCGTACCCAGTAGACCCGACGGTGATTTGAACCGCAGCGCCGTGGTTTTCTAGCTCGGCCTTCCAACTAAAGCAAAGTCATTTCAAACAGATAGGAGTTTATCGTGAAATTAGGATCACTGATTAGTAAGTGGGGTAATTCGTCCCCCGAAAAACGGGTTCGTGGCAGCAACCGTGCGATACGGCGCACCGTTGCCACGTGCGCGGCACTCCTGATGGCTTCTCCTGCCTGGGCACAACTGTCCCAAGTTAACACGCTCCTGAGCACGATCCAGACAACCCTGCTCGGCGTGGGTGGCGTGATCTGCTCGATCTCGATCATCTGGGCGGGCTTCCGGATGATGTTCCAGCATGCCCGCTTCGGCGACATCGCGAACGTGTTTATCGGCGGGGTCTTCGTTGGGTGCGCGACTGTGATCGCCGGCATGTTGATTCCGACGACCTGATCCGGGGCAACGAATCATGAATCCGCTCATGAACCCGCTTATGAACTCACTTACCAACCCACTTAGGGATCCCGTCTTTAAGGGCTGTACGCGCCCGGCGATGCTCTGGGGCGTACCACTCGTGCCATTCCTCATCGTTGGCGGCGGCATGCTAATTCCAGCCATCTGGGCGCTGCTCGCGAGTCCGCCGCTTGGCGTCGGACTGCTGTTCTTGATATTTCCAATGTTCGTTGCGATGCGCATCATCACCCGCCGCGATGATCAGCGTCTCGCGCAATACGCACTGCGCCTGCGGTTGGTCTTCCGCCAGCGCAACCGTCGCTTCTGGGGCAGCCATGCCTATCTGCCCGTCCGCCTTAAGAGGAGGGCGTAACATGCCGGCCAACCTGAAATACGGCAGCGTTGCGAATCGTGAGGTTGCGCTTGCCGACACGATCCCGTACTCGACCCATGTCACGGATCGGATCATCAAGACGCGCGAAGGCGACTATCTGCTGATTTGGAAACTGGCGGGCATCGCGTTCGAAGCAGCTGATCCGGCTGACATCCTTGCGCGTCACGACGGCTTCAATCAACTGGTTCGGGCGCTGCCTGGCGGCCACGTGGCACTCTGGTCGCATCGTCTGCGCCGACGTGTTTCGGACCACTTCGCCACGCCGTACGGGAATCGCTTCTGCCAGGAGCTCGCCACACGCTACTACGCGAGCTTTGCCGAGTACCGGATGATGGCCAACGAGCTTTATCTGACCCTCGTCTATCGGCCCCACCGCACAAAGGTCGGACGCGTCTTCAGCCGCGCCGTTCGCCGTACGCGCGAGGACATCCGGCGCGACCAGCAGGAAGCACTCAAGGCGATGGACGAACTCGCCGCGCAGGTCGAGTCAAGCCTGAAACCCTATGATCCGGTGACGCTCGGGGTCTATCGCAAGTTGAGCCCGAACACGAAGCGGCTCCGCCGGTTCTCGTCGGCGCTGGAACTGCTCGGCTATCTCGTCAATGGCGTCTGGGAGTCGGAGCCTGTTCCCGCCGGATCGATCCGTGAAGCGTTGCCGACTTCACGCCTCTTTGTTGGCGTCGAAAAGGTCGAGATCCGCATGCCGGCCGCAACGCGTCACGCTGCGCTGCTCGACCTGAAGGATTATCCCGAGGAAACCGAGCCCGGCATGCTTAACGGCTTGCTGTACGGCGACTTCGAATATATCGAGACGCAGAGCTTCACCATTCTCGACAAGCCCAGTGCAAAGGAAGCGCTTGAGCGGCAGCGCAACCAGCTTATCGCTGGAGAGGATGTGGCCATCTCCCAGGTCGAGGCGATGGATCAGGCGCTCAACGACCTGATTAACGGCGATTTCGTGCTTGGCGAGTATCACTATTCGCTCACGGTGCTTGCGGACACGGCCGAGGAGGTGTCGAAGCATGTCGCGAAGGCACGCACGCAATTGGCCGGTGCGGGGTTCCAGACGGCACTGATCGATCTCATAGCCGACGCCGCGTGGTTCGCGCAGTTACCGGGCAACTGGCGCTACCGGCCAAGGGAGGCGAAGCTCACGTCCCGCAATTTCTGCGGCCTGTCCAGCATGCACAATTTTGCGACGGGTAAACGCGACGGCAATCCATGGGGCGAGGCGATCACGATCGTCAAGACGCCGAGCGGCCAGCCGTTGTATCTCAATTTCCACGTGACGGCGGAGAAACAGGACTCGGCCGACGAGAAGGCGCTTGCCAACACACAGATCATCGGCCAGGCCGGTGCTGGCAAGACGGTGCTTGAGTTGTTCCTGCTCGCCATGGCGATGAAGTCTGGTTTGACCGCCGTGCTGTATGACAAGGACCGGGGTACCGAGATCGCCATCCGAGCGATGGGCGGTATCTATACGGTATTTCGCCGAGGTGAGCCGACCGGACTGAATCCGTTCCAGCTGATGCCCGACGCATCGGTGCTCGACTTCTGGGAGCGGCTCGTGCGCAAGCTCGTCGACATGGGTACGCCGTTGTCCGCGAGGGATGAGCTCGACATATCGCGCGCAGTGCACGAAGTCGCCCGCATGGATAAGTCGCTGCGGCGGCTCTCAATGGTTCGGCAACTGCTGCCGAATGTGGGGGAGAACAGCCTGCACGCGCGGCTCGCTAAATGGTGCGTGGGCGGACGGCTTGGCTGGGTGCTCGACAATCCAGCCGATTGCGTGGATCTCACGCGCGCGAGTCTCTTCGGTTTTGACGATACCGAACTGCTCGACGATGCAGAAGTGTCGACGCCCGTCACGATGTACCTGCTGCATCTGACGGAAAGCCTGATCGACGGTCGACGTTTCATCTATGTGATGACGGAGTTCTGGAAACGGCTCGGTGACCCCGTCTTCACGGACTTCGCGAAGAATAAGCAAAAGACGATCCGCAAGCAAAACGGCTTGGGAATTTTCGACACACAGTCCCCGGCTGACGTGCTGCGCAGCGATATCGCGCGCGCACTGATCGAACAAAGCGCGACGTTCTTCTTCCTGCCGAACCCGCGGGCAGACTTCGATGATTACGTGCACGGCTTCAAGCTTACCGAGGCCGAGTTCAACATTGTCCGCAATCTTGGTGAGAACAGCCGCATGTTTCTCGTCAAGCAGGGCCATCGTTCGGCCATCGGCCGGCTCGATCTCGCGGGGCTGGGCGATGTGCTTGATGTGCTGTCCGGCACGACCGATAACGTGGAGCTGCTCGATACGATTCGCGCGCAGGTCGGGGACGACCCCGATGTGTGGCTGCCAGTCTTCCACGCCGAACTTGCAAAACGTCGCGCGGCGCAGAAGGGAGGTGTGCGATGAGCGGCCTCTTTAGCGCGATCGGCGGCACGCTCGAAAACGGCATGTCGACCTACGTGACGAACGTGTCGTCGGCTCTCGCCAGCGCACTCGTTCCAGTCGCGACCACGGCCGTCACGATCTGGGTCATTGCCTATGGTCTGGCGATCGTGCGGGGCGAGGCGCACGAGGCGGTGCCGGCCTTCGCATGGCGTGGGCTCAAGGTCGCCGCCATCCTCGCGTTTGCACTCGGAAGCGGCATCTATCAGGAGCAGGTCGTGGCCGCGGTGAGCGGCGCGACGTCGGGCCTCGCCCAGACGATTCAGAACGCGGCCAATACGACGGGTGGCGGCAATCCCGGATGCGGGTCGCTCAGCGGCAGCAGCGTGACGGCGGCGAGCGCCAACAGCATCTACCAGACGCTCGACTGCTATGACCAGCAGATCGATCTCGTGCTGGACGCTTACTCGGAGAAGGCCACGCACGAGGCGTTCAGCCCCAGCGGGATTGCCGCCGCCATTGGCGACACGGTGTGCGGGTTCGTGGCAGCGATTGGCGGCGCAATTTTCCTGATCGTGCTCGCGTTCGAGGTCGTGATGGGCCGCATGCTGCTCGATCTGGTGCTCGGGCTCGGACCGATCTTTATTGCCTGCGCCGCGTTCGCGCCGACTGCGCGCTTCTTTGAGGCGTGGACCGCGAAGGTCGCGAACTACGCCCTACTGCAGGTGCTGGTGGCGGCGTTCCTGGGCATGGCCCTCACGGCTTTTTCAACCGAGCTCGCACCGTTCCAGGTGACGACATCATCGCCCGGTGCAAATGCATCCTCACTCGTCGCGGCCGGTCAGGCGGCATTGGAAGCGTCGGCAGCGTGGGGCGCGGCACTCGGCATGTTTGCGACCGCGATTTTCCTGGCAATGGTCGGTTGGCAATTGCCGTCCGTGGCGTCAGGGCTATCGGGTGGCGCCACCGTATCCGGATTCGGCGCGTTCGTGGCAGGCGTCGCATCGCGCCGCTTTGCGACAGCGATTGGACAGGCGCTGACCCGCGGCGGAGGTGGCCCGCGCTCAGGCGGCAAGATTCGCGGCCAGAACGGTCCGGGGGGCGGTGGAATGGCGTCAAGTAATGGGGCGTTACCCGCGTACCAACGGGTCGCGCGCGCCAATCTGGGACAGGGCAGTTGAGTGTGAGGTGACGATCATGACAGGACGATTCAAGGTAGCCGGTGCGGCAATCGCGGGGGCAGTGCTTTCCTCTGTTGGCCACGCCCAGGGCATCCCAGTATTCGACGCACAGAACGTGATCCAGGCGATTGCGACGGTGGCGCAGCTTGAGCAGCAGGTTCAGCAGGAGATCCAGATCTACCAGTCCACGGTCGGCACGCGCGGTTTCGGTGCGCTACTGACCAATCCGGTGGTCGCGAACTCGCTGCCGTCGAACTGGCAGAGTGTCTACACGGCGGTACAGAAAGGAGGTTACGCCGGGCTCACGGGCGGCGCCCAGGCGCTGCGTTCGGCGAGCGAGATCTACAACTGCGCAGACCAGGCCGGCATCGACCAGCAGGTGTGCCAGCGTGCGCTGAACAAGCCGTTCCAGGACAAGGCGTTCGGCATGCAGGCGTATCAGACCGAGTTGCAGGAGCTGAACCAAATTCAGAGCCTGATGCAGCAGATCGACGTCACGCAGGATCCAAAAGGTGTGGCTGAACTGCAGGCGCGCATCCAAAGCGAATCCACGACGGTGGGCAACGAGATGACGAAGCTGCAGCTTTTCCGGATGTTGGCCGAGACGGAAGACAGGCTCGTCGCCGAGCAGCAAAGCGAACTAGTGCTGAGCCGGGCAGGGAACACCACCCGGTTGCAGGACAAGATGGTACCGGCCTCGTTCGGTAACTGAGGATACGATCATGCGCAAATTCCCATCTGTATTTCTCGCAATAAATTTCGTTATCTTTACGAGTGGATGCTCTTCGGGACCACCGAAGCCCGCCCTGCCGGACGGATCCCATCGGATGCCCGTCAACAGCGTGCGCGTCAACCGCGTGCCACCGGTTCCGGCGTCCTCCGTTTCGCCAGCCTTGCCTGACGCACCGGCCCACGGAGGTGGACGATGAGCCCGCCCGACGACTACGGGCGCGTCCTCGACATCGAGGCGTCCCTCACGCACCTGCAGGAGCGCTCTGAGCGCCGAGCCTGGCATGTCGCTTACGGCGCGGCCGGCGTGGCGGTATTGAGTGTCATGGCACTTGCCGTCATGGTGCCGTTCTACCGGGTTGTGCCGTTACCGATCGAGGTTGATCGGCTGACGGGCGAATCGCAGGTGATCGATGTGCTCGACGCGCGCCACGTCCATACGAAGGAGATCCAGGACAAGCACTGGGTCGAGGCATACGTGCGCACCCGCGAGCGCTACGACTGGGGCCTGCTGCAGATGGATTACGACAGCGTGCTGGCCATGAGCGATGACGTGGTGGCGCGCGACTACCGTGGCGTCTATAGCGGCCCGGATGCGCTGGACCGGCAGATCGGGCCAACCACTGAGCGGCGCGTGCGGATTATCTCAACCACGCTGCCGCCCGACGAACCGGGTCGTGCAATCGTGCACATCGAGCGCACGACGTTCAAGAACGGCCTCGCGAATGCGGAGCCCCCGCAGCGCTTCGTGATCACGCTCGCGTACACCTACCGGCCGCCAGTCTTTACTCGCGAAAGCGTTGCCGTTGCAAACCCGTTCGGCTTCAAGGTAACGGCCTATAGCCGCGATTCCGAATACACGCCACCGGCCTCGTCCGCGGCTGCGGGAGGTACACCATGAAACCGCTTTCTCTGATAGTGCTCTGGCTCGTCGGGCTAATGATTACGAGCCCCGTTGCTCGTGCCTATGACTTGCCAGGCTGGTCCGACGATTCGCGCGTCCGACAGATAGTGTATGCACCCGATGCTGTCGTGCGTATCCAGGCTCAGCGTGGCTTTGCCACCCATATTGCGCTCGATCCGCATGAGCAGATCCAGGTCGTGGCGCCCGGTGATCGCGACGGCTGGCAAGTGGTGGCGAACAAGGGCGACCACGACGTGTACCTGAAGCCACAACTCGCCGCCCACGACTCGAATCTCGAGATACGCACCGACAAACGCAGCTACAGTTTCGATCTGTTGGTGCTGCCCGTGAAGGCGAAGTTCGGTGCCGGCGACGAGATGTATCGCGTGACGTTCGTGTACCCGGACGAGGTGAAAGCGAAGGCGCACGCCGAAACGGATGCTGAAATTGTCGCGCGGCGCGTGGGCGAGCCGCCCGTGGTGCGCAACACCCGGTATTCGATGCAGGCGATGTTGCATTCCGACGACATCGCGCCTACGGCGGCGTGGGACGACGGACGGTTCACCTATATCCGCATCCCGAACAATCGGCGCGTTCCCGCAATCTTTCGAGTCGCGGATGACGACACCGAAAGCGTGGTCGACCGGCACATGGAGGACGACACGATCGTGGTCCACGAGGTGGCTAAGCGGTTCGTGCTGCGTCTCGGTGACGAGGTCGTCGGTATCTGGAACGACGCGTACGACATGGACGGCGTACCACCGCATGACGGTACGACGGTCGTGGGTGTGAAGCGAGTCTTGCGGGGTCACGGCGATGAATAACGATACCCGCAACACGATCGAGCCGGATGATTCCAGCGACCGTAGTCAGGCTGGGCACGACCGGGATTCCGCTAGCTCGTCCGAGGTGCTCACAGATCGTGGCATGCCGGCTCTCGGACAGTACCGGAGGACGCGCCCGCGGGCCTGGTGGCTGACACCCCTCGTCGTCATCCTCCTAGCGGGCGGCGGTGCGATCTGGACGATCCATGCGTTCCTAGCCCGTCATGATGCAGAAAACAAATCTCGTCGGGATGCGATGGCGCAGACGCCGGCACAGGGCCGGGTGTTCAGGGATGGTCCGGTCGCAGCGAGTGCGGCATCCGCATCGCTCGTGGCGAGTGCACCTGTCCCGACGTCAGAACCGAGGCAGGTGCCGACCGTGGTCCGATCGCCTGCAACGGTTGCGCATCCAATATCTGCGCGCAGCTACTACGATGCGCCGCTGCTTGCGACAGGTAGCACGTCCGGAGCGGGCGGCCATGCGGGGAGCGTGCCGAACGAACCCGGCGCGTTGGTGTCGGAAGGTGTTTCGGATGGTGTCACGGGAGGTGCTACGTCTGTACCGGCAATCGTCTCGGGCCGCCCGATCAGCACAGCCGGACAGGGTGGACCGGGAACACTCGCCCAGGCGTTGACGCCAATTTCCACGCCGCGAGTCCGGGCGGGTACGCTCGGCAACCGCAGCTTGGTCCTCGCGCAGGGAGCCAAGATTGACTGCGCAGGCGACACCGCTTTCGATTCAACCGAAGCGGGACTGTCTACCTGCACCGTGACGAAGAATGTCTACTCCGACGACGGCCGCGTGGTGCTGATTGAACGGGGCTCGCAAATTAATAGCCAGTACCGGACGAACGTCTCGCCGGGGCAGAAACGGACCTTCATTCTGACGGCACGGATTGAGACGCCGCATGGTGTGACCGTCGAGATCGATTCGCCGGCAGCCGATGCACTTGGTCGCATGGGGATCAACGGCTACGTGGACAACCACTGGGGCGCGCGTTTCGGGGCGGCAATGCTGCTCGGCGTGACCCAGGACGCCATCGGCTATCTGGCGACGCGCGGTGGAAACAGCAATGGCTCTGTCGTCTACGAGAACACGCAGCAGCAGGGCAACGACATGGCCACGCGGGTGCTCGACAGCACGATCAACATCCCGCCGACGCTGACACAAAATCAGGGCGCCGAATTCACGATCGTTGTGGCGCGGGATCTCGATTTCGGATCGGTCTATGCGCTGCAGCCGGAGGGTGCGCGATGATCGCCCGTACTGACATGCAGGATCAGTCGAGAGACGCGGTGCTGGCTCGGCTTCCCGACGATGCATCCGTGCTGGAGCTGATGCGGCCGTTTGCGCGATTGCTGGAAGACGCCGGCGTTACCGAACTTGTCATCAACCGGCCACAGCGCGTGCTGACCGAATCGCATCGCGGCTGGCATGGCTACGACTACACCGATCTCGATTACGAGCGCTTGATGTCGTTTGCGGTGGCCGTCGCGACGCTCACGAACCAGGAAGTCTCGGCGCAACATCCCGTCCTTTCCGCATTGCTACCGGGTGATGCTCGTATCCAGATCGTGGTGCCGCCAGTCGTACCGCCGCGCACGGTATCGGTCACTATCCGCCGGCCGTCCGCACGCGAGAAAACGCTCGACGCGTACCGGGACGAGGGGCTCTTCGACGATACGGTCTGGCATCGCCCGGATGGGCTCGACGCGGCATTGCCCATGCTGCGCCCTGCTGATCGCAAGCGGGTCCACTGTCTGGAAGCGCGCGATTGGGGCGCGTTCTTTGAGCTTGCCGTAACAGGGCGGCTCAACATCGCGATCGTCGGCAATACGGGGTCCGGCAAGACCAGTTTCATGAAGACCCTGTGCCGGTCGATCCCGGCGACCGAGCGAATCGTGACGATCGAGGATGTGCGTGAGTTGTTCATCCGGCACATCGAGAACTGCGTTCATCTGCTGTACAGCAAGGGAGGTCACGGCCAAGCGTGCGTGACACCGGCCGACTTGATCGCGAGCACGATGCGTATGCGACCCGACCGGGTGCTGCTCGCCGAACTGCGTGGCGCTGAGGCCTACGATTTCCTGAAGCTTCTGACAACGGGACACTCGGGCTCGATCACGAGCTATCACGCATCAAGTGCCACGGTCGCGATCGAGCGCTTTGCGCTGATGGCAAAAGAGCACCCTGAAGCTGCAGCTTACGACGATGCGGCGTTGAAGCGCCTGCTCTTTCTGACCATAGATGTGGTGGCGCACATGGAGGCGCATGCCGTCTACGACGAAGCGGGTGAGCAGACGGCCAAGCGCTGGAGCATGACGGAAGTCTGGTTCGATCCGGTGGGCAAGGCCCGCACGACATTCGTGTGAGGGCCGTATGGGCAAAAACCGTCTTTCCCTGACTCATCCCGAAGCTGCCAATGCCGTTGGGCATCACGTGCGGACCGCCGTAATCACGATTGCTGCGCTGGCGTTTCTCGCCGGAGCCCTGCTGGCGTCGCTGTGGCTCGCGTCCTTCTTCCTGTATGCCAGCCTACGGGTGAATCCACTTCGCGCAGGACTGTGGGGCTGGCCCGATGCGTTGCTCGCCTGGCATGACGGCCGGATGTTAAATGATGGCCGGCGTTTGACAGGCGCGGCGCTGTTGGGCGCACTCGTCGCAGTAGGTGGCCCTGGGATGGGGCTGTATTCGCTGGTGACGAGTACCGGGCGGCGGCGCCTCTACGGCAGTGCCCGGTTTGCCAGCGAAGCTGAAATCCGCGCGGCGGGGTTGCTATGAACGCGCAGATGAACATGGACACTCCCGCCATCGTGGTAGGCGTGTGGCGAGGTCGTTATCTGCGCTTTGCCGGTCAGCAGTTCGTGCTGCTCGCCGCGCCCGCGCGCTCGGGCAAGGGCGTCGGCATCGTGATCCCGAACCTGTTGAGCTACCCCGATTCTGTCGTGGTGCTCGACATCAAGCGCGAAAACTATGCGCTGACCGCAGGATTCAGGCGCGCCCACGGGCAGGACGTGTACCTGTTCGATCCGTTCGCGGAGGACGGTCGCACGCATCGCTACAACCCGCTATCGTCGATCTCGGATGGACTGTTCCGTGTGGGCGACATCCTCGCGATCGGTTATGCCCTGTATCCGCCAGGTGGGCACGACGACTTCTGGAAGGACCAGGCGCGCAACCTGTTTCTCGGCATCGTGCTGTTGCTGTGCGAATGGCACGATGCGAGGCGGACAGGAAAGGGCGCGCCGGTCCCCGATTATCCGGTCACGATGGGTGAAGTGCTACGGCAGTCGTCAGGCAACGGTATGCCGATCAAGACTTATTTGCAGCGAGCGCTCGTCCAGCACCGGGAGCTGCTGACCGGGCCGTGCGTCGACGCACTGAACCGCTTCCTGTCAAACGACGACAAGGTGCTCGCGAGCATCCTCGCGACATTTCACGCGCCGCTCACGATATGGGCGAACCCGATCGTCGATGCGGCGACGAGCGCCAACGACTTCGACTTGCGCGATGTGCGTCGCCGCCGCATGTCGGTCTACATCGGGATCACACCGGACCATCTGTCCGAGGCCGCGCTGCTGGTAAATCTCCTGTTCTCGCAGCTCGTCAATCTCAACACGAAGCAATTGCCCGAGGCGGATTCCGCGCTCCGGTTCCAGTGCCTGCTGCTGCTCGACGAGATGACGGCGATCGGCAAGATCCACATCATCGCGCGCTCGGTCGCCTACATGGCGGGCTATAACCTGCGGCTGCTGTCCGTCGTGCAATCGGTGGCACAGCTCGAATCCGTGTACGGTCGGGCCGATGCGCGCACGTTTCTCACGAACCACTCGATGCAGATTCTCTATGCGCCGCGCGAGCAGAAGGACGCGAACGACTATTCCGAGATGCTCGGTACCTTCACCGATCAGTCTCGTAGCGTGAGCCGGTCGAGCGGGATCTTCGGCGGACGAGGTGGATCAAGCGAGAGCGTGTCCGAGCAACGCCGGCCTTTGCTGTTGCCGCAGGAGTTGAAGGAGCTCGGCCGCGACAAGGAAATCATCGTGCTGGAGAACACCAAGCCAATACTCGCAGACCGGATTTGCTACTGGCGCGATCCCATGTTTGCCTCGCGTGTATCGGTCGCGCCGTCAGTGCCTGCGATGAACCTCGCGCGCTTCATTGCTCAGGCCGAACGGCGGCTGCGCGAGGTGCAGCACGATGAGATCGATTCGGAAGAAGTCGGTCTCATCCGTTTGCCGGCTGACTATCTAGAAGTGTTGCAAGCATGGGACCCGCGCGATCTACCGCAAAGGCATTCTGACCTGAGCGAAGAGGAGGCCGTGGCTTATGTCGAGCGGCATTTCATGCTGCTTGGCGTGTCGGCGGAGCGCGTGGCGCGCGCGACGCGCCGGCTGTCCGTGGCGGATCTCGATGTGGCGGAACTGGTGCCGGCTAAATACGCGCGTGCGAAGCGTGGACGCGTGCCGGTTGCAGAATCGAATGCTGTCCCCATCCAGGGAGGCCGGCCATGAGCACGGTCAATGTGGATGAAACCGCGCGCGTGCGATCTGCATTGTCCGTCATTCCTGCGGATGACTACAACACGTGGGTCGACATGGCGTTCGCGCTCAAGCACGGATTCGGCGATGCCGGCTTCGAGATCTGGGACGAGTGGAGCCGCACGGCCGGCAACTACAACGAACGCTCGGCGCGCACCACTTGGCGTTCGGCAAAAGAGTTGGGCGGCAAGACGCTCGCAACGCTCTTCTGGCTCGCTCGGCAGCACGGTTTCGAACTGAAGCGCACGCATTATCCCGACAGGATGGCGACAGCGCTCGCACCGA
This sequence comes from Caballeronia sordidicola, assembly GCF_000729995.1. Classification (GTDB taxonomy): domain Bacteria; phylum Pseudomonadota; class Gammaproteobacteria; order Burkholderiales; family Burkholderiaceae; genus Caballeronia; species Caballeronia sordidicola_A. The sequence continues at coordinate 283,976 of NZ_JNFG01000011.1, read as the reverse complement.
GCCCTGACGTGCCCGAACGCAGGGTGCGCGACGAAGCCCGGCAACAGGCCCGGCACGCAGCGGTGGCCCGGGAGGCACAGGAAACCTGGCAGTGGGCGCGACCCGTAGGTCCGGAACACCCGTATCTCATTCGCAAGCATCTCGAGCCGACGCGGTCACTGCGTGAGTTGGAAGCGCTCGAACTGCATGTATTGCTGGGTTACGTTCCGACGAGCAAAGAGCAGCCGCTCATGGGACGCGTGCTGCTTGTGCCGTGCTGGATCGGCGAAGCGATCTCGACGCTCGAACTGATCGATGAAAACGGGCGTAAATCATCGCTGGCAGGCGGCGTGAAGAGAGGCGGGTACTGGATCGCCGGGCCTTTCCCGACCGATGGCGAACCCACCGCACCCATTGTGATCGGCGAAGGCATGGCGACAGTGCTGTCTGCGCATCGCGCGACCGGGTGGGTGGCGCTCGCAGCCCTGTCGAGTGGGACGCTTCCTCAGGTCGCTGGAATTGTGCGTGATCGATATCCCGATGCTGATCTGGTGGTCCTTGGGGATCTTGGGCCAGGTGAAGCCAAGGCCCGACAGGCAGCACAAGAGTCGCTCGCGCGTCTGGCGCTGCCGGCGTTCTCGACCGGTGCACAGATTGACGACAAACCCCCGACGGATTTCAACGACATGGCGGTGCTGTTCGGCCCGGCGCGTGTCCGCGATCGCCTTCGGGACATCGCATTCAGAAACGTTGATCTGGCGGTCGAAGGCCTGGAGCCGACTGTGATTATGGCAATCGACGGAATACTGGACGAACCGAAGGAGGAAATGATGAGCCGTGTGAAAGAAACCCTGGTGAACGACACAGAGAGCGGTTCGCGCCGCCCATCATCGAAGCGTGGCGCCCCGAAGCAGGCCGATCCGCCAGACTCTCGCGTGCCGACGAACGCGTCAGCGGAAGCCGAGCAGGCAGTGACTGAGTCTTCCGCATCGCCGCCGGCTGCTAATGCACCTGCAGCTGCGGCAACGCGGCCATTGGCGACGCGCCCGTCCATTGGCGAGCCGCTGTTCGCTCCGGCAGATGTGCCCAACGAAGTCAAGGCGCTGGCCGAGCACCGCTTTGGCACACCGTTGCGCATGGGAACACCGCGCGAGAACGGCGGCCCATACAAAGGCGAGGTGTTTAACACCGAGCACTACCTCATTCAGGAAGTCGCAACGCGCAGCGTCGTTTTCCATCCGAAAGAGCAGATGGAATTTGTGTCGGATCGGCTCCGGTGGATGGATGAGAACGCCCGCCTGAACGGATCGGAATTGCAGATCGGATACGACGGAGGCAGGCCGAAAGCCTATCCATGGGATCGCGCGCGTGACCTGCTGGAGCGCACGGTCGGCTCGTTGAAGAAGTCTGCACGCGAGCTGAATTTCAGTCCGAACCTTGAGGGGATGCTGGATCAGTTGCAGGCGCGGTCATGGGCACGCGTGCGCGAGGCTCGCGCGGCGGCGCTGGAGCAGTCGAAGGAGCGCGCGGCATCGCAAGACCCTCCCGGGCACGACCGATGAACCAACTCATGTGTTGCCGGCTGCGGCGAGTCCTACCTGATCTATAAGAGTTCTCACCATGACTGAAACAACCCTGTCTGCCGACCCGGTTATCAACGTGATCGAGCAGGATATTCATGACCTACCTGGCGCCGTGGAGCAGTCGGGCGACGCTGGCCGTATCCGCCAATTGGACGCGGCCGCGATGGATGCTGTATCAGCCCTGCGCCGACGTGAATTCGAGACGGCCCGTGCGCGTCTGCGCGATCAGGCCATGCGCGACGATGCCGAAGTGGCCCGACAGCCCGATGTGAGTGCGGGCGCCGATGTGCCGTCCAAGAACAAGGCTACAGCGCGTGCGCCGCTAGAACAGCCACCCGAGCGGGTGCACAAGCGCTACTTGCGTGCGGGCAACCAGTACTTCCTCAAGGACGCGCCGTATCAGCTCGCGTTTGAGGATCTGGGACCATACCTTGTCACCGCGCATAACCGGCCGGACGTGGTGGAATCGATGGTTGACATGGCGTCGGCCAAATCGTGGCAGCGCATTCGCGTATCCGGGCATGAGGCATTTCGCAGCGAAGTTTGGCTGCGGGGCACACAGCTTGGCATCGAGGTGAGTGGCTATGAGCCGAAGGCGGCCGATCTCGCGCGTCTGGCGGATGCCCGGCAGGCACACCCGAAAAACCGGATCGAGGCTGACGCGTCGATGCCAGCGGCCGGAACACAATCGCCCGCGGGCGACAACGGTACACCGGCGAAGGCTTCCGACTTCCGGGCGGAAACAGCCGACACCGTTGGTGGCCGTGCTCGCGCGGCGTCTCCGCGCTCAGAAGACCGGGCACGATCCTACCGGACCGAACCTCAGGTGGTCAGTGACGAGCCCGAGACCCCGCGGCAGTATGCCGGCGAACTGCGCGAGCATGGTCGTGCGCCATATCTGCATAACCCCGCACGAAGCGACTCGTACTACGTGGTGTTCCGCGACGCGAGGGGTACCGAGCGCGTCGTCTGGGGCGTGGATCTCGAACGCGCCGTGCTTGCGTCGCACGCTGAACCTGGACAGCACATCACGCTGGAAAATCAGGGCCGGCGGCTTGTGACTGTCAAGGTGCCGATTCTTGATAACCACGGCATGGTGGTGGGTGAGGAAGAGAAGGACGTGTACCGGAACACATGGCAGGTCGATGTGGTTCAGCGTGAAAGATCGACTGCCGAATTTGCGGGGCGTTCCGAACGTGCATCCGGTGTGGCGACGGTTTCTGCCAACGCGTCAGTGCGCGAGGACCGGCAGGAGCATCGACGTTCGACCGTATCTGATGAGGACAGGGTTCTGCACCTGGCTGTACTGGTCGGAGCCATGCGGGAGCAGGGGTTCAGTGCGCGTTCGATTGCGCGCGTGCAGCAGCGCGCGGAAGAGTTCCTGGATGTGTTCGGCCGGGAGGGTATTCCGGTACCGCGACCGAGAGTCTTCGATCCAACAGCACCGTCGGCACGGGATCGCCGGGCACGTCCGGTCGCTGGGCGTGCGCCTTCACCCGAAATCGAGCGCGAGATTGTGCGCACGCCGGCCGACCCCTCACCTGCACGCTAAGGGGGAACCATGCGTGTGCATTCTCGTATGCGCGAGCGTCTGTGCGTCGAACTCGGTGGGATCCGGCCGGATTGGAATCGCTGGTGTATGCGCCGCGGCCTGACGCCGGGAGAGGGTGTGCGGCAGCTGATTGCGGCGGCCCTGGGTGCTGACGCTGACGACGTGCAGGCCCAATCAGAAGTTGAGTGGATCGCGATTGACGAGCCTCGCATACGGATCGAGATCAGGGTAACGCACGCAGAGTTGGAAGTGGTGGAGCAACGCGCGCAGGCCTCGGGCCTGACCAGTAACCGCTGGATCGTCGCGCTGATCCGGGCGCAGCTGATGCGGGAACCTCAGCTTGGCGTGCACGAGATGCAACTGCTGTCGGATTCGAACCAGCAGCTTGCCGTGATCAGCCGATGGCTGGGGCAGCTCGCGCGAGAGGGGATTGCGGTGAGTATGGCACCCAATGGGGGCCGCGATATTGGAGCACTCCGGGACCAGATCGACGTGCATCTGCGTGCCGTAGTGACCGTGATTCGCGCGAACCTCGATCGATGGAGCCGGTGACATGGCTTACCCGAAGGTCTACATCGATGCGATGCTTTTGAACTGGGGCGACCGCCTGTTTCAGGATCCGTTCAAGCATGCTCGTGCCCAGCGGCTCCCAAGTGCGAGCATGCCTGATGAAGCTAAGCGCATGCGCGATCAGTTGGCTCGGACGCTCAGGCGAACACCGGAGGTGATGGTCAAGATCACCAATAAGGCGTCGAGCGCCCAGGGTATGGGTGCGGTGCGCCGGCATCTGCGTTATATCTCGCGCAATGGACAGGTTGAACTGGAAGACCAGAACGGGGACCGGATTGCCGGTGCCGAGGCTGTCCGCGATCTTGCGCGAACCTGGCAACTCGGCGGGTGGGGAATACCGGAGACAAGTCATCGTCGTGAGGTATTCAATGTCCTGCTTTCCATGCCGCCGGGCACGAACCGGCAGGCCGTGCGCGATGCTGCGCGCGATTTTGCGGCACTCGAATTCGGTGATGGGCGCGCTTATGTGTTTGCAGCACATGACGACGAGGCCCATCCCCATGTGCACCTCAGCGTGCAGGTGCGAGGGCCGAATAGTCGACGGCTCAATCCGCGCAAGCAGGATCTGCGGCGCTGGCGTGAGCGATTCGCTGACCAGTTGCGCGCGAATGGTGTCGAGGCTAATGCAACACCTCGTAGAACGCGCGGTGCCACACAGCGTTATCCGAAACAGGGCGTCAAGCATATGCTGGCGCGCGGTGAAGTGCCAATGTATTGGCAGGCTATCGCAAATGCCGAGCAGCGGCAGGCGGGATGGCAGTCTCATGATGGCGTATTCGCCGCGTGGCGAGAAATAGCACAGGCGATGGCAGCGTCCCCTGCGAGACTCGATCGTGGGATGGCAGTCGGCATTGCAGACTTCGTGCAAGCCATGCCGGTGCAACGGGATGCGCCGACGGTCATCAACCGTCGGCAGCAAAAGGGACCTCCAGGACCGGCGCGCATGCCTCCAGAGCGTGATGATCGGCCGAACGATTCCGGTCTGGAGGTCGATCGCTGATGCGGGGCCGATGATGGTCATGCCCGTCGGCCGTGGACTGGTGGCAAGCGGTGTCTTGCGGACAGAGAATCGGGGGATCAAATTCCTATGCCTCTGACCGGGCGTGTGGAGTAATGGTCCACGTCGGATGTCTTAATGTCCAGCTCGTTATGGATCGACAAACCATGCGGGTGGGCCCTTGTACGTCGCAAAGAGCAAGAAGAGCGTGGCTATCAAAAGAAGCGGAATACCGTAGAGCGCCACCGGGAAAAACAACACGAGTTGGAGAGATGCGCCGCCGATGCCGTGTAGGAGATCGGTATCCCGGACGTTCTCGTATATCAGCCACGCAGCAACGGCAATGCCCATCGCCATGAGAATAAATCCACCGGACGATGGCGTGTGGCGCAATGGGGCGGTTGCCCAGAAATAGTATCCCCACCAAAGGAAGTTGATAGCGATCGCCGCTAGCCAGAATCCGCGGATCGTGAAGAAGCTGTAGCCGAACCGTTGCCGGCAATGGCGGCTGAATAGCCAGATTCCCAAGGTGAATCCGCATAGGATACCTAAGCTGATAGCGAGGTTTAGGACGCTCATGCTACGTTCTCCTGCGAAGCGAAATACGAGGTGTCGAAGCCGGATCTGCAGGCAAAACACAACCTGCTATCCTCTTTCCAAATATAGTCGGTCGTCTGGCGATTGCAACGAGTCCCTGTCTAAGCGGATAAGGAAGATACCGTTGGATGGCGGACCTGGCACATCCCTACGACAGTCACTGCATATTCAACGCAGGGCCATCGCTCACCAGGAGCGCAATTGCTGTTCGATGAGCGCGACATCGATGCACAGTGCCCCGATGCTCAGCAATTTGGCAGTGTCCTGCTGCAGAACCCGTTCGTATAGGTTTAGCAAGAGTGGGTTCCAGTCGCTGCGGCGCTGAGCCGAGTCAGATGCCGCGCTGAGGCCTGCATACAATGAGTTTTCGTCGGGACCTGTTGCAGGCAAGATAGGAATGTCCATTCGCGCGAGGATGTTGTCCTGCCCGAGGAGAAATGCTGGGTGGCCCTCCCGAACCAGAAACAGCAGGGTAGCAATCAGATTTACATTTTCATCTAAGTTTCCGTTGTCGGCATGGCGTGCTTGCGCGGCTGCCAGACTGTATGCCGTCACCATGTCACGACTACGCCGATATAGCCACCGCTCTGCCTGTTCGATTTGTTCGTTGAGCGTGAGTAGCTGGTCGTACTCCTGTTTGCTCAGATTGGCCCAGCGACCGGATCGTGAACCTTCGTCCGACATTATCTCCGTCCTGTACTCGTTGGTTGCTGCGAGATGAAACAACGAAACGCTGAATGTGCTGCTTTGCTCGTGAAAAAGGGCGATGTCCACCGGGCGTGGGTTTTGAAATCAGCCAGCCAGCACCTTGTACTACGAAAATCGTAGTATCTAGCGCGACGTTTTGCAACGATATTCGTAGCTTCGTTTGTAACGAGCTATTATTGAATGTCTGCGGCGCATTCGTCCGTCTTTGGAGCGCGATTGAAAGAGGCTCGTCTTGAGGCCGGGCTGTCGCAGAAACAGCTTGGAATTGAGGCGGGCCTGGACGCTTTTGTGGCCAGCACTCGCATTAACCGATATGAACTCGGTATCCATAAGGCAGACTACGCATTTGCCAATCGTCTTGCAGCCGTGCTCAGGGTACCGGTGGCATTTTTCTATGCGAACGACGCTGAGCTGGCTCGTCTAATTCTCCTGTTTGGCCGACTTTCGAAGAAAAGGCAAGGTGATCTTCTGTCCCATGCCGAAGCCTTGATCGCTGGCTGAGAGCCTGCGTCTGTTGCCCGAGCGATCCGCCTACATTCCAAGACTGACGCTGGTTTTCTGTCGCTTATTCGGAATGTGGCGAATAAACGTAGCTGATCCAGAGAGCACAGGCTTCCATTACCTGGAGGTCCATGCCGGGCGAGTGGATATCCGAAATGCCGTGAGAGGCACTAAGTGTTGCGGAGAAACTGATTGCACTTCGTCGGAGCAAGCTGCTTCCACAGCGTGTTGATGCGGTGCAGGCGGGGCGCCTCCGTTATCGCGAACACTTACCACGAACATTGAGGCGATGTTTCTAAACCAACTCGAATGCGCCAAAAGCTTGTACCTCACCGACGACAAAGAGATCGTAGCCGAAGAAGGCGTTAATGATAGTGCGGCGCACACGATCGAACGCCGCTTGCACCTCATTTGGCACAAGGTCGGTCAGTCTGGTTCCCGCGAGTGCCGAATGGTGATCTACGAGTGCAATGGGGCGAATGCAAAAGGCGATTGCTTCGGTCCGCGCGAAGCAGAATCCGGTTCTTATTCAGATACTCGATGCGGGCACGCTCGACCTAATGGTCTCTTGCTCCTATGTACGCAGGGTATCCGAATAAGGCCGATCAACCGCCTGTTACTACGCGTTTGTGATCGGCAAGTCGTCGGCCTTAGCTGCCATTGGGACGGGCCGGGTTCTACGTCGGCAATACGGCGGACAGCTGACGATGGCGGCATCAAGCAACTCGACGGCGGCTTCCTGCATTAGCGAACTCACACTCCCGACCCATAGCTGTCTCCCGGTATTGCGTGTGCCGAATGACGGTTGACCAGCAAGTAACGGACACTCAGATGGAGCCTTCAGTGGTCGCCGTGCTGCCAGGCACCATTTTCAGGCGACGTTGAGCAATGAAATGAGCGACTTTCCACCCCGACGCGAGCCAGTACCCGATTTGGATTTCAACTGAACCGGGCCCCTCACAGTTGGAAGCGAACGCGCGACTGCGCGCCCGCGAAGTCTGACCGCTAGATAGTTAATTAACTGCGGTCAGCAATCGCAACAGGCAGGGTGAACTGAAAGGTCGCCCCCTGCCCAAGGGTGTCGGCGACCCACAAGCGCCCGCCGTGCGACTCGACGATTGAACGGCTGATGCGAAGCCCCATGCCGGTGCCGTGGGATTTAGTGGTGAAGAACGGATCGAAAATCTGTTCTGCAAGCTGCGGCGGAACCCCTATGCCGGTATCACTGACTGAAACGAGAATCTGCTCGTTTGCGGCACGCTGCGACTTGACGACCATCTCTCGTATTCCGTCCACGTCCTTCATCGCCTCGAAGCTGTTGACGATCAGATTCATCGCGACCTGCTGCAATTGCACGCGATCTCCAAGAATCCGAGGAAGATCGGCTGCCAGCTCCGTCCGAACCGATATGTTGTACCGCCCTGCCTCGCCGCGCAAGAGGCCGACAGTTTCTCGAATAATCTCGCTTACGCCAAAGACCTCCCGATTCAGGGCGCCCTTCTCGAATTGTGTGCGGATCCTGCCCATAATCCGAGCAGCGCGTTGTCCGTCTCTCACAATACTGATGACAGCCGCGCGCGCTTCATCCAGATTCGGCTTATCGCGATCAAGCCAACGCAAGCAAGCTTTTGCGTAGGTGATGGCACCGGTAATCGGTTGATTGATTTCATGAGCCAGGGAAGCCGTGAGCTCTCCCATGGTTGTCACCCGGTTAATGCGCGCGAGATCGACTTGCGCTTGACGTAGCGCGTCTTCGGCACGCTTCTGCTCGTCGATATCGGTGGTGGTACCAATGAATTTCAGAACCGTTCCTTCAGCATCACGCAAGACCACAGCTTGTTGGAGATGCCAGCGATAGCTTCCGTCCTGCGCTCGGAGAGAGCGGGTTTCTGCTGCGAATCCTTGTCCCGAGCGTACTCCGTCCCAAAAGGCCGTCGTTGCCGCTTCGCGATCGTCGGGGTGCACCGCAGTCATCCAAGCCTCGGGATACGACCGGACGAAATCGAGAGTCTGACCGGAGTAGTCAAGCCAAACTTGATTCACGAAGTCCGGTGTCCCATCAGGATCGAGCGTCCAAGCGGACACAGGAAGTCGCTGCAGCAGGTCGGCCTGGAGTTGCAGATCGGAATAGAGGTGCGCATTCTCCAGTGAAATGGCGGCTTGCGACGCCAGCAACTCCAGCACCGCAACGCGGTCGGGCGTGAAGACGAACGGTGTCAGGTTGTTCTCCAGATAAAGCGCGCCAACAAGTTTCCTCTGCTTGACGATTGGCAGGCACAGTACGGACCGTGAGCGCTTGCGCCGCACATATTCGTCCTTTGAATACACGACATCGGCCGAGGCATCGTCAAGAAGTACGCCCTCCTGCGTCCGGATCACATAATGCAGCGCGGATTGCGGGAGGTCAGACGGCGTGATGGGTGCCTGCCGGACCGCAACCTCGATCCCGCTCGGTCCACTGGTCGCCTCCGCTACGATCCACGGCTCGCCGCCCAGAGCACCACCCCGAAGGAGGATCAGCAGCCCGCGCTCGGCCCCCGCATTCTCTACCGCGATTCGTACCAGCTTCTCGATTAATCTGGGAAGGACGATCTCGCTCGACAGTGCCTGCGAGACCTTGATAACCGCGGCCAGATCCAAAAGTTGGACCCGTGCCTCGATCGTCCCGGACAAGCTCGCAGTTACTTGCTCGTCTGCAATGTGCGAATAGTGCTGGTCAAGCTGCCTTACTTTGCCATCCGCTCCCCAATTGAGATAGCCGTGGCGGGCATCGCGCAGGTACGCACGGGCGGTTTTGTCGAAACCTCGTGCTGCATAGAAGCGCGCCGCAACTTCATTGGCTACCGCTTCATTGTGCACAAAGCCGTTTGCCTGTGCGGAGCGGATCGCCTGCTCGTAGAGGCGCATAGCGTCGAGGTCACGCCCTTCGATCCGGGCTATTTCCGCGCCCACTAGTGCGGCGCGGTTTTCGAAATTCTCGGGGCAATTCTCCGCCCATATGGCAAGCTGCCGGTGATGGTCGGTCAGCGCCTTGAAGTGCACTTGCTGCGCGTCCTCACCTGCATAGTCAAACACGCCGGCCCGGCTGAGAGCGCCGTAAAAGTGATACTCCGCCGCTTCAAAGTGCGAGTGCGATGACCAAAGGAGGCGTTCGGCCTTCAATGACGCCTGGATTGCGCAAGCGTAATCTCCCGCAAAGAAACGCGCCTGTAACTTCCGGATCCAATAAAAACACGCTCGCGTCGCCAAGGTAGCGTTATCTGAAAGACGATGCTCAAGCTGAAGCTCGTCGAAGTGATCGTCATTGAACGAACCGAATTTCGTTGTCAAGCCTCGAAGCGTCCGGACGAGCGCGATCTGCGTTGTGAGGTGGTCAATGATACGGACGAAACGCATTTTTTTTGCAAACTCGAGGGCCGCCTCCGCCTGACGTTGCACCTCGGCCAAAGGATCTCCCGTCGCAAGAAGATTGGTGTTCAGATGATGACAACTATAGCCTGCAAAAGTCAGGTCTCCTGTCCTGTTTGCGGCGTCGAAAGCGCGCTGCACGAGTTCCCGTCCTGTCCTGACGTGTCGCGTCCATGGCATGACACAGTTACCAAAACGCACATAGACGCGAGCCTGATAGCGGTGCAATGCGTGCTTTTCCACCAGATCGTAACCAAGCTTGCCAAACTTGAATCCGATCTCATAGTCGCCGAAACGCGACCCAGAGAGCATACCTAGCGATACGTACGCGAAGCACGCTGCGTCGCTATTGCCATGCTTGAGGCTTAGGCTGACCATCCGGCAAAGCACGAGGGCATAAAGGTTCTCATCGATGAACATCGCCGACATGGCGACCTCGGCGAAAACATCCAGATCATCGAGCACATCCGGGTCGATGATCAGGGGCAGGTTAACAAGTTCCTCAATGTTTGAGGGTCCCACCAGGGCCGTGATCTGATCGTATTCGCGCGATACTTCCTGGTTGGTGGGATGTGGCGACCAGTCTTTGCCGTGACCGCGCTGGTACTCGATGAATACCTCTACGCCTCGGTCACCGCGACTCAGAATGTTATAGAGCATCAAGCGCAAACGGGTGACAAGCGCACTATCGTGGGCGTTTCTCGCCCGTTCGGCCAACATGAAAAGCCGATTTTCCGCAGTGGACATATCAGCGGTCAGCACTTCGGATTCAGCCAGCAGATACTCGATGCGGAACATAAGATCGTAGTTGCGACTCCAGGTCTCGTCCGTCAACAATGCGCGTCCGGCGTGGAGGTACTTCAGTGCCGAGGCATACGCCGTTGAGATCATCGCTCGTCTACCCGCGACGAGATTCAATTGCCCAATGCGTTCACGCTCCGCAATCGACGTGACCAAATGAGTGCCATGGTCGAGTTGATTGACGATCTCAAAGATACCTTCCTCGAGTTTGTCTGGCGATGTGTGTGAGGCCATCAACATGCCGATCCGAAGATGCGCCTCTGCGCGTAATGTCTGAGGAATCATGGTATATGCGGCTTCCTGCACGCGGTCGTGGAGGAACCGGTAAGCATTTTCTGATCGGAAAAGAATCCCGGTTCGGACTGCTTCCCACAGTTGCCCGTGCATCGCCTCGCTCGAGTCCTGGTACACCATGCGCAGCATGGCGAAGTCGGCGCTGTTGCCGAGGCATGCAAGCTGCTGTAGCGCTTTTTGTGTTCCGGTAGGTAGGCGGTTCAATTTCCCTACCATCAGGTCCACGACATTGTCGGTATAACCCTTGGAGTGAATGCGATTCAGATCCCAACACCACTGCCCTACGGCGTGATCGAAGACAAGTAGTCGCTCTTCGAAGAGTGCAGAAAGAAATTGAATGGCAAAAAACGGATTGCCGGTAGTCTTCTCTTCGATCAGTTCCGCCAACGGGCCGGTACGTTCCCGTTCGCAATGAAGGGAATCTGCGATCAACTCTTCCAGATCGTTACGCGTCAGTGGAGCAAGTACGATGTCATGCACTGTCGCTCCGGCTTGGCGAATGGCGTCCAGCTTGCGCATCAGCGGATGCGTAGGGGCTACTTCATTGTCGCGGTAAGCACCTATCAACATCAAATGTTTCACGTCCGAATGCGTGAGCAGATTCTCCATCAGATCCAACGTAGCCGCGTCAAGCCATTGCAGATCGTCGAAAAAGAGAGCGAGGGGATGCACCTGCGTGAACACGCTAACAAAGCGACGGAATACCAGTTGAAAGCGACTTTGCGCATCTCGCGGTGGAAGTTGCAGAACCGGCTGCTGCTCACCAATGATGAGCTTCAGTTCGGGGATCAGATCCACCATGAGTTGACCGTTCGGACTAAGCGCCTCCAGGATTGCATCACGCCAACGGCCCATCTCCTCTTCGTTCTTCGCTAGGATTGGACGGATGAGGGATTGGAAGGCTTGCGCGAGGGTCGCATACGGTATGTCGCGCTTGTACTGGTCGAATTTGCCAGATGCAAAATGGCCACGAGGCGATACAAGTGATTTGTGGAGCTCATTGACAACAGCGGACTTGCCAACCCCCGAGTAACCCGAAACGAGAACGAGTTCCGGCCTGCCTTCTGCTACGACCCGATCGAAGGACGCTAACAGCGTATCGATTTCAGATGCACGCCCGTACAATTTTTCAGGAATCAGCAGCCGATCCGACGTGTCGTGCTCACCGAGCGGGAACGCGCCGATGCGTCCAAGAAACTCCCATTCGTTGAGACACCGCTGAAGATCACGCTTGAGGCCCACTGCCGTCTGGTATCGCTCTTCGGCGGGTTTGGCCAGCAACTTCATGATGATGGCCGAGACTGGACCGGGGATATCGGGCGTCTGTCCTCCAAGAGAAGGTGGTTGTCTTGCAATATGGCAGTGCACCCATTCCATCGGATCGGAACAAATGAAAGGAAGGCGACCCGTCAACAATTCGTAAAGTGTGACGCCGAGTGAATAAAGATCACTGCGGGAATCGATCGTGCGGTTCATGCGTCCAGTCTGTTCAGGCGACATGTAGGCCAGTGTGCCGGCAATGATCTCGGGCGGCACGGGCGAAAGCCGCTCGCGGGGCAGCCGGGACGCGATGCCGAAGCCTGTGAGCCACACGCGACTGGCGGCGTCGACAAGTGCGTTCGCAGGCTTGACATCCTTATGGATGAGGCCTCGCCGATGGGCCTGGCCGAGTGCCGCAACCAGACCGATGGCAATGCGCAGAAAGCGGGTCAGGTCGATCGGGTGGTGCTTCTGCCGCGCAATGATCCGATCCAACGGTTCACCACCCGGATCCTTGAGAATGAGGAGCGCCCGTCCCTCGTGACGGCTCAGCGCAAGCGGCTGGGCTGCCCAAGCCGCATCGAGTTCGGTCGCGAGCGAGTACTCGTGTTCGAGCCGCCGGAGGCACTGCGGCGACGGCCGTTCAGCGGCGACCGCCAGGGCCAGGATCGGCGTCGCGTTGCCGAGCTCCCTGCCGCGGTAAAGCGTGAAGTCTGCCCCTTCGCGGAGCGGTTCCAGCATGAACTCGGAATCCACTGCCATTGAGAACACTCGTTTTGTCAGGAAGAAAAGCCGCTTCTATCCCAAAGATGGAATCGGGCTCCTGAAATTGCGCAACCGTGGGCAATGCTTTTGTCTGACCAGGAGAAGCGCTGATGCTCATCGCCAACCATGTGGAGTGTCTCATACCGATTCTGACTTTCGCGTAAAGATGATTTCAACGATGCTCATTGCACAAAAAAGGTTGCTTAGAAGCCTTTTTTTAATTCTCCTTTTGAATGTGCTTAGGCAAACAAAATACGAGTGCGGCAGCGAAGAACATCAAGGCAGCGATGATATAGAGACCGAGCGTGGTCGAATGCGTGGCTGTCCGGATCGCACCGAACAGCGAGAGACTTCCATACGTCACGAGGGACGCGACGGAATTGATAAAGGCAATGCCGATGACTGCGGCACCGTTCTTGAGGTAAGTCGTTGAGTAAGCCCAAAAAACGCAAGTACAGGATAGTGTGCCGACGTAAGCCAAAGAAAGTCCAGCGACAGCGATAGATAGCTGATCGGTATGTGCACAGGTGATTAATAGTCCGGTCGCGCCCAGAATGGCCGCTACCGCGTAGTGCCATCGACGTTCTCTATTACGATCGGAAGAATATCCCCAGACGTACATTCCAATCCCGGCACATAAATAGGGAATTGACGTGACAACACCATTTGCCCGCAGATTCGTTACTCCGAGATCGTGGATAATCTGGGGAAGCCAAAATGAGAAGCCGCTATTTGCCACCCCTCCGATAGCCTGAAGAACTATCAAAACCAGAAAAATCGGCGAAGTCAGCGCGTGTCGCATATTCGCTCGACTCTTACTAACGTCAGGTTTCGTGATGTCGAATTCGAGCATGTTTGCAATTATCTGTTTATCCCTACAGCTTAGCCATTTTGCGTTTCGTGGCGAGTTTTCAAGGAAGAAATATGCAATTACTCCGACGATTACCGACGGAATTCCCTCGATCAAGAACATCCACTGCCAACCTCTGAGTCCGTTGACGTTGTGCATCGTGTCGAGAAGATACCCGGAAAGAGGAGCCCCAATAACTCCAGCTACAGGGATAGCCGCCAAAGGTAATGCCAACATCCTCGCACGGCGGTCTGTTGAGAACCAATACGTCAGATAGAGGAACACGCCAGGGAACAAACCTCCTTCAGCGAGGCCAAGGGCAAATCGAAAAACATAAAATTGTGTCGAGCTACTGATGAACATCATTGACGCTGAGATGATGCCCCACAGTATCATTATTCGCGAGATGGTTGCGCGAGCGCCCCTCTTATGGAGAAGCATGTTACTTGGGACGTCCGACAGCATATACCCGATGAAGAACACGCCAGCGCCCATTCCATAAACTGTGTCGGAAAATGTAAGATCGTGGGAAAATTGAAGTTTCGCATATCCGATGTTTATGCGATCGACCATTGCCAATACGAAGATAAGAAAAATGAATGGAATAATCCTCCAAGCCACTTTCCTGAATACGCGATCGGACTCGTCCATCGAAATGGGTCGCAATTCTGCGGAGACGGTACCCGGGTGACTATCTAGCATTCCACATCTCCGATCGTTAAATCGCATGGGAATAACTGCCTAGCTGGTTTCGCGGCCTTGTGAAACAGAGCACCAATTCCGGCAAAAACCTCGATTCGCCGCAAGCAGAACAAGTGTTATTCAGGCTGTCACTGCGAACATCGAACAATTCCAGCTGGTTCGCCAACCTCACCAGTATGCTCGGTTTAGCGACTTTGTTCTGGATCGTGATGACCTTCAGATGAAAGTGTTTTAGTGCTGGTTCATCGACTTGGCGCACAACATCATTCCAGTGGGCGGGCCCGGGCACCGACAAGACCCATCTGGCAACCGCGATCGGTGTGCAGGTTCGTGAACACCATCGCCGCGCGTGCGCTTCTTCTCCGCCATCGAGCTGGTCAACGCGCTCGAACAGGAGAAGCTCTTGGGCAAGCCTGGATAGCTCGCAACTCGGCTCGTGTACGCTGACGTCGTGGTGCTGGACTTATGTGCAGCGCACGGTTATGTGGAGAGGCCGTGCAGCGCCCCGGCCCGGCCTCGCCTGAATGTGTCTAGTCTGCACATACAATTCCATTTTCGAAGTCCTTTGTTTGGCGAGAAACTTTCTTTGGAGGCATTCGACCCGACAAGCGAAGAAGAGCCATCCGGATATCGCTTTCAGATCATTGGCGATCCGCTATCGGATCGATTTGCCTTGCTGGGAAAGCTGATTGAAACGATGCGCCGTTTGCTTGTGGTCGTTCACGTAAGAGATTTGGCTTGCGATCGTTGTGGCTCGATGCTGGCGCACAAGGATGCCCGGTCGATCGTCGTGCGAACCGTGTTTGGCAAAGTCAACGTGCCGAGTCCGAGGCTATGGGCGTGCAATTGCGAGGCAAAGCAAGGGCAACCGCGCCGCTCGGTGAGTCCGCTGTGCAAAGCCGTTCACAAGTGTGTGACGCCGGAATTGGAGTATCTGCAGGCCAAATGGGCCGCCCATCTACCCTACCGTCAGGCCACTGAGCTGCTTCGAGAGGTCCTTCCGCTGGACAAAGGGATTTCCTTCGGTAGTACTCGCCGTCGGATCCTCGCCGTCGGTAGGGCGCTGGACGCGCAGATCGAGCGGGATATCGCGTCTGGACCAAAAGCGGTCAGCGCAGAGCAGGTTCTCGAATCGACCATCGTGGGCTGCGTGAGCGTCGACTCGGCTTGGCTGAGCTTCAGTAGCAGCCCCAAGAGCCGCAAAGCGGGGCGCGACCTGGCGGAGCTGAAATCGCCTTGGACGCAGAACTTGCCGCGGGATCGACATGTCAACATCGTTGCGGGCCGTGCAACTCTTGCGGATCGCACCCCGCGTCTCTACGCGTATGTGCATAAGCTGGTGCCATCGGCTCCCGCGCGGCTGGACCAATTTCTCTTTGCAAGCGGCGTGGCTCCAAACGAGCGAGTCACCGTGATCAGCGATGACGCTGGCGAATTTGGCAAGGCTGTGGACGGCAGCCAGCTCGTTAGGGGGAGGATTCTGGACTGGTTTCACATCGCGATGAAGTTCAAGGCTGCCAAGAACTCGGTGTTAGGAAGCCAGATGATTGAGCCCGAAGAGCGAATCGCTGTAGAGACAGAGATCGATCACGCCAAGTGGCTGGTTTGGCATGGAAAAGGCCGACAATCCGCTTTCTGCATCAAAGCCCTGGACGCCACGCTGCTGGCAAGGGAAGGCTATGAGCACTCGACGTTGTTCTGGAACCTGCGCCGCCTGTACTTCTACATCGAGCACAACGCCGGTACGCTGGTGAACTATGGAATGCGCTATCACAAGGGGCTACCGATCAGCCGCAGCATCGCCGAGTCCGCGAAGAACCTGGTGGTCAGCCATCGCATGGCGAAGAAGCAACAAATGCGATGGACGGACGAGGGAGCGCACTGTCTTGCACAGGTCAGAGTTGCTGTTCTCAACGAAGAATTCTCGGTTGAGAAACTTGCCGTGTTGACCAAGACTTCTGCAACTGAAAACTCGCCGAGTGCACGCCGCGCGGCATGAATTGACCTCCCACGGTTTGGTTCACTCTCTGTAAGCCACGAAGTGTGGGCGGTGCTGTGCAGGCTGCGCCGATGGTCAACCGCGATGCAGCCGGACTACATCGACGCAGCCGAGGGTTGAAAGTCCCGCCCCGCGATACTAGTCTTACAGACGGCCCTCCATCGGAACTTCTTTAAGTTCCCCTGTTGCGAGATTGAGAACGAAGCCGCGAATGGTAATTTCTGACGGTATCCATGGATGAGACCGGAGCTTCAACATCTGCTTCCTCGTCGCTACGTTCACATCGGTATAGAAGTGGAACTTAGCCGGTTCCACTGTCAGCACGCCAGTGCGTTCGTGCAGATGCTTTTCGAACGAGTCGTCCGTGAACATCTCACTGCCGCAACCCGTGTGCCCGACGATCATGACGTCCTTCACGCCCAGTACGTGAATCGAAAACATGAGCGACCGCACAACATCGTCGGTCACCACGGTTCCAACATTGCGAATCAGGTCCGCGTCGGCGGGTTTGATATCGAAACGCTCCAGCAGCCCGTTCATACGAGGGTCCATGCACGTGATGATCGCAACCTTCGGAGCCGGCTTGTCCGCCAGCGATGGATCGTGGTGCTTTGCGCTTGCTTGACTTGAAACGATTGCGTGTTCGATCAAACTCATTTGGATTCTCCGTCTGTGCGCTTCACGATCGATATTGTCGATTGCGTGAAAGCGCGGTTTGTCGGCACTCGTTGTTAACGTGACACGTAAAGCGACCGACGGGTTGGTGATTGGATAATCGTGTGTTACGGGAATTGGATGTGAATTTCAGTTTGTCTTTTAGCATTCCTGTTTAAAATAAGCCCGACTGCGTCGACGCTTCGGCCGGCTCCAGGTCGCCCTTGGTCCAACCTCCCCCGAGCGCGCGAACGAGGTCTATATTTGCGTCCAGCTGCTGCGTTCGAAGCTGGATCACGCTTCGTTCTGATTCAAGCGCGGCGGATTGGGATTCGACTACATCGAGATAGCTGACCGCGCCACGCCGATACAGCGAGAGCGACAGATTGACCGACGTGTCGGCTGCGCTTGCGGCGTCTTGCTGCTGATTCGTTGCGACGCCCAGATCGTCCAGCAGCGAAAGGTCGTCTTCAACCTGCCTGAATGAAGCGAGCACCACGCTTCGGTAGCGAGCGCCGGCCTCCGCCGTTGCCGCCTTCGCGGACTCTACTTGTGCCGCCCGCCTGCCGCCGTCGAAGAGATACATCGCAAGCGTGGGTCCGAGCGCCCAGAAGGAGCTCGGAGCGCTCAGCAGATCGGCGTACACCGAGCTCTGCACGCCGCCTTGAGCGCTGAGCGTCAGCGTCGGAAAGTAGGCGGCGCGCGCAACGCCGATTTTGGCATTGGCCTCCGCTATGCGCCGCTCGGCTGCGGCAACGTCCGGGCGCCTTTGCAGCAACGCCGACGGCATGCCCACCGGGATGACAGGCAACTGGATTGGACGGGTGCTCGGCTCAATGTGAAACTCCGATGGCGACGCGCCGACCAGGACAGCCACTGCATGCTCGAGCAGCGCTCGCCTCGCCTTGACTTGGGTGAGTTGGGACTCGGTAGAGGACAACTGATTGCTTGCCCGCGCCACATCAAGGCCCGACACGATTCCACCGCCATGTCGGCTGCGCGTCAGATCGAGCGCCTTCTGATAGGCCTGATCGGTGCCGTCGATAAGCTGGATTTGCTGATCGAGACCACGCAGGTCGATGTAGCTTCGAGCCAGTTCGATTTCGAGGCTCAGCTGCGTCGACGCCAAATCGGCGTTCGACGCCAGGCCTTCGTCCTTGCTTGCCGCAACGGAATCGCGCACGCGTCCCCAGAGGTCGACTTCGTAGTCCACTTCGACACCTAGCGTGGCCGAGTTGTAGTCGGCGGGAGCGGTAGCGTTACGCAAGGGCCGCGTGTCCGATTCGCGCTCACGCTGGACATTACCGGCAGCCGATACCTGGGGATACAGCTGCGAACTGACCTGCCTGATGTACGCCTCGGCTTGCTCATAGTGAAATAACGCAGCCCGCAGGTCGGGGTTATTCGCGATCAGGCGTTGCTCGAGGTCATCGAGTCCGGGTTCCCGGTACAGCTTCCACCATCCCGCGCGGTCAAGCTGGTCAGCCGGGCTGGCCGGAGCCCAGGGTCCCTGGGACCGGTACTGTGCCGCGACAGGCACATCCGGAACCTCGTAGCGCGGGGCGAGCGAGCACCCGGCCAGCGCCGCGGCACTGACGAGCGAGGCGAATGTCCGGCACCTAGCCATGGTTTGCAACCTTGGCGGCGGGTCTGATCACCTGAACGTGGTCGCCTTCGACAAGACCATCGGGCGGCGTGTCGATTACGCGGTCATTCTCGGTGAGTCCCGAGCCGATATCGACGGCATTACCCAGGTCCTGCAGGATCGCAACGGACCGGAACCGGATCGTGTCGCGACCATCGACGGTGGCGAGCCGGAGCCCCTGGTTATCGAATATCAGCGCGCTGGCCGGCACGCGCATCGCGCCGTCACGTGCGGGCAACGCGAAGTGCAGGTTCGCGAAGCCGCCCGGGCGCAAGAGGTGACCGGGATTGTCGACCAGCAACTGGACGAGCGTCGTTCCCGATGCCGCGTTGATGGAATCGGCCAGACCCACCACCGTGGCCGTAAAGCTTTTGCCGGGATATTCCGGCACGCTGAAGGAGGCGGTCCCACCGGTTTTGATCATCGGCGCGTCTTCTTGCGGGACATGCACGTAAAGACGCAGCTTATCCACGCTCGATACCGAAAAGAGCTGCGGTCCGGTACCGCCGCCGGCATTGACCAATGCGCCGACGTCCGTTTCGCGCGCGGTGATCACACCGTTGAACGGCGCGACGATCCTTGCGAAACGCTTGGTGGCGACCAGCCTGTCGACATTTGCCTGAGCCGCCGACACGCGTGCCTGCTTCGACGCATAGTCTTGCGTGCGGACGTCGACATCCTGGCGCGACACGGAATCAGAGTCCAGGAGTCCTTGCCATCGGTTCGCCGTCGTCCTGGCCAGCGCGGCATCGGCTTTTGAACTGGCAAGGTCGGCCCTTGCCTGATTCAACTGCTGATCGAGTTCCGGCGTATCGATCACGCCGAGTTCTTCGCCGGCCTTCACCTGGCTGCCGATATCGACACGCCAGGATTTCAGGTAGCCGCTGACACGGGCATAGATGGGCGCGCTCTCGAAGGCCTCCAGGCGGCCGGGCAGGGCCAGCAAGCCGCCCGGCGCTTCCTTGGCGGGCAGGACGACATTCACTGACGGGATGGCCTGGGTTTCCGTCCAGTCCTTGAGCTGATGTTCGTCCTTCAGGCGCAGTGCGATGCCGCCCGCCACGATGATGATGGCGAGCACCCCGCCGACAATCGCGATGAACGAAAGCTGGCGTTGCGGCAGCGCCGCGCGCGGTGTGGGGTCAGACGGCATGGATCGAGTCTCCGGAAGCCGGCGCGGGCGAGCTGTGACCCGGACGCGAATGGAACATGCAAAAGACGGCCGGCACGAGGAACAGCGTGGCGACCGTCGCGAACAGCAGCCCGCCTATCACCGCGCGGCCCAGCGGCGCGTTCTGCTCGCCGCCCTCGCCGAGCGCGAGCGCCATCGGTGCCATGCCGATGATCATCGACAACGCGGTCATCAAGACGGGACGAAACCGCGTGGCGCCGGCCTCAAGCGCTGCCTTGAATGCATCGCCGTGTCCGGCCAGACGTTCGCGGCAAAAACTCACCACCAAAATGGCATTGGCAGTGGCCACACCCATGCACATGATGGCGCCCGTCAGCGCGGGAACCGACAGCGTGGTGTCCGTCGCGAACAGCATCCATACGATGCCGGCGAGCGCCCCGGGCAGCGCGGTGACGATCACCAGCGGGTCGGTCCACGACTGGAAATTGATCACGATGAGCAGGTAGATCAACACGACTGCGCCGAGCAGCCCAAAGAGTAGATCCGCGAAGGCGCTGCTCATGGTCTGGACCTGACCCAGCAGGACGACCTTCGCTCCCTTTGGCAAACCCTTGGCGTTCGCGGCAATAACGTCGCGAATGCCCGCGGCAACCGCACCGAGATCGCGCCCCTGGGTCGCCGCGAAGATCTCCACCATGGGCTGGACGTTGTAGTCGCTGACGACCTCGTTGCTCGCGGTGCGATGCACACGGGCCACGCCGGCGAGGATCTGTCCGTCGTTGGCCGCTACGCTGCTGGTGAGGGGCAGATTCATCAGGGACGGCAGCGAATCGAGACCGTATTGCGGCGTCTGGACGACAATCGGATATTCAACGCCATTGGCCGGGTTGAGCCAGTAGGTAGGCGCGATCTGGCCCGACCCCGCCAGGTGCACGACCAGACTGTTGGTGACATCGCGTTCGGTGATCCCCTGAAGCTGCGCATGGACCCGGTCGACGTCAATGTTGAACTGGGGATTGGCCTGCGATTGCTCGATGCGGGCGTCGACCACGCCGGGGATATGGCGGATTTGACGCAGCATCGTGTTCGCGTAGGCAAAATCGGCCGGCAGGCTCCTGCCGCGAATTTGCAGGTCAATGGGTGCGGGCGAGCCGAAGTTCAGG
Source organism: Caballeronia sordidicola (assembly GCF_000729995.1). GTDB lineage: Bacteria > Pseudomonadota > Gammaproteobacteria > Burkholderiales > Burkholderiaceae > Caballeronia > Caballeronia sordidicola_A. The sequence continues at coordinate 262,816 of NZ_JNFG01000011.1, read as the reverse complement.
ATCTGACCGACGATATCCGCAGGTGGGAACGAGAACGTGACGCCTGGAAATTCACGCGGCAACGACTCGCGCAACTTGCGAACGTATCCGGCCGTGGGGTGATGCCCTTCCTTAAGCGCGATCTGGACATCCCCGTCTTGCGGCCCTATTGTTCCCGTGTTGTTGTAGGCGGTATTGATGGAACTGGTTGAAAGTCCCATATTGTCGACGACGGTGCCAAGCTCGGCATTTGGAATTGTCGCCCGCACGCGATGCTCCACGTCCGCGAAGATCTCGGCGGTCGTCTCAATACGCGTACCGACCGGCGCGCGCACATGCAACAAAATCTGGCCGGCGTCGACATCGGGGAAAAAATTGCGTCCGAGAAACGGTACCAGCGCGAACGACAGCACGACGAATCCGAAGAACCCCGTCACAAAGACACGTCGATGGGTCAGCAACAGCGCGAGTATCCCGCTGTAGCTCGAACGGACGCGCTCGAAACCGCGCTCAAATCCGCGCTGGAACCGCACGAGCGGGTTGGAAGAAACGCGCTGCCCTGGTTCAGCTTCCTGCACGTGGGGCTTGAGCAGGTACATGGCCATCGTGGGCACGAGGGTCCGCGACAGGATGAACGACGAGATCATCGCGAAGATCACCGCTTCCGCCATCGGTACGAACAGGAATCCGGCCACGCCGCCCAGGAAAAACATCGGCACGAAAACGATGCAGATGCAAAGCAACGAAACAAACGCGGGGGTGACGATCTGTGCGGCGCCATCGAGAATGGCAGGCTCGACCTCCTTGCCTTGCTCGAGGTGCCAGTTGATGTTCTCAATGGTCACGGTGGCGTCGTCGACGAGAATTCCGACCGCGAGCGCGAGCCCTCCGAGCGTCATGATGTTCAGCGTCTCGCCCAAGGCGGACAGTATTGAAATCGACCCGAGAATGGCGAGTGGAATGGATGTCGCGATGATGACGGTCGAGCGCCAGCTACCCAGGAACAGCAGGATCATGGCGCTCGTCAGCAAGGCGGCAATGACGCCTTCGCGAGCGACGCCGGTGATCGCCGAGCGAACGAATAGCGACTGGTCGCCAATCGGATCGATCTGGAGGTTATCCGGCAAAGACGCTTTCGCATCGGCTGCTTTTTGCCTGATCCCCGCGATGATGGACAAGGTGGATGCCGCGCCGTTCTTGAACACGGTGAGCAACACCGAACGCTTGCCTTCCACGTGAACGATGTTCGGCTGTGGGGGAGCGCCGTCGGTGACATCGGCAACGTCGCGCATATAGACGGTGGTTCCGTTGGCCGACTTGACGGGCATGTCGCCAATCTCGGCGATCGTCGACGGTGCATCATTTAACTGCAGCGTGTACTCGGTCTTGCCGATCTTTTCGGTGCCCACCGGTGTGATGAGATTCTGCGCTGCGAGCGCTCCCTGAACATCCTGGGCAGACAGTCCGCGAGCCTGCAGTTCAGCGGGTTTGACGTTGATCTGGACCTGCCGGGTCTTGCCACCGAATGGAAACGGGATGGCGGCGCCGGCTACCGACGTCAACATCGGCCGCAACTGGTTCAGGCCCAGATCGGCCAGGTTTTGCTCGGAGAGCCCCTTGCCCGAAAGAGCGAGCTGGATGACAGGCACCGTCGAAGCGTTGTAGTTGAGAACAAACGGCGGTGTCTCCCCAGGCGGCAACTGCTTCAGGATTTCCTGCGAGATCGAGGTGACCTGCGCATTCGCTGTCGCGAGATCAGTGCCCGGTTGGAAAAAAATCTTGACGACACCATAACCGTTAAGAGAAGTGCCTTCGATGTGCTCCACGCCGTTGACCGTCGTGGTCAACACCCGCTGGAACGGCGCCATGATCCGCCCTTCCATCTGGTCGGGCGAAAGGCCCGTGTACTGCCACACGACGCTTACAACCGGGATGTTGATCGCGGGGAAGATGTCTGTCGGCGCCCGAAGCGCGGACAGGCAGCCGACGATCAGGATAAAGATCGCCAGTACAACGAACGTATAAGGTCTTTGCAGCGCAATGCGAACGATGCCGAGCATAAAGATCCCACTCCGTCAAAACCAGCAGAAAGCCAAGGCACGGCGCTCTCCGGCCACCAGATTCGCGATTTGCCTGCCTCAATCTGGGTTCGATGAGATCCCGCTTGCCTTGATGGGCGCAGCGGCATTTGGACCGTGCGGGTCCTCGGTCTTGCGTGGAGCGCCCACGCAATGGATAGCGGCCGCGACGAGCCCGAGCACAATACCGAAGGTGACGATTCCCAACCAGCCAAAGCGGCTCATCAACCAGCCGCTGACCGTTGCACCGACGGCGCCGCCGAAGAAGGTCGCCGTCATATAGAGGCTGTTTATGCGGCCCTGCGCTTTCGGATCGACTGCGAAGGCCCGGGTCTGGTTGGATACCAACCCGGCTTGCACGCCGACATCCAGCACAATGACGCCGATCACAAGCAAGGTAAGCGACGAATTCGCACCGGCGAGAAGCACATAAGCCAGCGTGACGATGCCGATACTGATCCCGACGACATGGCGGGTCCCGCGCCGGTCGGAGAGATGACCGCCCAGTGAAGCGGCGAACGCGCCGGCCGCGCCGATGATGCCGAAGCCGCCCGCCCAGGCACTGCCAAGGTGCCAGGGTCCGCTGGCAAGAAGTGCAGCAAGATTGACCCAGAAGGCGTTGAAACAGGCCCACAACAGTGCCTGGATAATCATCGATTCCCGAATTGGACGATGGTCCCGCGCCAGTGGCCAGAGCGAAGCGAGCAGGCGGCCGTAGGAGAGATCAACGGAGGGCACACCGCGCGGCAGGAGCGTTGCGGCAGCAATCCAGACCGGCACCATGAACGCGGCTTCCATCCCATAGACCGCGCGCCAGCCATACGCCTGGCCGACCACGCCGGCGATCGTGCGCCCGAGCATGATGCCGACCATGATGCCGCTGACGACCGTGCCGACCGAACGCCCCCTCTGGTGCGGCGGCGACATGACGGCCGCGAAGGGCACGAGTTGCTGCGGCACGCAACTGACGATGCCAAGGCCGAAGGAGGCCACGATCAACGCCCAGATGCTGGGCGAGACCGCCGCTGTAATGGCGAAAACGCAAGCGAATGCAATCTGGCCAAGCACCAGCTTGCGCCGGTCGAAGCGGTCGCCCAGCGGCAGGAGCAATGCAAGCCCGGTCGAGAAGCCGAGCAGCGCCGCGGCCGCGACGAGATCGACCATGGCCAGGTCGACCCCAAAGGCCGCCTTGATCAACGGCAGAATTGGCTGGGTGCAATAGATATTGGTGATCACCGCGCCGGCGATGACCGCCATCATGACGATCTTGCCGCGCGAGGCTGCCGCAGGCGCAGGTGTGCTAACAGGTGGGGTGGGCAGGCCGCTCACGGGATTCTCCTTGTTTCACTCTCTTTGCCATTTTTAGCGACATGCTGTGATATCGAATCTGTCCCAGCCTCAGGCACGAAAATTATAATAAAATGTACGAAATGCAGAGCTGAACCGCCTCCGGTAGGATGCAGCAACGGCGCACGGCATCAACCCGCCGCGTCCCTGACGCTTTGGGACAAGTTCAGCGTCACATACGATTCTGGACGAAATTCGACCCGAGATCACTATGACCGGCGGCAACTCACTTGTTCCGTTCACTCAACCATGCAATAGGCATAAGTTGATAGATACTGGTTGCGCAAGCAACGGACTTCGCTACGAGCAATGGGTCTTCCATGCGCACACGGATCAATCCGGAAATGTCAATCAGCCTAAAAAACGCTGCATTGAAGGTCCCGGCGGTCAAAGCCCTCTACGATGAGGTTTCCGCAATAACCTCGATAACGTTCACTGAAAGCTGCGACGGTGTCGGCTGGACATCGATAACGCAGGACGGGCAGACCTGCATCGGCATATCGCCAACCCACTCTCCCGCTTCAGCGTTGGCCCACGAGCTATTGCATGCGAAGCTGAAACTCGCGGGATACCGTCAACATTCTGTGTTTGTCTCGAAGCCTGAGCATGGTGCGTTACTCAAGTCACACCTGGAAGATTTGGACAACGAATTGCAACATCACAAGATGTTTGAGCAATACATCGCTCTTGGCTTACCGGGGAAGAATTTTTACCGCGACAACGATACAAGTACGTTTAAAAAAATACGCAGGGAGCTTGGAAGGTCAAAAAGAATAGATCCTTTTGATCGCTTTCTCCCGTTATTTCTATCTGTGATCGCCCAAGGGGGTGCTGGAACCGAAATTGAACGTGATCAGCTGCGACGTTACTTTGAAGCACGCTGTTCGGTCCACCGTTGGAACGGGCTTCTTAAAGTAGAAGACGCTTTCGCTGACTGGCGGACGTCGCCAACCCTTGACCCATCTGACACGATCAAGCGCGTATTGTCCCTGTCCGACCTCGTCGACAGAGCCTGGATTGGCACAAACCGGAGCGAATTTCCAACATCGGGGTCATTTATAGGAAAGCCTTTCTCGGCAGAAGAGATGCGGGCATGGCACGGACTTGCCTGACGGTTGCATCATTACCTGCGGTGCGCAGCCGCAGCGGTCACGGTGAACTGGAAGGTCGCGCCCTTTCCAGGGGCGCCGATCACCCACAGGTGGCGGCCGTGCGACTCAATGATTGAACGGCTGATGCGAAGCCCCATGCCGGTGCCGTGAAGTTTGGTAGTAAAGAATGGATCGAAAATCTGTTGCGCGAGTTGGCGCTGGACCCCTGGGCCAGTATCACTGATTGACACAAGAACCTGGTCGTTATCCGCACGCCGCGACCTGATGACCATCTCCCGGAACCCATCAACCTCCTTCATCGCTTCAACGCTGTTGACGATCAAGATTCATCACCACAAGGAATTTGGCGAGGCCTTGACGCGGTGGTTCGGCGAATCTAGAAATGCGGTCGGATTCGCTTAATCGATAGCGTCATTGGCATGGCCGCTTTACCTGATACATCAGCCGTTTGAATGTTGTTTCGATCGTCCGAGCGGATGTCCGTTCATGGCCGGCAGCACGCGTTCACCCAAACCGCCGAAAAGCTGCCATCGAGGTTTCCTCCCCCTCACCGTGGAACGTTCATCGAACTGGTGCTATCGGCCACTTTCGGCCATTCGCGGTTCATGTCTACATCGCTGACAATCGAGCCGGACGCAGGCTCGTCAGATTAGTCCCGACCCCGACTCCAAGCCCTGCTGGCGCTTTTGTGCGAGCATTGTGAATCCGAAACTCCGTTTTGACGCCATGGGCACGCCGAAGGACATGCTACCAAGCGTGGCGTTGCGGTTAGAAGCCGCTCAACTACTTTCGGAGGGGAAATCCCCCGCCCAAGTCGCCGCTGCGCTCGGCATTTCCATCTCAACCGCGCGGCGCTATCGAGCGCTTCTGGCCGAAGGTGGCTTGGACGCGCTGGAGCGCATGTCAGTAGGAGGAAGGAAGCCTTCCCTTAGTCCAGAGGCGCGGGAGTACATAGCAGCTGCGTTACGCGGATCAGCCTCGGCACACGGATACAAGTCAGACCAGTGGACGGACGGACGCCTTCGTTCGTTGATCACAAAGGATCTCGGGATCAGCTTTTCCCGTGTGTACGTCAGACAGATCATCATTGACCTCGGGTTTGCCGACTGCCTTAAACCCAAAAGCAGCTCGCATGTCGGGCCGAGCCAACAAGTGTCAACGGCAACAATAATGTCTTGGGTCGCCGCTGCGTTACGCCATTCCCCGAAAGCACAAGGAATCGAAGCTGATAACTGGACCAACGAGCGGCTTTGCGCGGCGATCGAACGCCGCTTTGGCATTCGATATTCTCGCGGCCATGTCTGGAAGATCGCGACGGATCTCGAACTATCGCATTTGATACGCAAAGTGCGTCGTTAAAGGAGAGCCCCCCTAAGCATTGTGGGCTGACGCCGCAAAGACATGCGTGCGGCGGCGACCGGCCAGAGGCAAGTGCCGGCCCAGCGCATGTCGGGGGATACGACTGATAAATTCAGTTCTTAGTCGTCATTGTTGCGCAAGTCGCCGTGGATCGTGAGTGCGAGTGCAGATAACATGCGTCTACCCTATCGCGTCACCTTCGCCGGAGCCTGAATCAACAAACATGCCACGCCAACGACAGTCGATTAGCCCAGCGGCGCGAACCCACCTACTTTGCTATTTAGTGACGAGTGCGCTCGCCTCGCACGCTTTGACGAAAACATGGCGCGTCGACCACGTCGTCGAATCGGCACGCATCTGGTTGGTTAGGAATCGGATGTCGGCGAGTTGGCTTGACCGTCTGATGCTTGGACAAATGGCGCTAAAGTTGTCCCGCGAGCACTTGACTGGCGTGCATGCAGTACGTCAATCGGATGTGCTTACGCTGTTCACGAATGAGCTGACGCTGAACTATCAAAACCCGCTGGTCGGTCACATCTGGCAAAGGTGCAGCGATGCGCTGGAGGCCAACGCTTCCCGGACCGGCACATAGCGACAACTTTCGGCCTTCCGACATCGGTATGGGATCGTCGATATTCCGTGAAATGCCCGTTCAAGGTCACATTCATCCGCAGGTGGTGGTGTGAAGCCTGATCGCGTCTATATGGCCGCGAGCGCGGCCGCCAATTATGGCGACAAAGCCAGGAGCCGCCTTATTGACGCGAGCATGGTCTCCATTGGCACAGGCTTCTGCCAAAGCTCATTCCAAACGGGTGCGTTGAACCCAATTTCATGGCTATCGCTGACTAGAACCACGGGTATCCCGGCCAACTTCGGCTCGAGCCTGATTTGACGGCATAGCTCGACACCATCCATTCTGGGCATCGATCGGTCCGTAATAATCAGGACGGGTTCGACCTCTTGGGCAGCCGCTAGACCGGCCGCACCATCGCTGGCCGTCTCGACTCGGTAGCCTTCGAGTCGCAAAATACGTTTCCACGCAACTAGGATACTGCGATCGTCATCTACCAGAAGAATCGTCTGCATTTCGCTTCGCGAACAGGTGTCTTACATCCGACCGTAAGGAGAATCCGCAACGTTCTTGACCAATGGGTCGCGGGCACGATATTGCCGCTCACCCGACGATGAAGTGTACTCAATGTACACCTTTATCGGGTGGCTCCGATTCAGTGGCACCTGCGCGCCGACCGGGAATGTCTCCTGTCGAGAAAGTCGAAGGACCGTAGCGGGCCGGGAGTGTGAGTTGGCTGATGCAGGAAGCTGCCGTCCGACTGCTCGATGCCGCCACTGTCAGCAATCCGCTACATTGCTGACATAGAGCACCGTCCGCCCCAATGTCGGCAAAGGCCGAAATGTACGTGTAAGTCATCGGGCAGTTGATTGTTTCGGACCGGCCGTCCAAGTAAAGGCTTCTTTAGATCGCTGACAGGCAAGACCAGTTGGGGGCCGGGTGCGAACCACGGTCAAATCCGCCCAGTGCGGGCGTCCAGATCGGGTACGACAATTGAACTCCCATCATCCCTATGGGAGAGTGTGATGAAAACCGAACAAACCCGTGAGGCGTGGAATAAAGGCAAGCTGGTCGGCCAGAAGCCACCGTTTAAACTCAAAGATGTCTGGGCGATCCGGATCTATCTCCAGAACGCTCATGCTGTTCGTGATCTCGCCCTGTTCAACCTTGCAATCGACAGCAAACTGCGTGGCTGTGATCTTGTCAGTCTTCGAGTCCGCGATGTTACGCACGGCAATCAGGTCTTGTCGCGGGCGCAGGTCATTCAGCGAAAGACACAACGCGCTGTCCAGTTCGAACTGACCGAACCCACCAGGAAGGCTGTCGGTGAGTGGTTGGAAAAGACAGCGCTAAGGCCGGATCGGTTTCTCTTCCCCAGTCGGCTGTCCGCATCGCCTCATCTCTCCACCCGACAATATGCCCGGATGATACGGCGATGGGCGGAAGCAGCAGGGCTTGATCCGACAGCGTACGGCACGCATTCAATGCGTCGCACGAAGGCAACGCTGATTTACAAACGCACGAAGAACCTCAGGGCAGTGCAGTTGCTGCTCGGTCACAGCAAGATTGAAAGCACAATTCGCTACCTTGGCATCGAAGTCGACGACGCACTTGAGATTTCGGAGCAGACTGAAATCTAGCGGTGTTGGCAGTTCTTCAGTGCGGGTTTCCTAGAACAACGCCGGTGGACTTATGCTGCCGGCGCTGCGGCAGGCCAACCCTTATTGAGGCCGTTTCGGTTGGAAAGCTGCCCGACAGCCTATGCCTCCGACTCGGCCTTAGCTGCCATTGGGACGGGCCGGGTTCTACGTCGGCAATACGGCGGACAGCTGACGATGGCGGCATCAAGCAACTCGACGGCAGCTTCCTGCATTAGCGAACTCACACTCTCGACCCACTTCCGCCCTTCGAACTAACGCACCTTCAACGGCCGCTCCCAAGGTACAACGGTCGCTCCTACGCTTCCGGGATTTCGATTGTCCCTTCAAGATATTGAACAGCCTGACCAGAGATATACACCCGGTCGTCTTCGACGCGGCAATGAAGTAACCCGCTGCGTCGTGACACCTGCATGGCCACGAGTTCTGACCTGCCCAAACGGTCGGACCACAATGGCGCAAGCGCCGTATGAATCGATCCGGTAACGGGATCTTCATCTCCGCCATTGGCAGGCCAAAAGTAGCGGGACACAAAATCATGCTCGTCTCCGCGCGCTGTGACGACGACATCGAGCGGACCAAGTGTCGACAGCAGATTGAGTTCGGGTACGACGGATCGTACCTCTTGTTCCGTTCCGTAGATGGCAACATACGCTTGCTGGTTTATCAGCACTTCTTGAGGCCGTATTGAAAGCCCCAGGATCAAGTTTGCGGGTATTTCGTTCAGTTGTTCGGGTCGGCGCTGTGGGAAGCTCATTTCGATCAGACCGTCATGCGTATGGCAAACGGCAAGCCGACCGACCGCTTTCGCAACAAATTCGATGACTTCCAAACCATCACATCGCTTGAAGATTACATATGCACTCGCCAGAGTGGCATGACCACAAAACGCGATTTCGGTAAGTGGAGAAAACCAGCGGATGTCGAACGCGCCATCGGCATTCTTCACGAAGAATGCCGTTTCGGAAAGGTTGTTCTCAGCAGCGATTGCCTGCATCAAACTATCGGGCAACCAGCGTTCAAGTGGCACCACCGCAGCGTAGTTGCCCCTAAATACCTTGTCCGTAAATGCGTCAATCTGATAGATCGGCAGTTTCATGAGATGTACCTGTTCAAAGCGGGAAGTTAGTCAGCGTTTGCGGTGTTATTCGTAGACAACGATATCAGCCCGTTAAGCTGGCTAACATGTACAGATTACGATGCTCGGCACAAAAAGCGACCGTTCACTTGGGCCGACGAAACAGCGAACGTATCTGACACGAAGGTCCGTTGTCTACGGTCTTGCGGACCTTCAAACGCTTGTACGAAACGCTAGCAAATGACCGAAAGTGGCCGGATCACTGACTCATGCAAACGGCGTGGACTGCCCGAATCTCACACGGCCGTGATCGGCAGCACGCGACCCACTTCTGCCGCTCGCCTCCCGTTCGCGGTTGTCCGCTGTCTTACTGCAAACCGGACACCCGCTGACGGCACCGGACTAGTCGCTTGTCTACCGTTGCGGCCGTGACGAGCCTCCACTCTCTGATGTGGTCAGCGCGACCGGACTCGGTCACGAAAGGATATTCGTCCGAATATACACACGCCAATCGGAAAACGTCTAACGGATCGGGCGGCTGACACTTTCTTCCAACCGTTTCGCGTCAACGCCAACCGTCGCACTTCCCGTCAACGCGGTCGCGGACAACGCTTGCGTAGCAACTGCGCCGCAGATAGTATGGGATCGCTTATACGGCACATAGGAGGCAAATTATGTTGATGAACTCGGATGTTTGTTTGGGTGATGGCGGCGGCGGCATTGACGGCTTCGAGGACTCGTAACATTTCTGGTGACTGGCGCAAACCGGTTCAAAGAAAGCAGGCGCTAACGCACGCGATAACCGCCCCACAGTGCCGGGGCGGTACGTTTGTCTTCCATTGTGTTTCTTCCGGCCATGCACGATGTGAACCTCGGATTCAGAGCCGACATTCTAGAGGCGGCGGACTTTTATCGTCGCTGGCGACGTTATGGTGCGGATGAACTCAGCCGACGATTGGCTTCGGACCTGCCCCCCGAAGAAGCGACGCTGTTGACCAAAGCAAATCTAGTGACCTGGGCGAATCAAGACTCACTTGGTTTCAATGCATGGTGCGAGCGACTCAGAGGTTTGGACTGGCGCCAGCGAGCGGAGATGGCATCGAGGGTGCTCGCCTGCGTCGGAGTGGGGGATGCCATAGTCCAAGCTACCCGAAGGGTAAACCGGCCACTTTTTGTCCCGTCCCCATACGCTTCGCTTGCGTTCCTGAACATGTCGACGCCGTTGGGATTAGGCTCGAACGCTACCATGTTCGGCCTCAGCGCTCTCGTCATTGAGGCGGCTATCTCAATCCAGCCGGGGCGTGTGATAGAGGTGGGCTTCGGCTCAGGCCTGACAGCCGCGAACCTCATACTCGCGTGCAGATCCATCTGCTCCTACACAGGGTATGAACCCAATCACACGTTAACCAGTCTTTGGCAAGCAGGGTCCAAAGGGACTGAGGGACTGGACGTCATCGCACCCGTGTGGGCACCTTTTAAAGTTCACGCCGCTGAATTCGACAGTGAGTCCTTGCTGCTGTTCTCCTGCGGAGTGAATTGGAATGCGTATAACGCCGTTCGCAAAATGGTCGCCGAAACACGCGGGCTTCATTGCATCGTGCCTCGTCCATTATTGCCTGAAGAATTCCATCAGCCTGGAATCTCACAGATGATTCGATGGCGGGACCGTCCGGTCAGTAGCTACGCGGAATACCTGAGCGTCCCGCGCGCCTATATGGTGCTGGAGTTGCTGACTGGTGCCGAAGGTGTGGTGCGCTCAACGCTCGTGTGCTCAAACATCCAATACATCGCATACCGTGAATTCGGCGGGTTTCCGGCGCAAGCAGAACCTTTCGTACTGGGGCCACTCGACAAATTGGTGCATGGGTAGGTCCATCGCGGTCCACTAGCGCAGTGCATACTGAAAACCATCTGACAACCATTGCAACCGTTGTTCGCACACCGCCTCGTTGGGCGACGCGATCAAAATGCGCTTTAAAGGGGCAGTATAATGCCCCCCATCAACCGAAGCCGGATCCCAGTCGACCACATCGAGTACCCAGTCGGCATTCAGTGAATGTATGAAGCCGCAGCTACGTACTGGTGCTTCGGCCACAAAATCGATCATCCCCACCACGCCTTTGCGCGCGGGTGGCAGCCGCGTTGGCGTAGCTTGGCATAAGGTCATGGCGAACAACGCTGGCATCGTCAAGCCCCATAGGCATCGCTGCATTGCAAGGATCCTCGGACCTCCTGGCCGGACGGCCGCTTCACAGAATAGGACTTGGCCGCCCGCGCTAAAAAACTCCATATGCGTACAGCCATCCACTAGGCCGAATCCCCGGGCGATAGTATCGTGATGTTGGGCGAGCATGCTGTATATCCTGACACCCGAATCATCCCCGTGCGTGGGATCGAAGACGGTGGCCCAACTACGCAGGAACGCGCGCGGCGTTCGTCCAACTTGTCCTAACGGGACAAGGTGTTTGCCGATCATAAGACAGCGCGTCTGCCCATCCCGTACGACTGCATCGACGAAATACATAGGCCCGTCCATGTAAGTCTGAGCGATATAGGTAGAAGGGTCTTGGAGATCCTGGATACAAGCGTGCAGCGCCGACCTATCGGGGCAAGCATGCAGACCAAGCGACACCGAGCCACGGCGGGGCTTTATCATGACGCCGAGAGATGGAAAGTCATTCACGACCTGCGGCGAGGAGGCAAGCCAAGTATCCGGTGTTGGAACGCCCAGCGATATGGCAGCCTGAGCCATATCCCATTTGTCACGGAACAGCGTAGCGGTTCGTACGTATAACCCTTCACAGCCGGTCAGCGCTGCCAGTTCGGCAGCCATCTTGACGGACCGTTCTCGCAGCGTAACGAGCATCAAGCGGTGGCCCGCTACGTCGGCGCTAGTCAACAGCGAGCGAAGCAGAGGGAGCACATGGGGCGCGTGGAACGAATCTGCCGGAAGCCAATGCTGGCTGCATATATCGAAGCTGGCGACACTGTCGCGGAAGCTGTCGATTCCGATTACATGTATGTCGAGCCCGTCGGCGGCCCCGCCTTCGAGAAAGTACCAGCTATAGTCCAGGTCGACGAGTAAAAGGACCTTCACGATACGTCGCAAGCTCTTCATGAGCGATTTCTATGGCTAGTATAGGAGCGATGCGTACAATCAAGCGAGCCTGACAACTAAAGGCGGATCACGCCGGATCTCCGTCTTTTGCTACTACACGCGCCGGATTTGACGAAAAAAGAAAAACGCGCGAGAGGTCAGGCTGTGGCGGCCTCGGGTAGTTGCCGCTCACGGACCCCTGAGACAATAATCGTCAGGACGGACCCATATGTCCATTGCAAGTTCTCCAGGCATTCTCAGCAGGCTTAAGTCACTTAAACTGCAAGTGGCGTACCTGGTGTTGACTCTTGGCTGCATCCTCTTTTACTGGATTGACTCACAGGCGGTCTCGCTGCCGGGCTGGGTGCCAAAGTTTCCGCCATATAAAAGCCTAGGCGAAGCATGTCTGACTACCTTGCTTGTGTCTTTCATCTATGAATTCTGGATAAGGCGGGAGGGGCAGGCAGAACTCCATCAGAGCATTCTCTCACCACATGTCGTCAAGACTGTCCTGAACGACGAGAGCGTGAACGCGGTGACGAGAGCGGGCTTTCAGCGCATGCTGCGAAACGATGAATTTGGTGCGGAGCTTTTTCAGTACTTCACGGACCTTACATTTACAGAAGCCCGCCGTCGATACGATGTTCGCACCGAGCTGACGCTCCTGCCTCTGACGGTAGACACGCCGTTCAGTTATACCGACGAGCAAAGAGCCGTCTATTTCAATCTCAGAAGTTCCCTTTCATACAGAAAGCCCGTACGCACGTCGGAAATCTGGTTTCGCTGTGTCAGCGATCGGGACTCTTTGCGGGACATCCTCGTAGAAGAAAGCATCGAGTGGCGCTGGTTTGTACCCCAGCATCCGCATTTCGCCGGAATTGACGATTCTTTTTTTCGTGTATTCCAGCTTGAGATCGACGATCGTCCGATCGTCATCCACAAGGAGAGTGATCAAGGGCAAGTCAGTTATTTTGCGAGGGTTCCAAGGGATATCCGTAAGAAGCCGTCGGTTCGTATCCGATTCAAGGTCGATGTCAAGGTCCGTAAAGCAGCACAATACCTTTTCACCGACATTGTGCATCCTGTAAAGGACCTGGTGGTTTCTTTCGATGTCGCCGCCGTGTCAGAAGTGAGAGAGGCGGGTGTAATCCCTATCTTTTCCTCAGTGTCGCGTCCAAGGCAGGATTTCTCGCCAACAAACGTGGCTCCGAAAAAGATCACCATCGCGGTTGATGGCTGGAGTATCCCCGACAGCGGGGTTGCCTTTTTCTGGAAGATGAATAACTCGCTACCGACGCATCAAGAGTCGACGGCTAACGGCGACTAGGATTGCAGAGTGCGGGTTGCCTATTACTCCGGCATACAAATCCCGTCGCTACCCCGGAGACGGAATGACCGTTAAGCGCGGCAACACGGCCACTGATGTGATCATTCTGGCAGACCGTTTATGGCCGAGAGCACCAGTTCCGTGGACGTTCCACGTAGCCGACATTGGAGCAGTCAACGGCAGCTTTCCGACGAGGTGGGTGAATGCGTACTGCCGGCCATGAAGGGACATTCATACAGGTCGACGCATGGACATTCGTGCGGTCGCTTCGCTCAAATAGCCGCCATTAGTGAGTTGCCTTGAGCCACCGGATTCCCTGGCCTTAGCGCCATCGGAAACAGCGTGTTTCCGACGTCTTACGTGCCGTCGGTGGCCGCCTGCTCCTCGCGCGCGTATTGTGAAGGTGGCCGCCCGACGTGCCGCGTGAAGGCGACGCTGAAGGTGCTGGCGGAGCCGTAGCCAACGCGCTGTGCAACCTCGGCGACGCGGCCTTCATTACGGCGTAGCAAGTCCTTTGCGAGCGCCATGCGCCAAGTGAGCAAATATTCCATTGGCGCCACGCCGACCGCGCGGTTGAAGCGTTCAAAGAAGGTTGAGCGCGACAGTGCGGCTTCTTTCGCGAGTTCAGCAACCGTCCACGCGCGCGTAGGGTGTTCGTGCATACCGCGGATCGCGGCCGCGAGGCGGCAATCGGACAGTCCGCGCACCAGGCCCGGTGACGCAGTCGTTTCCGCCGTGGACCGCAGCGCCTCAATGAGCAGCACTTCCAGCAGTCGTGATAGCACGACCTCGCGCGCAGGCCGCTGCTCGCGTGATTCATCTCGTACAAGTTGCACAAGGGTGGCCAGCCGCTCTTCGCCGCGGACATGCACGAGTTGCGGTAGCAACGAGACCAGCAGGGATGCATCTGGTGAACCAAAGCTGCAGTGGCCGACCATCATTCGCGAGTCGACAGCGCTGTCCGGCTCCCCGATTCTAAATTCATTGTTGCCGAGCGCGATCGGCACCAGGGTCTGAATGCCCGGCGGTGGCGGCACGTGGCTGGACATCGCGACGCCATAGGCCGCGGGAATCAGCACGAAATCACCCGAGACGAGCTCGATGGGCTCGTGCCCGTCGATCACCATGCGGCATGCGCCCTCGAGGATCACGCAATAGAACGGCTGACCGGCATCCGAGCGGCTAACGCGCCAAGGGCTGGCGCCCAGAACCAGTTTGGAAAACCGGGCGCCCGGCTGCAGCAGCGTCACGACTTCGGCCAACGGATCGATCATTGCCGGACTCCTGCAAATGAAATTCGGATTTTCGATCGTAGCGAGTACGGTTGAGGCGGTCTATCGTACGGGCATACGCAAACCACCTCACATCGGAGTTCCCATGAAAACCGTCCTGATCACTGGCTGCTCGTCCGGATTCGGCCTCGAGATCGCCCGCTATTTTCTGGCCCGCGACTGGCAAGTCGTCGCCACGATGCGCACGCCGCGCGCCGACGTGCTGCCGCCTTCAGAGCGTTTGCGCGTGCTGGCGCTCGACGTCACAGATCCGGAAAGCATCCGCAAAGCTGTCGAGGCGGCCGGCCCGATCGACGTGCTCGTCAACAACGCGGGCTTCGGCGCGGCTTCCCCGGCGGAACTGGTCCCGATTGCGACGGTGCGCGAGATTTTCGAGACCAACACCTTTGGCACGATCGCATTGACGCAGGCGGTGCTGCCCCAGTTTCGGCAGCGTAAAACCGGCGTCGTAGTGAATGTCACGTCGAGCGTAACGCTGAAGGCGCTGCCTCTGATCGCCGCTTACCGTGCGAGCAAGGCGGCGGTGAACGCTTTTACCGAGTCAATGGCGCTGGAGCTCGAGCAGTTCGGCGTGCGAGCGCGCCTGGTGCTGCCGGGCCGTGCGCCCGACACCCGGTTCGCAGAGAACGCCCACGCCCACATGCATGGCCTCGAACACGAGGCCTACGCTGGTCTCGTCAAGGATATCTTCGCGCGGTTCCAGGACACCTCTACACCCGTCACCCAGGCACAGGACGTCGCTAGGGCCGTGTGGCGCGCGGCGACGGACCCGTCATCCCCAATGCACATCCCGGCCGGCGCGGATGCCGAAGCGTGGGCGGCTGAGGTTCGCTGACCGAGTGGCACAGATTGAACATGGCTTCTACGCGCTACAGTGTATTTCGATAAGGAGATTGCTATGCAGGACAAACTCGTTGCTCTCGTAACCGGGGCTAATCAAGGAATCGGTCTTCAGATCGCAAAGGATCTCGCGGCAAGCGGCTTGACTGTGTTGGTCGGGTCGCGCAGCCTCGAACGCGGCGAGGCTGCGGCTAGGGAAGTTGGGCTGGACGCCGTCGCGCTCCAGCTCGACGTGACGAATCAGGCTTCGATCACCTCTGCGGCGGAGCGTGTCCGAAACGACTTTGGCCGCCTTGACGTGCTCATCCAAAACGCGGCCATCTCGAATACGAGGAAGCAGCCCGGTCAGTCCGTCGAGGAGTACGCAAAGACGACGCGCCCGAGCAACGTGGCGCTCGATGAAATGCGCGCGGTGTGGGACACCAATGTGTTTGGCGTGCTCGCTGTGTACCAGGCGATGCTGCCACTTTTGCGCAAGACGCCGGGCTCCCGCATCGTGAACGTGTCGAGTGGCGTCGGGTCGTTGACGACGAACTCGGATTCGGCCTTCCCGTACCGCGCGATCTTCGGCCCAGTCTATCCAGCGTCCAAGACGGCTCTCAACGCTTTGACGGTCGCTATGGCCATCGAACTTGAGCCAGAAGGTATCAAGGTCAATGCCGTCTCCCCGGGTTTTACCAGGACGAACCTCAACGGATATGCGGGCACCGAGACCGTCGAGGAAGGCGCTCGCGAGGCGGTGCGCGTTGCGCTGCTGGGTCCGGACGGCCCCACAGGGACGTTCACGCGCTGGAAAGGGGAAGCGATCCCATGGTGATTTAAGTCTAGTGCGCGTGTTCGGAGGGGTCGATGGATTGGGTCGGAGCGCATGAAATTAGACCGTTCACCTGAGCCTTGATAACTGCGTTAAATTTCGCTGTTGTTGAAATGATGGCGGCTGAGCGTCCGCTCGGCACATGCGATGAGGCGGACGGCAGGTGCGCCTCCGAAGGAGCCGTTCAGGTGGTGCGAGTTGAACGGCGGCTATACAGGGTCGAGAGTGTGAGTTCGCTAATGCAGGAAGCTGCCGTCGAGTTGCTTGATGCCGCCATCGTCAGCTGTCCGCCGTATTGCCGACGTAGAACCCGGCCCGTCCCAATGGCAGCTAAGGCCGAAAAGCGGCAGCCGACCATGCATGAGCGGACTCCCATTGGGCTTTGAGACGGGTCGTTCACACACAAACGAGGCGAGTGACGGCAACGGGTTATTCGATTTGCGTAAACCGGTCGTTCAGAAACTGGGATATGGCTGGAATCTCCAATGACCAGATTGGATATGGCGCGTGCCGACGGGCACTCTCGGGACTGCATTAGACAGAGTCTGGCGGTATCAATGACGGTACCGCCTTCAAATCGTGTTGAAGTTCCCGGCCCGCGCGGCTTATTCAGACGAATAGGGCATGGATGCTCCAATGCGGTCCACCGAAAGCCACTAAACATTAGCAGGAATTTCGGTATCGCTGACGGTATCGGCGCGATCGGTTCAACCGGAACGCCGTCCCCGCAACGTTCAGCCCCATGATTGACGATCGAGTGGGGATGCCTTTTTTTCGGCCGATTAGTGACGCGTGCTATAGACTTAATTGAAGAAGCGAAAACAGTCGAGCGCGTCATTTGCACTATGCATGCGATACCGGCGGTGGTGCGCGCGGTGCTGACCAGGTCAGAGTGTCTCCAAAAACGCCATCGCTGCAAAAGCAGCGATAACCCGCTCAGATGCCGGCTTGGGCGTGTCACCGCGAAGTATGGGTAGGATGATGGGTACGCGGCGGTTGGGAAGAGTGGAGCCGAACTTGGCGGAGCTTTGCAGACAAATGTTGGAGTCGCTGTTCGCCGCTCAGTCCGCCATGCAGGCGTTCAAATAGCGCCAGCCCGCGCGCGTAGGTTTCGTCTCTGCGCGGCATAACGACAGAGGCCTCACGCCAAGATCCCCATGCCCTGATTGCGTCGTAGGTCGGATATTAGTACTACTATGGTAGTAACTATCGCCGCGACGGGACTTGGCTATGAACTATTTCAGCATCGACTATGCGCAGGCTCGCAATCAATTTGTCGAGGTTGCTGGTGCGAATGGGGCACACCTCGACTCACATCTCCATGCTCTAAAGGGTCCACGGGGCGAGAACCTAGCGGTAGATCTGGCGTGGTTCGGGTCGCGTGATGCAAAGCGTGCGTTCGTCGCGCTTTCTGGTGTGCATGGGGTCGAGGGATTTTTCGGATCCGCCGTTCAGACCGCATGGATGGACCGCGGGGAGTACAGGCGGTTGCCTGACGATGCCTGCGCACTTCTAATTCATGCTATCAATCCGTTCGGATTCGCGTGGTTGAGACGAACGAACGAGGACAATGTCGACCTGAACAGGAATTGGATCAATTTCGCCTCATCGGTTCCGGAAAACGAAAAATACGAAGAAATCGCAGCCGATGTGTCTCCCGTTGATTGGTCTGAAGCTGTGCGCGCTGAGACGGGTTCGCGCCTCGCTGCGTGGCGGGAGCGAAATGGCATGCCTGCCTATCTACAGGCGGTTACGAGCGGGCAATGGCGTCACGCCGATGGATTGTTCTACGGCGGTAGTGGACCAAGCTGGTCCCGATCGGTCTTAACAGAGATCGTTACAACGCTGTTGGATCGCGCTCAGCGGGTGGTCATGGTTGATTTTCATACGGGCTTGGGACTGCATGGATACGCAGAGCCGATTATTCATCGGCGTCGGGATGACCCAGGTTTCTCACGCACGCAGGCGTGGATCGGAGCGACTGCAACGTCGATTTATGGTGGTGGGTCTATTTCCGCCGAAGTGAGGGGAGACGGTATCAGCGCAATCCAGAACATGCTTCCAAATGCTCTCGTCGACGCTGTGTCGCTTGAATGCGGCGTTCTGTCAATCGACAAGGTTGACATCGCCCTTCGTGCTGATAATTGGCTCCATGCCCATGGAGATCCGGGCTCCTCTGACGCGGCGGACATTAAGAAGTTGATTCGAGCAGCATTTCACAGTGATGAACCGCTTTGGCAAGGAATGGCGCTTGGTCAGGGGCTAGCGGCCTGTAGGGCTGCAATGAACGGCATGAGCCAGCCCGCTGCGTAAAGCTGTCTGACCCGTACGACAGCGCATAAATCAAACAGATTCTGTGCGCTTTCGACGTGGCATCAGGACCCTTTGGTTCAGCAGGTCGGCTACAAACGCCACCAATAAGCATAGCTGATAGTGTCGGTTGCCAGATTTTTTCTGGAATTGCGGGTCGACTCGTTCTAGCCAGATGTTGTCGGAACGAGCGATGGGACTTACACGACGCGCGGGTCAAATGTCTACTCTTGTCGCGCAATGAGCATGAAAGTTGGAGATGTTGTCATAGTGCGCATCTGAACCATGCGGTTGACAGGCAAGAATCTCCGCGAAGGCATTCCCAGACGGAGAAGGCATGGAGCGAAAAAGTTTCGAAGACATGGACTGTCCAGTAGCACTCGCACTTGATCAGGTCGGTGAGTGGTGGAGTCTGCTGACTCTTCGGGATGCCCTGGAAGGTTCAAGGAGATTTGAGCAGTTCCGCGAAAGCCTTGATATATCAACGACGATGCTGAAAAGAAGATTGTACGACTTGGTTGAGGCGGGAATTTTGAGTCGGCATTCCATCTCCGAAACGTCCAGTCGGAAAGAGTACTGGGTTCCGGAAAAGGGCCGTGGTTGATCGGCATAACAAATTGATTGTGAATCGTGTGAACGTATCGTCTATGCTGAAGAGAGCCAACTCTCGAACGGGGTTTGTGATGAACCTGCGGACATGGATTAGTGGAATCGCGCTGCTCGCCTTGCCGCTCACCGCAAGCGCGGAATGGCTCTACGAACAGAAATCCGGGCATTTGTTCTGGTCGGGAACGCCGGTGGTCACGCCGATTGCGACGGGTTATTCGGGCGCAGGCACGCCGAAGAATAATCCCGACATGCAGTGCGTGAGCGAACTGGGCCCAATCCCGCAAGGCTATTACGATATAGGCGATCCGGTCACGATCGCCGCGGGCGCTCATGAAATTCCCTATGCCGTTCCGCTTACGCCAGCTAAAGGCACCGACACCTGCAAACGGACGGGGTTCTATTTCCACGGCGAAAGCAGGACTTCTCCGCAGTGGGCGTCCGCGGGATGCATTATCGTCGGACTTGATATCCGCAAGAAGATCGTCCAGAGCGGCGATCGCGTGCTGCACGTCGTCGCCGGGAAATAAATAAGGCCTGGCGTTGAGCGTCGCTGTGCCGCCCATTCCGAAGCGCATCGCGCGATGCGGCATGCGCATCAGGAAAGCTCCACGTGCGCGGCAAAGCGCGGACCGCTCGCGATGCGCTCGACACCTTCCCCTCGCGCCTGAGCGGGGCTGACCGGTTCATCCTCGTATGTCGCCGGAAGATGGTAGTCCCGCTCTTCGATATGCAAGTGATACGACGCGGACTCGGCCTTGTCCATCTTCGGATCGAAACGGATGAGATGCGGGCCGGAGGTCCACGTGACTTGCGCGCCTGCTTCGAGGGCATCCGGAAAGCAGTCGCGCAGCGCGTCTTCCTCGCACTTGATTTCCATGCACCTGACCGCGTGCGCGTTCGTGTATTGCCGCACGACTTTTACATGCATGCGGTGTTCCGGCTCCGGCTCTTTCGGACCCGACGTCGGAGTGGGCATTCCGAAAGTCGCGGCGGCCTGTTGCCCGACGATCGACACGGACACTTGCTTGAAGTCCGGCTTCGAAACGACGTCCACCTCAACGCGGCGGCCCGGCAGCAACTGCGTCCACAGGATGATGGGATACGACACCTGGAGTTCCGCGTCCGCGTGCTCCTGATATCGGACGAGACCTAGCCGCACGAACGGTTCGGCTTCACTCGGATGCTCGATGTCCACATCGACGTACCACTCTTCGGTGCGGACATCAAAGCGGGGTGTGTACGCGACCAGCGCCACATCGAGAAGGCTTTCTGGTGTGACCGCTGCATTCGCACTTTTATCGACGGTGTTGTCCTTGCGAACCGGCATGCTGGCCGTTTCGATGAGATCCGCCGTGAAGCCGCGCGACTTGCTTTCATCGAGGTCGCGGAAAGCGGTGCGCGGAATGAAGGTGTGCGACTTCGTGGCATCGGAAGAAAGATGCGGCGGGCGCATGGGATCATCGCCCCATCGCGTGATGAACTGACCGCCCGCGCCGAGATCGATGTCTTCGAAATCGCTGAGATCCATCACGCGATTCCCGTCGCTCGGCGCGGGAACGCGATCGCTTTCGAGCATGGGCTCGTTTTTCGGATCGCGCACCGGTGGCCACACGACGATGCCAAGCCGTTCGTCCACGCCCGACGAGAACCATCCGCGGCTCATCGAAATGCGGATGATCGAGCGGCGCGAAAGCGCCTTGCGAATGCCGAACCACGGACGCTTCTGCGTGTCAGATTCCCAATAGAACGCGGGAATGGGTGTGTTGCACAAGGGCGCGGAAGGGCGCACGCCCGACTTGAGATACGCGACGAGCGTCTGATCTTTTTCGTCCAGTTGCGGCAGCGGAAGATCGACGCCGGGCTTCAAGAACTCGCCTTTGCAACCGCTGTTGGCTGTGCGCATGAACGCCGCGTGCCGCGGCTTGCCGATGACGTGCAGTTCGAGTCTGCGCGCCCGCCTGTCGGGAAACACATGCCGCGTTTTCACGATGCCTTGCCCGTCGCTTGGCGTTGATGCCTTGCGTTCGTCCGGCGTGAGGGTGTAGTTTTTGAGCGCCACTCGTGCAAGCAGTGTATCGGCCGGCTTTTTTCCCGCGTCTGCCGGGACTTCCTGTGCGCTCGACAGGACCGGAATATCGTCGATGCCGAGCAGCGTGACCCGCCCTTTTGGCAGCGTCACGTTGCCATCGGCGTCGACTTCGAAACCGAATACGCGGCTTGGCGACAACTTCTTGCCATCGACCGTCGGCCAGTTGTCCTCGCGCTTGTCTTTCACGCTGCGGCCGCGGTGCGGATCGTCGAAAGCCTGCGTCGTCGGCAGCGTGGCGTTCGCCACGATGTCCAGCCCGCCAGTGGAAAGCAGATCCACCTCCACGTCGCCAATCAGGCGATATTCGAGCGTCGCTTGCGCATCGGTCCCGGACGAAACCGGAGGCTGCTGCTGGCCGTTGGCTGTGCTGTCCGGTTGCGGTGGCGGCGGAACCTCGATCGAGCGGCGCTGGACACACACCGCGTGGTTTTTCTCCCTGACGAGGGTCGGTTTGTATAAAGGCTTGTCGATCGCATGGGTGCAGCGCAACGTGCGCACGGCGGCCATTTCGCTCAGCGGTCGCGTGGTCAGCGTCTCTCGAACGATCTCCGCGATCGTCTGCAATACGGGCTTGCGCGGCGCCCATAGTCCACCGAAACCATCGCGCCAACCGGACGGAGAATCCGTCGGGCAAGCCTGCTTCCCGCAATCGTCAATCTTTTGTGCCGAGGCGTTTTTCGGCAGCAGCGCCGCGAGCGCATTGCAGACGTCGGCGTGCGTGGCCTGTTGACCATCTTTCTGGACGCTTTGCAGCGCGATGGCGCCGATGGCTTCAACCAGCGCGGAGCAATTGGCAAGGTCCTGCCACTCGGGAATGCACCAGACGTCCACATCGAAATCATCGCCGGGACGCAGATACAGCGTCGCTTCCGGGGTTTTGTCAGCGCGTTTGTTCCCGTGCGGAGGCACGGACAGAACATCGCTCAAACTCAGGATTACATTTCGCGAAGCGGAGGCCCGGCGCTCTATGTTCAACACGAAAGGCTTCGCGTCCGGATAATGCGCGCCCGGAAACACCGGAACCATGAACGGACCGCCATCGAGATATCGATCGGTTCCGGCATAGCGGATGGCCACCACGTAATACTTGGCGAACGGATCGGGATAGTAGGGCTTCTCGCGCGTGTTCACGTTCTTCGAAGAGCGCATATAGACGAGATCGCCCATGGCTTCTTTGGTCGTCGAAATGGACGGGGGATTCGCAAAGACCTCGCCGTTGATGCCGGAACAGGACTTGATTTCGGCGACGGGAAATCCTCCCATGTCGTGGTTCAGGCTGACTCCGCTCAGACCCTGCGGCAGCGTCGCGGAATGAAACTGGTCGAAACTGCCATGGAGATTGACGAAGTGAGGTTCGACCGATGGCGGCGCGAACACGCGCTGCGTTCCGCCAGGAAAACCGCGAAACGCTTGCGCGCCATCTGCCGAGCGGATGATCGCGTGCGACGCGCGCTCGTAGCCCATCGCGCCGTACTGCTTGAGCGCGGAGTCTTCGTGCAGCAGCAGGAAGGGCGCATCGACACGTTCATGCCGCAGGAATCGCCGGAAACCTCGATCCTCGCCGCTGCCGTGCCCCGGAATCGTCACGTTCGGCGTGTTGTCGTAGATCTTCGCGGCGTACGAGAGCGGCACCGAAATGCCGCCCGCATACACCGCGCGTATGCCGAATCGGTACGCGCGGCCGAAGCGCAAAGGCGGCGGGCGTCTTTCCGGATCGTTGTGCTCATCCGGCAGGCTGATCGCATCGCTAGTGGCAAGGTCCGTGGCGACGCTCTTGTTCTCCGCAGGTCCGGCGCAATGCGCGCCCATCGGATCACCATTCCACAGGGCGACCGCTTCTTCCACATAGGCATCGGCGTGACGATCGGACGATGGCGTGCCATTCGCGTCGACCGTGGGAACGATGCGGATCGGCAGGCCAAGCACGGCATCTTCGATAGTCTGGCTCCATTCGTCCGACGCCGCGATGCGCCTGGCCGCGCGTGCGGCATGGCCTCGATCGACGGAAGGCGGTGGTGCGAGTAATGTCGACATCGCCTGCTTGACCTGCTCCTGACAATGCCCGGACGCGCCGTGCTCGATACGCCTCGCCATCAGCGTTCGCCACGGCAGTATGGAGGTCGAGGCGGCATTCGCCTTGTTCGCTTGCGCTTCGTCGTTGGTTGGACACTTCACGTCGGGATGAGCGGGAACGGCGACGTCGATCCGATAGCCGATCACGAGATCCTGCGCTTCGAGTACGAGCAGGCCGCTATCGGTCGCCGGCTTGCACAAATGAAAGTCGCGCCTCTTGAGTTGGCCGTCCGTGAAGTCATCACGGCCGCGATCGAGCAGCACGAGCCCGGCCGTCTGATGCGTCTTGCGCAAGCCGTACTTGCCCGCCGAGCCCGGCGTCTGCTGCGTAACGGATTGATAGCCGAGATCGATCGCGCCTTCCATCGCGTTCTGCACATTCAGGCTCGTGATGACGAAGCGGCTCAGATCGGATGGACCGCTGCCGTTCGCGTCCTGCTGCGTCTCGGCCGAGTCGTGAGATGCCGACGCGACCAAAACGCCGTCCACTTGCGGCGAGGAGGAACCCTTGTCGGCCTCCGCCTGGGTCGCGGGCCAAAAGCGCGTCGTCTCGTTGAATCCAGTGAACGTCCACGCGCGCCGGTGCGACGCCGACTTGACCGCATGATCGGTGTTCTCGTTATCCGGGATGCCAGGGTTGTCGGTGGACACCGACATGAAACCCGTTTGCGGAAAAGGTGAGATGCCCAACTGCGTTCTCGCGGCTTCCGTGAGTTGCTCATAGGTGAACTCGACATCCACAGTCAGCCCGAAGAGCCGCGACAGCGACGGCGATCCCTGAGTGGTGAAAAAGCGCTGACTCACGATGTTCTTCACCTTGCCGTCTTCATCGAAGGCTCGCCTGCTGTCGTCCGTGCCCTTCATTTCGGCCATCACGTGCGACAAGCCTTTGACGATATCCGTGCGGCCCTTGCGGATCGCTTCCACGTTATCGCTGTTCGCGAACAACTTGTTCACGCTCACCGCCGAACGTTTCGGGCTCGAAGTGGCGTCGGCGACCTTGACGGGGCAGACGAAGCCCGGGCAATGCTGTGCGTACGCGCGCGAGATTTCCATCGCGGCCTTTCGATACGGGTCCCGACCATCGCGGCGACCCTGTTTCTGGACGCCTTCGGTATCGCTCGCCTCCTGGCCGGCATTGCCGGGAACGTTGCCATTCTTGGCCAGGGACACGCATTCGCATTCGAGGTCACTCCATTTCGTTTTGTCGCCGGGATCGGCGCTCATCGCGTGCAGTGTGGACATCAACTCGAGGGCGCGCTGCGATTCCAGCAAGACGGAAAAGTCCGTCTGACGCACCGCCGAGACGGAATGGACGACCGTCGTTCCGACTGCGCCCTTGCATTCTTTCTCGTTGGACTGCTCGTCCGCGACGAGCGTGAGGCCCGCGCGCTGCAGATTCGCCGAACGGTCGGATTGCCGCGCGGGTGCATTGGCGCTTTTCACAGCGCTGCCCTGATTCGACTCGGTAATCGAATCGAACAGCGCCTGCCACACGGTTTCTGGCTCGACCGTCTCGATATGCGGCGCCTTATCGACCTTTTCTTGTAGGACCTCGAGCCCCGTCAAATGCCCGATTTCGACCTTGAAACATGACTGCCAGAGCGACTCCACCCATTGGGCATCCTGTTCCGTGCCGCCCCATGTGTCCTGTGCGGCTCGCGCGCGGGCATTCAAGCGGAATTCGCGCGTGTCGTTGTTTAGTTTGAACGTCAGCGGCAACGTCCATTCGTGACCGGAGCGGCGGAGGTGCGCGAGCACGGCCCTGGGCCAAGTCTCAAGCTGCGACTGATCCAGTTTATCCGCGGCGGGTGTGAGCATGACGGTGGCGCGCAAGATCGTGCGGTTCTCGGCATATCCGTTCGGCACGACCTTCGCGATGGCGATGAGGTCCATTAGAAGTCCGCTCCTCGTTTCAGACGATCATCGAAATAGGTCTGATACTTCCCCCAGTTCTGAGACTCGCAAACCGTGTCGACGCGCAATCGCGCACCCGGCTGAGCAGCGGGTGCGGCGGCTCTCGCGGCCCCGTGTTTGCTGGCGACGCGCGTG
Organism: Caballeronia sordidicola; assembly: GCF_000729995.1. GTDB lineage: Bacteria > Pseudomonadota > Gammaproteobacteria > Burkholderiales > Burkholderiaceae > Caballeronia > Caballeronia sordidicola_A. The sequence continues at coordinate 237,131 of NZ_JNFG01000011.1, read as the reverse complement.
GCTTCCGCGTATCCATGCGCCACGGGCATCAAAGTGACGGGCGCATCGGAAACGACGGCGTAGGGATCGCCGTAAAGTGTGTCGGTCGATGCGAGACGCACGGGTTCGTCCACCGGAGCCGAATTGGTCTTGGTGTCGTTCGACTTCTGGCCACCACCGCCGCCGCCCCAACTGATCGAGCAGGCAACATTCACGCTGTAGTCGTAACTGACGAGGCCCATCGAGAACGAGAAGCGAAAGGTCGCGGTGCCTTCCATGCGCTTGCCGTCATCCGTCTGCCGCGCGATCACGCTGAGCGATGCGCCGAACGTGAAGATCCAGATCGACGCCGCGCCGCCGCAGTAGAACGTCGCGGCGAAATCGACTTTGGTGTTGCGCCCCGAGCGAATATAGATGCCCGTCATGATGCGGCCGTAGCCCGTCAGCGGCCCGTAGGCGAACGCGGCGGCGCCGCCGTATTCGAACGCTGCCTCGAATCCGACGATGCCTTCGCCTGACGCTTCCAGCGCGAAGAATCCGCTGCCGCCGTATGGCGCTACGGAAATGGTGAATGGCGCATCGCGGCGCGCGAGTGAAGCGACAAACGTGGCGTCCTTTCCATCGAAATGCAGCCGAGCGGCCGCATTGATCGAAACGTTGAAGAACGAGACCGTGCCGATCGAAATGATGCCGAGATTCAAACCGTAACCGACTTCCAGACCGAGGCCGAGCGGATTGAGATAGAAGCCCGTCCCCTTGGCCGAACCGATGTAGGGCGCGAGCGACTGCAGAAACTCGAGTGCTGGGCCGATCGAGAAACCCGCATATTGCAGATCGCATGTCGGCGAGCCGCCCGTGGTCCGGAACTGCGCACCAGCGAAATGAATCGTCACGGCCTCCAGTGGGCCGAGGAGCGTGATATCGAACGCCCCGAGTTCGCCGACGCACGAAATCTGTGGACTGGTAGCGGCGAGCAAATCGATGCTCGTCGTCGAGGTGATCTTCAGTGCGCAGTTGTTGAGCGGCCTGAAGACACCGGCCGTCGCCGCGCTGGCGTTGGGGCTGATCTGCGCGGAGAAGTCGAACGACGTCGTCATGCGCGAAGGCACGAGCAGCTTGATCTGCGATTCGATGGCATCACGCATGGCGCCGAAATCGAACATCGCCAGCAACTGACTGCGCAACGCATCGATCGACAGCGACTTGAGTTGCTGCGCAATGCGCAGCGGCGTCGCCGCGCCGTTTTGCCATCCCTGTAAAAAGCGCACGACATAACGAAATGCGGGTTCCGGCAGCGGGGCGGTCGGGCTCAGGTCCGTTTGCAGGTGGTCGAGCGAATTGACATCGCGCGCGAGTTGATCAGTAGTCTCGTTGCGCGCGTACGGCAGCGGACCCGTGTCCGCGGGGGCTGGATAGTAATTCGGCGGTTCATCGGGCGCGACGAGCAGGCCGGTTGCGTTGAGGGCGAGGGGCGATGCGCTCAGCGAGCGCCACGCAGCGTTGCGTTCGTCGCAGAGCTTATCGTAGATCGCGGTGACGCTCGGATTGAGCGTTTTGACGTCGCCGCTGTCCTTTTTCGAAAAGAGCAGGAACGCGATCTTCGACGAGAACTTCTGCACGATCTCCGACGCCGAGGTGAGCACCTGGTCCCGGTAGAACATCATTTTCTCGATCAGCCGTGTCGGCAGCAAGCCGATGGCCGTTTGCGCAAGAACTCGTTCCGGCGGGTCGCCGAACGGATTGACGCTCAGCTCGATGCGCAGACTGTTGCTGTCCTTCAGTTGTTCGAGCCTGTCGTAGTTTTTCAGCGTGTCGGACGCGTCCGTGATGGCTTTGTTGTTCGCGTCTTCTATCTGCTGGATCTTCTCTTTCGAGTCTGCGTTCAGTCCCGCCGTGTCGATCAGATCCTTTGCGTTTTCGCAAACCCATTCGTTCACGTCGGCGAGTAGGGCGAAGGCTTTTTTCAGTACCGCGGAGGCCGCGTCGAACAACGCCTTTTTTAGCAGTTCGCTCGTGGCTTCGGTAGGCAATTTGGCCAGCTCTTCGATGGCGGCATAGGCGGACTCGACCGCCACTTGCATCGCGCTGGCCGCTTGCGAAAGCGTGACGGAAATCGGTTCGAGTTGCAGGCTGGCGAGCGCTTGCGCTTCGCTCTGCGCCTTCAAGGGCGCCTTCCAGTCGATCCCGGCGATCTGAACGAGCCCGGAACTCCAGAGCCGCAGCGCGCAGTCGAGGTTGCACAAAGATGAATGGATCGACCGCTCCGCCGCCTCTACCTGGAGCTTCAGGTCCGGAAACTTGGCCAGATCCGATGACGCACTCAGCTCCTTCAGCTTCGCGTCCAGATCGACCAGGCGTTTGCGAAGACTGTCATCCGTGAACATGCTCGGACGTTTGCCGGTCTCATCCGGCAGGTCAGGTAGATCTTTGCACTGCGAGCAGTCGTCATTGGAAAGCGCAAATGCCCCGCCTGTCTCATTGCGCCACGTCGTCATTTTGTCACTCAGCTTACCGAGCCGATCGGCGATATCGTTGCCCGCGTCCTTGAGAGCAGGGAACGCGAGCGTATCGACCGGAAAGAACTTCGGAAGCACGTTCTGCGTAAAACGTGTTATTCCCTGAAACGGATCGAGTCGGCGTGCGCGAATATCCCGAACCATGTCCGCCGTTTGCAGCAATGCATAGAGCCGTATCAGCGCGGCGTCGCGCCAGCTGCTGGTCGCGATGACCTTCTGCTGCTCCGCGTTGACGGTCAGCGTCGCGACGAGCGCTTTTGCTCTGCTCAGCAGGTGCACCGCCACGAGAATCGCGGGGTTTTCCGGTGGGCCGTCCTTGAGATCGCCAAGGGCCTTCGAGAGCGTCTCCTCGGCATCCTTCAGCATGCCCAGCCAGCATTCCCTCGCCAGGTCGGAGGGGCTTTTCGGCGGCGGTTCTGGCACAGGCGGATTCAGCGCCATATTGAACGCCGCGCTCAGACGCGTTCTGGCTTTGTCGGGATATTTGCTCAGCGCATCACGCGCCTTATTGATGGCTATATTTGCCTTTTGCGGGTCGGGACTGTCCTCTCCCATTCCGAAGATGCCGGGCCGCGCATCGATGAGTGGAGGCATCCAAAGGGGCAAGAGCTGGATGAAATCCGCCGAACCGGGCGGCGGCACCTGCGAGATGGACTGGAGCCAGTCGAGGATGGGTTGAAACTGCTCCGGCTTCCTGATTTGTTCGAACACGTCCGGCCCGAAATGGTGCAGAAAATCGTCGAGCCGCTGTTCGAGTTGAAGCATCACGCGATCGAGCGGATTGGCCATGACCCGCGCAATGGCATCGATCAGTCTGCGGCCGCATTCGTATACGACAGCCAGCTCGGACGCCACGCGCACCGTCTGGCCAGCGTTGCCTGCCTCGTTCGCAACGATGAGCGCGGCCAGCAAATCGGCGAGCGCGGAATCCACATCGGGAAACACATCGCGCACGCTGATATCGAGCGGTGTGCCTTCGCTGCCTGGCACCTTCAACTTGTCCGCGACGGCGAGCCACTTTTCGTGTTGGACATCGCACGATGTCCCGCAGCGGCCCGACGACCAGCGTGTTCACCGAGTCGCTCGTCGCCTGCATGCCCGCGAGCGTGTAGTCCACGGTGTCGCGCAGTTTCGGCAGATACTCGCTCGCCGCATCCGCGAGCAGATAGGACGCGAGTTTCTTCAGCCCGACGACGCCGAGCAACTTGGTGTCATCGTTGAAAAAATTGGTGAAGACTTGGTGCATTGCGTCTGTTGCTTCGTCGTTATTGACGGCGACCGCGTTCCCGGCCTCCGCGGCGACGCGCACGATGTGCGACGGCAAGGCCAGCGCTTGACCGGGAGCCGGTGCGGGCGCGGGCTTGCTCGGAATCGTGTAGTTCTTCGCGATCGAGAACAGCGTGCCGGGCATGCGCGAGCCGTCGGCCGCTCTGCCGCGCGCGCCGCCGAGCGGACCGCAGGTGCGGGAAAGTCCGGCGAGCGGCAGATCTGGATGCATGACCGCGCCGGTGCGGTCGCCCGACGTTCCCGCCGAGAACGACACCTTGTTCAGGATGTCCAGATAGATTTCGCGCGAGTCCAGGTAGAGGGACGCCGCGCCCGACGCGTCCGTGGCCTTGGTCTTCGACGCGCTGGCGGTGTCCTTCGCATCGGCGGAACGGAAACCGTTCGCGACATAGAAGCCGTCGAACTGAACCAGCACGAGTTGCTGTCCGCCATTGACGATGCGCTCGACCTGATCCAACCGGATGCGCGCGGTCTCCATCATCGGATAGAACGGTGGCTGATCGGCGGCGGCGAGCGTCGGATCGTCGAAGTAAGTGTTCTGGCCTTCGAACTCAGTCGCATCCGGGTTGTGCTGCGCGGGCGCCCCTTGCACACCGCCCGACGCCTTGAGTGTCCAGGAAACGGTCTTGTGCGACGCTCCGCCGGGCTTGGTTTCATCGCAATAACGCAACGTCTGACCGCCGAAATCCAGCGTGCGCAGATGTTTGTCCGGATCGACGCGCGGAAGTCCGTGAGCGAGATCGTCGCTGAAATCGAGTTTGTCCGGCGATCGGATGCCTTTTGGCAGGCTCGGGGCTTTTGGCGCGTTCGTGTCGTTGTAGTAATTGATGAGGTTCTGCAGCAGGCCGTTGCGGTTCGCCGCGACGTTATCGACGAAGATGAGCGGCGCTTGCGTCACGGCGGTGTCGAACATCATGTCGAAGAGCACGTCGGTGCCTTCGATGCGCGCGGTGCGCGGCCAGAAGACGAGTCCCGGCTCCTCGACGAAGAGCCGTCCCGCGGGCGAGGGATTGTCCGTGGCCGGATTCGAGGAATCCTCAGTCGGATCGACGATATCCGGCGTCGTCTGCGTGAGCATATGCACGAGCTTCGGCGGAAACTGCCGTCCTGCGTTCGGATGCCCGCGCGCGGGAAAGAGCTTGTCCGGCTTGGAGATGCGAATGAACATGCGCTGCCGCAGCCACGCGCGCACGCGCTCGCAATCCTTGCGCCGCAGGAACACCCGCTCAGTCTGCTTCACGAGCGACACGCGATGTCCGACCGGAAAGAGAAACCCTTTGTAGACCACTTCGGCGTGCACGTCGCGCCCGAGCACGGTCCAGTGCTGCCAGCGTTCGATCGACAAGGCATCGAACAGCGGCCCATAAGCGATATGCCGCGCCGATGCGGGCGGCACGAAATCCGTTTCGTGGCGCAGCGTCCCGCCGAGCGCGCTCAGACGCAGTTCCTGCAACTGAAGCGCGCGCGGCTGATACGTCGCGCTGCTTGCTTCGATATCGATCGGCCGCCACTCGGGGGGCAACTCGACCTGACTCGACACCTGCGACTGCTGAAGCTGGCCGCTCTGCTCGCGCCTGCCGCGCACCGGCAGTCCCCACGCGGAAGAGAGCACGACGAGCTCGTGACGATCGTAGGCATCGAGCGAGGTCCGGAAAATGCCGTCTGCCCCGTAGCCCGTTTCCTTGGCGGCCTTGCGATCGCAGAGATAGTCGAGCAGCGGATAGCTCACGACGTTGTCGGGTGCCGAAGCCTGATCGGAAGGGGGTGCGCCCGGCGCAGTGGCGGCCGCATCCGATGCTTTGTCCGGAGGGCAATCGACGCCGTCCGTTGCGCCGCTCGCCTTGCGCAGCAGCGCGATGCTGCTGGTCATGGTATCCGCGTCTTCGATGCCGAGTGTCCACGGCGCGCGCGGCCCGCGCGGCGGCGCCAGATTCGCGGGCGTGTGCAGGCGTGGCGGCGGCGCGTTCGGATCCGACGCCGCGGCCGGTGCCGATCCCCCATCCGGCGGGCCCGCCAACGCGCCGCGCACGAAGCCCGGCCGCAGATCCGGTGAATAAACCGCGCGCAGCCCCGGATTCGGATACATCGCGAGCAGTTCGGCTGTCCACAACGGCACGGCCTGACGGAGCACCAGGTTGGGCTTGGTGTCGGACGGACTGGGAACCCATTCCAGTTTCGACGCAGGTGTACGCCACACCGCCGATTGCGATGGCGACAAAATGAGCCGCGCGGGCAATTCGATGGCCGTTTGCAGCGGCGTCGGCGCGATCTTCAGCGCGGCTTCGACATCGGCGACACGCTCGGCAGCGGTGAGAGTCAAGCCCGATCGCATGTTCAGCAGCCGCAACATGTCGACCGCCGCATTCGATTGCTCGCTCGCGCTCGTGTCTTCCGTTGCATCGGCCTGGGCTTTGGCGTCTTTCTTTTTCTTCGCGCGGCCCGAGGCCGAATTTGCCGATACCTGGCCTTCCTTGACGAGACCGCCTGCCTCGTTGAAGCGCGGGACTTCTATCGCGCGCGGACATACGGACATCCGAAAGTTCGACCAGTCGGTCAGCGTCGAAAGCGAAAACGGACGTAACGTGGACGTGGGCTCGACCGGCAAGGACGAGTCGAACCAGTGCCTCGCGTCTTCCGACTGGTCTGCACGAGCGTTCTTGGACGGCGCGCAATCCATGTGAAACGCGAGGCGCGACGGATTGGCGAGACGCGCGCGGGCGCGCGCCGGCAGTTCGGTGCGTTGCGTGACGGCGTCGACATAACGGTCGATCACGCTCTCGCGCCTCGCGGCGGCGAGGTCTTTGTCGGTCTTGATACCCGACTCGCTGACATATTCGGTTTGCGCCGCGTTCGTGTTGGTCGGCGCGTACTCCGACTTCCAGCCGGCGCCGCTTTTCGGGTCGTAGCGCGTACGATCCGCATAGGTGCGCCGGTACTCGGCATCGAAGTAGAGCTGCGTCATTTCGAGCCGGTAGAAATCCCGGAAATCCTGGTAGCTCGGAATGGTCGCCTCGGCCACGCGTTCGAGCCATCGGGTCTTTTCTTCGTCGGACTGCGCGGCGGGGGAACCCAAATCCTTGTTGCCCTTGATCCACTCGCGCGCATAGTTGAGAAAGCTCGTCAGCCGATCGATGAGGCCCTGCGCGTTCGGGGGAGCCGCCGCTCTGTTGATGCGAAGCCCGTCGATCAGACTGTTTGCCAGCGTGAGCATGTCGATCACGCGCGCTTTGATCGCCGTCGCCTGAAGACAGAGATTGAGCCTGCGCGCCCACGCCGCCGCATCGGGATCCATCCCGTATGGGCCGATATAGATACGTTGATCGGCAGGCAGATCGGCATGCACCAAGCAATCATGCACTGCGCAGGCGAGCGGCTCCGAGGGAGGAGCGTCCGGCGTCGCGACCGTCCCGCTCGCTGAAGAGGCGGACACGGCGGCCGAAGCCGCCGAAGCCGCCGAAACCGCCGAAGCCGCCGAAGCCGCCGAAGCCGCCGAAGCCGCCGAAGCCGCCGATGCGCTCGACGCCGTATCGGGCGATGCGCGTCCGCGTTCGAACGCCGCGGCGAAGTCAGCGAACGAAATCTTGTTTGCGGGCGTTGGCCCCGCGGATTTTTCCTGCTCCACCTTCGACTTCGCCAGTGCTCTGCGTATCGCGACGCGGTCCTGCACGCTGCGTTCCCTGATGGAGTCGACGAATGCCTGCCCCTCGGTGGGAACGGTCAGCATGCCGTCGGGCCCGACGTCCTTGTCGGAGGACAGATCCTTGCGCGGGATCTGGATCGTCGATTGCCCGGGCAACACATCGGGGAGCGCTGGCGGGTCCGGGCGAAACACGCATTCCTCGAACACGTGTTGCGGCGGAAATTCGGCGACCAGCACGGGACGGGTGTCCCGCAGGTTCGACTGGAGCCAGCGCTGTCTGTCTTGCTTGTCGTCGGGATCGGTGCGAAGGACGACGGGACATGCGGCGCTCGTATCGACGAGCAAGGCCTTGCCCTTGAACACATCGAGACGCAGGCCGGCAAAGAGAAACGAGAGCGACATCAGTTCGCGCGAGCGCACGACTTGCAGACGCGCGTTCGAGAGATCGATGCGCGCAAGCGGCAACGGCGCCGGATCGGCCTGCGCGTCGAGCCAGAGATAGCTCTGCAAGGTCCCGATGGACTCCTTCGCTTTGCCGGAGTTCTGATGGTAGATGGCGCTCAGCTCGGTGGGCGCGAAGCGAAGCTCGCTGTATTCGGCATCGGCGAGCGCGAGATCGGCGCGCAGCAAGAGCAAGTCCAGCGCGATGGACGCGATCTTCATGCGAGATGCGTCCGCATTCGCCGCTGGCCCCCGCGCGAGAATCAGCACGGGCGGCCGCGTTCCGGTGATATCGCGCGCCCCGCGAACGCGAATGCGGCCCATCGGAGAGTACACCGTCTGTTCGTCGGCAACGAATTCGCCGGTGAAACTCATCTCCAACGCATTGCCCTTCGCGCGCCACACTTCGAGCGCGGCATCCTGCGTCGCGAGTCCGTCGAGCAGCACGTTTCCTCGCGCGAGGATATTGAGTTTCCAGTCCGAAGCGAGCCCCGCGATGCCTGTCTCCCAGGCATTCGGCTCATTGCGCCAGGTCCGGCGCGTGTAGCGCCACGTGACGCAATCCGTCGCCGAGATGGTCATCGATGGCGAAGAACCGACCGTCACGGTATGCGATTTCGCATGCGTGTCGGCGATGGCGCTCGCATGAAATACCGGGTCGTTGGCGCCGCGTTCGCCCTGGTCCACGCTTTTTGCGCGCGGGCTGTTTTTGCCGGGCGAATTTGCCTTTGCCGCCTGCGCGGGCTTGACCGAAGCGGCGGGCGCCGCGGACGATGCCGGGCCGGATTCGCCGTTATCCGACGTCGGCGGCGTGACCTGTTGGCACCACGCGCACACGACCATTTGCAGCTTCGCATTGAGCGTATTCGCGATGAGCGCGCCCCTGGTGCCGCCGGAGAGATACCACACACCGCGCGGATTGAACTCGAGCGTGACGGGATCGCGCGCGATTAGATGTCCTTCGAAGAGTCGACCGATCGCGTCGTGAACGAAATGCCCATCGCACGAAAAGACGAAGGGCGCGTCAACCGACGCTTGTGCGCAACTGGGCAGCGGCGCCGGTTCATCGCAGACGGCGTCGAGGTCCGCGAGCGCAGTGCGCTTCAGATCCTCGAAAGTCCGATACGCCGACTTCAAGGACAGCGTGCCGGTTTCACCCCCGGTCCAGAGGTTCGTCACCATCTGGATGCGCCAGTCGTCATTGACCTTGCGGAAATAAAATCGGTGCCATGCGTAGCCGAGATTTCCAAGCCTGACGTGCGATGCCTCGAGCACATATTCGCTGGGCTTGTGGGAGATGGTCTCCGTAACTTTCAGGCGGAACGTCGCATCCGGCCCGAGCGCGAGGCGATCGATACGCCAACTGAGTCCCTTGAAATTGGGATCGTCGGCGGGCGTCGTCTCGCCGGGTAGCCGCTTGTTCGAGGGGGGACGCGTAATCGTTATGCCGGCGCTGTCTTCGGAGAAACGCAATCCCGCGAGATCGTTTGGGTCGGACCACGGCGCGTGCGGGGAGGGTGGGGTCGCCGCCAAGGCCGGTGCGACGAACGAACCGACGATAAACGTGCGCCGCGTCATCGGCATGAAGCTGGACAAGGCTCCGACAGGCACGAAACCTCGTTGTCTGAAACGCGACCGCTTGTTCATGGACGTCGCCCCATTTTTGATGTCTGGTGGACGAATGAGGCCTGTCCCGGTGAAGGTTCATCGAACCATTCGCCCGGAATTTGTCATTCCATTCATATGACAAATTAAATACACGACGAGCAAGCGAGAAAAGATCGTACGGATAACCAAGCAGCCGCGCCCGAGCTTACAAAGAAAGTTAGGTTAAAAAATTTGTCGCGCCCGAAAATAACTCTAGGGGAATGCGCTAAGAAAATGTTGGCGAGATGCGTGCGATTCCCCACATTCGAGACAGCGCGGTTTGTCTATGCCATGCGACCCTTGTCTTGCACGCAGTTGGCATTGCTTGAAAATGCGAATTGCCGGCTGGATGGGATGCGGTTTAGATCCCCGTAGATATAGATCTTGAGCATCGCAACCGGATGGTAGGACGGGCGACCTGCGTGCGCGGGCATGGTACGTGGAAACCGAGTTCCGCAAGGCCTAGCTCTTCTACGAAGGCATCTATGACCCTAACCGGATTGTCCTGCCCAATGTAATCATCGACGCATTCGGAAAGCAGTGCGACCTGCTTGCGGTCATCACCTTCAACGAATCGCTTCATGAGTTACCCGATCTCAGTGCGCTGATTCAGTTTAGGCGATCAATGCGTTTTCACACACGCTCGGCCCCCAAGAGTCGTCCGCTCGTTTGATGGCCCGGACATTCGTGCGTCGCCTCCCTCATAGCGGGCATCCGATTTTGATAACGCAAACCGCATAGACAAGCCTTTCGGACGTCGCCGCGCGGGCATCAACTCGAATCGCAGAGAACAGAGCGCATGTCCAACCGGATTTGACCGTTATCCATACGACACTCCTTCAGATAAATCCATTCGCAACATGCCTACGATCAAGTTCAGGCCGCCATCCGATACTCGTAATATGGCCGATTGCGATCATCGAGAATGGCGTACAGCGCGGCGAGGTTCGCAGGGTCTGGATTGAGCCACGCGTCGATGTGTTCGGGCTTGATCGGGATGATGCAGCGGTCGTGGCCGGCGAGAGCTATTTCCTGCGGCGGGTCATCCGTAACGGCCGCGAATGACAGCAAGTCAAGTTCGCCCTTCCCCTGCCAGTTTGACCACAAGCACGCGATCAGCATTTCTTGGGGCGGGTTGGGTCTGAACTCCAGGACGACGTTTTCATCTTTCTCCCCCTCAAGTGGCACGCGATTTTCGAGCCGAAACCGACTGACGTTTTCGTAGAATGCAGTCACTAGCATCAGGCCGTGCGTATAACCGAAAAGCCCCTTCCAGAAGCCCTCCAGGTTGTCCCGCCGCGCGTTGTAGGTTCCGGGGTATTTCACGTCGTAGATCGCGGGCTTATCTGCCGGTCGACATTGATAGCGCATCGGTTTAATCACACGCCGACCGTTCTCCATAATCATGACGGGGGCGTATTGGCCGGGGAATATCCGGGAGTCACGCTCCACTGGTTCCGTTCGACGCAGGTCGTCGAGTCGGCGCAGCGTTGCCTCGATCTTGCCAGTGGCGATTCGTTTGCTCTCGATGGCCGCCTTCGTGGTTTTGGTCTGGAGGATGCGTTCCGCATCAGCGAGCCGGGTACGCTGTTTGAACAGTTCCTGTTCGAGCGTTGTCATCTGAGTCGCGTCATACCGCTCGATCAACTCCTTGATGCGGCGCTCTTCTTCTGTTTCCGGATTCGTGAAGGCCGCATCCATGCCCTTGGGGGCCTTCGCGCCACTGCCCTCTGCGCGCTCCCAGTAGAGCCGCGCGAACTCCCTGATATCCATGTCAGGACCGAACATCTTCACGTACTTGCGGTAGTCCGCCACAATCTGCGCTGAATAGCACATGGTGCAAGCTCCCCTTTGGAATCGTCATTGCATGATGGAACGATCCGCTGCCTGTTGTCACTCCGAAATCTACCGGAGGACCGGGCGGCACCACCAGTTTTGAGCGAACGCGACTGAACCGATCAATTCCAAACCTTGGAGAACAAAGCCGCCGTGTCCCATGTGGGAAAGCCTGCAGTCGTAGAGTGCGGGCAAGAGTTGCTCGCGCCCGTCGCCGGCGGCGCTCGCTCTCGCCACGTCCGAATATCGCCCTAGCGCGTCCGAGTTTTCGTGGGCAACGATCACCTCCGCGGGAACGGATTCGGCCGAACGAATTTGAGACTGTTCGAGCGCTTTGCCGTGAAAACGCATGGCGACGACTTGAAGATACATGGCAAGGCGACCACTGTATAAACATAAGGGCTATCCACTTAGCACCAAAATTTCACGCTGTGAAATTCAGCCCTCGCGGGGCGATTTTCGCGTGATCTGCCGGTAGGTGATAGGGCCTGCCTGAACGGCCTGTTCAATCAGGCGGTAGAAAAGCAGGCCGCGGGAATGGGACGTCCGTCGATTAAAGCGGAAGACGAACTCGTCAAGGTAATGGTCCAGGTGGGCCGGCTTGACCGCCCCTTGGTGCGTGCCGAGAAGCCAGCGCTTAAGCAGTGAAGCGACGCGATGGACGCCGGGTAACGGCACGTGCGCCGGAATGGCGTCTGGCATTACGGATTTGATGACCGTGCGCTCATGTTCATAGTCGTCCTGCAACGCTCGATAGATGGCTGCGCCGTCAGTGCGCAGCACGGAGCCGGGTTCCACGACCGCTCGCACGAAAGGCTCAACACTGGCAGTCGACTCCTCTTCAATCTGTTGAAGCCGAATCCGACCGAACCCTTTGGGCTCCAGAATTTCCACGGCGATCACCACGACAGCCTTGGTGGTCCGTCTCTTCCCGCCTTTGCCCACGGGAGTGTCACGTCGTTCACGAATGGCAAGATAGCTCTGATCGACCTCGACGATCCCTTTGAGACGTTCCCGTCCGGGCCGAACCATCGCACGACGGAAACGGTGCAGGATGGTCCAGGCGGTTTGATAACTGCCAAACCCCAGGACTCGCTGCAAACCCAGAGCGCTCATTCCGGATTTCTGGCTCGTCAGATGCCACGCCGCTGCCAACCACACCTTCAAGGGCGTGCGTGTCTTATCGAAAATCGTGCCGGATGTCACTGTCCCAGGATGTCGGCAGGTGCGGCAGATCAGGCGCCCGCGGCTGCTCCTATACGGGTCCCGTTTGGTTGCACAACTGGGACAGACGAACCCATCCGGCCAACGCAGCCGCTCAAGATAGCGCACACACTCCTCCTCGCTGACAAACCAGTCTTCAAACTGGCTCCACGTCCGAGGGTAGTCGACGCCGGCGGTCGGGGTAGGCTGGGATTCGCTCACACCGACATTTTCTCTCAGGTGGTGCTAAGTGGATAGCCCTTATAAACATACAGTATAGCGCCCTCGCGAGCAGCAACCACGCTTGCGCTTGCCGCTTGCTCGATATCTGGGGATGCGGACGAGGCGATCGCGCAAGGCAGGAGGGCTTTGGTCCGACTCCACCGCGGCGGACGGGATCTGCGAAATTATGTGTTGCAGTTTCAAGGCTATGCAGCTAACACGAAACTTAACAAGATGCGCCGTTCTTTGCAGCGGCGCCGCCTCTTAGCCCCAGATGCTCCTCGCGCTTCCACTCGCGAGTTTTCAGAGCAACAGAGCCCGTATCTCTTCGACACACTGTTTGCTGTGTCGCCTTCGGTGACCCTTGCAAGAGTCCACCATGAAGGCAACCGCCGTGTCTACGCCTCCGCGCCGGACGGGGAGTTCGAACAACTCAATCTGGCAGACTTCTCCCGACGGTTCGGTGTGTGAGGTGACGGCAAAAATGTATATGGTGCCCATAGCCGGCGCTAGCCAATCCTGCCATCACTTTTTCAATGTCGTATTTCGGTTGCGAACTTCCGCATCTTCTGCGAGGTCGATCCACTGAGTTTGCCAGTTTGACTGTCAGATTCCGCTGGCTCTGTGCCAAAAGTCTGTCAGCGCGCCGGGGAGATTGGGATCGTTGCGTCTATCGGGTCGGCGGAGTCGACAATGTCATTCTGTCGACTCGGATTACGAAGTTCCCGGGCTCATGAGCGCGAGTTTGGTCATGTCTATTTGCTGGTCGCACCGGCTCATAGCATCAGTCTGACGGCGACACGCCATAGGTCGGCTAACTTAGGTTCGCCGGTTTGCGATGCGCGCGTAAGAAGTCCGCAAAGCTATCCGATCAGATCTGCCAGCATGGTCGATTGAGCTTTGCGCGCGCGCCGCAGGAATTGCTCACTACGGGATGCTGGTCGGCAGGTGTAGCGCGTATAGCCATACAGCGCCGCGCATCAGTCTGTCAGCCCATTGGCCCTAGTCTGCGATATGCCCTCTTGAACGCTGACGGCTCAGGTGGAGGTGCCAAAAATATTCTTCTGTTCCATCGGTATCCTGCGTATTCCAATCGATTCCGGTCGTGCGGTTCTAGAGTGGGAAGGGGTATTGACGAGCCGCTTCGCGATTCGCATGATGGTCCCGAAAGCGATGCATGGGAGCGAATCGTGCGGGGTGCAAAAGGCTACACACGGGCGCAGTGGGATGAGTTTGTCCATGCCCTTGAGGCATTACCGGAGAAGCCCAGGAATGAACAACGCGTCACGGTCAGCGACGCGATGAAAGAGATTCGGGTGCATATCACTGCCACCCAGGCGAAAGGCTATACGCTCGAGGAAATTGTTCAGGAGGCCGGGCGTAAGGGGCTTGATGTGAGCATTGGCGCAGTCAAATATGCGCTGTACCGCCGGGAACCTTCTGACGCAGCCTCCGGAACTGCCAATCCGCGGGTAACGCGCGAGGCCGACCAGTCGTCCCGTCCGACGCAGGCTGTAAAGCGAAAGGGCACGCGCGTAGGTAAGACACATGAGGATGCACGACAACAAAGGGGAAGGGGCGTCAACCAGCCGGGATCAATGGAGATTCAGGACGCGTTCTCGTTTGAGATCCGGCCTGATATCGAAAACCTGTAGGAGTTCGAGTATGGACGCGACTCATCCCATCTATCTGGTCGGCGGCAGCAAGGGCGGTGTGGGAAAAAGCATGGTGACGCTTGCCTTGGCGGACTATCTACAGCGAAAGGGTATCCATGCTGTACTGCTGGAAACCGATACGTCGAATCCCGATGTCATGAAAGCGCTCAGGGACGAAATCAAGTGCGCTGCCTATGACCTTGATGATGCAGACGGCTGGATCGGATTCGTCAACTTCTGCGATAGCCACCGGGGTGCGGCTGTGATCGTCAACACTGCCGCACGCAATCAGGCCGGTGTTACACGGTACGGCGGGACGCTGGCCCGGACGCTGGCTGAACTGCAGCGGCAACTCGTCGTGCTATGGGTGATCAACCGCCAGCGCGACAGCCTTGAGTTACTGCATATCTTCGGGCAGACGTTTCCGGATACCTTGACACATGTCGTTCGCAATGGCTACTTCGGTGATCCGGAGAAGTTCACGCTCTATCAGGAATCGCAGCTTCGCAAAACTATCGAGACGAAAGGGCAGTCGCTCGACTTCCCCGATCTGGCGGATCGGGTCGCGGACGAATTGCGCAGTCAACGCATCTCGATCCGCAAGGCGGCTGAAGTCATGCAGATTGGACAGCGTGCGGAGTTGCTTCGCTGGCGGGAACTGTGCGATGACATGTTCTCGAAAGTGATCAGCATCGAGGGGATCGGCCATGAGCAATAGGCGGTCGAGGTCCGTCGATTCGCTCGTACGGCTGTTTCGCGAGGTATCGGGGGATGTTCCTGACGGGGCCAGTCTTGCCCGCATGCACCAGGTATCGAGCGCACTGAACCTGCGTGACAATGACGCGTTATGGTCGATTATCGCTGCGCTCGAATACTACGCGCGCTTGTACGAAGCGATGCCGGAGCGTATCCGGTGGGCTAGCGAGGGTAGTCTCGAAGCCGCACGCCGAGAAGTCGGTGGTGCGACCGATGCACTAATGCAGCAGCATCGGGATGCGCTGGAGCGATGCAAGGCGACGATTCAACTGGCGGAAAACCTGATACAGGAGCATGAGGCGCGGTACCGGGCAGCACTCGCACAACTCAATGAGACTGCAATGATGGCCTTGACCGAGCGCATGTCAAATCAGGTCGCGCGCACGGCGGGTAACCGGGTGATCGGTGCCGCAGCGGTTTCGGCCCGTGAGCAACGCGAGCGACTGGACATCGCGATGACCGCGTTCGGGCAGGCGGTTGAGGCAGCGACGGCGCGCGTGGAGGTGATGGCTACACATATGGAAAGGCGTTTTGCACGCTCGATACGTCGCATGTTGCTGGCGGGCGGTGCCGTCCTCTGCCTGCTGCTGGGTTCCGGCGGGCTGGTCGACTGGTGGACGGAGTGTCATCTGGCGGGTGCGGACTGTCGCACGGTGCAGATGCGGCAGGCAGACGGCAGGCCGTGAAGAGGCTGCCGTCTGCATTGCCCTGTTACCAGGGCAATGGGTCGGGCTTACGCGATGTGCCGGTCAGCTTGCGCGGTGCCCGCGCTGGCAGCAGTCGGGAAAGGCCACGGCGACTGTCCGCCGCGAGTGTCGTGGGACGCGTCTGCATCGTGAGGCGTGTTGTTGACGTTCTCGCCGCCGTTGCATTCATCCGGTTCGGCGTCGCCATCCTCGCCACCCTGCGTCTCGCCCGCGCCGTTCCCGGCATCTGTATTGTCTTCGTCGTCTTCGTCTTCATCGTCGTGGAGATGCCGTGAGGGTGCGGCAGGGATTTCGCGATCGGTGAGGATTTCCGGGACCCATGCGACTTTCGAGAGCCGCAGTTCAGCGGCGGCTGCCGCGTCGACCTTCTTCATCTTGCCCAGGTCGGCGGCAATCTTCGGTGACACGGCGCTGGCGACGACCTCCGCGATGCGCGCCTTGCTGACGTGATCGAAATACGAGACGCGCGTGGGCGTCCAGTACCGCGTCATGTCAAGGTTCAGTGCGCTCGCGAGCGCATTGATGGCGTGAGGCTTTTCGTCGCCCGCGATACCGTCAAGCAGCGCGCCGGTGCAGAAGGCGAGCAGGTCGAGCAGGGTCGTGCCGGGGTCCTGTTCGATCAGCCACGGCAGCAGGTCCGCCCGCTGCGCAGGGAGTTCGCGTCCCCACCGCTCGCGCTGCGCCTCGATGAGACTCCACGCAGTGCTCGCGTGCAGATCGTCCGCTGCGCCGAGCAGACTGTCGCGGTTGTTCGTGCAGGACAGTTTCAGCGCATGCGGTGCGAACCGCATGCCATACCCCTCCGGAAAGACTTCCGGAATCAGGCGTTGGAGGATGGCGGCGAGGGCGACGGTCGGCTGCGCGACCAGTTCCGCGTGAACAGCGGCGGCGCGGTGCGCGGTGAGGCGCTGGCAGAGCTTTGTGCTGTGGATCGGCTTCTCCTTCGCCACGGTTTGCTCTGCGTCTCCTGATGTGCGCTCGACTTCGGATGTGCCGGTCACGGTCGCGCCCACGGCATCCAGTGCCGCGCTGTCCTCGCGGCGTACCAGACCCCGTTCGATGACCAGTTCACCCTGCGGGCTGACCATCACGAATGCGCCCGCTTCGGCCATCTGCTGCGTGTCCCACGTCAACGTGCTGCTTTCGAGTGCGATGAGGGCAGCGTTGACCCTGTCGATTTCGGCTTCGAGGCGTTCGCTTTCCTCGTAGGGGTTCTCGTCGTCCTCCGACAGTGCTTCGAACTTTTCGGCCAGTTCGTCCTGCTGCGCGGTGAGCGCGTCCATTGCCCGCTGTTCGTCGTCGGTGAGGGGGCGTTGCACCGGTTGCAACCTGCCGTAGCGATTCAGTTCGAACACATCCCTCTCGATACGCTGTTCGGTCCATCCCCAGCCTTCGGCGCGGACTTCTTCGGCGGCGGTGTCGAGTTTCGCGGCGGCGAGACGTTGCAGCAGTTCGGCGTCGGCAATGTACCCGGCGTTTTCCTCGTCGCTGAAAAGGTCACGGCGGACAAAGCCGCCTGCTGCCTCGTAGGTGTCGAGGCCGACGAAGCGCACGAGACGGCTGCGGCTCGCGTCGATCTCGGTGCGCGTGATGGCCTGCCGCAGATAGTTGGGCTGGCGCTGCCACTCATTCGCATCGAACCAGATACGTTCCTGCGTCTCGTGGTCATCTGTGAGGGCGAGCGCCGAAAGCTGGTCAAGCGTGATCGCGTCCTCGCGCAGCAGGGCGAGCAGTGTCGGGGAGGCGCTGGCGAGCTTTATGCGCCGTTTGATCGTGATCGGCGCGGCCGAGAACAGAGCGGCGATGTAGTCGACGCTGCGACCTTCCTCGGCCAGCATCCGGTAGGCGCGCAGTACGTCGAACGGGTCGAGCCCCTCGCGTTCGCTGTTTTCGATCAGCGAAATGGCGAGGGCTTCACCTTCGCTGACGATGCGCACGGGGACCGGATAGTCGGCGGTGATGTCTTTCTGTTCGAACAGCAGGTCGAGTGCCGCTTCGCGGCGCTGCCCAGCGCAGACTCCGTATTTGCGCTGCCTGCCGCGCGAGCCCTTCATCTCGTGGATGACGAGGTTCTGCAGCAGACCCTTTGCGCGGATACTGACGGCAAGGGCTGGAATACCCGTGAGCGGTTTCGTACGGGCATTGAGCGGCGAGGGATGCAGGCTGGAATACGGCACGGTCATGACCGGCTGCTCGTTGCCAACAGTGGTTTCGAGTACCGGCGCGGTTTCGGTAGGGTCCGTCGTAATAACAGTGGTTTCGACTTCATGTGCTTGCATGATTGACTCCATAAAACGGAAAGGGAAAGTGCCGGGTCAGGGTGCTGCGGGATACCATCAGAGCTTGACCCGGATAGGAGTCTTGATGGTATGAACCGGATTTCGGGCGGCGATGCGCTGCCGCTCGTGCTGTGCTTACGCCTTCATCTGGCGCATTGCGTCAGCGAGCATCCACAGCGCGCGGTTGAGCTTCACGTTCTGGTCGATGCCGGTGATGGGACGGGTGGACATGGAGCGTCCGCTGCGCGAGCGCCCGTGCAGGCCGCCTTTCGTGAGCGATTCCTGTATGCGATTAAAAACGGTCCAGAGATCGTCGCGGCGGTCCTCGAAGCGGCGCGGGGCGAGCAACTGGCTTTCGGTGATCGGGGCGGGCGCTTCCGTGTCGGTCGGGTCATAGCGCAGCGCGAGCGCGGAGCGGGCGAGGGCGTGCTGTTCGTCGCGGGTGAGCGTCACGGCCTGCATGCCGTTCTTCTGCTCGCGGATCAGGTCGAAACCGTCGAGCACGTCGAACGCGCCGTTGATGACGTTCTGCACGATATTGCCTTTGTGGGGCACACGCACCTCGCCCACGGTTTCGCCCGCAACCATGCCGTTCTGGCAAACAAAGCGGAAGACGCCACCGAGCATGTGAAAACTACTGGTTCCATCGTGCGAATTGAGCAGGATGATTTCGTTGACGTCCTCGCCGGTAATCTCATTCGCCGGGCGCATGCGGATAAGGTGTTTGGTGAATTCGCGCTTGTCCTGATCGCGCACGCGGGTCTGGCAGACCATGAAGGGCTGGAAGCCTTCGTTGCGCAGGCCGCGCAGCACGTCGATGGTGGGGATGTAGGTGTAGCGGTTCGAGCGGCTTTGATGCTTGCCATCGGCAAAGATGGAGGGGGCGACGCGACGGATCTGGTCATCCGACAGCGGCGAATCGGAGCGGAGCATCGGGGAACCGTAACGGAAAGAGGAAGCGAGTTGCATGGCATAACTCCAAAACAAAGGGTTGATCGGTGTTGCGCTGACCGGGCTCCAAGATTCCGCCCGCCCGTAGGGGTTGGGCTCGTCCCGGTGGAACCCGGGGTTGGCGTTGTTGCCGCCAGTCTCCTGAGTTCGCGCCCGTGCGACTGAAAGAGCCGATAGCGGGTGGACGTCAAGGAAAAAAGGCGAGGGAGGGGTGCGGGCAACACGGTCCCTCGCCCCTTGATGGCCACCCGCTATCGGCTAGGGTCGCGGATGTCGGGCGGGAACGCTGGAGGCTGGTGGATGCGAAGCTGCGGGCTTCACCGGGATGAGCCGCCGCGCGGCGAGCGCGATCGTGGAGGCCGTGCGCGGGCTCCACCTGGACGGGTTTTCCGGAGGTTTCGCGTCAGGGGTTGATGCCCGTCAGGGTCGAGACGCGGCGCGCGGCTCGGCGCAAAGCGCGAAAACCCGGCCCGCAGCGTAGCGGAGGGAGGCGCTCATCGGTGGGCCATAGAGATATATAATTTTTTTGACTTCGGCGATAAATCAAAAAGTCATTAGTTGAAACTTCCTTTCAAGTTTTTCGCCCATAGTGCCGACAACAGGAATACCGTAGGACCGAAACCTCGCGGGGAAGTTAGCCATCGGTGGCTGAGAGAGGCCGATGGTTTTGAGCAGCAAAGTGACTCATTAGAAGAGCGGCTATCGCATTGCGACTGAGATGACGCGGTTGCCCGTCACAGATAACTTCTGTGGTGCGGTTGACTGCGGCCATGAAATGCGCATTCGGGAACGGTCGACAAGTCAATCAGGTTGTTAAGATTTTGGCATATGTTTACAAATAACTAACCGCGAATGCGTTTGTTCATTACAATTTGAATGCATATCGGTGGCTGCGGGTATTGAGCAGCCCTAAAGCCGATATGGAACTAGAAACTGCTGTAACGTCGTGCGTTCAATCGAGAGTTGCGGATCGTGTGTCGCCGCAGGAACCACGCGGTAAATTTCTTGCCACAAGAAGACCAATATGTTCGTTAGGTGCGCGCTGTTCCCGGGGGACGGGATTGCAAAGTTGCTGCAGCAGGGCAACGTTGATTGCGTGATCGAGTATTTCGACGATCCGTCGGCGGAAAGGATCGTGAGGACAGTTCCCTACGCAACGCTCTCCCGTGCGCGTTTGCACAGGCAAACGCGGGTGTATTTTTTTGACCAAACGAGGAAGTGCTGGCGGATTGCGCGGGTGGGTGACGCGGACGGGGATACGCTGCAATTGAAGCTTCCGAACGGACTGCTGAAGGTCCGGGAGGTCGCCGATGTTTTCGTAAGATGGGACCGGCCTATCCGCGACCCCAGTGTATATCTGGCCGACTTCATTACGGAGACGCCAAGCTATGCATCAGGACGGCGGCGGTTCATGCACCGGACGACTGCATTGCGAGGGGGCTTTCAGGGCTTGTCCGCTTATGCGTCGTCCCGGATCGAATTGCTGCAGCACCAGTACGAGGTTGTTCGCCGCGTCCTGTCGGACCCGTGTCAGCGCTACCTGCTTGCAGACGAGGTGGGGCTGGGTAAAACCATAGAGGCAGGGATTATTCTTAGGCAGTACGTCCTCGACTACCCGACGAGTCATATTGCTGCCGTAATAGTGCCGCCGTCCCTCGTACAGCAATGGCGGGACGAACTCCGCAGGACGTTTCATCTTTCCGATTTTCTTGACGATTCCATTTTTGTTATTGGATTCGATAACTTCGAGGCAATGACCGCCGTTCTGTCCAAGGCAGATATGCTGATTGTCGACGAAGCGCATCAGGTAACGACTGGCTATGGATCGGACGACCCACGCAAGAGCGCTCTGTTCAGAGAAATTGCGTCCGCCTCGGCGCGCGTGAGGCGACTCCTTCTACTCTCGGCTACGCCTGCACTTGGCAACGAGCGCACTTTCCTGGCCATGCTCCATCTTCTTGATCCGAGCTTTTACAGACTTGAAGATGAGGCGGCTTTTCGCACGAAGGTTCAGCACCGGGTACAACTCGCTGAACTTGTTGCGGCTCTCGTTCCCGATAATGTGTTTTCATTGGGGAGTTCGATCAAACAACTAAGGGCACTTTTCCCACAGGACAATCTGTTGTCAAGCCTTTGCGATCAGCTTCAGGCAATAGTGGACACGCTGCCGGACGAAGATGATCCCGAGTTCGGCGATGTGCTTCGCGTTATCAAAGCCCACGTTAGCGAGACATACCGACTGAGCAGGCGAGTCCTGCGCAATCGTCGTGCTTCGCTTTCCTTTCTTACGCCGAATCGAAGCGGGGTTAAGACCCTGAGATACGCTTCGGCTGCGCGGGTAGAGATCGAGAGAAGACTGGAGGACTGGCGGGTCGGCGCGCTAACAGAATTCTCGCGCGATGCCGAAGGCGCCGCATCGTTTCAGCCTATTTTTCTTGGCTTTATTGACGCGTTCTTTTCCGACGCGACTGCCCTGCGCGATGTTGTATCTGCCAGGTTGTGTGAGATCGATGAGCGTACTCGCGACGAGTCGCAGGGCGCGGCGGCCTCGTTCCGAGGTGAAGACGATTGTCTGAGAAAACTACTCGCTGCCATTGGGCAGGCAGTTGAGCATGTGGGAACTTCGGAGATTTGTCGGCTAGTTTCGAGCCTCGCAGGCCAACGTGCTCAGAAGGTAGTCGTGTTCACATCGTCTGTGTCGCATGCCGACCAACTCTATCTTGAGTTGGCCAAACACATGAAGGCTCAGGTCGTACGGCATCGGGTACGCTCGCGGGATGCCGACGCGGACGACTGGGATGATTTTGATGAGACAACAGGAAACGAATGGAAACGGTTTGTCACTGACGCTGGATGCTCTGTTCTCGTGTGCGATCCTGCTGCGGAGGATGGCTTGAACTTGCAGGGAGGCAACAAAATTGTCCTTCATGCCGACCTACCGCTGTCGCCAAACCGGATCGAGCAACGCATAGGTCGCGTGGATCGCTTCGGTTCGGGAAGTGCTGTCCTGTCTTACGTCGGGTATTGTGAAGGAAGTCAGTGGGACACTGCGTGGTTCAATTGTATGAACAATGGATTTGAGGTGTTCGATCGTTCGGTAGCCAGTTTGCAATATCTCATCGATGAGCGAATGGAGGCCGTTCGGGCTAGGCTGTTTCTGGATGGTTCTGATGCACTTTGCGATCTGGAAAAAGACCTGGTGGAAGGCAAAGCGGTGCAGCATGAGATTGATCGCCTCGACAAAATGGACGCGCTCGATTCCATTGAGCAGGAGGAGTCGGAAGACTTTGATCTTCTGGAGGAGGCGGACTCCGACTGGAAGCATATCCGCGAGGACGTGGATGAATGGGCAGTCAGAACACTGCAGTTCCAGCAGATAAAGTCCGGATCATCTGACCTGGACCAGGTAGTCCGCTATCAGTACACCGCTGATGAGAAGTCAGCGGCTACACTGCTTCCGCTGACGAGATTTCTTGAATACCCGGGCTTCATCGAGGCGATCGATACGGAACAACCCGGTGCGAGGCAACAAACCCCCCGTACATTTGCCTACTCATGCAGACGACCTACCGCACTTGCGCGTAACGCGCACGTCCTGAGATATGGATCCGCTTTCTGGCGTGGCCTTGAACAGTTTTCACAGCTTGATGAGCGTGGGCGGTCATCGGCCATGTGGAGATTTGTGCCTGACTGGATCAGCACCGACGTCGCAGATGTCTTCATGCGGTTCGACTTTGTCATCGAAGCGCACGTAGCAGAAGCCTTCGCCCTGTCAAAAGACAGGGGGTACGGTGAAGGTAGCTATTTTGCATTACGGCGGCGCGCCGACGCGGAGTTCGAGCCAATGATCATAACGGTATGGCTCGACGCCGAGTATAACGAGGTCGCTGACCAGGCAGTCCTTGAGCGTTTGAATGCTCCATATCTGAAGGAGCCGCGCGTGGGCCATGGCCGAGACTTTAACCTGAGCGCTGAGCGATGGGATGTAGTCCGAAACCAGGTGATTCCGGCAATCGCGGACTGGTCCATACATGTTACGCATTCTCGGAGTACCGCCGAAAACGTCTTGCGCGCGCATGAAGACTTTCGGAACAAGGTTCTGAATGCTGCCAATATGAGTCAAACACGACATCGACTTCACGACGTCCAGAGGCAGGCACGACTGGCGTTCATGGAGACGGCAGAGTTAAAAGTGGCTCGCGAGGCCGCGCAGTTCGAATCGCAACTGGATAACGCGTTGTTCGGAGGCGTTGCCAAGCCTGCGATCCGGGTAGATGCTGTACAGGCTGTGATTGTTTCGAGCATATCGCTTGATGACCTTGCGCGAGATGCAGCATGAAAGAGTTCGGCTTTTCTGAGTTGCAGAAGGCGCTCCTGCAGTGGCCGACAGAATTTCCGTTTTTTGAGTTTTGTTTGGAGGGCACTTACGAGCGGATCAGCCAGATTCTCGCGCAGCCGTCGAGCGATGTTCTTGCCAAGAACGACCTGATGCCGCTGATTCGCCAGATCCTGCTGCAACAGTCACAATCTAGCAGCCTTAGTCGGATCAAGGTGCCCCGCCATCCGCCGTGGCCGTCGTTCCAGGAGTGGGCCGAGTGGGGCGTGTTCGTGATGCAGGCACCGGACGGGTTTGTCCTTTCAGCCGAACGCTGGCACCCCGAATGGCTCGAAGCCTCTTCGTCGGGCGTTTTCGACCGGGCGTTTTCCATGGATAGACTGGCGGCCACGCAGGAGTGTGACTCCGATCCATATGTTAGTTTGGTGACGGGCTTACGCTATTACAAGTCAAAGGGACAACGCGAAGCCGTGCGGGCCTCTTTTTTTGCCCTACCGGGAAGTACCTTGGTTGTCAATTTGCCGACGGGAAACGGTAAGAGCCTGGTTGCTCAGATTGATGTTCTTCTTGACGGGCGAGAGGGAAACATGACGGTCGTGGTCGTTCCAACGGTGGCGTTGGCAATCGACCAGGAAAGGCAAATGCAGGAGCGCCTGGCAATCCATCCGAGCAAGGTTGAACTTTTCGCGTGGCATGCTGACCTGTCTTCCGAGCAAAAGCAGCAGTTCAAGGAACGAATCCGCCGAGGACGCCAGCCAATTCTCTTTGCGTCTCCCGAGTCGATATGTGGCAGTCTCGTCTTCGCGCTCTACGACGCCGCCCGCTCCGGGTTCGTTCGTCGACTGGTTATCGATGAGGCGCATCTCGTCGCGCAGTGGGGTGACGAATTCCGTCCCTCGTTCCAAATGCTTGCCGGTTTGCGAAGCGGACTGCTTAGGGTGGTGCCGAATACATGTGAACCCTTCAACACGTTGTTACTGAGCGCGACGCTTGCAGGGGAAACGCTGGAGACCTTGGCTACTCTTTTCGGTCCAGTCCCGCAGGTTGAAGTTATTTCTGCAGTACAACTTCGACAGGAGCCAGAATATTGGTTTCATCGCGCTGAGTCATCTGAGGAGAAGCGCGTGAGGCTTCTCGAGGCGGCCCGGCATGCTCCGCGACCGTTTATCGTCTACGTCAGCGAGCGGGCAGATGCCGAGGGAATAGCTCGCCTGCTGCACGGTTCGCTCGGCTTGACGCGCATTGCGCACTTCCACGGTGAGACCTCAGCCACCGACAGGAAATCGATCATTGACGGCTGGAGCAATAATAGACTAGATGTCATTGTTGCCACGTCCGCCTTTGGCGTAGGGATCGACAAGACTGACGTACGCTGCGTGATCCACGCCTGTGTTCCGGAAACGCTCGACCGTTTCTATCAGGAAGTCGGCCGCGGCGGACGTGATGGCCGCCCGTGCGTATCACTTGCAGTGTACGACGGTGCAGATATCGAAATGGGTCGAAGCCTTGGGCGAACTCGAGTCATCGGAGACGAACTGGGTTTGGCTCGCTGGGAGGCGATGCTCAGATCCCACGAGGCCCGTGGCGAGGATCGATGGTCGGTCGATATTTCGGTCGTTCCAACACATGGTATGCGGCAGAGCGACTATAACAAGGCCTGGAATGTCAGAACCTTGATATTGATGGCCCGGGCCGGAGTCATTGAACTTGATTCCGATTTTCCAGAAATGCCTATGCGACTTCCTAGGGAGCCTGACGATACCTACGAAGGCCGCCAGGAAGAGGCGGCGGCGCAATATTTCAACAGGACGACGATTCGTATTCTCAATCCGCGCCATCGAGAAAAGAGTGTTTGGGCGAACGAGATTCAGACTGCGAGACTTCACGGCGAGCAGAGTACGGGGCGGAATTTCAAGCTCCTGCTTTCGGTATTGAACGGCGACGTTGAGGTATCAGACGCACTAACGCGGTTGTATGAGGTTGACAACGGTCGGTGGCGCATCCCCGTCGGAGGGGGATGTGCTGGTTGTCCAGTGTGTCGGAGAATTGGCCAGAAAAAATTGCAGACGTTCATGCCCACGTTACCTCTCGCCGTGACGCGCAAGTTCGATATCGCAAAATGGAGCAAGTATTTCAGCGGGCGATCGCCAGAGAAGTTCCTTGTGGTAATGCCCGACCTCTTGTCATCGGCTGTCGCCGGGCAGGTGGTCAAAGCACTGTCGGTAGCCGTTTCGCACTTGGACGTCGCCGAGATCAACCTGACCGACAGGGAGTTCTGGAGAGGCGTTAAGGGCTATAGTGAGCTCGCGCGAAAATCGCGGTGGAAGTTCGTTATCGAAAACGATATGCGCGCGGATGACGCGTTTGTCGTCAACCAGCGGTTTCCTGCGGTTTCGATTCTGACTTCCGCGGCGGGCGAGATACCTCTTGAGATCCTCGCTGCTCGCAAACCGTTGCATCTTCTGTTCGTACCGGAGAGCTTCATCGACCCGTTTGCGCCGGGTAGAAGGATGGCTGATGTATGGCCAAACCGCATGGATCTCGCACAGTTTCTTAAGAAGATGACGACATAGGCGAACACTGTTTTGCGTGAAAGTTGGTGCGCCCGACGTCGGACATGCCAAGAGGTTTGATTAACTGCTCGAGGAAAGAGAAGAGTCCGAAATGGCGATATTAAATATGGAAAGCGACGGGATGCCGGGGCAGGTCTTCATTGCGCTAAAGGCGCTCGTTGCGCTTGGCCCAATGACAAGGGACAGGTTGATCAGCATATGCGCGCCGGAACCCGCGATCGACCCGAAACGTTTCCGCTCTGCCATGACGAGATGGACTCAACTCGGCCTGTTTGTTGAGACTGACGGCAAGATCCGTATTGCGTCTGACTACAACTGGCTGTCCAATTTGGAGCGCGGTGAGGCGATTCGACAGATGCCGACTGTTGTACGCGAGGTAGCTCTCAACGAGACAAACAACAGAAACTTCTGGGATGCGGAGTCTAATCTGAGCGCGGATTTCACCAGGGCGGCCGCGTGGATTCTCGCACAGGATATTTATACGCTTCCTTCTTCCCCCGAGCAGATTCAGGTACTGGAGAGCTTCCAGATCGGAAATGAGGCGAGAAGAGTGCTGCAAAACGACACGCGTTGGAATGGATTCAAGCATTGGTCGGTGTTTATGGGATTTGCCAGCGGTGATAGCCCACTGATTGTTGACCCTACGGTCGCGATTCGCGATTCGTTGTCCGGCATATTCAAAGACCTCGAGAGGCTGACGGCTGTACATTTTATCGAGGCGCTCGCAACGGTACTGCCGGTGCTCGACTTTGGTAACTACCGTCAGTTGGTGGAGGCGGAAATTAGAAGTGCCGAACTGGCGTCGCGTGCTGGCGACGCACTCTCGATGTCACTGTCTCGCGCACTGAAGCGCCTTGAAATTGCTGGGCTGATCAGCTTCGAGATCCGCACGGATGCGAAGCAGGGGTACAGCTTTACGGGATTTGCCGGCAGGCACTGGGAGAGATTTACGCACGTCACATATCACGGGGAAGCATGATGGCACTCGCAAATTGGTGGCCTTCGAGTACCGCGATTAACGACTGCATCAAACCTGAAGCGGAATCTGCAGACGAGTGTCTGCTGCTTGCGGTCCATCAAACGATGGACCTAACGAAGAAGGCAACTCTGGAGCGAGCAGAAGAGGCGGCTACCGAACAGGACCTACTCAAATACTTTCTGACTGATGACTTGCCTACCGGTACGCTTATCCTGCCGCTGAGCGGTCCTTCGGGATACGGCAAGTCACATTTGATTCGCTGGCTTCACGCGCAACTTAAACGTCGTCCTGAGGCGAAGCTCGCTCATATCATCCGCGTGCCGAAGAGTGCGAGCCTGCGCAGCGTCGTAAAGCAGATCGTGGAGGCGCTCGATCCAGAACAGTCTCCTGAGATATTTAACGCCTTTAACCAGGCGATTCCAGATTTTCAGCCGCGTGCGGCAGCGAACCGCTTGCGCGCTGAAATGCAGAACGTACTCGAGGAGCGGTTCCGGCAACTGCGCGTGCAGTATTCGGTGGATAGTGCTGATAACCAGAACCAGTTAACGGATCTGCATCACCTCAAGAATCTTCCCGGCTTGCTTGGAGACAATGTTTTTACCGATCGTTTGCTTGGGAAAGAGGATGAGGTTTCGGACCACGCGCCGCTAGTTCGACTCGTCCGGCGCGCGACGGGAACGAAGTCCGCCGATGGCACGGTCGATGATTCTCTGCCGCAGTTCGAAGCCGGCGATCTCGATATGCCGATCGGCGACATCAGCCAGGCTTCGGTAAAAGTGAAGAACTACTATTTGACCACTATCGACGGCGCAAATACCGAGGGGCGTGCACGGGCAGTGAAGATACTAAACGAAGCTGTCGACGCGGCTGTCGGCAATAGTTTCAATCTGAGCGCAATGGGCGGGTATTCCCTTCAGGACGTCATCCTGGACATTCGTAAGCAGTTGTTCAAGGACGGAAAGGAACTTATCCTTCTGGTGGAGGATTTTGCGGCACTTACGGGTATTCAGGAGGTGCTGTTCAACATCTGCATCCAGGAGGCCATACGGGACGGCAAGCAAGAGTTGTGCTTCATGCGGACGGCGATCGCAGTCACGGACGGTTATCTTGACAAATGGGAGACGATTCGCACGCGGGCAAAGTACGAGTGGGCTATTCGGCCGACGGACGAGCGCGATGATGTCGTCGTGTCGCGCGCCGTTGATCTCGTTGGCAACTATCTGAACGCAAGTCGTCATGGAGTTGAACAACTTCAGCGCATGTTCAGTAACGTCGACGATGAAAGCGTCGATTCGAGTAGTTGGTTGCCGGCGTTCAGCGACGAAGGTGATCAGATGTCGATGATTTCGGGTTTCGGGTATAGCTCACGAAGCTATGCACTGTTTCCCTTCAACAAGGAAGCCGTAGCGGCTTTTTGTGACCGCTATCTGAAAGTCGGGGGGCGGCTTTCGTTTAACCCCCGGGCGATTATCAACTATATATTGAGGCCGTTGCTTCTTGACCAGCGCTCTTCTTTCGACAATGGTTCCTTTCCAGAGGCGATTGCCGTAGCGACGCCCAGTGCTGCCATAGCCGAGTTTGTATCGAGGCAACGACCACTAAACAGCCAGCAGCGTGCGCAGTACAAGAGTCTTCTCGCGAACTGGGGGGGAAATCCGGAGAACGATGAAGAGTTGCACGTGCTGAATCCGTCAGTGCTCAAAGCATTCAGATTGCCGCCTCTGGAAGCTGTTCTACGTGGTGATGCAGGAACAGGAACAGGAACAGGAACAGGAACAGGAACAGGAACAGGAACTGGAACTGGAACTGGAACTGGAACTGGAACTGGAGGTTCGGGCGATGGCAGAGACATTGTTGTCCCGCAGGAAGACCCCAAGATCGTAGAGTGGAAGAAGCGCCTCCAGGCATGGCGAGAGGGCGTTGAACTCGACCTGACGAGCGCCCGTGCCATCCGGAATGCCTGCGTAAAACTAGTGGACGCCTTATCAAACTGGACTCTGATCTCGCTGTCTGGATCCGAGGTCAAAGGCCTATCATTTAAAGCTTTTCAGATTCCTTGCGCGCGAGGGAATCAGGAGTATCCGGTCGTTGTCAGGATCGCCGCCACGAGCGAGGATCCTGACGGGTTCCTTTTCAAAAGCCTGCTTGCCATCGTCCGGTGGGACCTGAAAGGCAATCAATGGAACTACCCCGAAGCGGACGAGGATTCCGTATATGCCTTCCAACTGGGACAGAAACTTGCCTCCGAATATCTGTCGCAATCGCGGGCAATCGCCGACTCGGCACTTAGCGCTGTAATGCCGGCTCTCGCGATGCAGTCGCACGCCCTTGGTCTGACTAACGTGAAGAAGGATTCAACCGGGACAGAAAGCGTTGAAACGCTGCTCGCACAACTACTTACGCCGGCAGTCGAGGCGCCAGGTACGCTGTTGGGAACTGGCTGGGCATTGCTGCGTCGAGATTGCTTCACACACCGCAAAGGCCTGATGGAACACTTTTTCCGCAGGGCAATGTATTTTCAGGGTGACACCGGAAAAACCCCGCTGGCGCTCGACGTGACTCGAGTCTGGGAGATGATGCGTGAGAAGGACGTATACGCGGTCGGATTGCAGGCGCAGGATCTCGATCGGGAAAGAGGATTGGATAAGGAGCTTGTTTCACACGTGAAGCAACTTGCCTCCAGTCTGAGGCCACTTTCCGTCCAGTTCTATGCTGAACTTTGCAAGTGGGGCGTGGAAATGACCGAAATGCTTGGCGACGACACAAACAAGGCAGAGTTGTACGCTGAACTGCGGGCCGTTTACTCGGATGCGATCCGAATCGGAGTTTGGCCGGAAAACGTCGATCAGAGCAACATTAAAGAAATCCTGAAGCAGTTCAATGCGTGTCCCTTGGCAGAAATCCGGAACCTGTTTGTCGACGCAGAAAGAGCACAGACGGAAGCGGCTCGTATGGCCGTACTCGGACGTGTGAACCCCAAGGACCTGCAAGACACGGCAGCGGTGATGTCGACCATATCCCGGTTCATCTCCAACATGAATGGCCTAGTTGAGACCAGGCGCAAGGCGCTCATGGGTCTGGACAAGAAGCCTGTTATTGATGATTTGCTACAGGAACTGGATGTGATCGCATCGGACATGGCAATGCTGAGTGCGGTCGACACGAAGGATGCGCGTCAAGGAGTTGATTTATGACTTTGCTCGAACAAACGAGAGCCCTTAAAGGAGGATTGGGATATCTGGAGACGGTAAGCGACAACGGAGAGGAGGTTCGTGAACTCCACGAGCAAAAGCGAACTCTTCAAGCGCTGATTGAACCGTTGAATCTCAGCAGGGATGGCGTGCTCCGACTACGGTCCAGAAATGTTCTGGTCGAGTTTCCCGAGAGTTTGGTAGCGGAGGTGATCAAGCTGTCATCCGATGTACGCAAAAAAATGGAGAAAAAGCCGAGTTCCCAGACGTTAAAGTCCGGCAAAGAGTGGTCCTTGTTGCTGGAGAAGATGCGAGCGCTAAATAAGGCGCTGGAGACATCTGCGAAATCTGGTTGGAAACGGTACGTCCTGGAAAGCATCACAAGTGACCCACCGGGGACGGTCAAGAGTCGTACGGCAGATACAACCGAAAACAGGCAACGTATTCGGGACTACGAACAAATTTACTTCCGACTGCAGCAAGTCAGCCAAAGCCTACCAGGTGATCTCGCTGCTATCATCGAGGTGGAGTCACTTTCCGGTTCGTTGGTTACCGCGTACGGGAAAATTGATTTCGATGTTCCCGAGACTGTGAGACTTTTCCTGGAGGGGGCGAACAGCATCGTAGGGGCATCCCTGTCTCTGCTCACTGAAGAGGTCCTGGACTGGCTGAAAAGTCGGCAAGAGGATGGCCTGTACTCAATCAGGGCGCGCGTCAATTAAGTTATGGATAACGTTACGACTCTCCTGATCGCCTGCCTTGACGTCCTTGAGCAACGCGAATTACCTCTTCTGTCATGGGGTATCGTTGATGCGGCCATCACTCACGAAGAATTGGTCGAGCTCGTGGAACCACTTCTTTCCGCCGCGAAGTGTGATGGATTGGAGGCATATTTCGACGCCGAAGCCGTGATCGAAGAACTGGTCCGGCGGGTGCTCCTCTTATGCATCGATGACAGCGAACGTAAGTACCGGTCACGCATGGCCGAAACGATAAGACTCGCCAGCAAACTTAGACAGTGGTTTCCAAAGCATGGCATCGATGGTGGATGGGTTAATGCTCCGGCACTCGTTGCCGACTACCGGTTTCGATGGAAGAGGCGCGAATATCCGGAACGCAAACTGACCTTGGACGAACTGCTGTCGGAGATCGGCAATGTGCCGTCGTTTACCGGTTCGGTAATGCGTGCCCTGTTGCAGACGGACACGGGTCAGATGACGCTTGCGCGGTTCCAGGTAGATGCAACCTGCCGCATCCTGAAATCTCTGCATTCCGGGAGCATTGGGGGGACCATCGTTTGCGCGGGCACCGGGAGCGGGAAAACCATGGCGTTCTATCTGCCAGCTCTTACCCGTATCGCGCAACTGCTCGAGGGCGGATCTTCGAAGCGATGGGTAAAGGCGATAGCGCTGTATCCGCGAAACGAACTGCTTAAGGATCAGTTCGGCGAAGTCTATTCTCAAGCGCGGCGCCTTGACCCGGTTCTTACTGCGACGGGCCGGAAGCTAATTCTGGGGGCGCTATTTGGCGATACACCGACATCGGCGCGATATCTTCCTAAACGATGGCGCATGGTCGGAGCAGATGCCATCTGCCCGTACTTTTCGTGTCCGCTTCCGGGATGTGGCGGCTCCATGGTCTGGCGCGAAGCGGATCGCTCGCGCGAAATCGAGAGATTGTGCTGCGACACCTGTGCTCATTGCGTGGCTGAGGATGAATTGGTTCTGACCCGCAGGCGACTTGCTGAACAACCCCCTGATGTTCTCTTTACGACGACGGAGATGCTGAACCGTCGTATGTCGGACTCGCGCAGTCGCCACTTGTTTGGACTAGGTCCGAGGGTGCATCGACCGCCCGAAATGATGTTAATGGACGAAGTCCATACCTACGGCGGGTTCCACGGTGCGCAAGTTGCATATCTCATGCGACGATGGCGCGGCGCGTGTCGCTCGGGGACTCATTTTGTCGGCCTGTCAGCAACGTTGCGCGAAGCGCCGGAGTTCTTCTGTCAACTCACGGGTCTGAAACCGGAATTGGTTTCGGAGGTATCGCCATCTCCCGGAGATATGAAAAAGGAGGGCGCTGAGTACACACTGGCGTTGCGAGGCGATCCTGTCTCGAGAACGGCGCTTCTTTCGGCGACCATTCAGACGACAATGCTCATGGCTAGGACCCAGGACCGGCGAGGACACCCGGTGAGCGGCGGCGCGTATGCTAGCAGGGCTTTTGTTTTCACAGATGACCTTGATGTCAATAACCGGTTGTTCTTCAGTATGCTGGATGCAGAGGGCAGAACGCAGAACTCCCGTCGCGAGCTCGATCGACGCCGGCATCCAAATGGACCACTCGCTCATCTTCGTCGGTCCATCTCCTCGGCGTCGCAATTCGAGAACGGGCAGGACTGGAGAATGAGCGAATCGATTGGTCATGACCTGTCTGTCGCATTGCAGGTTGATCGAACGAGTTCGCAAGACGCTGGTGTGGATAGCGAAGCTGATATCGTCGTCGCGACCGCTTCGCTTGAGGTTGGATATAACGATCCAGCGGTCGGCGTTGTCGTCCAGCATAAGGCACCTCGCGATGTCGCGGCTTTCCTGCAACGACGGGGGCGTGCAGGGCGACTGCGTAGCACACGACCATGGACGGTGGTTGTGCTTTCGGACTATGGTCGCGACAGGCTCGCATATCAAGCTTACGAGCAACTATTTGATCCGGAATTGCCAAGGCGGGTTCTTCCGCTCGCCAATCGATACGTCCAGAAGATGCAGGCGGTCTTCGCGCTAATTGACTATCTTGGAGAGCGGTTAGAACAGTCCCGCTTGCACTATCACGTTTGGGCACTCTTGGACGGCCCTGGCAAGCGCCCGGCAGATATTGACCTCCAGGCACGAATCGCCCGTTTGATAACGGTAATCCTTGAAAACAAAGGGGAGCAGGAAGCTTTAGTTCGACATCTGTCTGACGCGATGATGCTGGATCGCGACTCCGTCGACGCGCTGTTGTGGGACTTTCCACGCCCTTTGATGACGACAGTATTGCCCACGGCGCTTCGCCGACTCCAGTCGCAGTGGGGAAGGATGGGCAAACCGGCTGAAGACCCGTCAGCAGGCTCAGGCCCATTGCCGGAATTTATCCCTGAGTCTCTATTTGCCGATCTCAATTTGCCTGAAGTGGCGATTTACTTGCCAGGAGGGCAGGAAGAGCCCGAGATGATGCCTGTTTTGCAGGCGATGCGCGAATTCGCCCCGGGGCGGATTTCGAAGAGATTTGGCTACAGATACGGCACTGAAAACCATTGGTGCGGACCCGAACATCTGTCGACTGAACTGGATCAACCCTTCGATATTCGGTCCAGTATGCACGGGTATCTGCTCGGCAATTTTCAGTATCTCGACGAAGGACAGACGAAGAGCACACCGGTATTTCGGGTGATGCGCCTGAACGTCTCGGCACCTCCGCGAGACCTTGGCACGACCTCCAATGCGTTCATGCAATGGCAGACGCAGTTTGTTCCAGGCGAGCTTCCATCGGTGTTCCCTGTGCCGCGCTCGTCTCGACTTGCAGGAATCATCAGGTCAGCGGTGTTTCATTCCCATCGTGAACAGTCCCCTATCGAAGTTCGGAGATTTGCACGCCGTTCGCGGGCAAGTTTGCGGTTTACTGATGGTCGAACCGAGGAGCGTACCTTCGCGTTCACGCAGGACGGCACTGATATTGCAATCGGCTTTACGCTGAGCGTCGACGGCCTGAAACTGGACATTAACATTCCGGGGGCACTCTATTACGAAGCAAATGGGCACTCGTCAGAAAAGTGGCGCGCCTTACGGACCGCGCGCTACTTTGATCTTGCATGGTCTGGCGAATTGCTGGTGAATGTCGAGAGTCCGTTTTCGAGAGACTGGCTTGCACGCGTCTATCTTGGTGCACTTGTGTGCAACGCCTTGGCGGCGGATTGTTCGCTTGAGGAGGCGAGCGTCTTGCTAAGCGCAGGGCGGGCGGAAATGGGACTGGTTGAGGTACTGGAGACCGTGTTCCAATCGACGCAAGTTGATGAGGAGGCGTCCCACGGAGATTCCCGGGGACCGGAGCGACTCAGACATGATTTGATCGCTTTCCTGAATGACCCGAGCGTGTTGGATGCTTTGAAAGCACTCTCGACGGTCCTCTGGCAGCCGATCGACGAGACATGGCAGGAGTGGCTGAGGTTGCGTTACTTGGCGACCTTGGGCGCTGCGGTTCAGGATGCCATCCAGGCCCTGTGTCCAGAAATTGACACGGACTCTCTTGTGGTTGATGTAATGACGGAGTCAACCGCTGTAGACACGCCAGGTGCGGTTATCTGGGTGACTGAAACGATGGTAGGAGGGGCCGGGCTCATCGAGAATCTCCTGGCGCGTTACGGCGAGGATCCGGGGCGGTTCTATGCTCTTATCGAATCTGCATTGCAGGCCGGAGAGTTTGAGTTGGTGGACCAACAGCTTGCTCGTGTGGTCAATCTGCTTGCGGACAAATCTGCCGACGGTGAACTACCGGAAGCAGCGGCGGAATGTCGCGATGCAGTCGGATTGGAGAGCAGTCGTGCCGCTTTTGACAGGTTAAGATCCTTGCTTGTCAGGCATCAGATCGTGCCAAGCCACGCCTTTCTGGCGTCGCTTAACGCGCGCATCCTGAGACCCGGGAGTTCAAGGGTCTCAGACGCGTTCCTTCGCGACTTGCTGACCGACTGGCAGGTATCCGAGCAGCGCCTGGGGATTGAGATTGACGCGCGACTCCTTGCAGCGTTTGCTGCCAGGAACGACCTGCCGGACCAACTTCAGGACATGCTGGGCGAGGCTGGAATGTCTAGTGGCTGGAAGACGGGAATGATCTACGGACTTCTCTGGCCCCGTGGAAGCCTGATAAGGCAACAGCGCCTGTCAATTTACAACCCGTTTTGCAGCCTGCCAAGAACAGAGCGCTTGCTTGTAGCCGACTCGATTCCCGAGTGGGACATCCGAATAGATGTCACACAACCCGAATGGCAGCAGCACTGCGAGTCAGTGCTCGCCGAGCGCGGATTGGCTACGTTGACCTGTCCCAGGGGACACGAGGAACGGTTGCAGACGGCATTTCACGCTCTCATGCTAAACCCGGTCGATGCGGGAAGCCTTCATATCTATCCGGCACTAGTTGCGATCCGGCAGAGCATTTCGGCCATGGAGGCCGATATCCGGCTTCCTGAAGTGGAGGTGAATTGATGCAATCGCGAAGGATTTTCAAGTCCGCGACAACCAGCCAGCATGAGGTGCGCGAACTTTTTCAGTTCGTCTTTCTCGGCGAACTTCTTAACCTGGGAAGTGCCACGTGGCTCGTCAGTCCATGGATTAGCGACGTACCGATACTGGACAACCGTTCGGGCGCATTCAATCTCGTCGAGCCTGACTGGGGAAGCCGCGAAATAGCCATATCGGACATGCTGCTGTCGCTCATGCGGCGCGGGCAGCCCGTCCGTATTGCGACGCGAAGCCTCGATCATAACAAGCGCTTTCTTTCGACGATTCGCGAGAAGGCGAGGAATTCAGGTGTCGATTCAAAGCTGTGGATTAACGACGGCGAGGACGCCTTGCATACAAAGGGGTTGTTGACCGATCGGGCATTGCTGTCGGGATCCATGAATTTCACCTACGGCGGGTTCGAATTAAACGACGAGGTGATTTCATTTGATGTCGACCGGCAGCAGATTGCCGAAGCGAGACTCAATTTTGACAGATATAGAAACGGCTAGGACGGAACGTGGCAGATCTTCAAACCTTTATGCCTTCGATGGATCTGGAAGAGTTAACGCCCAGCGAAAGCGGGTGGCTCGGAGATTACATCGCGCAACTCCGCGGCTCTGGTCAGGCGGCGCTTGAACAGAATGTTGAAGGTGTTCGGCTCGCCGGGTCGGAGACTTGTGCGTGGTTGAAATTTTGGGCGAAGGCACCGGGTGCCCGTCCTCTCGTGTTGCCGCTATCTTTCGACCACGACGGGGTAATCGCGTGGGTTGCGTGCGCTGACAGTCATCTGCTGGCCAACGAAATGTGCGAGGAGTTGACCGCTCATGTTGGCCTTGCGTATACCGATTTCACGCCGGCGGGACGGATTGTCACGCCGTTCGATGCGCTGACGCAGATTGTTGTTGGGAGGTTCAGGTGGGTCTACAGATTCGAAGGAGCCGGTGGCCGAGAAAACGAACCGGTCTGGTCGATGCTGCGTGTCTATCGAACCTCGGTGGAAAGTCGCCCGGAGCGATACCGTCCCACGCCTCAAACGTTTGGTTCACTCAAGCTACGTTTCGAGCGAGCGATCGCTGCGAGAAACGAGAGGGAGGCGTATCGACTACTGGAGGAATTGAAAGGCACGGGTCGCCTCAATGCGCAGAACGAGCGGTTCCTCGAGATTCATCTGCTGGCAGGACTGGGACACTGGTCGCCGATGGTTGCCGGGGAGACCAAGTTGCTCGCGCTTCGCGATCTCAGCCTTCCCCGACAGACCTTGGGCGAGGCGATCGAAGCGCTGTACGTCCACTTCCTGGCTCGGCACGAGAATGAAGCCGATCTGGCTGCCGCGACGGCGGCGTTCAATGAGCAGGTGCGGCCGCGATTCGCGTGGCTGTTCAGGGCGAGGAAGAACATCACGCGCCCGGCGGTATTGAAGGCGTTTGCACTGAATGAACTTTCACGGGAAAGGCCCGATCAGGAGTTGCTCACAACGTTACGTGCCGAACTCGAGCGCTCTGATGAGTCATCGTTGCCGGAGTGGTTTCCCGATCTGCAAGCGGGCGTCAAAACCTCCGACAGTCTGTATGAAGGCAACACTGCGTTCGAGGATGCTGAATACGAACGCGCAATGGCCTTTTTCAAGCGCGCGCCGGTCAGTCAGGAGACGCTGCAGCGCATCCTGGAGTGCGCCGCCGAAATAGCGACCGTGGAAGCAGCGCGCGAAGCGATTGATGTATTGGGCCGTTATCCCGCCACGATGCTGGACGCTTTGGGACCGCGTTATACGAAGAAGATCGCGAAGCTTCACAAGTCGTTGGACACTGCACAGTCTGCTGTTGACGAGGGGGTAATCGGTGACTGGAAAGGGTGGGCACGTGCCGTGAAGTCTGGCCTGCCTAGCATAGAGGCATCCCGTCTGGCAGCGCAGAAAGCGGAAGAATGGCGACTTTCCGACTACACATTGGATCTTGAGGCTGTCGCAACCTTTACGGCGGAACTCGAAGACTACGAAGAGGCGGTCTTGCGGACCTACGTCAGGTCGATACCGGCCATTCTGGATTTCTTTCATGAGGCGACCGGTGTGCCGGAAATTCAGCGTCTTTACCGGACGTTGCTCGCGCTCATTCTGCTAGATGGCAATGACGGGTTGGGAGAGCTCGATTCGGTACAACGAATAACGGGAACATTGCTTGAGTCGGGTATCCAGTCTACTGACTACCGAGATTTGATCAATGATCTGCAGGAACTTCTTGCGCGGGTTGGATCCCCGCGCTACATGGATTGGGTGATCGACATTGTGGAGTTGTTTGCCCTGTTTCCACGCCCTGATAAGGAAGCGCCGCTGAGGTTGTTTTTCGCTTTGCAACAGATCGCCAGCCAGTACCGTCACCGTCTGAGAGTGGATCAGTGGCGCGGACTGGAACTTCTGGCACATGACTTCGATCAATTTCCCGCAATCAGTGAGTTACTGGCTGAGCGAGTTGAGGAAGGCGAGGGCGGTGAGGGTGATTTCGCGCATCTGGCGAACAAGTCAGTAGCCATTTATACGCTGACCGAATCAGCCGGGCAGCGTGCCATACAGATCTTGAAGTCACTTGTTCCCCTATGCCGTCTTGAGTTGAACTCCGATCATGTCGCGACCACCCGCTTGAAACAATTGGCTGCAAACAGCGATGTTTTTGTGTTCGCGTGGCGCAGTAGTAAACATCAAGCTTATTTTGCGGTCAAGGATGCGCGTGGCGGCAAGCCTAACCTTTTGCTACCCGAAGGGAAAGGTTCTGCGAGCATCTTGAAGGTGCTAAGCGAAGTGACGGCCTAGTCGCACCAAGGTGTCTGTTTTCTTTGCATCATTCGCGAGCACGGGGGCGCCTCTACGTTGAGCAACTTGTGCGTTTCGAGTGTGTGCTACTAAGACCAACGATAAGGTACGTTGGAGATCATTGTCATCGAGCTTTCAATCGGCAGTCACTTCACACCGGTCACCACTTGCTTGACGCTCCACGCGAACCCGCGAGACGTTCGGAAAGATTGGAAAAATCGCCTGATAGATGTAAGCGCACAGCCCTTCGAGAGTGGCAGCGCCAAGACCCGGTACCTCATCGAGGAAGCGGTGGTCTAACTGATCTTTAATTCGCTGAATTTCTTGGTTGAAAAAACCTAAGTCAACGATCATTCCTGTTGTCGCATCAGGCTTGCCACGAAGAAAAATCTGCGCATGATAAGTGTGTCCATGAATTCGTCGACTACCTTCCTGCCCGATTTCCCGGTGAAGGGTATGAGCTGCTTCGAAATAAAAGCGTTGGCTTAGTTCGAATTTCATCGGATACCCAAGGCTTTGTGGGTTTGAAAACTTAGTGACCACCGAGGGTGTGCTTTGCAATAGTCGATTGCTTTTGCGATATTCCGCGCGTGATCAGGCCCATCCATCGGCTGCAAATAGAATCGCTCGAACGCAAGTTGCTCAAAACCCGTCGGGTCGAACGCGATTTGCGGGAACACTAACTTCAGTTCGTTGCCGGCCTTAATTCGAATTTGTGTACCTGCTTTAGGGCTGACACAAATCCAGTCGAGACCAGGAGGCGGGGATACCGTTCCATTGGTTTCGACCGCGATGAAAAATCCTTCCTCGGCCAGCGCCGTGGTTAACGCGCTGTCGACTTGCAGCAAGGGTTCACCACCGGTCAACACAACGAAACGGTGAGCATGGTCTGCTGTAGGCCATTGGCTCGCGATCGCATTTGCTAGGTCCCGGGCGTCTTTAAATTTTCCGCCGCCCGTGCCGTCAGTTCCAACAAAATCGGTGTCGCAAAATGAACACTGCGCCGTCGAACGGTCCTCTTCGCGTCCGCTCCACAAGTTGCATCCGGAGAACCGACAGAAGACCGCCGGTCGTCCAGCATTTGCACCTTCACCCTGAAGCGTATAGAAAATCTCTTTGACGCTATATGTCATGGCCGTGCCGTAGCAACGTAAGATTTGTACCCAGTCGCTCGCAGTTCGCACGCCGGGCATTTGCCGCATCCGTATCCCCAATCATGCAAGGCGGATCGGTCACCGAGATAACAGGTATGGGTCTCGCTGCGAATGAGTTCGACGAACTCTTCCCCTCCAAGCTCATTCGCCATCTGCCAGGTTTGGCGTTTGTTGATCCACATCAATGGCGTTTCGATGATCAAGGGTGCATCCATCCCGAGGCTGATCGCGACTTGGAGTGCTTTAAGCGTGTTGTCCCGACAGTCGGGATAGCCGGAGAAATCAGTTTCACACATTCCCCCGACGAGCGCGTGCAGCCCTCTGCGGTAAGCGACGGCAGCAGCTAGAGTAAAGAAGAGCAAGTTGCGGCCCGGGACAAAGGTGTTTGGAAGGCCATTCGATTCCATCTCGACAGCTTTGTCCTGCGTAAGTGCGGTGTCGCTGATCTTTCCAAGTATGGAAAGATCTAGCATGTGGTCGTCGCCCAGTTTCGCTGCCCACGCTGGAAACTGCTCCCTCAGTCGTGCCAATACGGAGACCCGACATGTCAATTCAACGGCATGGCGCTGACCGTAGTCGAAGCCGATTGTCTCGACGTACTCATAGCGACTCAGCGCCCATGCCAAGCAAGTAGCGGAGTCTTGGCCACCAGAAAATAAGACTAGCGCGCGTGTTTTCATAGCGACAATCTCCAGATTTAAGCGTTAGCTACTTTTCGGGGCCGACGAAGGGCTTTCTTCAGCGAGCGCACAAGATAGTTGGCGAGCAGATCGATGTCACTGGGCGTGTTTTGAATGCCGTTCCAAGGACGTTCGTCATATTCTGAAAAGCGCCACTGACCACTTGTCCACGCCGTATAGGGCTTGAGCAACTCCAAACCCGGCTCAAATTCGGCGCGAGTCGTTGCCCCTTCGCTCGAGTACAGCAATTCCATGACGAACCCCATTGCTACCAATCCTGCGCCGTGTCTGAGTCGCGATGTTTTGGGGTTCATTCCGACCCATTCGCTTCCGAATACGTTGGTTACGGCCTGAAAGAACTCATTGACGAATTCATATGCGAGATCCTCAAAGTTTTCTTCTTTGATGAATTCTCGGATAGCACCGTCCGACGCCGAATTCATAATCAGCTTTTGCATGGCGGTGTCGCTGATCACGCCTTGCGGATTGGTATGTTGCCGGATCTCGCCGCGTAGCGATGATTTGCGCGTGAAATTGAGGCGATCGACGATGCGTGCCGAAAATTTTCGAGCGGTGAATCGCGCGGGTAGACCCTCAACGTTAGGCAGCAACTCGTAGATCAGCGTCTTCGGCAGCGGCCGAGTGTTGTTGATCAAAACGAATTGCTGTCGCAGTTCGTTGTAGTCTTTGCAGATTAAAGCAGAGACGAAGACTTGGAAGCCTGGCTTCTTTATTCCGGAAAGTGCTGACAGTCGTTGCTGGCCGTCGACAACGAACCCAGGCTTGCCCTTGGTCGTTGAAATGCTCACCTCGACAATGCCATCACCCAATTCCTTGAGCTTGACGCTGCCGATGAAGGCCACAATGACAGCGTTCGGAAGGAGCGCGTCGTCACGACTCATGTAGTCGCGAATTTCTTTGATATGTGACGCGATCTGATGTCGCTGAAACCCTCTCAATTGACCATCTTCTTCGCGGCCAACACGCTCGATTTCAGCGAAACCTAGGATCTGCTCTGGTGTCGCCGCAAAGGAAAATACGTCGTGTTCAGCGGCCTGAGAGGCGCGAATGGCTTTAAATCGGTAGTTGCTCACCGCTGTTTCTCCAGGGTTCTTTGTAAGTGTTGGTGATAGACGCCGAGATTATGAAAGCCGCGTCGCTTGTTGCGATTACTCGACCGAAAGATGATGACTTCGACGCCGACGGATTTGCATATCTCACATTGGCAACGCTTCCATGGAGCGTCTTCGAGTGTTCGCTCCACCAGCCCGCGCATTTTCAACAGGTCTTTCTCGTGCTTCTCGATAGGGCTACCGTCACCGAGCGTCAGGAACCGTTGATAGTCCATCACGGCATCAAGTGCAGCCTTAA
Organism: Caballeronia sordidicola; assembly: GCF_000729995.1. GTDB lineage: Bacteria > Pseudomonadota > Gammaproteobacteria > Burkholderiales > Burkholderiaceae > Caballeronia > Caballeronia sordidicola_A. Next base: position 195,670 of record NZ_JNFG01000011.1, on the reverse strand, counting down.
CCTTTCCGCCGTTTGTGTCGAGCGCACGAAGAGCAGCCAGCGCCTTAGTTTCTCTTCGTTGCAGGTCTTCGGAGCTGAATATCCCGCGCTTGATCCCTTGCATCAGACGGGAATTCTCGATCGCTTGGGGGATCCGCACGGCCGCATAGTAATCGAGACCACCCCTCGGCGACGGCATGTAGTAATTCGATTTGGCGTCCTTGAACGCACGAATTAGAGGCGACGTCGAGTCAAAACTCGTGATGCCGTAGCCGGTGAATTCGTGAATATCGTCTGCCTTTGCGAAGCCCAAAAGATGGATCTTCGTTTCGGGCTTAATAGCCGCACGAAGCGCTCGAAGGACAAGGTGGATAATTTCGACCTTCAACGGAACAAGTCCGCCAATCGCGAGGTATCGGTAACCCATAGCCTCGAGCTGAACTGCAGCCTGGGCGATACTTTTAGGTGACCATCCTTGTACCGCGCCCACCGGTTCGAACGTTTCGCCTTCCTCGCGCGTCAGCTTTAGAAACTCCTCGGCGTTGGCTTGCGTGATCTCAAAACGTGCCGTGACGGCTTCGGGCATTTCGTTCGCAGGCGGGTTGGTAATATCGCAATCAAAGATAATGTGATCGGGAGAAATGCCATGCGTAAAGCCTGCATCCGAATAAAATTCGACGACCTCTTGTGGAGCATAAGCGGGCTTCTCATGCTCTACGTACGCAAACGCTCCGCAGTCGCCCAGTAGCATGGCATTCTTATGCTTCGGACCCGTATAGCGTAAGAATTTACGAACGCCGTCACGAAGCATGCGATGCTCTTCAGCGGTCGAATAGCGGACTTTTGATTTCGCGACACCGGCGGCTTGGCGCACCGCGCTCATAGAGACTAGCAGCCCGTCATAGGGCGCAGGCTTCATCATCTCGTGCGCATAAGTGTCATCCCAGTAACGACGACGTCCCGGTGCATTTCGGTCGGCCATGAAATCATAGAGCGGGTCGACGTAGTCCTGTGTGTCTGAATATAGAAATTTCATGGTCGTACGCTGCTTGTGTAAGCGCGCACTAGCGCGTCTTGGAGTCTCTTAATATCCCGCGGTGTACTTTGAATTTCGTTCCAAGCAACGCCAAGCGTGTCCCATGTGCCTTCAGTCCATCGACAAGCGGGCGCAACCTTCTCAAGTTCTTTGCGAACCGTCTTGTAGTCTTCTCCGTGCCCAGAAAGCCGCGCGTAAATCCGATCCATGAGCACACCCATGGATTCGATGCCCGCGGAGTGCATTAATCGACTGTTGCGAGGATCGATTCCCCAGGCGCTCGGGAAAACGTCTCTAACCGCGGTCCAAAAAGTAATCAAAATTCGATACATCGTTTCAACGTCTGCGCCTTCGCGCCCGGTCGATTTGTACGGTGACAATGCGCCCAACGGGTTGTTCATGCTGTTTCGGATCATCGAAATGATCGCGGTGTCTGTAATAACAGCAGTCGTGGTGCTTTTTTCGGAGATACGTTTGATGAGTTTGTAGAACGGGGAGTCAGTATCGCGATTCAACAAGCCGCAAATTTCGGAAGGGACTTTTCGTGCGCTCAATTCGCGTGGCAATAGAATGCCTCGGGTTTCAGGCAGCAACTCATTGATCAAGCGCGTCGGTAGCGGCTTAGCTTTATTAACCAAAATGAATTGTTCGCGTTGCACTTCAAGGCTATCCGAAACAAACCCAACGACGGGGACGGAAAGAGTCTTGCTGGATACCTGTGCCAAGGCGAGCGATCGTTGCTGACCGTCGACGATCCAAGCGACCCGTTGACCCTCTTCATATACTGGGATGGTCAAAGTGCCGGCGATAGCCATGCCGTCATCGTCGGTGGGTTTTGGTCCACGCGAACCTGAAAAATGAACGTCCGGCGACATAGCCAAAATTATCGCATTCGGGAACAGAACGTTGCCTTGATTCAAATAGTCGGCTATTCCCTTCACATGGGACCGAATCTCGGGGCGCTGAAAGCCTTTGAGTCCATCTGAGTCGTCTCTCTCGATACGGGAAATATCAGCGACTCTTACGATGTCAGCGCCTTTGATAAAAAACGCGTACACATCGACGCCATCACCCTGCGTGGTCCGCAGGGCCCTGACGACTATTTCTTTCTTCGCGTTTGCCAATTTACTTCCCATTTACTTGATGCTGACCAACCGTGAGCCATAAATTTCTAAATCTCGATTGTTCGCAAGCGACCAACGCATCGTCACGTAGGTAGCGCAGAAGGCGGGTGGAAGAGCCGTCGAACTTGCTCCATTTCAGCGTCAACAACTTCATTATTTCTTCGTCCGTCTTTCTTGTGCGGACTGGTATTTGCCGCGGACTCATCGCTGTCAACGCGGTCAACACAGCATGTTCGGCGTTCTGAAGTGATAACCGGTGGGCCCCAAGGGTTTCCGTGAAATGCCTCAGCGCGCGTTGAGCGAAATCGTTTCGTGTACCCGGAAATTCAGAACCCTCAAGTCGATCGTCATAGGGTAGAACGACGTTTCTCACCCTTTCGGACACAACCGATCTGCCTTTCGACGAAGAAAAAATTCGGACTCTCTTGAGTTCGCTGTCCGACAGTTCTTCCAAGTCCTCTGCAACCATCTCCAAATAGCTAGACGGAAGAGCAACAAGCACCAAGTAATTGGGGTGGGTTTCTACCAGTGAACGCACCGATCTCTGATTTCCGAAGGCGGAAAGTAACGCTGCCCACCAGTCACTCGCTTTCATCCCAAGGTTAGAGAGCAAAGGCCGCACCGAATTCGAACCGTCCACAACGGTTAAGTCGTAGTGCGGCACCAATTCATCGGCAGCAACGATGCCAAGGCCGGCAGACAAAATAAACAGATCTGCCCCTAGGTTTGCAGAGATGTGTCTCGCCTCGGCGAACGATCGTCCTACGTAAGTTTCCGCAGCGGTCCTGGTACGAGGGGCCAACCTTGTGCTGCGCCGCCACGTTTTCGCGATCGACGAGAGAGAACCGCGAAGCGACGCTGGAGGAAGCGTAATTGCTTGACTTCCCGTGCGTTTGCGCCCGGTGCAGTTGGTCAGAATCAGGACATTCTTGTACATAATTGACATTGTAGCCAACCACGTATGGGATGAATACTGGCATCAACTAGATAATAGCGGCTCGTAGTTATTTTGATAGTGTAAAAAATACCGATGTAGTAATAAGGTTTTATATCGAGCAAAAAAATCCATAGCTATCCTGTAGTTTCCGAATTTTGGCAACTTTGCTCGGACGCGGTCGTGCCCGTCGTGCGAGAGATTGCTCGTGCGAATCATCCGCCTGCTTGTGGCGTTCTGGACTCACATGGTCGAGGAATTCGCTTGTTACTGCGAAGCCGGCTTTCCATTGTGGGAACCACTGGGTCAGCGGTGAGATGATCTTGAAGAACTCTACGAGGGTCGACGGTGCCTCAAGCCAACGGGCACAGCGTGGTGCGTCGCCGCGCGTTCGCCACTGACCGGACAAGGAGGGTCAGCAAACACACGCTCGGCGCGGCCGCACTACCGCCTAGTCTAAATCGGGGGCACGCATCGAAATGCCGCGGCAATGTCCAACTAAGCGTTGGGGGTCACCAGATATTTCTGCAACATGAGACTCGATGGAATCAGCCTCGGGTTGCGCGGTTCCACGCTCAAATGAACACCCTCCACGACCTGACGCGATGTGGTTCCGAAATGGTCCCACGCGTTATCGCGTTGCAAACGTCACGAAGCTCGCCTGGTCAGTTCCATTCGTCACCGTCGGCGAGACCTTGCGGATTTCCGACGTTGAACACTCTAAAGCCTGCCGTCGCTGCGCGGTATCACCACAATTGCGTGCTGGCAACGCGAGCGAGATGTGACGTAGCTGGCGGCAGGCCGAAACGCGTCGCGATGTCCGCGCCTTAACCTCATTCCATGCACCACTCGGAACGAGTTTGAGGCGCTCGGCGCACACGACTTGGTATCCCGAGTGTGCCAGCCAAGGTGTGGACGCCCGTCCCTGTTACCGTCTCCTGCAGTCGGGTCACATGCGCCGTGACGTCTTTTTTACGGCACATTGACGCGCCGGCACTTTATCCCGCCAGGCAAAACCTCGTCAGGCAGAAGTCGATGATTTGTGCGCGGCGCTCGTCAACCTCGGTCTTCGAAAAATTGCCGACGTTAATGCCCCCGGCCAGGGCTTGCGTCACTCTGAAGGATGAGCGAACGTAGCCATCGACTTTCTGTGCCGGGGCGCAGTTGCCTAAGCCGCTATTTATATGGGATTCAAGAAGTGTGAGATTTCCAAGCCGGTTCTTTTCGTAATCGTAGTCCTCTGCGAACCCGTGCGATGCCGGGTCAAAGTTGGGCTCCTTGCCGAAAATATGTTCTACCTGCCAGTCGGAATATGCATCCATCAAAGGCTCGTCTCCGCTGTGCTCGCACAGAATGTATTTCGTCGCACCGTTCTGGTACAGGTCAGCGTCGAGATAATTGCGAAAGTTATGGTCGCTGACGAACTTTTCATTGAAGTCCACGAGTCTCTTTGCCACGGCGGCGGGCCCAAGCTTGAGGTGTGCTACGTCCGAGGCGAGTCTGTACATGTCGGCCACGGGATTTGTGTTTTTTATCTTGTACACACGAACTTCGGTCGTCTCGAGCAACGGCAGCAACTCATTGAGCTTATGCTGCATGAACAGCCTAACCAGGAGCGGGTAAAGGGTTGCCGTGAACTCAAGGAATTGAAATGGTTTTCGATATCCGGGTATCGTGTCAACGGCGCTTATGAGGCCGGTATAGTTCAGCGCGAATTGGGTAAAATCGTTTAGGTACTGCTGAACGAAATGGGCGAGGCTGTCCGGATTGCTCTTGAGTGCCTCGCATTTTTCCTTCAGCTTCTTGAATATCGTCTCCGCGCCATCCCGATTGTTCCACGATTCAGGAAATAACTGGGCTGCCGAATAATAGTGATGCGTGAAGACGGTGTTTTCTTCAAAACGACCCAAAATACCCAACTCATCGCGAATGGAAAGCAAATCGTCGTAGCTGTCAAAAATTTTCTCAAAAGCCGAGTTTATCTCTGCATTGAGGGTTGCATCGAGGTACAGCGTGGAATACAGCATCAGTACGCTTTTGGTCTTATCCAGAATTCTGAGTGGCAATCCGCGGTCGTTGATAATGGAAAACATGCGTACCGCTTGCGCCTGGCTTTCTACATTGAAGACCAGCACGTTGATTCGGTCGCGCACAAACATAATGCGCTTTTCGATGTCGCTCGTTGAAAACCTGCTGCTCAGTGCTGTGAACTGACGCTTCGCCTCGGCCATAAAACGCCAACTCCGCTTGCGAAGCGCACTCGCGGTCACATCGTTGAAGTCAAATATGAGTTGGGCGAGAAATTTTCCGTCTGTCCCGGAGGGCTGAAGCTTTAGCTCCTCGCGCGTCCCAATGAATGTGGCCTGTTGCTTCGCCCGAATGGCCGTGTCGGGCAGCTTGTCAATTAGTACGCTCAGCAAGATGAACAACGTGGTCACGCGTTGCTGGCCGTCGATGATTTCATACTGAGTATCTGCGGAGAGGCCCTCGGCGGGGTTTTCCTTGAAGGAGACCGTCCCCAGGAAGTGGTCCATGTCGCTCGCAATGCTTTCCTCGATGTCCTGCCACAGCGCCCGGCGCTCGTCGTCAGTCCAGCTGTATTTCCGCTGGTAGCTGGGTATCAGAAAGCGGTTGCCGTTGAATATTGAACCGATTTTTTCCGTCTGGCTTTTTGTGATTGACATGAAATGTAAACCGGGTTGGTTGTGAGCAAAAGTGTTGCGACTTGGGCACTTCTGCGGCGCGGTGGTCGCGCGACAGCTTAAGGCAAAAAGGTCGGGTCAATAAGGGGCGCAATGGTCGGCTGCTCCTTCGCCAGGACCTCCTACTTCACAATCACAGAAACAGGCCTGCTGCCCCTTTTGCTCAGAAAGTGGAATCACAGGAGGCATGGACTCCGCTGCACGGGCATCGCGGACCACGGGATTGGTCTGCACATGCAGCTAACGGCAGAGCCAAAGACAGACGTGGATACCGCGGATTTAGGAAAGCGGGGGCCGAAGCGACCAAGCGTTGGTTACAAGACGCATCCTGGACAAACGGTTGGCCGCTGGTTCCCGCCGCTTAGGCCAGTAGGGCGTCGACTAGCGAGTTAATCGACCGTCCGTCGACCTTTTTGCTCCAACTAGCGTTGCCTCGCCGCACGTCCTCCTCTCTTTCCCCAAACAGGAACGGCAGATAGGAGTTGTAGTCGTTCGGCGTGTCGGTGAGACGGAACGACCAGCGCTCTTCGGCAAACTTCAACATCGCGACGCCGCGTGCTGCAATACAGGCGACGTTCCAGTCATACGAGCGGAAAACCTGGGCAACCTGTGTCTCGGAATGGCTGCCTACTTCGTAGGAGGTCAATTTGCACGGGCGACCATTCTTCGCCCTGAACGGCAGGTTCGACACAGTCGAGTTCACTTTAGTCGAAAGAAGCATCAGGTTTCCAAGAGAGTGGACCACTGCGTTTTTCAGAGCCTTAGAGCGCCCGTCGATGGGAATTGCGTCGTTCCAGTAGCCGTTATCATCTGGCGTCTGAGGGAAGATATGCTCCACAGTTTTGTCAAAACTGAACTCATCCCACGGCCATTTGAGCGCAATCGGCTTGTTGCCAGTCTCACGACGGTCTTCTTCGTATTCGAGAAGCAAGAGCTTTGTGAATGCCCATCTGTAGTAACCCGTACCCTGTCGCAGCCGTGTCGCGACTTCCTGGGCGACGCTAGACGCCGAATATACGCCTTCCCATTGGAATCGCCGGTCTGTCCATGAGCCCTCGGTTTCGCGGTTAACTATCCATGCCGTCACATAGCCTTGCACGAATTCGATTGCTTCGTCCGACGACATTTCGTGCAGGTGATACTTCCTTGCCGCCTCGGCCTCGGGGTCTGGTCGCAGTAACCGGCGGGCCATGCGGTTCATGTCTGCTCGTCCCAAGTGGCCCGGTCGGCCCGACAAGGTGAGTACCAGCACAATGAACCGCTCAATCTGGGAGAGTAAGCTTGCGACGAGAGCCAATGTCGACTCATGCTCGTAAGGCTTGCCGAGCGCTTCCGGACTTGTGACGGTAGCACGCATATAGGCGGCAAGTATGAGTGGCTTGAAGTATGCGTAACCGATGCGAGCGATGCGCTCCAGCAGCATTCGGTGCGCCTTCGGCATCAGCTTGGCTTCATGCATATGGGACCACCAGACGGCCCCCTGCTCGAGGTTGCGAATGTAGACCGATAGGTCTGCAAGCGTAAGGGCCTCGTTCGTCACGGTGAATTCCTCGTTCAGAAGGACGTTCTCGAGCCAGTCCGCGTCTCTGACTTCCCCAAAGTAGGCAATCGCGTGTGCGCGCAGGAACTCATCATCATGGTTCTGCGTGGCCGGGCTTCGGCCGAGCGAGGTATAGATTCCCTTCCAAGCACGGTGAACCTGCTCGCGAAGCCCTTCCGCGCTCATCGACGGTTCGTCGGCGGAGGTGTCTGCGTTTGGATGCTGGCCAGGCAGGACGTTGGTCAGGTAAATCAGCCGGTTCTTTAGCAGTTCAAGTTGCGAAAGCTTTTTCCCGCGGTTATTGAGAGTTTCGAACGCAACATGAATGTCAAACTCCGGGTGCGCGTCGAGCACGAACAGGCGGAAGCGGTCTAACAAGGTGTCAAGATACTGCTTCGCGGCTTCCGCGTTTTGCAGTTCATCGGCGCGACGACGAAAGTATTTGGCGGCGTTTTCTATGTTGGCGGCATAGCTAGAACTATTCGAACCGAGCCGCGCAGCCTCCGTATCATCGTTCAGAATCCAGAAATCAAAATAGCTCTGGAGTTCGGCGTTGTCGTTAAACACTACCTGAAATTCCAGCGACGTCGAAGAACCGGCGACAACATCCAGTTCCGCAATCCGTCGGATCAGGGCGCGCGCCAGCGTCATGGTGCTTATGACCCGCTGCTGGCCATCTACAAGCTCGGCCGATGGCCGCGATGACCCGTTCGGTGCAAGTTTGCGGAGAAGCACGATACCCGTGAAGTGCTGTCTGGCGCCGGAGCGTACAGCGACGTGAAGGTCACTCCATAGCGCATCGAGTTGTGCGTCGCCCCAGGAATAGCCGCGCTGATAGTCCGGGATGTGAAACTGATAGCCCGTTAGCAGGTCACCCAGTTTTTGTAATTCTGCAGAAGAGAATGCCACGCGTAGTACCCCGTATTCGCCCCGCTGAAACTCCCGCGGTGTTTGTTTTCGGCAGCCGGAGGCAAAATCCGCTGCCGTTGCTTGGCCACGTCGAAGAATAAGCCGGCACGGTCAGTCACGCAATGGAGCAACGCTGCCATGAAAGGTGGGAGGGAAGCTTGCCTGTGCAATTGCTGGTTCAGCTAGCCGCTACTTCTCTTCTTGCGTCGATATGCGTTTATCCCCCTTTTTCAAGCGCGTTTTAGCGCCGTCTCCACGGGGTTTCGCCCTTCGATTGACAATCGAGAGGCATCATAGGCGCGGAGTTTCGTTTCCCAATAATTTACCAATAACTCGGTTTTTTGGGTTCCGGGGCATCCAGTATAGGATCGGAAACCTCAATCCGAGGATCAAGCCAATCTGCTTTTGCTAAGATCCATGCTATCCATTCCAGATGGTCGGATGTAACGCTTCCCTTGCAACGTGCGTTCTCTTCGACCGCACTGGCATATGAGCGTAACCGATTGGCCCGTTCTAAATTCGTAGCATCAATTTCCAGTTGCTTAAACCGGCCACGCTCGTCATTTAGCCGTTGAACTAGAAAATCATATCGTTCCTCCGCTCGACGGTGTCCCTCGCGGCGTTGCGCTTCTTTGGCCTCGTTGACACGAATATCTTCAGCGAGCGCGTAAATACCCGCTACGATTTCACCAAGGCGGTTCTCCAATGGAGTTCGTGGCGTATCGTTCCAATTCCGAGAAGGCCAGCGGCCAGCCGTAATTGTGAGGCTATTGGTAGGGTGATAATCGTGGCTCGGCGTATGCGGATACTTCAGATCAGGCGAAGAAAAAGAGCGACTTCGATTCCAATACCGCTCTTTGGCTTTCTTCTCTGTCGGCGTATCCTCATGGACCGTGCGCTTCACGCGCTCAGTCACCGTGAGCGCGACTGCGGTTTCGTTGACCGTCAATATCGTTTGTTTAGCCTTCGTGTCGATATGGACGGTGACCGATCGATTAGACAATTCCTTAACCAGAGTATCCAGGAGCAGGAGCGCACGATCCAAGGATGACCGTGTCACTTCAAGGTTGAGCACTTCTTCGGGCGCGGACCGAAGTCCTTTTTCATTGCTCCACCCATCGTTTCTCTTGAGGCGCTTGGCCGCAGCGGTGATAAGTGGATGGGGCTGCGTCAGATTCATACCTACCGAAAGGGATTGAACTGCGACACGTGTTTCCCGCAATTGTTGCTTAGCTGTTTGGCGTGCTTTTTGTTCACTCTCGTCGATCTTGGTCAGAGCTACACGTGGGTTGGCGTCAATTTCGAGGCGTGGCAGTGGCACGCGCTTCATTGTCTTCCCAGCTCTGACTTTGGCCCAATATCCTCGACTGGGCAACAGAATCGCTAGGTTCCGGCAAATTTTTGCCAAGCCTACGTCGGAAAGGCCGTAGTGCCTTGCAACTACCGTCACTGGATTGGACCATATTTCTTCGTAGAGTATTTCGCGGTCGATTGGCGTAACCGCTTCACTGATCTTTGCTGTCGTTGATTGGTTGCTCATCGTCGACGATTCGTTTGCGTATTTGACGAAAAAAATATCAAGATGCTTGCCAATATGTTCGGTGCGTGTGCCGAAATGGTAGCGCATCCAGTTGCCGTCGAAGAGGCGTGAATCGCCGCATTAGGCTCATGGTACGCTCCAGCGCGTCGTCCTCCTGGACCACGAGCTATTCTTCGGCTGCACCTGGTGTCGGGGCCGGCGCATAGGTCTCCGCAGCCAGAGTGGCCGGTTCGCCGATGCGCGTTGAACCTCATTTACTCGGTTTCCCGCCCGGTTGCTGGCTTGATCGCACGTAAAAAGTCACCTGAAATCAAAATTACTTTGAAGAAATCTATTTTTATGATCTTTGTGTAAGGCGGTTATTTTTTCTTTGATGGTTTGCGTATAGAAATTCCATTTATCTTTATTGTAGTGTTTTATGGCGCTGAGAACATACCAGTAAATATCGTTCATCTTGTGATCGGCGTTGCTTGGAATGAATTCTTTAAGAATTTCATAGTACAAGTGATAATCCGGGTTTCCGTTTTTTCCGATTATTGATGGTGTGTCACTGGAGATGGATTTTGAAAGTTCAATGAGTTCCACCATTGAACTTATTTCTCGCTCGCTCCTAGCGAATGATTGCCCCTCTCTGCCATGCACTTCCAAAATCCGGTCTTTTGTTATTTCTTCAAACCACTTCTTTTGATTGTACTCGGGGAGCGCCTTTATTGTCTTATCTTTGATCTCAAGGGTGAATGATGATGTGAATGTAGAGATCAGATCCAGAATTTCGTGTTGGACCGGATTTTTATGATCGCCCTTTATAAGTTTGCTTTTTCTTTTTTGCTCTTCCTCCTTGCTGATGTCGCCATCTGTAACGGCAACAACGCCAAAGGATGGGATGCTATAGTGCTCACCTAATTCCATGCCATAGCTAAGGAAGCCATAGAGGCACGAGGCCTGATTTTGCCAAGCTCCCGAATATATATATCTTCGCGAGATATCGTGAGTCCCCTCAAATAAGCAATCTATTACCGATTTTGCCAAATTATCCTCGACGATGATGTATATCGGAGGTATGAATTTTGCCGATAGAGAGCCGGTTTTTATTGTGGTTCGCATGCCTGTGATTCCAACTCCTGAGTTTCCCTGCATAACGTTTCTCGCTGAGCTTCAAATTTGGGTCTTCGGAAAGGTGTGACTAGGTTCGATGAGGCCCTCAGATTGTAGTGTGGGTTCACGCGACTTACACAGGGTCATGAATGGGGAAATGCTGTTTCGAGGCGCTGCAGAAGGTGGATGTTATCCCTCGTTGATTTAAGGTTATGGCGTCTGCGCTGCGTGGGTCGCGCTGCTCCAGGTTCGCTACCGTCGATATGGGAGGGTTCAAGAAGGGCTCCGACGCGGTCTTTCGGCGAGCCGAAAACGTGAGGACCAGCTAGCTGCATGGCGCCGTAAACCATGCGGGTTACGGACAGGTCCCCTCCTAGTGCAAGCTTGGGTTCGTACGCAGATGGGCGATCGCGTAAAGCGCATTTATGTGGACTTGCCTTCGGCACCACGAAAATTAGCCTTTACGGGATTGGCAATCTGCGCATCCACGAAATCCGCCCATAATTGCATGATGCGTTTCCGTTCCTCCGCATAGCCAGCCCGGTTGTAGACTCCCCGCACGCCTTTGATCGAGTGCGCGAGGGCCGTTTCGATGGCATCTGACGAACATCCCATCTCATGCAGATGCGTTGAAGCCGTGCGCCGGAAGTCGTGCAGCACAAAATCCGCTACATCCAGCTTCAGCACATCGACGGCAACGTTTAGCGCCGCGCGGGAGACCGGGCGCGGCTCCCGGCTTCTAGGCGAGGGGAACACGTAGCCTTCGCCCCCCGTTAGCTTCTCCAACTCCCGCAGGATCGAAACGGCTTGCGTCGGCAGATAGACCCAATGCTCTTTCGACTTTTTCATGCGGCCCGCTGGTATGCGCCAGATGGCCTCTTTCAAATTGAACTCCGTCCACAGCGCCGAGGAGAGTTCGGTTTTCCGCACCATCGTGAGCATGAGCAAGTGCAGCGCCAGTTTCAATTCATGGCGCATGTTTGAGCGATAGATCGCTCGCAGGATCGTGCCTATCTCGTCGGGAGACAGGACGCGCGTGCGACTCGATTGCGTCGCAACGTACTTTGCCTCGACCGCCGCAGCCGGGTTGATTGTCGTCATTCGGCGAAAGACGGCGTAAGCGAACATTCTTTTAAGCAGATTGCGAACTGTTAAGGCCATCTGCGGAGCCCCCCGCGCTTTGATGCGGTCGGTGATCGCCAGCACGTCTAGGGCGGTGACTTCGGACAGCGGCTTGCTGCCGATGGCGGGGTAAATGTCCTTGTCCAGGGCTCGCGTGATGGTCCGCTGATACCCGGCTGACATATGCGCGACCCTCTCGGCGTAGTAAGCGGCTCCGAACAACCGAACGGTATCGAGGCGGACCACGGTTCCCCGGTCTTCTCGGGCCGTCTCAACGGGAGACTTGCCGCTTTCCACAATCTTGGCGTACTTGCGCGCTCTTTCACGCGCTTCCGATAAACTGATGGCGGGGTAGTCGCCTATGGTTGTCATCGGCTGTTGCTTGCCGTGGAGGGAGTAGCGGTAGCGCCAGACTTTAGACCCCGAAGTTAGCACTTCGAGAACGAGACCCCCGCCGTCTGACACCAGATAGCGTGCCACCTTGGGCTTGAGGGCTTTAACGCGAGTGTCCGTAAGGGCCGTAGCGAGTTTGGGCATAGTTTTATGTACACAAGGACAACCTCAAGGGAGGTTTGTGGTCTAAACGGTGTACTAAAAAGGAGCGGAAGTCAATGGATGGTAACGGATGCGCCAAGACTTGAAAGCCTTTACCTGCTGGCATCCAGCCGTGTCTGTGGATGCTATTGGATTCCTCGTTAGTCGGGCCTACATTCCATCACAAGAGCGCAGAAGATCATGACAAACGACCGGACTCAAGCCAGCCATTCCACGCCTGCCAACAACTTCCCCACGGAGTCTTTCGACGACCCCGTGGCCGCGGTCGCGCGGATATCGGCAATCTACGAAGCCAACACCTCTTTCCTGCGCGACGCGTTCGCGCGCTATCGAAAAAATGAACCTTTTGCGTATCGCGTGCGGGCGTGTTACCCGTTCGTCCGTGTGCGTACCGAGTGGAATACACAAATCGATTCACGCCGTTCCTATGGCTTTGTCGCAGGGCCGGGCATATTCGAAACCACGCTGACGCGGCCCGATTTATTCGGCCATTATTATCGCGAGCAACTGCGGCTTCTTACCAAGAATCATCATGTCGGGATTGAGGTCGGGGTGTCGGCGCAACCTGTGCCTATTCACTTCGCGTTTGCGGAAGGCATTCATCTGGAAGGCGACCTGGATCGCGACCGGCTGCTCGCCATGCGCAATATCTTCGATATGCCCGATCTCGCGACGCTCGACGATCGCATTGCGAACGGCACCAATGAGCCGGCTCCGGGAGAACCGCATCCACTCGCATTGTTCACGGCGGCGCGGGTGGATTTCTCCTTGCATCGGCTGAAGCATTACACCGCGACTGCGCCTACGCATTTCCAGAACTACGTGCTTTATACGAACTACCAGTTTTATATCGATGAGTTCGTGAAGCTCGGACGCAAGATCATGTCACGTGCGGACGATGAAGAAACACGGGCGTATAGAAGCGAATACATGTCGTTCGTGGAACCTGGCGACGTGATTACGGGCAACGAGAACCTTGGCGATTCGCAAGAGGAGCAACAGGGCGTCGCCCCTCCCCGGTTGCCGCAAATGCCCGCCTATCATCTGAAACGCGCCGATGGCAGCGGCATCACCATGGTCAATATAGGAGTGGGTCCGTCGAATGCGAAGACGATCACGGACCATATAGCCGTACTTCGGCCGCATGCGTGGATCATGCTCGGGCATTGCGCGGGATTGCGGAATACGCAGCGTCTGGGCGACTACGTATTGGCGCATGGCTATGTGCGCGAAGATCACGTCCTCGACGCCGATTTGCCGTTATGGATTCCGATTCCCGCACTGGCTGAAGTCCAGGTCGCGCTGGAGAAAGCGGTCGCGCAAGTGACGAAACTCGAAGGCGTGGATCTGAAGCACGTGATGCGCACGGGAACCGTGGCGAGCGTGGATAACCGTAACTGGGAACTACGCGATCACCGTGAGCCGGTGCAGCGTTTGTCGCAAAGCCGGGCGATTGCGCTCGATATGGAAAGCGCAACCATTGCCGCCAATGGATTTCGTTTTCGCGTGCCTTACGGAACCTTGCTTTGCGTCTCCGATAAACCTTTGCACGGCGAATTGAAATTGCCGGGCATGGCGGACCAGTTTTATCGCGCGCAAGTAGATCAGCACTTGCAGATCGGCGTGAAGGCGATGGAGTTGTTGCGGATGAACGGGCTATCGAAACTGCATAGCCGGAAGTTGCGCGGTTTTGCGGAAGTTGCTTTCCAATAGCGCAAAAAGCGGCTCCGAAAGGAGCCGCTCATCGAGCGCTCATGCAGTCAAACCCGCTATCAAACCATCAAAGATAAAACATGCGGTCTTCATCCGACTTGCCTTCGGCCGGCTGTTCTTCCGCTGTCTCGCGGTCTTCGTAGAATTGCAGCACCGCTTCCAGCACCTGGTCGGGGTCGTCGATCACCTGCATGAGATCGAGATCCTTCGCGCTGATCACGCCGGTCGGAACCAGCGTGTTGCGGAACCACGAGAGCAAGCCTTCCCAGAACTCGGCGCCGACAAGCACGATAGGCACATGCCGCGACTTCTTGGTCTGGATCAGCGTGAGCACTTCGGCCATTTCATCGAGCGTACCAAAGCCACCCGGCATGACCACAACGGCGTCCGAATTCTTCACGAACGTGACCTTGCGCGTGAAGAAGTGCCGGAAGCGCAGCGAGATATCCTGCCACTGGTTGCCCGACTGCTCGTGCGGCAATTCGATGTTCAGCCCCACCGATGGCGACTTTCCCGCATGGGCGCCCTTGTTGGCCGCCTCCATGATGCCGGGGCCGCCGCCGGAGATGACGGCGAAGCCCGCGTCGGAGAATTTCTGCGCGATCTCCATGGTGAGCTTGTAGTATGGCGACTCCGGTTTCAGGCGCGCCGAACCATAGATGCTGATGGCAGGGCGGATCTCCGAGAGGTACTCGGTCGCCTCGATAAACTCTGCCATAATCGTGAACATCTGCCACGATGCGCGGGCCTTCTTGGCCGTCGCGCGCTCTTGATCTGCGAGCGATCGCAGACTCGGAATCACTTTTCTTTTGTTCATAATGCCTGAAGAACTTAATCTTGAAGGTAAGACCCTGCTATTGGTCGACGGATCCAGCTATCTCTATCGGGCCTACCACGCCATGCCAGATTTACGCGGCCCTGACGGCGGTCCAACCGGTGCGTTGTATGGAATGATCAACATGCTCCGGCGGTTGCGAAAAGACATCAATGCAGAGTATAGCGCGTGCATATTCGACGCAAAAGGCAAGACATTTCGTGACGACTGGTATCCGGATTACAAGGCAAACCGGCCGTCTATGCCCGATGACCTCTCGAAACAGATTGAACCCATCCACGTGATCGTGCGAGCGCTCGGCTGGCCGCTGGTGATGATCGAAGGCGTGGAGGCCGACGACGTCATTGGCACGCTTGCGGTTGCCGCCGAAAAGCGCGGCATGAAAGTGGTCGTATCGACCGGGGACAAGGATCTGGCGCAGCTTGTGACGGATCATGTCACCCTCATCAACACGATGTCCAACGAGACGCTCGATCGCGCCGGGGTGCTGGGTAAGTTCGGCGTGCCGCCGGAGCGGATCGTCGACTATCTCTCGCTCATCGGCGATACGGTCGATAACGTACCGGGTGTCGACAAGTGCGGGCCGAAGACAGCCTTGAAATGGCTCACCCAATACGAAACCCTTGATGGCATCGTGGCACATGCGGACGAAATCAAAGGTGCGGTGGGAGACAATCTGCGCAAGGCTCTCACCTTCCTTCCGATGGCAAAAAAGCTCGTTACCGTACAGACGGAATGCGACCTGACGGAGCAGATCGTGTCGATCGAGGAAACGCTTCCGGCGCGGCCCGAGGCCCGCGACGAATTGCGCGACCTGTTCACGCGGCACGGTTTCAAGACCTGGCTGCGGGAAGTGGAGATTGCGGACGCGGTGGAAGGTCCTGTCGACACGCCGCCCGCGCCGGCCACCGAAATGGAGCGGCATTACGACACCGTCCAGACGTGGGAGCAATTCGACGAATGGCTCGCGCGCATCAACGCCGCCGAGCTGACTTCCTTCGATACCGAAACGACCGCGCTCGACCCCATGCTCGCGCAACTGGTCGGGTTGTCAGTGTCGGTTGAGCCGGGACGTGCCGCTTATATTCCGGTCGCGCATCGGGGGCCGGACGCACCGCTGCAGCTGCCGCGCGACGAAGTCCTGCAAAAGCTTAAATCGTGGCTTGAGGATCCGTCGAAGAAGAAGGTCGGCCAGCATCTGAAATACGATGAGCAAGTACTGGCGAACTATGGCATCGAATTGAACGGTGTCGAGCACGACACGCTGTTGCAATCGTATGTGCTCGAGTCGCACCGGCCCCACGACATGGACAATCTCGCGCTCCGGCATCTGGGCGCGAAGACCATCAAGTACGAAGAGGTGGCGGGCAAGGGCGCGTCGCAGATCGGCTTCGACGAAGTCGCGCTGGATCAGGCCGCGCCCTACGCAGCGGAAGACGCGGACATCACGTTGCGGCTGCATCAAGCGCTTTATCCGCAGCTCGCCGATGAAGCGCAATTGCTCAAGGTGTATCGCGACATTGAAATGCCGACGTCACGCGTGCTGCGCAAGATGGAGCGCAATGGCGTGCTGATCGACGGTGAATTGCTGCGGGTTCAAAGCGGCCAGATCGCCACGCGTTTGATTCAGCTGGAAGCCGAGGCATACATGCTCGCGGGCGGCGAATTCAACCTGGGTTCGCCGAAGCAGATCGGCCAGATCTTCTTTGAGAAGCTGCAATTGCCGGTGGTCAAGAAGACCCCGAGTGGCGCACCTTCCACCGACGAAGAAGTGCTGCAGAAACTCGCCGAAGACTATCCGCTGCCAAAGATCTTGCTGGAGCATCGCGGCTTGTCGAAGCTGAAGTCCACCTACACGGACAAGCTACCGCGCATGGTCAACGCGAAGACGGGCCGCGTGCATACGAATTACGCGCAGGCGGTGGCAGTGACGGGGCGCTTGTCGTCGAATGAGCCGAACCTGCAGAACATCCCGGTGCGTACCGGTGAAGGCCGGCGCATTCGCGAGGCGTTCATTGCGCCGCCGGGAGCCAAGATCGTGTCAGCGGATTACTCGCAGATCGAGTTACGCATCATGGCGCATATCTCCGGCGACCCGTCGCTCATGCGCTCGTTCGCCGAAGGCGAAGACGTGCATCGGGCGACTGCTTCAGAGATTTTCGGCGTCACGCCTATCGAAGTATCGAACGACCAGCGGCGCATCGCGAAGGTCATCAACTTCGGCTTGATCTACGGGATGAGCGCGTTCGGGCTGGCATCGAATATCGGCATTTCGCGCGATGCGGCGAAGCTTTATATCGACCGGTATTTCCAGCGCTATCCGGGTGTCGCGAACTACATGGAAGAAACGCGCACGAAGGCGAAGCGCGATGGTTTTGTCGAGACCGTGTTCGGACGGCGCTTGTGGCTGCCCGAGATTAACGGCGGCAGCGGACCGCGTCGGCAAGGCGCCGAGCGCGCCGCGATCAACGCGCCCATGCAAGGCACGGCGGCCGACCTCATCAAGCTGTCCATGATCGCCGTGCAGGACTGGCTGGAAGCATCGAACAGTCAGACCAAGATGATCATGCAGGTCCACGATGAACTCGTGCTCGAAGTGCCTGAAGCCGAGCTGTCCGAGGTCCGCAAACGCCTGCCGGAGTTGATGTGCGGCGTCGCCAAACTGAAGGTGCCGCTGGTGGCGGAAGTCGGCGTGGGCAATAACTGGGAAGAGGCGCACTGAGGGCGCACTGAGCGTGCCGGTGGCCCATCCAGCTAGTTTCGAATGATGTCATAGGGGAGTCTGAATGCATCGTTTCATCATCGTCGGCGGCGGAGCGGGCGGGCTTGAACTGGCCACGCGTCTTGGTGACAAGTTCGGCAACGCGAATGGCAAACACGAAGCGCGTGCGCAAGTCACGCTGATCGACCGCAATTCCACGCATATCTGGAAGCCGCTGCTGCATGAAGTCGCGGCCGGCAGCATGGACCCGTTCTCGCAGGAATTGCCGTATGCGGCGCAGGCGCGCTGGCACGGTTTCGAGTTCCAGCAGGGCGATTTGCTTGGCATCGACCGGACGGCGAAACGGGTGACGCTTGGGCCCCTTCTCGACGATGAAGCCGGCGAGCTGATGCCGCAGCGCGATCTGGAATACGACACGCTCGTCGTGGCGATTGGCAGCACGACGGCCTTTTTCGGCGTTCAGGGCGCGCAGGAAAATTCACTCGCACTCGATACCGTCGATCAAGCCGAGTTGTTCCGCAAACGGCTGATCGCAGCGTGCATTCGCGCGGAGTATCGGACGCCGGAGGCGGCCATGGCGAGCGCGGCCGCTGTGGGCGCAAGGCAGCCGCGGATCCAGGTGGCGATTGTCGGCGGCGGGGCGACGGGCGTGGAGTTATCGGCGGAACTGCGCAACACGGCGCAGGTGCTGCACGCTTACGGGCTGCACAAACTCGATCCGAAACACGATATCGGCATTGTGCTGATCGAAGCCGGGCCGCGCATTCTTCCCGCGTTGCCCGAGCGCGTGTCCACCGCGACTGCCGAATTGCTGGACAAGCTCGGCGTCGCGCTGATGACCAGCGAGACCGTGGCCGAAGTGTCGCGCGGGTCCATCCGCACGGCGAGCGGCAAGACTATTGCAGCGGACCTGACCGTCTGGGCGGCCGGCATTCGCGCGCCGGCCGTGCTCGCGCAACTCGATGGCCTGGCGACCAACCGGCTCGGCCAGTTGATCGTACGCCGCACGCTGCAAACCGAAACCGATGACAACATTTTCGCTCTCGGCGATTGCGCCGCGTGTCCGTGGCCCGGCGGTGAGAAAGAAGGGCGCAACGTACCACCGCGTGCGCAAGCCGCGCATCAGCAGGCGAGTTTCCTGCTGAAGTCGCTTGAACGCCGGCTGGAGGACAAGCCGCTGCCCGACTACACGTATCGCGACTTTGGATCGCTGGTGTCGCTCGGGCACTTCAGCGCGGTCGGCAGCCTGATGGGTGGGTTGATCGGCGGCAACATGCTGATCGAAGGGCTGTTTGCGCGCTTCATGTATCAGTCGCTTTACCGCATGCATATTGCGGCGCTGCATGGCTGGGCGCGCATGGCGCTGGATACGGTCGCCCACTGGCTGCGGCGCTCCACCGCGCCGCGGGTCAAGCTTCATTAGACCTGTTTAGAATGGGCTGCCGCTTCGACTCGCAGTGAGCGTATCAAAGTGGCAATTGCGTGGTTATCTGAAGTCGTTGCCGTGCTTTCGGCTTTGCGGGCTGGTAGCGCGGCTTACCCGTACCGGACGCCTGGTTCGCCAGCACCTCGTGCCAGTGATCGACCAGTGGTCCTTCGCGGCTCATGCCGCTGGAGCTTTGCATGCTTACGCCTGATATCGACAGCCTCGTCCCGCACGTCCCGTTCAACCGGCGCACGTTCATCAAGGCAGCGGTCGGCAGCGGTTTTGCCGCTTGCGTGATGCCGGTGTCCGCGCAAACCATCATCACCGATAGCGAGGGCCTTGAAGCCGGCCCGGTTGGCTTCAAGGCCGCCGACGGCACGCTTATTCCCGCGTATCGGGCGCAGCCGAAAGGCAAGACGAACCTGCCGGTGATCATCGTGATTCACGAGATTTTCGGCGTGCACGAGCATATTGCCGATGTCTGCCGACGCTTCGCCAAACTCGGTTATCTGGCCGTCGCGCCCGATCTTTATGAACGCGAAGGTGACGCGTCGAAATTCACGTCGATGCAGCAGTTGAACGAGCAACTCGTCTCCAAGGTACCTGACGATCAGGTGCTCTCCGATATCGACTCGACTGTCGCCTGGGCGGGCGAACATGGCGGCGATTTGCATCGGCTCGGGATCACGGGGTTTTGCTGGGGCGGGCGGATCACGTGGCTTTACGCCGAGCGTAATCCCCACCTGAAAGCGGCGGTGGTCTGGTATGGGCGGGTAGTGGGGGCCAAGACGCCGAACAATCCGGCGAATCCGCTCGATCTCGCGTCAAACTTGAAAGCACCGGTGCTTGGCCTGTTCGGCAAGCTGGATCCAAGCATTCCGCAGGACTCGCTCGAACAGATGAAGCAGGCGATAGCAACGGGGCCGGCGGTCGCGCGGGGCTCGCAAATCGTGGTCTACGATGACGCGCCGCACGCGTTTTTCGCGGATTACCGGCCGAGTTACCGGAAAGCCGATGCGGAAGATGGCTGGAAGCGCGCGTTGGCGTGGTTCAGGGAGCACGGCGTGAAGTGAGCGCGCAAGGGCGGTGATGCTGCGGCTGTGATGCTGTCTGTCCCAAACTCCGGATGTGCAGTATGGCCGCGCCGCCGTTTTGCCCCTGCGCGGCGCGTGGCTTCGCTAGGAGCGGCGAGGAAAGGCGCCCAGTCACGCTGTGCGCCTTCTCCACTTCCAGCAGAGCTACAACCTCACGGTCTTTCAATGGGCGGAGAGTTGGTCTCGCACCCGTGCCGCCGCGCTCTCTTTGACCCCAGCACAGCAAAATTATCAGGCAGCCGCGCCTGTAGCCACCGGCCGCGAGGCGTCCGCGCACCATTCACTCCACGATCCCCCGTAAAGCGCCGCGCCATGCAGACCGGCGATCTCCATCGCCAGTGCGTTGTGGCAGGCGGTCACGCCCGAACCGCATTGCAGCACCACCCGATCCGGCGATGTCGCCCCAAGCAGCCCGCTAAATGTCTCGCGCAATTCGTGCGCGGTTTTGAAGCGGCCGTCGGCGGTCAGGTTGTCCTTGAAAAAGCGATTCAGTGCGCCCGGAATGTGGCCGCCGACCGGATCGAGCGTCTCGTTTTCCCCGCGATACCGGTCCGCCGAGCGGGCATCGACCAGCACGTGGTCGTGCGTAGTCAGGTTGCGCACGACGGCGTCGACGTCGAACGTGACGGCCAGCGGCGCGCCGGCCTTGAACGTGCCTTCGGATTCGGACGAGGTAGCTGTATCCAGAGGCTGTCCGGCCGCTTGCCATGCGTTGAGGCCGCCGTCGAGCAGGGCGACGGAATCGTGACCGAGCCAGCGCAACAGCCACCACAGGCGGGCTGCGTACATGCCGCCCTGGGCGTCGTAGGTGACGACTTGCTGGCCTTCCTTCAGGCCCAGCCGCTTGAGCGTGGCGACCAGCACCGCGCGTTCCGGCAACGGATGGCGGCCGTTCTTGCCTGTCTTTGCGCCCGACAAATCGCGGGCGAGATGCAGATAATGCGCGCCAGGAATATGCCCCGCTGCGTAAGCGGCTTGGCCTGCCTCGGGCGCGGCCAGGTCGAAACGGCAATCGACGATGAGCACGGTGCCGGGCGCGGCGGCGAGAAGATCGACGAGATTGGTCGCGGAAATAAGCGTGGTGTGGTGCGTGTGCGGCATGACAGCTCCCGGGGCAAACGCGCGGCTTGGTGGGCCGATGGACGGCGCGTTGCGGTAGTTAAGTTTCAAGTCTAAACAAAAACTACAAAGGATTGAGCACATCGTTGATGTTTGTCGTCGCGGGATGGGCGGAAGATCTTGCGCTTGGGCTTTAGTCCGCTCGCCGCGCGCTGGGGTAATACGAAAAATCGCCCCTGAATTAGGACGTTTCGCGTATCGAGACCCGCTCGTCGTCGCCAGTATCGATTACCGCGCAGCTGTGCCTGCGCGGGCAATCCATACGCGTAATTCGTTCGAGACCGGGCTTGCTCCGGCTCGAGCGTGCTGCTCCACGTTACGCAACCAGCCAAATACTTCAAGGATTGCGAATGGCGACAAAATCACCCGGTGTTCCCGCCCCGCCCGTTATAACGGAGGATGTGGTCTCCGATTTCACCTCGAGAAAAATGCTGCTGATCGAGTCGGTGACGTTCAGAGACCAGTACAAATGGCGCGTGCACGATGGCCAGTCAGCATTCTTCACCGCCATGGACGACGTTGATTTCCTCGCGAAAGTGAACGCGGGCGAGCGCTTTGGCAAAGGCGACGTGCTGGTAGTTGACCTTCAACACATCCAGACCGTCTCCAACGGTACGCTACGCACCGAATTCCGCATCCTCAAGGTCCACGAGCACCGCGCGCCCTTGCAGACCGCGTTGATCTAAGAGCGCGCAACCAAAAAAAATGCCCATCGGAACGATGGGCATTTTCTTCGTAGCCTGAGTTGGCGACAGAGGGATACCCCCTCAAATCTCACCCAACTGCCGCCGCAAGAACTCGTGGAAGTGCTGCATCCCTGACTCCATCGGGCTTTGATACGGTCCGACCTGCGACTCGCCGCGATTCATCAGCGCGCGCCTTCCGGCGTCCATGCGCTCGGCGATCTCGTCGTCCTCGCGCGCCGTTTCCATATACGCCGCCCGTTCCGCCTCGATGAATTCACGCTCGAACAGCGCGATTTCCTCTGGATAATAGAACTCGACGATATTCGTCGTCTTCTGCGGACCCTGCGGAATCAGCCACGACACCACGAGCACATGCGGATACCACTCGATCATGATGCCCGGGTAATAAACCATCCATATAGCACCGAATTCGGGCGGTTTACCGTTACGGAAGCGCAGCACTTCGTCGTGCCACTTGCGGTACGTCGGGCTACCCGGCTTTTCCAGGTTCTTGTGCACGCCAACTGTCTGAACGCTATACCAGTCGCCGAACTCCCAGGTTAAGTCATCGCAGGAAACAAAGCTCCCCAGACCAGGATGGAACGGCGCGACGTGGTAATCCTCGAGGTACACCTCGATAAAGCTCTTCCAGTTGTAATTGCACTCGTGCACTTCGACGTGATCGAACATGAAGCCCGAAAAGTCGAAATGTTTCGACGGACCCAGCCGGGCCAGATCGGCTGCAACGTCGCGACCGCTGGACTCGAACAACAGCCCTTGCCAGTTCTGCAACTGGGATTTGCCAAGGTTGAGGCAGGGGTTATCGGCGAAATGGGGCGCGCCCAGCAACTGGCCGTCGAGGTCGTAGGTCCACCGATGCAGCGGACACACGATGTTCTCCGCCGTGCCACGGCCGTTGAGCATGATGGCTTGGCGGTGGCGGCACACGTTCGAGAGCAACTCGATTTCGTCTTGCTTGTTACGGACGAGCACACGCCCTTCGCCTTCGCCGGGCAAAGCAAAATAACTTCCCGCCTCGGGCACCATGAGTTCATGCCCGATATAGCGGGGACCGCGTTTGAACAGCGTGTCGATTTCGCGCTTGAGAAGCGCTTCGTCAAAGTAAGCCGTGACTGGCAACTGACTGTGAATAGCGTTCAGTTGCAATGCATTGCTCAGATTGGACATTCCCACTCCCGTGAAGACGTGAAAGCAGTGAACAACCCAACCATCGAAAATTCGATTTAGGGAGCCCGCGATTATACCGAAAACCCTTTCAAAGGGGCGCTTGAGGCCTTGATTTGGGTCAATTCCCGGTGAGGAGTTCCGCGAGCCAACGCCCTTTCTCCCCTTTTCAGAGATAGGCAGTAATGGCCTGAGACGGGCCACAGGCATGGGTGAGAGCACGCTGAAGGTCGGAAAAGCCGCTTTTGCCGTAGAATGTCGGACTTGTTTCCCAAAATCCGACATTACACCCACGATTCATGGCGAAGACCGCAACGCAGGAAGGCTCGGCTGAAGGCTCGGCTAGCGCGGAAAACGCGCCGCTCCCGGACAATTACGAAACGGCGCTGGCCGAACTGGAGGGGCTCGTGGCGCGCATGGAGGGCGGCGCGCTGAGCCTTGAAGAATCGCTGGCGGCTTATCGGCGCGGCGCCGCGCTCGTCGGCTTTTGCCAACAACAACTAGAGAAGGTCGAGCAGCAAGTTCGCGTGCTCGACGGCGACACACTAAAACCGCTGCCCGCCGAGGTCCAGCGCGCCACTCAGGGCGCCGGCACAACGGCAGATAACGGGGACGACTTATGACTTTCGATCAATGGATGCGCGCGAGTCTTGACCGCGTGGAAACGGCGCTGGAGCATTATTTGCCGGGAACGGACGTCGCGCCCGCCAAACTGCATGAAGCCATGCGCTACGCGGTGCTCGGCGGCGGCAAACGGGTTCGCCCGCTGTTGTGCCACGCAGCCGGCGAGCTGACCGGCGCCGGTTCGCAGCAACTGGAAGCGGCGAGCGCGGCGCTCGAGATGATTCATGTGTATTCGCTGGTGCATGACGACATGCCGGCCATGGACGACGACGCCTTGCGTCGCGGAAAACCAACGGTACACGTGCAATATGACGAAGCCACGGCATTATTGGTGGGTGACGCTTTGCAATCGCAGGCTTTCGTTGCGCTGACGGCGGACAACGGCCTGAGCGCGGCGCAACAGGCGTCGCTCACGCGCGAACTGGCGCTCGCAAGCGGTTCGGTCGGCATGGCGGGCGGTCAGGCAATCGATCTGGAAAGCGTGGGTCGCAAGCTGTCGCGACCGGAACTTGAAACCATGCATCGCAAGAAAACCGGTGCATTGCTGCGCGCGGCCGTGCGAATGGGTGCACTCTGTGGCGAAGCCCCGGATGCAGCTGCCATGAACGCGCTGGACGCTTACGCCGCCGCAATCGGACTTGCGTTCCAGGTGGTGGACGACATTCTCGACGTCACGGCCGACTCGGCTACGCTGGGCAAAACGGCAGGCAAGGACGCGAAAGATGACAAGCCGACCTACGTGTCGATCATCGGACTCGATGCATCGCGCGAACTGGCGGCACAACTGGGCCGCGATGCGCACGCCGCGCTCGCGCCTTTCGGCCCGCGTGCCGGTCGGCTCGGGGAATTGGCTGACCTGGTTGTAAACCGGGTGCACTGAAACATACGATAAAACGCGGGACCGGCGGGCGTGCCTATGCAATTTATGCACCTTACGCATGCTGCCTCGAGCAGCGCCGGGTAACAACCGAACGGCTTCCGCCAGTTTTCCTAAATGGGACGACGATGTACGACTTGCTGAAAACCATCGACGATCCGGCCGCCTTGCGCGCCCTGGACCGCCACGAACTAAAACCGCTGGCCGAAGAGCTGCGTGCCTACGTGCTCGACAGCGTGTCGCAGACGGGCGGGCATTTGTCGTCGAATCTCGGAACGGTCGAACTGACGATCGCGCTCCATTACGTCTTCGATACCCCGCACGACCGCATTGTCTGGGACGTGGGTCATCAGACTTATCCGCACAAGATCCTGACCGGCCGTCGCGATCAGATGAAGACGCTGCGCCAGGCCGGCGGCATTTCCGGCTTCCCGCGCCGTAGCGAATCGAAATACGACACCTTCGGCACCGCGCATTCCAGCACGTCCATTTCGGCGGCGCTCGGCATGGCGATGGCCAGCAAACTGCAGGGCGACAACCGTTATTCGATCGCCGTGATCGGCGATGGCGCGATGACTGCCGGCATGGCGTTCGAGGCCATGAACAATGCAGGTGTGGCTGACGATGTGCCGCTGCTCGTGATCCTGAACGACAACGACATGTCGATCTCGCCGCCGGTCGGCGCGCTGAATCGCCATCTGGCGCGCCTGATGTCGGGGCGTTTCTACGCGGCAGCGCGTGCCGGTGTGGAACGCGTGCTGCGTGTCGCACCGCCCATGCTGGACCTCGCGCGCAAGCTCGAGGAACACGCGAAGGGCATGATTGTTCCGGCCACGTTGTTCGAGGAATTCGGCTTTAACTATATCGGTCCGATCGATGGGCATGATCTGGAATCGCTGATTCCCACGCTGCAAAACATCAAGGAATTGCGCGGCCCGCAGTTCCTGCACGTCGTGACGAAGAAGGGGCAGGGCTACAAGCTCGCTGAAGCCGATCCGGTCCTCTATCACGGTCCCGGCAAGTTCAATCCGGCAGAAGGAATCAAGCCGTCGACGGCACCATCGAAGAAGACTTACACGCAAGTATTCGGCGAATGGCTGTGCGACGCCGCCGAGCAGGATTCGCGGGTCGTCGGCATTACGCCGGCCATGCGCGAAGGCTCGGGCATGGTGGAGTTCGAGAAGCGTTTCCCGGATCGTTATTTCGATGTGGGTATTGCAGAACAACACGCAGTGACGTTCGCGGGCGGTCTCGCCGCCGACGGCATGCGCCCGGTGGTCGCAATCTATTCCACGTTCTTGCAGCGCGCCTACGACCAGTTGATCCATGACGTTGCGTTGCAGAACCTGCCGGTGGTATTCGCTATCGATCGTGCCGGTCTGGTGGGCGCGGACGGCGCGACGCACGCGGGCAACTACGATCTCGCGTTCCTGCGCTGCATTCCGAACATGACGGTGATGGCGGCTTCAGACGAAGACGAATGCCGTCAGATGCTGTACACCGGCTTGCAGCAGCCCAATCCGTCCGCTGTGCGTTATCCGCGTGGCGCCGGCACGGGCGTGAAAATCGTCAAGAAGATGACTGCAATTCCGCTTGGCAAGGGCGAAATCCGTCGCGAGTCGTCGCAGAAAGTGGGTTCGGGCAAGCGTATCGCGATCCTTGCATTCGGGACCATGGTCGCGCCTTCGCTGGCGGCTGCCGAGGAACTGGACGCCACCGTCGCGAACATGCGCTTCGTGAAGCCGATCGATGCCGAATTGCTGCGTGAACTTGCCGCCACGCACGACGCGCTCGTGACCGTGGAAGAAGGCGCGATCATGGGCGGCGCGGGCTCGGCATGCGTGGAAAGCCTGTTGGCGAACTCGGTCATCAAGCCCGTACTGCAACTGGGCTTGCCCGATGTATTCATCGATCACGGCGATCCGGTCAAGCTGCTGGCATCGTGCGGGCTGGATGGCGCAGGCATTGCCAAGTCGATACGCGAGCGCTTTCTGAGCAACGCCGTCGAAGCCGATGCGGGCAAGCTGACGAAACGCGTCGCCTGACGCGAAGAACGTGTGGTGAAAAAGGGCGTCGGGGACGCCCTTTTTGGTTTTATCCGTGGGCGCTCAAGGTTCGCGCGACGCGATTGACCCCATGGACAAGGAAAAAGAATGAATCAGATGAATCCCGCCTTTGCGATGCCCGATGTCCAGAGTTCGCTCGACGTCCGACAGATTCCAATTCAGCGCGTGGGCGTAAAAGCAGTTCGATATCCGCTGACCATCCGGACTTCGAACGGCGAATTGCAGCCGGGCGTGGGCGTCTGGAATCTCGACGTTCATCTTCCCGCCGATCAAAAAGGCACGCACATGTCGCGCTTCGTCGCTTTACTCGACGAACATCGCGCGCCGCTCGACCAGGCCGCATTCCGGACCATGCTTGCGTCGATGCTGGCGAAGCTTGAGGCGCATTCGGGGCGTATCGAAGTGTCGTTTCCGTACTTCATCATGAAGACGGCGCCAGTGTCTGGCGTGCAAAGTTTGATGGATTACGAGGTCACGCTAACCGGTGAAGTGCGTAATGGCGAGACTCGCATCTCGCTGAAAGTGCTCGTGCCGGTGACCAGCCTGTGCCCGTGCTCGAAGCAGATTTCGCAATACGGCGCGCATAACCAGCGCTCGCATGTGACTATCGCGGCGGAGTTGGAGGGTGATGTCGCGATCGAGGATTTGATCCGGATTGCTGAGGAAGAGGCGTCGTGCGAGTTGTGGGGTTTGCTGAAGCGGCCCGACGAGAAGTTCGTGACCGAGCGTGCTTACGAGAACCCGAAATTCGTTGAAGACCTGGTTCGCGATGTCGCCACGCGACTAAATGCCGACGAACGAATTGTGGCCTATGTGCTGGAAGCCGAGAACTTCGAGTCGATACACAATCACAGCGCGTATGCCGTGATCGAACGTGACAAGCGGGTTTCAGCCGCAGTTGCCTGAACATGCAGCAGCCACTTACGCAGCTGCCAGCGATGTCAAATCCCAGCGCGGTTTCACCGTGAACGCATAGTCGCGCACGGCCTGATCGGGCCAGCGCGCGAGGCGCAATGCTCCGGCGAGAGCGATCATGGCGCCGTTATCGGTACACAGCGATAAGTCCGGGTAATGCACTTCGAAGCGACGCTTTTTCGCGGCCGCGGACAGCGCCTCGCGCAATTGCCGGTTCGCGCCCACGCCACCCGCCACGACCAGCCGGTTCAGGCCTGTCTGCTTTAACGCAGCGATTGACTTCGTGGTCAGCACATCGACGGCTGCATCGACAAAACCCCGCGCCAGATCCGCTTTCGATTGCTCGCAGACGTTCGCGCCAAGCTTGCGGCTGTGCGTGAGTACCGCGGTTTTCAACCCGCTGAAACTGAAATCCAGGTCGCCGGAATGCAGCATCGGGCGCGGCAGTTTTACTGCGCCGGAGGTACCGAATTCGGCGAGCCGCGAGACTTCCGGGCCACCCGGATAACCGAGGCCGAGCAGTTTTGCGGTTTTATCGAAGGCTTCGCCGGCGGCGTCGTCCAGCGTCTCGCCGAGCGTTTCATACTCGCCGACATCGGTCACGCGCATCAATTGCGTATGGCCGCCCGACACCAATAACGCGACGAACGGAAACGGCGGCGGCTCGCTCACCAGCAGCGGCGACAGCAAATGCCCTTCCAGATGATGAATCCCGACAGTCGGCAAGTCCCACGCCATGGCGAGTGAATTGGCGATGCTCGCGCCAACCAGAAGCGCCCCGGCGAGACCAGGGCCTTGCGTGAACGCGATAGCGTCGATATCCGTTGGCACCGTGCCGGCTTCTGCCATGACTTGCTCGAGAAGAGGCAGTGCCCGGCGGATGTGATCGCGGGAGGCCAGTTCCGGCACGACACCGCCATATTCCCGATGCATGGCGATTTGCGAATGCAGCGCGTGCGAAAGCAGGCCTCGCTCGGTGTCGTAGAGCGCAACGCCGGTTTCGTCGCAGGAACTTTCGATGCCTAGAACAAGCATGGGATGGGGGTATTTGGAGTAACAAATGAGTATAGCAGTGGCCAGGTGTCGGTTCGTTCGTCCAAAGACGTTTGCTCATGGACGGTCACGGCAGGCCAATGCGAGTCACGGCCCTCGCACCGTCGTCCGCAGCCCAACCGCGCCTCGAACCCAGGCGCACCACCCGTTACAATGCGCGCCATGGAAACCTACGATATCGCAGTGATCGGCGCGGGCGCGGCGGGCATGATGTGCGCCGCGGTAGCCGCGCAAAACGGCCGCCGGGTGGTCCTGATCGACCATGCCGAACGGCTCGCGGAAAAAATCCGGATCTCGGGCGGCGGCCGCTGCAACTTCACGAATATCAATGCCGGGCCGGCCAACTTCCTCTCGGCGAATCCGCATTTTTGTCGCTCTGCGCTTGCTCGCTATACGCCGCAGGACTTCCTCGCACTGCTCAAGCGTTATCGCGTGGATTGGCATGAGAAACACAAAGGCCAGCTTTTCTGCGATGACTCCAGCGAATCCATCATCCAGCTCCTGAAAAGCGAATGCGATGCGGGCGGCGTGACCTGGCGCCGGCCCGTGACCGTCGAAACGATCCGCCACGACGGCACCCGGTTTTCACTCGACAGCAACGCCGGCACGATCTCGAGCGCGGCACTCGTCGTAGCAACCGGCGGCTTGTCGATCCCGAAAATCGGTGCGACGGATTTTGCGTATCGGCTGGCGAAGCAGTTCGGCCACAAGCTCATCGATACCCGTCCCGCCCTGGTGCCGTTGACCTTCGCTCCTGCCGACTGGGAACCGTTCGCGGCGTTATCCGGCTTGTCAGTGCCCGTGGAACTCAGTGCGGGTGCAGGCCGCGGCCGAGGAGAATTCAGCGAGGACCTGCTGCTCACGCATCGCGGGTTATCGGGGCCGGGCGTGCTGCAGATTTCGAGCTACTGGAATCCCTCGGAGCCGATTTGCATCGACTTGTTGCCCGGCGTCGATGCCACCAGCGAACTGATCGCGGCCAAGCGGGAAACGCGCAAACAAGTCGGCACGTTTCTCGCCGAGCGCGTGCCGGCACGGCTCGCTCAAACCTGGCTCGACGTGCAGCGCGTGCCCACCGACGCCCGTCTCGCCGATCTCCCCGACAAAACGCTGCGACAGATCGGCGAATCACTGTCGCGCTGGACGCTCACGCCGAACGGCACGGAAGGGTATCGGAAGGCCGAGGTCACGCGCGGCGGAGTGGACACGCGCGAGCTTTCATCGACCACGATGATGAGTTCGCGTGTCGCGGGTTTATATTTCATCGGCGAGGCGGTCGATGTCACTGGCTGGCTCGGCGGCTACAACTTCCAGTGGGCATGGGCGTCGGGCGTGGCGGCGGGCGAAGCGGCGGCTGAGTTGGTTCGGGCGTAGAGCCGCAAAGGCATGACCAGCATGGCTTTCACCCGTAAGGACCGGTATCCGCGTAGCGCTGCTAACCCCTGGGAAATCATGGTTTCGACCTGCTATACTGCTTTGTCGTAGCGGCAATCGGCACGAGCGGGCGCGAGCACATAATGAGTGAAAACCGGGGGTGATCCATGAAGATAGAAGACGATCCCTGCTGCGAGTGGCCACTCGACCTGTCTCGGGACCGTGCCTCGGCGTCGCTCCGGCCAGCTTCAAAGGTACCCGAATCACCCCGTTCATGATCCCGCTTGAGGAAACGTCCCAAGCGGGTTTTTGCTTTAGCGCCATGAACGGCTGACGTCTGCATTCTCATGTCTGCAATCTATTAACACAGCACCAGCAGAGTTCTTAAGCAATGAGCCTCAAAGATCAGATCACCGACGACATGAAAACTGCGATGCGCGCCCGCGAAACCGAGCGCCTCGGCACCATCCGGCTGCTGCTCTCGGCAATCAAGCAGCGCGAAGTCGACGAGCGCGTGACGCTGGACGATGCAGCCATCACGGCCGTCATCGACAAAATGATCAAGCAACGCAAGGACTCGATCAGCCAGTTCCAGACGGCCGGACGCGACGACCTCGTGGCGAAGGAGCAAGCCGAGCTGGGCGTCCTGGCGGCCTACATGCCCGAGCAACTGTCCGATGACGACATCAACGCCGAGATCCAGGCTGCTGTGGCGGCAACCGGTGCAGCCGGACCGCAGGACATGGGCAAGGTGATGGGCGTGCTGAAACCGAAGCTGGCGGGGCGTGCAGATATGACGGCGGTGTCGGGCCTGGTCAAAGCGGCGCTCGCCAAATAAGCTTGTTCAAGAGAAGTTAAGAGAAACGAGCTTGGCTTCAAGTGCTTAAGAAAGTCTGACCCAGAAAACTCACTAAGTGATTCCGCATTCGTTTCTTCAGGACTTGCTGAACCGCGTCGATATCGTCGACGTGGTGGGCAAGTTCGTCCAGTTGAAGAAGGGCGGCGCGAACTTCATGGGCCTGTGCCCATTCCATAACGAGAAGAGCCCGTCGTTCACGGTCAGCCCGACGAAGCAGTTCTATCACTGCTTCGGCTGCGGCGCGCACGGCACGGCGATCAGCTTTCTCATGGAGCACACCGGGCTCACATTCCCGGAAGCCGTCAAGGACCTCGCCCAGTCTTGCGGCTTGACCGTGCCGCAGGAACAGTCGATGCGCGTCGGCGGATCGGGTGGCGAAGGTTACGCACCCGCGCCGAGCAAAGCGGTCAGCGTCGCGTTGACCGAAGTCATGCAGACTGCTTGCGAGTTCTATCGCAAGCAATTGCGGGGCGCGCCCAACGCTATCGAATATTTGAAAAAGCGTGGCCTGACGGGCGAGATCGCGTTGCGCTTCGGACTCGGCTACGCGCCCGACGGCTGGCAGAGCCTGGAAACGGCATTCCCGGATTACAAGAACGACAATCTGGTGGAAGCGGGTCTGGTGATCGTCAGCGAGAAAAGCGACAACCAGGGCCAGTCTCGCCGATACGACCGCTTCCGCGAACGCGTCATGTTCCCCATCCGCAATGTGAAGGGCAACGTGATCGGCTTTGGCGGACGCGTGCTCGACGGCGGCGAACCGAAGTACCTGAATTCGCCCGAAACGCCGTTGTTCAGCAAAGGCAGCGAGTTATACGGCCTTTTCGAAGCGCGGCTGGCCATTCGCGAACTCGGGTACGCGCTGGTCGTCGAAGGGTACATGGACGTCGTCGCGCTGGCGCAACTGGGTTTTGCGAACGCCGTTGCGACGCTTGGCACGGCTTGCACGGCAATCCACGTCCAGAAGTTGTTTCGTCAGACAGATACCGTCGTTTTCAGTTTCGACGGCGATTCGGCCGGCCGCCGCGCCGCGCGCCGTGCACTGGACGCCTGCTTGCCGCACGCCGCCGACAACCGCACGATCCGTTTCCTGTTCTTGCCGAAGGAACACGACCCGGACAGCTACGTTCGGGAATTCGGCACCGATGGTTTCGGCGAGCAGGTCGATCGTGCGATGCCGCTGTCGCAGTTCCTGCTGAACGAGGTCCTGAACGACAAGGAACTCGACCAGCCGGAAGGCCGCGCCAAGGCGCTTTTCGATGCAAAGCCGCTGCTTCAGGCATTACCGGCGAACGCGTTGCGCGTGCAGATCCTGCACATGCTGGCCGATCGGCTGAATACACCTTTCGGCGAAATCGCGGCATTGTGTGACATCGATTCGCGCGCGGCGGCCGTCGCCCGCGCTGCGCTGCCGAAGAGCGAGCGTCGTCGCGTAAAGGGCCATGAGCAGCGCGCGCTGCGCAACCTGGTGATGTACCCGGGCATCTACGCCACGCTCGATCACGAGAGCGAGCAGACGCTGGTCACCATGACCGAGCACGGCGAGTTGTTCAGCGAGGTGATCGGGCACGCGCGGGAACTAGGTGAAACGGCGGAGTTCCAGATGTTGTCGGATCTGTTGCGCAACGCTGCAAACGCTCCGACCTACGAGGATATCTTCCAGGAAATTCTCGCCTATGATGAAAATGTACGGGATCTGTTGATGCGTGATCCGGATGACGAAAGCGCCAACGAACGCGTGCAGGAACAGAAAAAGCTGCTCGCGGAAGAGTTGCATGCGACGGTTGTCAAGTTGCGTCACGACAGCTATAGGAATCGGCTGGATCAACTGGCGCAGCAATCGAGCTTGACTGCGGAAGAAATTGCCGAATTTTCGGATTTATCGGTTAAAGCTGCTCAAATTAAGGCGTCGCGTGGGGTGAGTCGGGACATTTAAGACGCGCATGCTACAATTAAAGGTTTTCAGCAAGTTGTTTTTTTGACTTTTGTGCTCATTTGCGTTTGAGGTGAGGATTGAGATGGGGCAGGCATGGTTAAGACTGCTAGCGGGAAGAGAACGACGGTACGCGGCTCGATCGAGTCGAAACGGGCAGTGGCCCATAACCGGTCAGTTCCTTCCCCCGGAGTGTCGAAAGCCAGGGCGATCGCCATTCCCTCTCTGCCAGCGGGTGCAAAGAATAAAAACTCGGTTGGGTCGGTACTGAGTAGAGGGCTCAAAGCGGGGCCCAAATACAGGGTCCAAAGGGTCGGCCGGAACGGCGAAAGCCGCGAGGCCGGTGGGCAGGAAGAAGCCGGGTCAGTCGAAGGATCAGGTTGGCCTGGTGTCGGGCGAGACTGGCAGGAGTGGCAAGGCCGGAAATTCGGCCGGCAAGCAAGCGAGTGCAACGGAAGCGGCTGCCAATGCGGGCCGGAAACGCAACACGAAGCAGGGGTCGAAGCTGGCTCGCGTGCGCGTCGTGAAGCGGGGGCCGGCGCAGGACTCGGGGCGACGCACTGCCAAGGGGACGCAGGACAAGGCAGCGCGCGCATATTCTGTATCCACGGTTCCATCGGCTGTCGTCCAGCAGCCGCGAGTCGAGACTAATGCCGGTACGGCGAACTCCATGACGAAAAAGCTGAACGAAGTACCCGTCGATGACGACGCAACGCAAAACGCGCAAAACGTGCAGGCCGACCCGGCCGCGGCTCCCGGTACGGCTCCTGCTGCGGATGCTGTAGCCGCGCCTCCGGCCAAGGTCGAAAAGGTCAAGGCGCGCGACCGGCGTGCGAAGGAAAAAGCGCTGTTGAAGGACGCGTTCGCCTCGAGCGCGCCCGGCACGGTTGAAGAGCTCGAGGAGCGGCGTGCGAAGCTGCGCGCGCTGATCAAGCTCGGCAAGGAACGCGGCTTCCTGACCTACGCGGAAATCAACGACCATCTGCCCGATAACTTCACGGAAACGGAAGCTATCGAAGGGATCATCAGCACGTTCAACGACATGGGCGTGGCGGTCTACGAGCAAGCGCCCGACGCGGAAACGCTGCTGCTCAACGACAACGCCCCGGCGGCGTCCTCGGACGATGAAGTCGAAGAGGAAGCTGAAGTTGCGCTTTCTACTGTCGACTCAGAATTCGGCCGCACGACTGATCCGGTCCGCATGTACATGCGCGAAATGGGCACGGTCGAACTGCTGACGCGCGAAGGCGAAATCGAGATCGCGAAGCGGATTGAAGACGGCCTCAAGCACATGGTCATGGCCATTTCTGCTTGCCCGACGACTATCGCTGACATTCTGGCCATGGCCGAGCGCGTGCAGAACGAAGAAACGCGCGTGGACGAGCTGGTCGACGGCCTGATCGACCCGAACGCGGCCGACGCCGATGGTTTCTCCGAGCAGGAAGCGGAAGCTATCGAAAGCGAGGACGAAGAGGAAACCGAGGAAAGCAGCGAGGACGAGGAAGAAGTCGACGAAACCACCGCTCAGGCCAACGCCAACGCAGCGCAGCTGGAAGCGCTCAAGCGTGCGTCGCTCGAGAAGTTCTCGCTGATCAGCGAGTGGTTCGACAAGATGCGTCGCGCTTACGAGAAGGAAGGTTATAAGTCGAAGGCTTATCTGAAGGCGCAGGAAGCCATTCAGAGCGAGCTCATGACCATTCGCTTCACTGCGCGAACCGTCGAGCGCCTGTGCGACACGTTGCGCGCGCAAGTGGACGAAGTGCGTCAAGTGGAACGTCAGATCTTGCATACCGTCGTCGATAAATGCGGCATGCCGCGTGCCGAATTTATCGCGCGCTTTCCGGGTAGCGAAACGGATCTCGAGTGGTCGGAGAAGGTTGTTGCCGAGAACCACGGCTATAGCGTGATCCTGGCCCGTAACGTTCCGGCGATTCGCGAACAGCAGCAACGTCTGCTCGACTTGCAGGCGCGTGTTGTGTTGCCGTTGAAGGACCTGAAGGAAACCAACCGCCAGATGGCGGCCGGTGAACTGAAGGCGCGGCAAGCGAAGCGCGAAATGACGGAAGCGAACTTACGTCTCGTGATTTCGATTGCGAAGAAGTACACGAACCGCGGTCTGCAATTCCTGGATCTGATCCAGGAAGGCAACATCGGTTTGATGAAGGCGGTGGACAAGTTCGAATATCGTCGTGGTTATAAGTTCTCGACGTACGCCACGTGGTGGATTCGTCAGGCCATCACACGTTCGATCGCCGACCAGGCGCGCACTATCCGGATTCCGGTTCACATGATCGAAACGATCAACAAGATGAACCGTATTTCGAGGCAGATCCTGCAGGAAACCGGTCTTGAGCCGGATCCGGCAACGCTCGCTGAAAAGATGGAAATGCCGGAAGACAAGATCCGCAAGATCATGAAGATCGCGAAAGAGCCGATCTCCATGGAAACGCCGATCGGTGATGACGACGATTCGCATCTTGGCGACTTTATCGAAGATACGAACACGGTGGCCCCGGCCGATGCCGCACTGCACGCCAGCATGCGCGACGTGGTGAAGGACGTGCTCGATTCACTGACGCCGCGCGAGGCGAAGGTGTTGCGCATGCGCTTCGGTATTGAGATGAGCACGGACCACACGCTCGAGGAAGTGGGCAAGCAGTTCGACGTGACGCGCGAGCGGATTCGCCAGATCGAGGCGAAGGCGCTGCGTAAGCTTCGTCACCCGAGCCGCTCGGACAAGCTGAAGTCGTTCCTGGAAGGGAATTGATGTCGGGATGGTGATGTCAAAGCGCGGCGGGCCGAATGGGTCCGCCGCGCTTGTTTTATAGAGCGTTTCAAGGCAAACTCGCAGACCTTCGTGAGTGCAGCCGAATAGAATTCGATGCCGAATTCGTTGCGTGCGGGAAGCGTCGCTCGACGACTTCCACTGGCTTGGTTACTCGCGGCAGGGCGTTTTCCTGCAAAAGGGCCGGAAGCTTAATTGGTATAAGCTGTCGACTCATAATCGACCGATAGTGGGTTCGAATCCCACCCGGCCCACCACACTGCTGTTTCAGGAAGCCCGCGCTCAGTGTGCCGTTAAGCAAAAGGTGTCCGGGCGGACACTTCATGCTTTATCGCAGAACGGTGGTAGCTTAAAGGGTCTTGCTCAGGAAACCCAAAACAACAGGCCAAAGGAACCGACCATCGTGTCGGTTTTTTTGCGCCCGCAGAAAGCAGTCGATACGTCGGTCCTGCGTCAGCTTGTCCCTGAATTCCTGTAACAGATAGATGGCGCCCCTGAAAGCATTGGCTCCGGTAGGCGGTAGTTGGGTCGTCTCATGATGCGGTGGCTACCAGGTAGCAGAGTTGGACCTCGGTATAGCGTTGTCGCACATGCGTCTTGCACTCGGGGTCTCAAAACATTTTCCCGCTCAAACTACCAAAAATCATTACTTAATGAAGAAAAATGTGTGACCAATGCCAATATTTAAGACCTTTCCGGGGGATGGCTGTGGTATCTTTTTTCTCTATTAGCTCAATTATATGCGTACTTTTGAAAGTAAAAAGTGTCCGAAACCACTACTCCAAGGACCGCTGAAGAAGCGTTGGCCGAGCTGCAGAGTCGCGCCAGGTATGTCTTCGACGTGGAAACGTTCGCGGACCTGACGGGGCGCCAGGACAATGCTCATGGAATCCGCATCACCTTGAAAAGGTTTGAGAAGCGGGGCATCGTCACACCTCTGCACAAGCGGCCGATGGTCTATCTCATCGTGCCCGCGGAGTATCGCGCGTACGGCGCGCCGCCGCTCTCCTGGTGGCTGCACGACGCCATGCAGTTCATCGAGCCGGGGTACTACGCCTGTCTGCACTCTGCGGCACGCTACTGGGGCTCATCCCATTACGCCCTGCAGGCAGACCAGGTGATGGTCAGCGGCTACCGCGCACCCCTGACCGCAGGTAAGCGACAGATCGTGTTCACCGCTCGCACGGATATCGCAGCTGCGCCCACGGTGCGCACGCGAGGCGAAAAAGGCGCGTATGTGGTTTCGACCCGGGAAGCCACGCTTCTCGATTTGATGCGTCACCGCTCAAAGGTAGGCGGACTGGAATCCATCGCCCGGGTGGCGAGAGATTTCGGGCCACATCTGACACAATCTGACCTCGTGCGCGCGCTGGACGCCATGGGCCAAGTAGCCGTGGCCCAACGCATCGGGTTTCTCTTCGACGAGCTCAAGCTCGAGGAGATGGCGACGGTTGTCGAAAAGTGGCTGTCTCCGCGTACGCGAACGGCACGATTACTTGCTGAGCCGGTGCCCGACACCCTGGCAAGCATGACTACCTCAAAGTGGGGAATTATCTATTCCGCGCGGGATATCAACGAAATTACGGAGGGTCAATGATTGAGGCGCAGAAGCTTGCGACCTGGCAACCAAACGCCAACTGGTCGCAACAATGGATGGTCGAGCAGGATTACATCATCAGTCGCGCCGTGAAGCTTATATTTTCTGACAAGTTTCTTTCCGGTCAGGTGGCCATGCGCGGCGGCACCATCTTGCACAAAGGACACTTGGCGCCAGCGTCCCGCTACTCTGAGGACATTGATCTCGTGAAGGTCGGCACCCGCCCGCCCGGAGACATCAAGAAGGCCCTCAAGCGCGTGCTTAAGCCGCTGTTCCCGTCTGGCCCGTCCGAAAACATCCTGACAACGATGGTGCTGGCCGTCCGCAATGTCACCCAGAGCTCCAAAATCATCCGCCAGACCTACGTGTTCGACCCGGTCGACCAGCACAGCGCGCTCGGGAAGCTGAAGGTCGAGGTCAACGTTAATGAGGTCGAGCCATTTGCGCCCGTCGTCACGGTTCCCATGAAAATACCAGACGATAACGGCGGGGTTATCGTCATGGACGTGCCGTCCTACGACCTCAATGAGATGCTCGGTACGAAACTTCGCGCGCTGCTACAGCGCGAACATGGCCGGGACCTCTATGACCTCTGGCGTGCATGGGAAGTTGCGCAGGCCGGCGGTGCAGTTGTGGACCCGGTAAAGGTGGGCGAGGCATTCCGGTTCTATATGGACCGCGAGGGGTCTCCGATTCCACAAGGCTGGGTGGCCTCCGAAGTCGCGCGGCGCATGAAATCGTCCAAATTCCGGAACGACATGAACGGCTATCTGCCGCTCAACGTCAGCTATTCGCCAGATGAGGCTTACGACGTCTTCCAGAGCTTCTACTTTCCGCATCCGCCCTGAGCGATGGGCCGAACAGAGGCGCCGCACTGTGACAAGCTCGATGAGTGGCCCTCGCCGGGAATCTGGACACACTTTGGCTGTGTGCGGGACGCGGCTCCACGCCAAAGTGCTCTCGGGAAATCATCGGGTACGACATGCAGGTCCATGGTCACTGCCCTCTCGAATCGAGTACATCAGGGCACCCATGCTAGCGCTGGCAACACGCCCTCAGCATCACAAAAAATGGGGTTGTTGCACAGGGAGATTTTCTTTTGGACAGGTTATACTTTTTCAGTAGGTATCCTAACTGGCGCAAGGTCTTTTAATACGGATAGCTTATGCTTTATTTTGCGGACAGGATTTGCTTAACGGCACGCTCAGCGGGCTTTTTGCTATCTGCGTCACCCCCTTAATTCCAAACAGCTTGGTGGAGCAGCGTCTCGATCTCATCGGAAGAAACAGGCCGGCTAAAAAGATACCCCTGCGCTTCATCGCACTCGTTCTCGCGCAGGAAAGCAAGTTGCTGTTCAGTCTCAACCCCTTCCGCGATGACCTTCAGGTTAAGCATATGCCCCAGCGATATCACTGCCATCGCAATCGCCTTGTCGTCCGCGTTTGCCGGAACGTCACGAATGAAGGACTGATCAATCTTGAGCCGACATACAGGAAATTGCTTCAACGCGCTGAGGCTGGAATAGCCCGTTCCAAAGTCGTCGATGGACATCTGAACGCCCATGGTCTGCAGCGCCTCCATCTTTACAATCGCCTGCGGCACATCTTGCATGATGAGACTTTCGGTCAGTTCCAACTCCAGATAGCAAGCATCCAGACCGCTATCCGCCAGGGCTCTGGCGACACGATGAATCAGGTTTTTTTCGGCGAACTGACGCGCGGATACATTGACCGACAAGCGAATCAACGGCATCCCCGCGTCCTGCCAAGCCTTATTTTGCATACACGCCGTCCGAAGCACCCATTCGCCGATAGGCACGATCAGCCCGGTTTCTTCGGCTAACGGAATGAACCTGTTCGGCGAAATCACGCCTAGCTCGGGATGCTGCCAACGTAGCAACGCTTCCACGCCAATGATCCGGCCAGAGAGCAGATCGATCTGCGGCTGATACAGCAACAGGAACTCACTGTGCTCAATGGCTCTCCGCAATCCATCCTGCAGCACGAGCTTTTCCTGAACTTTCGCGTTCATCTCGCTCGCGTAGAACTGATAGTTGTTTCGCCCCATGTCCTTGGCGGAATACATCGCGGCATCCGCATTCATGAGCAATGTATCGATGTCGGTCCCATTTTCCGGGTATGTCGATACCCCCATGCTGCATGTCACCTGAAGTTTCTGAGCGCCGATCTGGAGGGGCTGCGCGATCACGTGCTGAATCCTCTGCAAGGTGTGCGCGATGCCTTCCATGTTGTCAGGCGCATCGAACAGAACGATCACAAATTCATCGCCTCCCAGGCGCGCGACCGTGTCGATACTTCGCACACACTGCACCATCCGGTCCGCCACCGTTTTAAGCAGCTCGTCGCCTGCGCTATGGCCCAGGCTGTCATTGATGAGTTTGAACTGGTCGAGATCGAGAAACACCACCGCTACCCAGCGGCCGTCGCGATCGCTGTGAAGCAAGGCTTGCTGGATACGCTCTTCCAGCAGTACGCGGTTTGGCAAGCCAGTCAGCGCATCATGAAGCGCCATGTGCCGAATGCTGTCTTCTGTGTTTTTACGCTCTATCGCTATGCCCGCAATGCGAGTGGCAATATCAATCATCTGGGTCTCGATTTGGGCCGGCTGGCGCACCTCCTTGGCATACAACGCAAACGTCCCCATGACCTTGCCGTGATGCGACAGAATGGGCGTCGACCAGCACGCACGAAACCCGTAAGTATCAGCCAGGGTCCGGTAATCCTCCCAAAGCGGATCCTGCGAAATATCCGCAACGATGACAGGCTCGCCTCGATATATTGCCGTACCGCAAGAGCCGACATTCGGGCCGACTGAGGCGCCATCGAGGATCTGCACATAAGCGTCTGGGAGGCTGGGTGCCGCACCATGGCGCATATGTACACCGTCCACGTCGAGAAGCAGAATGGACGCGGCCATTCCGGTCAATTGCGCTTCGACAAGCCGCGCCAGGCTGTCCAGGACCTTGTTGAGCGGCGTGCTCATCGCGATCATCTCAAGGACCCGGCCTTGTTCTTCGCGCAGGACCCCGGCCCTCTTGCGTTGATCGATATCGTGCACCACCCAGATTGCGCCTTTGGACAAGTTGGGACGATCGACCGAGATCAGGGTCCGCTCTACCCAGAAAACCGTCCCATCCCGGCGCTTGAGTTGTATGTCGCCGGCGTGTACGCCTTCGAGTTCGATCGCTGCATAGGCCGAATCGCCATTCTCCAGATAGTGCTTATTCGACGGATGCAATCGATCGGTCGAGACGCCCGTCAGATCATCGACTTCATAGCCGAACATGGTGGCAAACGAATGGTTGCACCGGACAATGCGACGATCCACGAGAAAAGCAATGCCGACGCCAATGTTGTCGAGAATGATCTTCTGTTCCGTCATCAAGGCAACAATTTCCTGCTCTGCTTGCGAGCGAACAATTGCCTCATGCTGCAAGTGAGTATTCTGTGTGCCCAGTCTTTCCTTGATAACGCTTAACTCAGTTGTTCTCTGCTTGAGCTGATTGCGGTCCTTCAGCAATTGCTCGACCGCGTTCGCCATCTCGTCTATTTCATCGACGCCGGTCAACTGCTCCGTCACGATCGTAGTTTCTTTCGACTCCTGACGAAGATGCCAGCTAATGCCGCGCAGCCGCGCAAGTACATGCCGCCCCATAAACAAGTACGCGATCAGCCATGCCAACGTCAGGCTGCAGGCGAGTATGGCCAGCACCCAGCGTTGATTGCGATCCGAGACGTCGACAAGCCCCTGCACGGCCTCCCGGTAGTCCAGCGTAAAGGAGCTCGATTGCCGGCGGGCAGCTAAAGCCAGTGCGATCGATTGCGTCTGCAGTTCATCGTGAAATCGCAGCAGCGTTTCGTACTCGTTGACAAGCTTCATACGCAGCGAGAATGGATCCTGCGGACCGGGGTCAATACCGTCTGCGGGTGTTGAAGGCAGACCATCCAGTTCGGCTCGCAAAGGTTCAGGCAAGCTGCCTGCCGTCCTGAGCTCCGTCTCGAACTGCCGCTGCAGTTGCTTCACGTCCTCTATGCGGTTTGCGCTGTCGAGACGGTAGAGCACGTTCGCCAGTGCATAAGCCTTTTTCGAGTGGGCCGCCTGAAGGCTCGCAATGCGAGCCTTCAGCGTCTGCGTGAAAACGACTTCGGTTCTCAAGGTGCTCTCGCGCAGTTGCGCCACAATATTGGCGGTACTGCGAAACAACTGACTCGATTGCTGCAAGTCGAGCACGCCCAAATCAACGCTTGATGCACCTACGCGCCCCACCAGGCGATCAAGCGTGTTCAACTGCTCGACGATATCGGCGTAATTCGAATGCACCGCTTCGAGCGATCCGGTGGTGAGCAACTGATAGGTCGAGCGTTCTATGAGTACCGTGTGCTCGAGGAGGTCCTGTACGTCCTGCATGCGCACAAGCCGTTCTTCTGTCAGCTGGCGCGCAATCCGGTTAGACGAACGCAGCGTGTAGACAGCCGTCATGGCGCCCGCAAGGATCAGCAGCGCCAACACTGAGAGCGCGAGGGCGAACTGGCCGCGTAGCGATCTCGGCATCACGCGGCGAAGTAGGCTTGCGACCCTTTCAGTCAAGGCCATCCCTAAGGTTTCCATATGCGCCGATAGATGTCCCTATAGCCATTCTCAGGATCGTACTGCAAGCGGTTGCCGCCATCGAATGCGATATTGCCGGCGTTCACAAGGTGAACCGGCGCC
This sequence comes from Caballeronia sordidicola, assembly GCF_000729995.1. Classification (GTDB taxonomy): domain Bacteria; phylum Pseudomonadota; class Gammaproteobacteria; order Burkholderiales; family Burkholderiaceae; genus Caballeronia; species Caballeronia sordidicola_A. The sequence continues at coordinate 153,540 of NZ_JNFG01000011.1, read as the reverse complement.
ACGAAGCCGCTGACTGGCTGGCCTGCAAACAGGCGGTTCAACTCATCCACCAGTTGCCACCCTTGCTGGTTCAGCGGCTCGGCCACGGTAGCGGTTTGATAAGTGCCTGCCTGAATACGTAGAAATGCGGTGGCGCTGCCGTCCCCGGCCGACAACAAACTTAGCGCGCTGCTGGGTACGCCTGCCTTGGTCAGCTGCGGCGCGGCATAGTCGAAATAGATGTCGTTGATGGCAAGCGCGACGGTCCAGCGCTTCCCATATCGCGCAAGTAGCTCCTTTGTTATCGCCGGCACCTTCTCGCCGCTTTCCGAAATGGCCACGTCGCGCACCTCAAGCAAGGTGCATCCTTTACAGGCGTGGATGACGGCGGCCATGGCATTCGATTTGGTCATCGCTATTTCAAATCTGGAATCAGTCAAGATTACGACACCTGCATGACCGTTTGACTGAGCCACCGCCCCCAAGGCAGTCACGCGAGCGACCTCCACCGGGTCCGTCGTCACATTCATTGCGACGGGGGTGCCGGTGATAGGACCCGGCATTGACCCTGCATGCCACGCAACGATCGGAATTCCCCGGCTTGCGAACCGTGCCAGCTCCGCGTTGCTGTTTTGCGCATCGGCGCCGCACAGAATGAGCCCATCCGGGTTGGAAGCCATTGCTCGTTCGAACGCCATCAGGCGGCCCGCTGACGTACCGCCTGCATCGAATATCTTGAGCGTCCAGCCCATTGTCAGTACAGCCTCGCGCACCCCCTGGGCGACCCCGATGATCCCGCCGTTGCGCAAATCTTCCGCGATGAAAGCAATACGCTTTCCCGACTGAGCGGCCGGCCCCGATTCAGGCCCGGCCCACTTGACGCCGTGCAACGTCGCTTTGGCGATGATCTGCTGCGTTTGGGCGAAGGATAAGGGTGTGGCGGTAACGGGTTGTCCTGCAGGCGCCGGCGGCGTACTCCGGGCAAGCTGCGGTATGCACACGAACAGGCAAATGCCTGCGATTGCAAGTACGGGTAGAAGAGTCAGACTGCGTCGAGCGCGGTTGAACAGGCTTCGAAACGATATCAACCCATCGATATTTCTGCATGCTGGTTCAAATGGCATCAAACCACCTTTAGCTTGCTTCACCTATCAGGTCGCCGACCGTGGGGGCGGCTCCAAGCTTCTTATTCGAGAAAACTACTCCTGAAAGACTTAATCGATATCACCTGGGCATTCGAATTGACCGATACAAGCCAGCTTTCCGCCACGAAGCGCCAGGATCAGCTCAAGAACTCCAACATCCGCTAATCGTGTTTACGGCATCGCCGGCATTTACCTTAGAACCACTTTCGAATCGGAGTTGCTGAAAGAGATCTGCGGACGCCGCTGGGGAGTATCGGTCATATTGAAAATGAAAACCCTTGGTAGACCTGCGGCATTTCCATTTAACGTCGTTAATACGAGGATACCTAAGAAGAACCATACCTGGAGCGCTTAAGAGCTTCAAAGCATCAACAAGCTGATATCCGGCAAGTTGAGATTAACCCTTATTTGCATCGCGCGATTTTTATTTAAGTATTTTTCGCCATTATTCATTGCAGCAAGCAGTAAATAGAAAAGGTGTGCAGACAATGGCCGCCCTTAAAAAATTTCACAATTTCGGATTCGTTATGACTATCAGAAAACGGCTCATACTTACCCTGGGTGTCGCACTTCTCGCTTTGATTGTGGTGGGCGGCTTCGGTCTTTGGCGGCTCAGTCAGGCGCAGCAGCGCTTCGAGCTTGTCCAGACTAATATTATTCCCAGCACCAAAGAGCTCACCGACGCCAAGGATAACGTCAGCAATCTGCGCCGACTGGCTTACGGATATCTGGTAAGTGCGGATAACGCCACGCGCGCGGCGACAGCGCAGGAAATAGCCGAGATGGACAAGAGTGTCGACCGGCATCTCGCGACCTATGAACGGGACGACATCGCGGACGAAACCGACCGGAAATTCCTGCAGGCAGACAAGGCGGCATTCGCAGCTTACCAGTCGGTGCGGCAAGGTTTCTTCGACAAGATCAAGGCAGGCGATCAGGATGGTGCGAAGTCCATGCTTGCGAATGGAGGCACACAGTTCGAAGCGGCCAAAGCTCTCAAGGCGGCGTTCGATAATCATAACGTGTACAACGAGAAACTCAGTCACGATCTCCACGAAACGAACAATGCAGCCAGCTCGAACGCATTCTCGCTGATGCTTTCGTGCATTGTGATTGCGGTGGTGCTGAGTGCAGGTTTGGGCGTCCTGCTCCTGCGTACGTTGATGCGTGCTTTGGGGGCCGAGCCCGATGTCTTGAGCGAGGTGACGCAACGCGTCGCCAGCGGCGACTTGAGCCCTGTGCCGGGCGCGCACGAGGCACCTGCCGGCAGCGTGCTGGCTTCGATGGGTGAGATGCAAGGTAGTCTGGTCAAGCTGATCGGTCAGGTCCGCATTGCCGCTGAAAGCATTGCAAGCGGGTCGAGCCAGATCGCGGCGGGCAACGTGGATTTATCCTCGCGCACTGAAGAGCAAGCGGCTTCGCTGGAAGAAACGGCAGCCAGCATGGAAGAGCTGACATCAACAGTGAAGCAGAATTCCGACAGCGCGCAACAAGCGAGCGGGCTGGCGGCTACCGCTTCGAGCGTGGCTCAAAAAGGCCACGCAGTCGTCATGCAGGTCGTATCGACAATGGAGGACATCAGCCAAAGCTCGACCAAGATTGCTGATATCACCGGGCTTATCGAAGGGATCGCTTTTCAAACCAACATCCTGGCGTTGAATGCAGCGGTAGAAGCGGCACGCGCCGGTGAGCAGGGACGGGGTTTCGCCGTCGTGGCAAGCGAAGTACGCAGCCTGGCACAACGTTCGTCGAGCGCGGCCAAGGAAATCAAGGAGTTGATCGCGACGTCGGGGCAAAAGGTTCGGGATGGTTCCGTGCTGGCCGAGGACGCCGGCGAGACGATGGCGGAAGTGACGCAGGCAGTCGCACGCGTCACCGACATCATGCAAGAGATCGCGGCTGCCTCCGGGGAACAAAGCCGCGGAATCGAGCAGGTCAATCAGGCCATCACGCAGATGGACGAAGTGACGCAACAAAATGCAGCGCTCGTGGAAGAAGCGGCGGCTGCCTCGCAATCCCTGGAAGATCAGGGACGGCGGTTAAACGAATCGATATCCTTCTTTCGTCTTGACGCCGCAGCGTCGCTCGGGCGCGCTCCCAGCGTACCGGCACGCACGGCGCTAGCCAAACGCCCGGCCCCACGGAGCGCGCTCAAGCGGCCCGCAGCACCTGCACGCCTCGCTCTTGCCGCGAAAATCCACGCCTGAGACGGCCGCGTGGGAGACGCTTTGCACCCGGGTTTTGAACCCGGGTTTTGCACCCGGCCCACATAACGCACGCGGAGGATTTGACTACCAAATCCCAACCGTGGCGCCCCTCTCGCTCACAAGTATTCGCCAAGCGTTTCAGCTGTCTTTCCTGAACTCATCGGTGGAAATCCGCAGCTTGCGAAGCTTGTCGTACAAGGTTTGCTTGGGTAGCCCAAGCGTCGTGGCCGTACGCAGCACATCACCGTGATGGCGTCTTAGTTCTTCGGTGATCATGGTGCGCTCGAAGTGCTCGACCTGTTGCGGCAAGCCGGTCAGCATGTCGTGGCCGCCTGTTGCCGAAGTGAGGTTATCGCGGAACAGGCCCAGCACGAAGCGGTCGGCCACATTGCGCAATTCGCGCACATTGCCGGGCCACGCATGGGCCATCAGCTCGGCCAGTTGAGATCGGTTGAGCAAAGGGGCCGTGCGTTGGTGGCGGCTCGCTGCCAACAGCGTGAAGTGCTCGAACAGCAGCGGGATATCTTCCCGCCGCTCGCGCAAGGGGGGTAGTTCAATGAAGGCCACGCCGATGCGGTAATACAGGTCCGAACGGAATTTCTGCTGGTCGCTCAGCACCTTCAGGTCGTCCTTCGCGGCGGCGATCACGCGGCAATCGACGTGGATCGCCTTGTTCGATCCTATCCGCTCAATACTCCGTTCCTGCAGGGCCCGCAGGAACTTGATCTGCACGGCCATCGGCATGCTCTCTATTTCGTCGAGAAACAGTGTGCCTCCGTGCGCATGCTCGAATTTGCCGATGCGCACGCGCGAGGCGCCGGTGAACGAGCCCACTTCGTGGCCGAACAGTTCGCTCTCCGCCAGTGCCTCGGACAAGCCTCCGCAGTTCAGCGGCACGTAGTTGGCGTGGCGCCGGTCGCTGTGATCGTGCAGGCAACGCGCCACCAGGTCCTTGCCGGTACCGGTCTCGCCGTAGATCACGACGTCAGCCGAGGTGCCCGCCAACGTCAGGACCGTTTCGCGCACGTGCTGCATCTGCGCCGAGCGTCCAAGCATCATCGCCTGGATGCCGTGAGTGTTCTCGATCCGGTCGCGCAGTGCCTGCACCTGTAGCGTCAGATAACGTTTTTCGGCCGCGCGGCGAACGACAGCGACCAGATGTTCCGAGGGAAAAGGCTTTTCGATGAAATCGTAAGCACCCTGGCGCATGGCCTGCACGGCCATCGCAATGTCGCCATGGCCCGTGACCAGGATCACCGGCAGATCGGGGTCGATGGTGCGGATCTCGTTCAGCCATTGCGTGCCCGGCATGCCGGGCAGCTTGACATCGCATAGCACGACGGCCGGCACGCCGGCCTTGATGTGCGAACGGGCCTCCTCGACGCTGGCAAAGCCGTCGACCTCGAGCCCGGCCAGCTCCAAAGCCTGCGTACTGCCCATGCGTACATCGGGCTCGTCCTCGACGAAGATCACCCGGATGGCTTGTTGGTCACTCATTAGCTTCAACCTTCAGTGTGGCCGCAAGCGGCAATTCGATCACGAAACAGGCGCCGCCTCCATCGATGCCGCCTCCTTCAATATTCCGGGCGCGCAGGCTGCCGCCCAGCTCGCGCACGATGTGCGCCGAGATCATCAGGCCCAACCCCAGTCCGGCGCCGGCCGGTTTGCTGGTGGTGAAGGGCTCGAACAGGCGCGGCAGGATGTCGGCGCGTATGCCGGGACCGGTGTCACTGACCTGGATGACACAGCGCTCCCCGGCCGCGTCGGCCACGCTCGCGGCGACGAGCAAGCGGCGCTGCGGCGAGGCCGCCATGGCGTCAATGGCGTTGCCCAGCAGGTTGACCAGCACCTGCTCGAGCCGAGCCTCCTCGGCGAGCGCAGCGAGGCCGGCGGGCTCCACTTGCACCACCAGTTCCACGCGGTTGTCGCGCAGCCGTTCCGCCACCAGGAACTGCGCGTTGGCGATCATTTGCTGCAATGGCACGGGTACGCGCGTGGGACTGGTCTTATGCGCAAAGGCCTTGAGCTGATAGGTCAGGCGACCGAGGCGATCCACAAGATACGCGATGCGCTGCAGATTGCCGCGCACGTCGCCTAGCCGATCCTTCTCCAGCAGCACGCAGGCGTTGTCCGAGAGCGTGCGCAATGCGGCCAGCGGCTGATTCAGCTCGTGCACCATGCCGGCCGACATCTGGCCCAGCGCCGCCATCTTGCCCGTATGCACCAGCTCTCCCTGCATGACTCGCAGGTCGGCCTCGACGGCCTTGCGCACTTCCACCTCTTCGCCGAGTTGGGCGACCGCGCTGCGCAACTCGGCCGTGCGATCGACAATCTTCGCCTCGAGGCTGTCGTGGGCGGCTTGCAGCGCGGCCTGGCCGGCGAGCTTTTGGCGCAGCGCGCGCTGGCGTTGCGCGAACACCGTCGCCAGCAACAGCATTACCGCCGTGCCCAGCCCGGCGGTAATGCCCAGCACCCATGCACTCGTCCGTACGGGCGCCACGTTGTCGAGCACGACCAGATGCCAGCCGGCCTGCTGAGTCAGGGGCCGCGTCGTAGCCAAATAAGGGCTGCCATTCAAGCGGACCAGTGAGGCGCCCGCGTCAAGGCGCTGCGCCACACGCCAGTCGAGCGGCGTCAGCGCGGCATTCCCGTAGGGGCGCGTAATGGCGATATCCGCGAGCGCTTGCTGCGTCAACGGCGCGAGCGGCCGGAACTTCCACTCATCGCGGGAAGACAGGATCACCACGTCGCGTTCGTCGACCAGCATCACATTGCCGGGAAGTTTTCTCCATTCGAGCGCGGCGTCTTCCAGGTTGACCTTGACGGTGGCGATGCCGCGCAACTGGCCTTCGTGGTAGAGGGCATAGGACAGGTAATATCCGGCGCGCTTGCTGGTGAAGCCCATGCCGTAGAAACTGCCGCGTCCATGCGCCAGTGCGTCCCTCACATAGGGCCGAAACGAGAGATCCGCACCGACCGGCGTACCCGGCTGGTCCCAGTCGGAGGCAGCGATGCCTACGCCCGCCCGGTTCAGAACATAGAGGCTGGTCGCGCCGGCGGTTGCGCTGACTCCTTGCAGATAACGATCGACCTCGTCGCGCAGGGTCGGGTCGCCGGGGGTATCGAGCAGCGCGAACACGCTGGGCGTCATCTCCAGCAGCGACGGCAGGTAATCCAGACGCTTCAGATCGCCCTCGAGTCCCGCGCCCACCATGTCGAGACGGTGCTGGGCTGCGTCGCGCAGGTTGTCCAGCTCGGATTGCATGGCCACTGCATGTCCGATCAGCGCTGCGACCACGATGAGGACAAGCGCCGCGCACACGGCCAGCGCGCGCCTGACGCTTGTCCTGGGATGGCTTCGCGGTATCTGCACTTGATTCGCAGGCTGCTGGGTCACAGGCCGATGAGTCACAGGTTGATGAGTCACAGGCTGATGACTCACAGGCCGATGAAGCACAGACGGGTGACCCGGAACCCGTGTCTGATAGTGTGCGCGAGCCGCAGCGCAGCCCTGAACGTCGACCGGGTCATGTTGTGTCTCCTCTTGGGCCTGGCGCCCCATGCGACACGGCGCGTGACCCTTGGAATGGAGGCCTGAGCGCGGTTGCGGATGCCTGGGCGGCACCCGACCGCGATTTGAAGCGCCCGTCAGTCTGCTCGTCGTCGAGATCGCCGAGCGCGTATGACGCTTCCAGCCATAGTGCTTAGATGATATCAACGCACGCATGCCGGAATACCCCGGGAATTCCCGTGAAATACGCCATTCATTCGCTCTTTTATACAGACGTTTACGGTGGGCTGATGGAGGGTTTACACCTGCTCTGCGCTGGTCTTCCTGACGTAGCGCCCGGGCGCGGGCTCGATCGGCTTGTACTTCGCATTGCCGAGTCGCTTGGGAGCCGCTTTCGCCTTGCCGGCTTGCGGTTTTAGCCACTCCATCCAGTGTGTCCACCAGCTGCCTGGGTTCGACTTTGCGGACGAAAGCCAAGCTTCTGGGTCGACGCCTAGTTCACCGTCGGTCCAGAAGCTGCGCTTGTTCTTCGATGCGGGATTGATCACGCCCGCAATATGACCGCTCGCGCCAAGCACGAATTGAGTCTTCCCGCCGCCGACCAGTTGCGTCGTGCGATACGCGCCTTTCCACGGCACGATGTGGTCCTCCAGCGTGGCGAGCACATAGCTCGGCATGTCGATGCGCCCCAGGTCCACTGGCGTGCCGCATATCGTGAGATGCGCCGGCTTGCACAGGTTGTTCTCGAGGTACATGTTGCGCAGGTACCAGGCGTACATGGGCCCGGGCAGGTTGGTGCCGTCCGCATTCCAGTACAGCAGGTCGAACGCCTGCGGCGCGCCACCCTTGAGGTAGTTGTTGACGACGTAAGGCCATATCAGGTCGTTGGCGCGCAGCGTCTGGAACACGAAGCCGAGTTCCTGACCCGGGTAGATGCCGCCGCGACCGATGGACTGTTCGCGCTGCGACACCCCCTGTTCATCGATGAACACGCCCAGGTCGCCCGGGTCGCCGAAATCCAGCATGGTCGTGAGAAGCGTGAGGCTCGCCACTGACTCGTCACCGCGCGTGCGCAGCACTGCAATGGCCGATGACAGGATCGTGCCGCCCACGCACCAGCCGACCGCGTTGACTTGATCGGCGCCGCTGATCGCGAGCCCGACCTCGATCGCTTTCATCGCACCTTTTTCAACGTAGTCGTCCCAGGTGATGTGTGCCTGCTCGGCGCCGGGGTTGCGCCATGACACCAGGAACACGGTCTGGCCTTTTTCGCTCGCGAAACGCACGAACGAGTTTTCCGGTTGAAGATCCAGGATGTAGAACTTGTTGATGCACGGCGGCACGATCACGAGCGGTCGCGTGGCGACCTCCTCGGTAAGCGGCGCGTACTGGATCAGCTGGAACAGCTCGTTCTCGAACACGACCGAGCCTTTGGAGACGGCGACATTACGGCCCACTTCGAAAGCGCTTTCATCGGTGATGGAGATGCGGCCACGCTTCAGGTCTTCGAGCAGGTTGGCAAAACCGGCCCTGACGCTTTCTCCTTTCGATTCGAGCGCGGCTGTCATGACCTCGGGGTTAGTCGCCGCGAAGTTGGCCGGACTCATCGAGTCGATGAACTGGCGCATGTAGAAGCGCAGCTTGTGCTTTTCTTTCTCCTCGATACCGGCCGCTTCGACCATGTCGTCAAGCAGGCGCGCGTTGAGCAGATACGTCTGCTTGAGCAGGCTGTACCAGGGATTGTCCCGCCAGGCGTTCGCATTGAACCGGCGGTCGCCGCGCTCGGGAACTACCGTCGGCTCCGCAGGGTTGCCGGTGGTGCTCCCAACAATGCCCATATACAGCGCCATCTGCTGTTGCCAGTAGTGGGCCTGCGCCTGCGCGAGCGCGAGGGCCGGCGGCTGGGCCGCCTTGGCGGATGCATCACCGGGCACGCCTGGGAATGCCTGCATCAGCGTCTGTGCCGATTTGAAAAAACCCTGGACGAACTCGTCCGGCATGTTGAACGGCGAGGTCATGCTGTCTCCTGTAGGTTTGGAACTGAAGATTCGCAGCTTACTGTCTGCGTTGATCTGCCCGAACGCGTATGAGGTCTCCAGCCATAACGCGTTGATGATGGCGAAAGCCAGCGTCAGCCCTGGACCGAGGATCCAGGTGAAGTGCCACATAAGATAGCCGCTCCGTGTTTCAGTATAGTTTTGCGCCGTGACTTTGAATATCTTCCACGGTGAACGGACCGCACAGCAGGCGATAAACCCAGAAGGTGTAGAGCACGACCAACGCCACCACCATCAGCATGATCCTCCGCGTTTTGGGACTTGAACTGCCGTTCCACAATGTGATGCTGCTTGCCGGATCGATCGATGAAGCCGGCAGTGGAGATGCCCGGGCTAGTGTCGCCAGGGCCCCAAGCGAGTACGCACTGCGGCAGCCGCGCATGGCGGTTGGCCGCAGCCGCAGCCAAGTGCTCCCCGAGAGGGCGGAGGTGTCACTGCATATGCTGACCGCCGTTGATGGCAATGTTGGCGCCGGTTACGAAGGCGGCCTCCTCGGAGGCCAGGTAAATGATCAGCCCGGCGACTTCCTCGGGCTTGCCGAGCCGGCCGACCGGGATGTTCGGCAGGATCTTGGAGTCTAGTATTTCCTGCGGAATGGCCGTGACCATCTTCGTGCCGATGTAACCCGGCGAGATGGTGTTGACAGTGACTCCCTTCCGGGCCACTTCGAGCGCTAGTGCTTTCGTGAAACCGTGTACCCCGGACTTGGCTGCCGAGTAATTGGTCTGGCCGAATGCGCCTTTGGAACCGTTGACGGAAGACACGTTGATGACGCGGCCCCAGTTGCGCTCGACCATGCCGTCGGCGACCTGCTTGGTCATGTTGAACAGGCTGTCGAGGTTGGTACGCAGCACCGCGTCCCAGTTGACCTTGTCCATCTTCTTGAAAGTCATGTCGCGTGTGATGCCCGCATTGTTGACCAGTACGTCGATGGCTCCAAGCTTGTCCTGCACGAGAGCGACAGCGCTCGCGCAAGAGTCGATGTCGGTCACGTCGCAGGGCACGGCGAGAATGTCATAGCCATTCTCCTTCATCTGCGCCACCCATTCGCCGTGACGGTTGTTGCCGGGCGAGTAGGTCACGGCCACCTTGTAGCCGGCATCGACCATCTTGGTGGAAATCGTTTCGCCAAGGCCGCCCATGCCTCCCGTTACCAGTACCACGCGTGCTTGTGTCATGTTCCGTCTCCTTGTTGGTGCTACGTTCAGTTGTGCTCACGCACGTCAGGCCCATTCACGCGCGTTCATGCACGTTCGACGGCCAGCGCCACGCCCATGCCGCCGCCGATGCACAGCGACGCCAGCCCCTTGTTCGCGCCGCGGCGCTTCATTTCATGCAGCAGTGTCACGAGGATCCGGCAGCCGGACGCGCCGATCGGATGACCGATGGCAATGGCGCCGCCGTTGACGTTGATCTTGCTCGTGTCCCAGTCCATTTCCTTGTTCACCGCGCAGGCCTGCGCGGCGAAGGCTTCGTTGATCTCCATTAGGTCCAGGTCTTGCGCTGACCAGCCTGCGCGTTGCAGGCACAATCGCGAGGCCGGCACCGGACCCATGCCCATGATGGTCGGGTCCAGTCCCGCCGACGCATACCCGCGGATCACAGCCAGTGGACGCAGGCCAAGCGCCGCGGCGCGCTGTGCGCTCATCACCAGCACGGCGGCAGCGCCGTCGTTGAGCCCCGATGCATTGCCCGCTGTCACACTTCCCGTTTTGTCGAAGGCCGGACGCAAACCGGCCAGCACGTCGGCACTTGTCTTGCGGTTGACGAACTCGTCGGCGGAAAAGACGATCGGTTCGCCTTTCTTCTGCGCGATGGAAAACGGCAGGATCTCGTCGGCGAACCGGCCGGCGTCCTGCGCCGCGGCGGCCTTTTGCTGCGAGGCGAGCGCGAGCGCATCCTGCAGGTCGCGCGTGATGCCGTACTGCTTCGCGACGTTCTCGGCCGTGATGCCCATGTGGTACTGGTTAAAGACGTCCCACAGGCCGTCGACGATCATGCTGTCGATCAGCTTCGCGTCGCCCATGCGAAAGCCATCGCGTGAACCGGGCAGCACGTGGGGCGCCGCGCTCATGTTTTCCTGACCACCAGCGACGACGATTTCGGCATCGCCGCACTTGACCGCTTGCGCCGCGAGCATGACGGCCTTGAGGCCCGAACCGCACACCTTGTTGATGGTCATCCCCGGAACGCTTTGCGGCAACCCGGCCTTGATGACGGTCTGGCGCGCCGGGTTCTGTCCTGCACCAGCGGTCAACACCTGGCCCATGATGACTTCGCTGACCGCGTCGGCGGGCACGCCCGCTTGCGCCAGCAGGCCCTTGACGACATGGGCGCCAAGATCGACCGCGGAGGTCTTGGCGAGCGTGCCGCCGAACTTGCCCACGGCGGTGCGGGCGGCGGCGACGATGACGATATCGGACATGTTCACTCCTTCTCAGTGGATGATGCAAAAACCAAAAAATGGGCGGCTACACAACGTCTTTGCGCTGGCGTATGTCGTGGCCATGTTTGCAAGCGGGGCTCCGACGTCAATGCAGCTTCACGTGAGGCTCGGTGCGCCGCACGATCAGGCGTGCCAAGGTGTCGAGCGCCACCTTGGGGAAACCGTGCAAGGCCAGTTCATGCATCTTGTAGAGCGACAGGTACATCGCGCGTGCGAACAGGCCTTCGATCATCAGGTTGCCGCCGATCAATCCGCCCATCATGTTGCCGACAGTGCTGAACTCGCCCAGCGAAACCAGCGAGCCAAAATCCCGGTAGAGGTAGTCCTTGAGCGGTTTACCCGCCATCCGCCGCCTGATCTGCTGCATCAAATGGGAAGCCTGCTGATGGGCAGCCTGAGCGCGTGGCGGCACGAGGATGCCTTCCCCGGCTTGCGGCCACGCACAGGCTGCGCAGTCGCCGATAGCGAAGATGTCGTCGTCGCGGGTTGCCTGCAATGTGGGCCTCACCACCAACTGGTTGACCCGATTCGTCTCGAGGCCGGCCATGTCTTTCAGGAAGTCCGGCGCCTTGACGCCGGCTGCCCAGACCACGAGTTCGGCCGGCAGGAATTGGCCGTCGGCCAGGCGCACGCCGTCTGATAATACTTCGGCAACCTTAGCATTTATGCGTACCTCCACGCCAAGCTTGCCCAGCAGGATCTCGGTCGCTTGCGACAAACGCGGCGGCAAAGCAGGCAGTACACGCGGCGCGGCCTCGACGACCGTTACCCGGATGTCCTTGTTGGGATCGACGCGATCCAGCCCGAAGGCCACCACTTCACGCGTAGTGCGATGCAGTTCGGCCGCCAGCTCGACGCCCGTGGCTCCCGCACCAATGATCACCACCTGCAACTGTTCGGGCCTCAGCGGCGTGGTCTGCGCATGCGCGCGGATACAGGCATTGACCATGCGCGAATGGAAGCGCAGCGCGTCGACGGAGGACTCCAGCCGCATCGCGTATTCGCGCACGCCCGGCGTGCCGAAGTCGTTGCTCTGGCTGCCCACCGCCATGACCAGCGTGTCGTAACCGAATGCGCGCTGTGGCGTGACCAGCAGACCCTCGTCGTCGACATGCGCCGCCACCAGCACTTCGCGCCGTTCCCGATCAAGACCCGTCATCTCGCCTACGCGATAGCGGAAGTGATGCCAATGCGACTGCGCGAGATAGCCCACCTCATGAGCGCTCATGTCCATGCTGCCGGCGGCGATCTCATGCAGCTTGGGTTTCCAGACGTGGGTGCGCTTCTTTTCGATCAGCGTGATCTCGGCCTGCCTGCGCCGGCCGAGCGTGTTGCCCAGCCGGGTCGCCAGTTCGAGCCCGCCCGCACCGCCGCCGACAATCACGATGCGGTGGCGCGGGTGATCCGTTGCGGTGTTCATGGTTGTGTCCCGGTCCGGTGTTCGCGTCGAATGCTTAGGTTAGCTACTTAGTGTTTCGAGGCCACCGGCATGTGTTCTTCGACAGCGTCGAGTACCGCTTCGGGCTCGTCGGTTGCATCCCCGGATTTGTTGTTCAGCTGTTGATGCAGCCGATCGACATCCAGGTCGCCGAGCCACTTCCCGACCACCACGGTCGCCACCCCGTTGCCGATCAGGTTCGTCAGCGCGCGCGCCTCGGACATGAAGCGATCGATGCCCAGGATCAGCGCCAGCCCCGCGACCGGCACGCCGCCCACGGCCGAGAGCGTAGCCGCCAGCACGATGAAACCGCTGCCGGTCACCCCCGCTGCGCCTTTGGAGGTAAGCATCAGGACACCCAGCAGCGTGATCTGCTGCACCAGCGTCATCGGCGTGTTGGTCGCCTGGGCGATGAACACGGCGGCCATCGTGAGGTAGATCGAGGTGCCGTCCAGGTTGAACGAGTAGCCGGTGGGGATCACCAGGCCGACCACCGACTTGCGCACCCCGAGGTTTTCCATCTTGACCATCATGCGCGGCAACGCCGCTTCCGACGAACTGGTGCCGAACACGATCAGCAGTTCTTCCTTGATGTAGCGGACGAACTTCCAGATCGAGAAACCGTGCAGCCTGGCGATGGTCCCAAGGACGACGAAGATGAAGAAGAGGCAAGTGGCATAGAACGTCGCCATCAGCTTGCCGAGCGAGAGCAGCGAACCCAGCCCGTACTCGCCGATGGTGAAGGCCATCGCGCCGAACGCGCCAATTGGGGCGACCCGCATGATCATGCCGACGATCGCGAACAGCACATGCGAGCCCTTCTCGATGATGTCGAATATCAAGGTGCCGCGGCCGCCGAACTTATGCAGCGCGAAGCCGAACATCACGGAGAAGAGCAGGACTTGCAGGATCTCGCCTTTGGCGAAGGCGTCCACGACCGTGCTGGGAATGATGTTGAAGAAGAAATCGACCGTGCCCTGCATCTTGCCGGGCGCGGTGTAGGCGGCGATGGCCTTGGGGTCGAGCGAACCTGCATCGATGTTCATGCCCGCGCCGGGCCGCAAGACGTTGATGATCACGAGCCCGACCACCAGCGCGATCGCACTCACAATCTCGAAGTACATCAAAGCCAGGCCGCCCGTCTTGCCGACCTTTTTCATGTCCTCCATGCCGGCTATGCCGACCACGACAGTGCAGAAGATGATCGGTGCGATGATCATCTTGATCAGCCTGATGAAACCATCGCCGAATGGTTTCATCGCGGTGCCGGTGTGCGGGAAGAAATGGCCCACCAGCACACCAATGAGGATCGCCGTGATGACCTGGAAATACAGCGACTTGTAGAGCGGCCGGCTTTTGGGATCGTGGTCCATGGGGTGTCTCCGTCCATGCTTGTGGGGTGGTCCAGGCGTTCACATGCCCGCGGCTCGCGCCTGCCGCTCTAAGTGTCGATGGGACTGGGCGCGGTCTTGTCTGTGGTGATCATTCGGCGCTCCGTTGCGAGCCGGCATCGACAGTTGCGAGCGCGGTCATGTTGACGATGCGGCGCACGGTCGATGACGGCGTGAGGATATGCACCGGCTGCGCTGCGCCGAGCAGGATGCCGCCCACGGTGATGCCGCCGCCTGCCGCGAGCCGCAGCAGGTTGTAGGAGATGTTGGCCGCGTCGACGTTGGGCATGACCAGCACGTTCGCTTCTTCGCTCAGGCTCGAATCCGGAAACTCGTGTTCGAGGATGCTGCGCGACAACGCCGCGTCGCCTCGCATCTCGCCATCCACCGCGAGCTGCGGATCGAGCGCCTTGACCAGCGCCAGCGCTTCGCGCATCTTGACCGCGCTTTGGGCGTCCGAACTGCCGAAGCTCGAATGCGACAGCAGCGCCACGCTCGGCGTGATGCCGAAGCGGCGCACCTCCTCGGCGGCGAGCAGCGTGATTTCGGCAAGCTGCGCGGCGCTCGGATCGTGATTGACATGGGTATCGCAGATGAAGAGCTGGCGACCCGGGAGCATCAGCATCTGCATGGCCGCGAAGGTCTGGCTGCCATGCTTGAGCCCGATGACATCGCGCACATGGGCAAGGTGATCCTGGTAACGTCCGACAGTGCCGCACAGCATGGCGTCGGCGCGGCCCTCGCGCAGCATCATTGCGCCAAGCAGCGTGCCGCGGCTGCGCATCTCGGCCTGAGCCTGCACGCGCGATACGCCGCGGCGGCGCGCGAGCTGGTAGTAAGCCTCGGCCGCGTCACCATAGATCTCAGGGTCGAGCGGGTCGACACACTCGTAGTCGACTCCGGAGCGCAGGCGCAGGCCGTATTGCTCGATGCGCTCGGCGAGCGTCGCTGGGCGGCCCACGAGCAGCGGCCGGGCGATCCCTTCGTCGACTGCTACCTGTGCGGCGCGCAGCACGCGTTCGTCCTCGCCCTCCGCGAAGAGCACGCGCTTCGCGTTGAGCTTGGCGGCGGCGAACACCGGCTGCATCGCGTTGCCGGAATGGTAGACAAACTGGCCCAGGCGCTGCCGGTAGGCCGTCATGTCTTCAATAGGTCGTGTGGCGACGCCGCTGTCCATTGCCGCTTGTGCAACCGCCGGCGCCACTACTTCGATCAGGCGCGGATCGAACGGCTTCGGAATCAGGTATTGCGCGCCGAAGCGCAGGCCGGCCGCGCCATAAGCTTGCGCCACCACTTCCGGGATCTCAGCGTGCGCCAGCTCGGCGATCGCGCGCACGGTCGCCAGTTTCATCGCTTCGTTGATCGTGGTGGCGCCGACATCAAGCGCGCCACGGAAGATGAACGGGAAACACAAGACGTTGTTAACCTGGTTCGGATAGTCGGAGCGGCCCGTGCCGATGACTGCGTCGGGGCGCACTGCGAGCGCATCTTCGGGCATGATCTCCGGGTTCGGGTTGGCCATCGCCAGGATGATCGGCGCGCGCGCCATGAGCTTGACCATGTCGGCCGTGAGCACGCCGCCGGCCGACAGGCCCAGGAAGATGTCGGCTCCTTCGATGATCTCGCCGAGCTTGCGCGCCGGCGTGTCCTGCGCATAGCGCGCCTTGTTGGGATCCATCTGCTCCTTGCGGCCAACGTAGACGACACCGTTGCTGTCGGACACGAAGATCTTGTGCATGGGCAGCCCGAGGCTGACGATCAGGTCCAGGCACGCAAGCGCTGCAGCGCCCGCGCCCGAGGCCACCAGCGTGACCTCTGAGATGTCCTTGCCGACCAGGCGGAGCGCATTCAGGATGGCCGCGGCGGCTACGATCGCGGTGCCATGCTGGTCATCGTGGAAGACCGGGATCTTCATGCGCTCGCGCAGCTTCTTCTCGATGTAGAAACATTCGGGTGCCTTGATGTCCTCCAGGTTGATGCCGCCGAAGGTCGGCTCCATGCGCGCGATGGTGTCGATCAGCTTGTCGGGGTCGGCCTCGTCGAGTTCGATGTCGAATACGTCGATGCCGGCGAACTTCTTGAAGAGGCACGCCTTGCCTTCCATCACCGGCTTGCCCGCGAGCGCGCCTATGTTGCCGAGACCCAGCACCGCGGTGCCGTTGGTCACCACGGCGACCAGGTTGTTGCGCGCGGTCAGGTTGCCCGCCTCACGCGGATCCTCGACGATGGCAAGACACGCTTCAGCCACGCCCGGCGAATAGGCAAGACCCAGGTCGCGCTGGGTGGCCATGGCCTTGGTCGGCGTGACAGAAATCTTGCCCGGTGTCGGGTAGCGGTGATAGTCGAGCGCTGCTTCGCGCAGGGAGTCCGTCATGGTGTCTTGTCTCCAGGAGTTTGTTGGGGCAGCGTGGTGGAGCGAAGGCGCGTCTATTTCTTTTTCTGCGGCGGCAGGTCGGTGCAGTGACCTTCGAAGACTTCAGCGGCCATGCCGATCGACTCGCCCAGCGTTGGGTGCGGATGAATTGTCTTGCCGATGTCGGCAGGTTCACAGCCCATCTCGATTGCCAGGCACACCTCGCTGATCAAGTCGCCGGCATGGGTGCCGACAATCCCTCCGCCGATCACGCGATGCGTGGCTTCGTCGAAGATAAGCTTGGTGAAACCCTCGTCGCGGCCGTTGGCAATTGCACGTCCCGAGGCGGCCCACGGGAACACCGCGCGGCCGATCTTGATTCCCTCGGCCTTGCACTGCTCCTCGGTCTTGCCGGCCCATGCCACCTCGGGGTCGGTATAGGCCACCGAAGGGATCTGGCGTGCGTCGAAGAAGGAAGGCTCGCCATGCGCGACCTCGGCCGCTACATGCGCTTCGTGCACCGCCTTGTGCGCAAGCATCGGCTCACCGACAACGTCGCCGATCGCGAAGATGTGCGGCACATTGGTGCGCATCTGCTTGTCGACGTTGATGAAACCGCGCTCCGTGACTGCCACGCCGGCCTTGTCGGCATCGATTCTCTTGCCGTTCGGGCTGCGGCCGACTGCGACCAGCACGAGGTCGTAGACCTGCGGCTCAGCATGCGCCTTTTCCCCCTCGAAGCTGACTTCGATACCCGCGTCCGTCGCCTTCGCGCCCACGGCCCGGGTCTTCAGCATCACGTGATCAAAGCGATGGGCGTTCATCTTGTCCCACACCTTGACGAGGTCGCGGTCGGCGCCTTGCATCAGGCCGTCGAGCATCTCGACCACATCGATGCGCGTGCCGAGCGTCGAGTAGACCGTCGCCATTTCCAGCCCGATGATGCCGCCGCCCACCACCAGCATCCGCTTGGGGATGGACTTCAGTTTCAGCGCGCCGGTCGAGTCGACAACACGCTCGTCTTCGGGCATGAAGGGCAGCTTCACCGCCTGCGAACCCGCAGCGATGATCGCCTTGGCGAACTTCACGACACGCTTACCGCCGTCCGCTGTCGCAACCTCAATGTGATGTGCATCGACAAAGCTGCCGACGCCCGTAACGACCTCGACCTTGCGGGCGCGGGCCATGCCGGCGAGGCCGCCGGTAAGCTTGCCGACCACGCCGTCCTTGAACGCACGCAGCTTGTCGAGATCGATCTCGGGCGGCCCGTAGCGCACGCCGTGGTCGGGAAGGTGTTTCACCTCGTCGATCACCGACGCGGTATGCAACAACGCCTTCGACGGGATGCAACCCACGTTCAGGCACACGCCGCCCAGGGTGGGATAGCGCTCGACCAACACGGTCTTCATCCCGAGGTCGGCGCTTCGGAAGGCAGCAGAGTAGCCGCCTGGG
The DNA here is from genome assembly GCF_000729995.1 of Caballeronia sordidicola. Classification (GTDB taxonomy): domain Bacteria; phylum Pseudomonadota; class Gammaproteobacteria; order Burkholderiales; family Burkholderiaceae; genus Caballeronia; species Caballeronia sordidicola_A. Next base: position 135,561 of record NZ_JNFG01000011.1, on the reverse strand, counting down.
CCTGCTCCTAACACCAGCACCTCGCATTCGACATCGGCTTTGCCGCCGTAGCTTGCGGCCACCGGTGCAGGGGTAGGGGCGGATGGCGGTGCCGCGACCGCGGGCTGCGCCGGTGGAGCAGCAGCGGCCTTGGCGGCCTCACTAGCCTCAATCACCAAAATCACCGAGCCTTCGCTAACCTGATCGTTGACCTTGACCTTGATCTCCTTGACCAAGCCAGCCTGACTCGATGGAATCTCCATGGAGGCTTTGTCGGACTCGACCATGATCAAACCGGTGTCGACGGCGATTACCTCACCGACCTTGACCATCACCTCGATCACGGCGACATCCTTGAAGTCGCCGATATCGGGCACTTTCACGTCCACAAGATTGGCCATTGCGACACATTCCTCAGAAGAGCACGCGCCGCAGATCGGCGAGCAGTTTGGCGAAATGGACGTTGAATCGCGCAGCGGCGGCGCCGTCTATTACGCGATGGTCCCAGGACAGCGACAGCGGCAGCGTCAGGCGCGACGTCCAGGTCTTGCCGTCGCCGGAGTGCTGTTTCCAGTAGCTCTTGCACACGCCCATGATGGCCACCTCGGGCGCGTTGATGATGGGCGTGAAGTAGATGCCGCCGATCCCGCCCAGCGAACTGATCGTGAACGTGCCGCCTTGCATCTGCTCGGGTTTGAGCTTGCCGTCGCGCGCCAGCTTGGCGAGTTCCCCCATCTCACGGGCGATCTCCGGCACGCTCTTTTTATCGGCATCGCGGATCACCGGCACCATCAGTCCGTTGGGCGTGTCGGCTGCAAATCCGATGTGGTAGTACTGCTTGAGGATCAGCACATCGCCGTCGGCGCTTTTCTCGAGACTTGAGTTGAACTCGGGAAACGCCTTGAGCGTGGCGACCGCCGCTTTCATCATGAACGGCAGCATGCTGAGCTTGACGCCCGATTTCTCCAGCTCCTTGTTCATCTGCACGCGGAATTGCTCGAGATCGGTAATGTCCGCCTCGTCGTGCGTGGTGACATGCGGGATAACGACCCAGTTGCGATGCAGGTTGGCCGCCGAGATCTTCTTGATCCGTGACAACTCGCGGCGTTCGACAGGACCGAATTTCGCGAAGTCTACCTTCGGCCAAGGCAGCAGATCGAGGCCTCCAATACCTGCACCGGGCGCCGCCGAGCCTTTCGCTGCCGTGCCGGAAGCGCCGGCGGATGCGCCGCCTTTGGCGAAAGCCTCCACGTCTTCACGCAGGATGCGGCCGTGATCGCCCGTGCCCTTGACCTGACCAAGATCGACACTGAGCTCGCGCGCCACCTTGCGCACTGCCGGACTCGCGTAGGCGAGGGCGAAGCGGGCTTCGTCTATGCCGCTACCCGTCGCCGTCGCGGCTGGGGATGTCGGACTCGCCGCCGGACTCGCCGCCGGCGCTGTGGCCGCTACGGGAACAGTAGCGGCAGGGCCTGCATCCGTCACGAGAGACATGATGATGCTGCCCTCGTTGACCGTATCGCCGAGTTTGATGCGTATCTCCTCGACCACGCCGCCGAGCGGCGCGGGCACGTCCATGGTGGCCTTGTCGGATTCGAGCGAGATGAGCGGATCTTCCGCTTTGACGGTGTCTCCAACCTTGACGTAGATCTCGATCACCGGCACGTCCTTGAAGTCGCCGATGTCGGGCACGCGCACCTCAGCCCGTCCAGCGGGCGCGCTCACCGGCGAAGGCGGCGCGCTGACGCTGGGCTTGACCGCCTCCGCGGGGGACGCGGCAGCATCGTCGGCGAACTGCATGATCACGCTGCCTTCGCTGACCGTGTCACCGATCTTCGCGACGATCGCCTTGACCACGCCGCCGCGCGGGGCGGGCACGTCCATGGTGGCCTTGTCGGACTCGAGCGAGACCAGCGGGTCTTCGGCCTTGACGGTGTCCCCGACATTGACGTAGATCTCGATCACCGGCACGTCCTTGAAATCGCCGATGTCGGGTACCTTGATATCGATTGCCTGGCTCATTACGGTATCCTCATCGTCTCAAACGGTCCACGGCGCGGCGCGCTCGGTGTCCAGGCCATACTTTGTAATAGCCTCGGCTACGATTTGTGGTTTGATCACGCCGTCGTCGGCCAGGGACTTAAGCGCCGCCACCGTCACGTAATAGCGATCCACCTCGAAAAAGCGCCGCAGCTTGGCGCGGTAGTCGCTGCGCCCGAAACCGTCGGTGCCTAGCACGGTGTACCGACGCCCGCCGTTCTGGACCTGCTCGCGCACCTGGTCGGCGTAGGCGCGCATGTAGTCAGTCGAGGCAACAAGGGGTCCCTCGTGGCCTTCGAGCTTGCTTTCAAGCCAGCTCTTGCGTGGCGGTTCGGTCGGATGCAGCAGGTTCCAGCGCTGCGTCGCCATGCCGTCGCGACGCAGCTCGTTGAAGCTCGTCGCACTCCAGACATCGGCTGTGATCTTGAAGTCGTTCTTGAGCAGGTCGGCTGCAGCGATCACCTCGCGCAGGATGGTGCCGCTGCCCATGAGCTGCACCCTGTGCCCTTTCTTGATGCTCTCACCACCGTCCTGCAGCTTGTACAAGCCCTTGAGGATGCCTTCCTCCGCGCCCGCGCCGGAATCGGCGAGACCGGGGTGGGGATAGTTTTCGTTCATCAGGGTGATGTAATAGAAAACATCCTCCTGTTGCTCGAACATGCGCCGCAGGCCTTCGCGCACGATGGTCACCACTTCGTAGGCGAACGTCGGGTCGTACGAGATGCAGTTCGGGATGGTGCCGGCAATGATGTGGCTATGACCGTCCTCGTGCTGCAGGCCTTCGCCATTGAGCGTGGTGCGCCCGGCGGTGCCGCCCAGCAGGAAGCCGCGCGCGCGGATATCGCCGGCCAGCCACGCAAGATCGCCCACGCGCTGGAGCCCGAACATGGAGTAGTAGATGTAGAACGGAATCATCGGCACGTTGCTCGTGCTGTACGAAGTAGCCGCGACAATCCAGCTCGACATCGCACCGCCTTCGTTGATGCCTTCCTGCAGCACCTGGCCGTCCTTCGACTCACGGTAATACATCAACTGGTCCGCATCCTGCGGCTTGTAGAGCTGTCCCACCGACGAATAAATGCCGAGCTGGCGGAACATCCCTTCCATGCCGAAGGTGCGCGATTCGTCGGGCACGATGGGCACCACGTGTTTGCCAATAGCCTTGTCGCGTACGAGGGTGCCCAGCATCTGCACGAAGGCCATGGTGGTGGATATCTCGCGCGCGCCGGTGGGTTCGAGCAGGCGCTTGAAGGTGTCGAGCGGCGGGATCTCGAGCGCGGTGGAGCGGCGCCGGCGCTGCGGCAGGTACCCGCCCAGCGCTTCGCGATGCGCGCGCAGGTACTTCATCTCGGGGCTGTCCTCCGGCAGCTTGATGAAGGGCATGTTGGCAAGATCTTCATCGGCGACCGGAATCTGGAAACGGTCGCGGAAACTGCGCAGCGCGTCCTGGGTCATCTTCTTGGCCTGGTGGGCGATCATCTGCCCCTCTCCCGATTCACCCATGCCGTAGCCCTTGACGGTCTTGGGCAGGATCAGCGTCGGCTGGCCCGTGTGCTTGACCGCTGCCGCGTAGGCGGCGAACACCTTGTCGGGATCGTGGCCGCCGCGCGTCAGGCTCCATATCTCGTCGTCACTCATGTCGGCGACCAGTGCCGTGAGTTCCTCGTACTTGCCGAAGAAATGCTCGCGAACATAGGCGCCGCTCTTGCTCTTGAAGTCCTGGTATTCGCCGTCGACGCACTCTTCCATGCGCTTGAGCAACAGGCCGCTCGTGTCTTTCGCGAGCAGCTTGTCCCAGCCGCCGCCCCACAGTACCTTGATGACGTTCCAGCCGGCGCCGCGAAAGACGGACTCGAGTTCCTGCACGATCTTGCCGTTGCCGCGCACCGGGCCGTCGAGCCGCTGCAGGTTGCAGTTGATGACGAAGATCAGGTTGTCCAGCCGCTCGCGGCCGGCCAGCGAAATCGCGCCCAGCGACTCGGGCTCGTCCATCTCGCCGTCGCCCATGAAGGCCCAGACCTTGCGCGGTGCGGTGTCGGCAAGGCTGCGGCCCTGCAGGTATTTGAGGAAGCGCGCCTGGTAGATCGCCATGAGCGGACCCAGGCCCATCGACACGGTCGGGAACTGCCAGAAGTCCGGCATCAGCCACGGATGCGGGTAAGAGGGGATGCCCTTGCCACCGGTTTCCTGACGGTAGCCGAGCAGTTGCTCTTCGCTCAGGCGCCCTTCGACAAAGGCGCGTGAATAAATGCCCGGCGCGCTGTGCCCCTGGATGTAGATCAGGTCGCCGCCATGCGTCTCTGTCGGCGCATGCCAGAAGTGGCCGAAGCCGATGTCATACAGCGTGGCCGCGGACTGGAAACTGGCGATGTGGCCGCCGAGTTCCGAGCTATCCTTGTTGGCGCGCAGGATGATGGCCATTGCGTTCCAGCGGATGATGGAGCGCAGCCGATGCTCGATCGCGCGATCCCCCGGCGAGCGCTCTTCCTCCTCGGGCGCGATGGTGTTCTTGTAGGCCGTGTTCAGCGACTGGGGCGCGTAGGTCCCTTCACGCTGCGCCTGCTCCACTACACGGGTGACGAGGTAGCGGGCTCGCGGGATTCCGCGATGCGCCTGAACCGCGCGCAGGGCATCCATCCACTCGCTGGTCTCGAGCGGGTCGAGGTCATCGTTAGCGTTCATCTTGTCTCCACTTGTCGTGTCGTGTCGCGTCCGTGGTCGCGCGGCACATTGTCCCGTCGATAATGCAATGGCCATGCCATGTGCCGCGTCAATCAAACAGGTAAATCAAGTCGTTGATTAAACTGGGGTTGCTACAAGAGAAATTGAGGCGCCAGAACGATGCATCGGAATCGCAGCACGGGTGTGGTCTGGTTTTCCGTGCAGCCGGATAAGGGTAATTGCGAAGCCTCGAAAGCTGGGGTCACCACTCAAGACGCAGCTAACCCAGGCGCGCGTAAACAATCTGCTTTCATTTCACACGAAAACGGCTCTTGAGAGCATCGACGATTAAAAACTCACGAATGCGTTTGGATGAACTCCTCAATCCTTGGACAAACCATCTCGCGCCAGCGGCGCCCCGAAAAAATGCCGAAATGCCCGCATTGCGCAGCGGTGAATTGCAGCCGCTTCGCATCGGGAATCGCAGTGCACAAATCGTGCGCCGCATGCGTCTGGCCAGAACCGGAAATATCGTCGAGCTCTCCTTCAATGGTGAACAGGGCGACCCCTTCGATGTCCTGCGGACGTACCAGTTTCCCGCCGACCCACCAGGTTCCCATCGGCAGGCTGAACTCCTGGAACACGGTTCGAATTGTTTCCAGGTAATACTCGGCCGGCATATCCAGCACCGCGTTATATTCGTTGTAGAACTTGCGATGTTCTTCGGCAAGTTCGTCCTCTCCTCTGATCAAATGCTCGTGAAATTCCCGATGACTTTGCGCATGGCGCTCGGGATTCATCGCAACGAAACCCGCATGCTGCAGGAAGCCCGGATACACCTTGCGCCCAGATCCCGGATGACTGGCCGGGACGCGATAGATCACGCTGTTTTCAAACCATGAGTAGGTTTTTTCCGTTGCCAGCGCGTTCACCTGCGTAGGCGATTTGCGCGGGTCGATAGGGCCGCCCATCATGGTCATTGTCTTCGGCAGTTTCGTGTCGCCGGCGCTCGCCATCAGCGCGATCGCCGCGAGCACCGGAACCGTCGGCTGGCAGACCGAGATGACATGCAGGTCAGGGCCGAGCAGCCGAATGAAATCCTGCACGTAATACACGTAGTCATGCAAATGGAACAAACCCTCGGACAAGGGCACCCTGCGTGCGTCGGTCCAGTCGGTAATGTAGACATCGTGGTTCGGCAGCAAGCCATGTACGGTGTCACGCAGCAAGGTCGAATGATGACCGGACAGAGGTGCCACGAGCAGCACCTTGGGGTGGTTCAGTCGAGCCAATTCCTCATCGCTTAGATCTTTCCGGAAATGCAGCAGCGCACAAAACGGCTTGTTGAGGGTCACCTCTTCTGAAATGCCGACGGTCTTGCCGCCGACCACGGTCGTGTGAATCGCGAATGGCGGTTTTTCATATGCCTTGCCGAGCCGGTACATCAACTCGTATCCAGCCGCGATGTGGCGCACAAACGGTATGCGCGCCACGGGCGAGACCGGATGGATCAGCAATTTGGCCCATGCATTCGCCCATTGCAAGAAGGGTGCTACGAGAGAGCGATTCTGTTCATGCAATTGATAAAGCATAGTTATCCAGATAAATTGCTCAGGGAGCTTATAGAAATACGAGCCGCATAAAATTCCTGGCGATCACGCCGTCAGCGACAACTGCTCCCGCTTGGCGACCGCGCTGCGCCGGTAAAGCACCAGGGTGCCAATCAGGCCGCACACCGCAGCAAAGCTCATCCACAAGCCGGGCGCGCCTTTGTTGTTCGTTACCTGGATCAGGAAGGTCAGGATGACGGGCGTGAAGCCCCCGAAGATCGCAGTCGCCAGGCTGTAGGCCAGCGAGAACCCCGAGGTCCGCACGTCGACCGGCATCACCTCGGTGAGCGCCACGACCATCGCGCCGTTATAACTGCCGTATAGGAACGACAGCCACAACTCGGCAATCAGCATCTTCGGGAAGGTCGGCCCGTCGACCAGCCAGACCATCACCGGATAAGCGGTCAGGATGGTCAGCAACGTGAAGCCGATCAGTAGCGGCTTGCGTCCAACGCGGTCGGACAAAGCGCCCATGACCGGCAACCAGAACAGGTTGGATACGCCGATGCAGAACGTGACAATCAGGCTGTCTTCCGCCGAGAGCTTCAGCACACTGCGCCCGAATGTCGGCGTGTAGATTGTGATCAGGTAGAACGACACCGTCGTCATCACAACCAGCATCATCCCGGCCAGTACGATGCCCCAGTTGCGCATCATCGAGCGGAAAATTTCGCTCGCGTTCGGCCTGTGCTTGCGAGCGGTGAACTCCTCGGTTTCCTGTAGCGAACGACGGATCACGAAGAGAAACGGCACGATCATGCAACCGATAAAGAACGGAATGCGCCAGCCCCATGCGGCAATCGCAGCCTGTCCCATGGTGGCGCTCAGCGTATAGCCAATCACGGCGGCCACGATGATCGCGGCCTGCTGGCTGGCCGACTGCCAGCTCACATAGAAGCCCTTGTGACCGGGCGTCGCCATTTCAGCGAGATAGACCGACACACCGCCCAGTTCCACGCCGGCAGAGAAACCCTGCAGCAAGCGGCCGATCAGCACCAGCAGCGGTGCGAACAGACCGATGGTCATGTAACCCGGCACGAAGGCCACCAGCACGGTGCCCATCGCCATGATCGCGAGCGTCGTGATCAGCCCCTGCCGCCGGCCTACCTTATCGATGTAAGCACCCAAAACAATCGCGCCGACAGGCCGCATGATGAAACCCGCGCCAAACGTGCCGAACGTCAGCATCAGCGAGGCGAACTCACTGTCGGCCGGGAAATAGGTCTTGGCGATATAGGTTGCGTAAAAGCCAAACAGGAAGAAATCGAACATCTCCAGGAAATTGCCGCTGGTTACCCGGACAACCATTCCGAACTTGGATTGTGTTGCGTTAGCGTTCGACATTTTCGCCGTCTCCAGAATCTGATTCTTGTGTTGGGCCGGCATGACCCGCCGCGGGCCATGCCGATCCGGACATACGGTCACGCGGTGTCAAGCGACGAACTGGCACTGCGATGCCGGCGTGCGGGTGTCCATGTTGCGGCCGCGGTTCATGTGGTCGTCGACTTCCGCTGCACAGCCAAGCATGCGCGGGTATAGGAAGATCGTAAAGGCCGCCGTCTCCAGCGCCGCGCCTGAATACTCGCCGTTACGGTAGGGCTGCCACAGCATCTTCAGCAGCAACGCTGCAATCACCGCATCGACATTGACGCAATAAACATTGCGCGACACGCCTGCGTCGAACAAGGTCTGCACCAGCGTGCCGTAGAACTCGTGGAAGACGTTATATTCCTGACGCTCGACCATGAGGTCGCGAATGAAGACCTCGCGCGGATCGTGGTTGACGGGCTTGTCCTTGAACACGGGGTGATTGACGCCGGGAATCTTCTGGATATCCAGGCTGCCGGTGTTCTTCTTGTTCGATTTGTAGCGTGCATAGGCTTCGACATATTTCAGGGCCAGCGCCTTCAGGTCCACGCCATGATCCGGGTTGCCCGGATCGACCAGCCCCGAGTCCCTGAACTGCTCGATCAGGAACGCAATGCCCTCGTAGCCGTTGCCGCCATGGGTGTAACCGGTGTGGGTCAGGAAGCCGATCAGACCTTTGTTGAGTTGCACGCGTTCGGGGTCCTCGGGGCCATCGGCGGAGACCGCGCCTTTGGCGCCCTGGGCCGAGATCGTGCCGGGTCCGTTTGACAACAGCAGCCCCACGAGCACCTGGAATGCGAACAAGTCGGCCGGCTGCGGCGTGAGGCCGAGCAGCGCGACGAAGGCCACCTCGCTGATCGGCCGCTGCTGCAGGATCTCGGCCGTTGCGATGCCGCAAAAACTGCCGGGCTGGTGCTGGTCTGCTTGCACCGAGGCGCCGATCAGCGCGCCGAACAGGCGCATCCACCATGGCAGGCTCTCGGCGGTCAGGCGCGAGACGCGCTTGCGCATCAACGGACCCCAGGCGAGGGTGGTCGTGATTGCGGCGAGCACGGCGTCGGCTGTGGGGTGGCCCGGCAATGTCTCCAGGTAATGCACGAACACTGATTTGGCGCCGCGTGCGTGCAGGCCCGCGAGCATTGCTTGTGCGTGGGCGTTGGGTTCTGTGCTGACAAATAAACCGGGGTCGTCGATGGCGATCGCGCTGGTATCAAAGCTTTCGTCCAGTGCGTCGCTCATGCCGGCCGCCGCGAAAGCGTCGATCAGAACCCGCGCTATCTGCCGCGCCTGACCCTGGCAGCGCGGCCCGAGAATGCTGGCGGCAGCGGCCAGCACGGTGTTGGGTGCGTTGCCGGCTTCGCGCGCGGCCTGTGCTGCGGCCAGCGCCGGATGACCGTGCAGGTTGAGGCCCGCACCTATCGCGACATTGATCAGGCGCCGGTCGTTCTCGCCGCCGGGTTCGTGCAGCAGCGCCAGGCTGACGTTGGCCTCCAGCGGGTACTGGGCGGCGTCGAGCATCGACACACCATACAGGCTGGTGACCTGGGTCTTCGCGTCCATCTGCGAGGCGCCTGAGGCGTCCTTCATCGTCTGGCGCGGCGATACTGCTCCGATCTGCTGGTTCAGCGCCGCGACCTGTTCGTTGTAGGGGGCGGTGGCTTCGACCACGGGCAGGTCGAGATCGGCCGGCAGGTCCAGCCCATGGCTCGCGCCGAACCAGGGTTTGAGTGCGAGATTGCCCTCGGACGCGAAGTCGGGGCGGCAGGCGTTCTCGCCCATCACCGCAGTCAGTGCAGCCGGGATGTGGGCGATATTAGTCACGAGCGCACCCTTGGCCGAGAACACGGGATTCTCCGGCGTGAAGATGCCGTCCACGCCGAATTTGTCCATGAACCAGCCTTCCTTGCTGAGCGCGTCGTCGGCGCCACCGGCCATGGCGCCGGCATGCCCGACCGAGCGGGTCAGCTGGGACTTCCAGCGCCCGACCACGCAAGCGACCACGGGCTTGGTGAAGGTCGCGTCGAGCTCGTAGTAGCCGCCGGGTTCGACGTAGAGCACAGCAGCTTTACTACGGGCGTCGTTTGACAGGGCGAACGCAAACTCGGGCGCCGCGAAGTGGACATAGACATCCTTGCCGCTGGAGATGGAAGTGGTAGTGCCCCAGCCGGCCATGCGCAGATAGGTTGCAATCGTGGTAGTGAAATTCCCTGAGTTGGAGAAGATCGCGATGGATCCTTTACGCAGCGCTTCCTCCGGATGGTCCCCACCCAGTGCACCGCCGATACGAACCTGATTCCACGCATCGGCTACACCCAGGCTGTTGCCACCGAAGATGTCGATGCCATTGGCCTGACCCATCGCGCGGATCTCGCGCGAGTCGTGCACGGCGAGCTTCTCGGTGACGATGAAGATCTTCTTCAACTCCGGATTAACCCGGATCAGTTCAGCCACACCATCACGCGCCGCTGCCGGCGGCAGGTAGATCACGCCGCAGTTGAAGCGATGGCCGGCGTTGATGCCTTCAAGTACGTTGTTGTAAACGGGCACTGCGCCAAGCGCCGTTTCCAGCACCTGGCCTCGTTTGCCCGGGGCCGTGCCGAACACGACGTTGCCGCCTGAATACACATGACCGACCGGCGTCACGTCGCTCGACTCGCCGCCAAGGATGTTGAGCACGCAGACCCGATCTTCGCGCGTGGCCACGTGGGCCAGCGAACTGGTACCGACGAAATACTTGAAATCGCCTACACCTTGCTTGTACATGACACTCTCCTTATGCGAGGGGCTAAGCTTCAGGCTGCCTGGCTGGACGCTATGCCGAGCCGGGCCGCTACCTGCTCGCGGCCGCCGGACTTCATCCATGCATCGACTTTCTTCGCGTGCAGCACGACCTCGCTCATGTCCGAGTCGAAACCGAAGAATCGATAGGGCAGTCCGAGTGCATCGAGCGTGTCGCGCATCGCGCCCATGCCGCGCACCAAGTTCGGGCCGCCGCGGCCGATCACCACGTACAGCGGCGTGGCGCCGTGCCGGCTGAAGTGCTCGCGCAGCGCATCGGCCATCGCACGGAAGGTCTCGAAGATGTCGGTGTTGTTCGACTTGCCGCCGATGATGAACAGCACGTTGCTCTGCTTGATCCAGTGTTTGAAGCAGATACGTGCTACCTCTTTCATCTTTTCGTAAGGCGGGTTGCCGCCGAAATCCGAGGAGATGATGGCGTCGTCGCCGAGCATCTGGGTGACGAGTGAATTGGCGCCGCCGCCGAAGGTCGGCGCGAGGATGGTGCCGCCCGCGTTGATCACATAGACGTCGCTTTGGCCCTGGTATGTGCGCAGTTGATTGATCTCTTGCTCGAAGTCGGAGTAGTCGACCGCGAACAGGCTTGCGGGCAAATTCAGCCGCCGCCAGCGCGGATCGTCGCGGTCGAAGCCGCATTTGAAATCGCAGGCCACGGGTGTCATGCGCCCCTTCTTGTCCACGCGCATGCGGATAGGGTTCAACTCGAGCGTGGACATGCCGTAGTCGTGATACAGCTCCCACAGCTTGGGCAGATGCTGCACCAACGGCGAGATGATCTGCTTGGGCGCGCCTAGCGCGGACAGCGCGTTGGCGACCACAAAAGCCTTCAACCCGGTGAGCGGGTCAAAAGGTATTTGCGCGACCTGGCTCCTGTCGAGCTCTTCGATGTCCATGCCGCCGTGATGGGTGAGCGTCATCGTCGGCGCGCGGTAATGCGTCGAGTCAGTGATCGAAAAGTAGACTTCGTGCTCGGCGGGCACGCCGGCTTCGAAGGTCACGCCGTTGGCCTTGGCCACCGTGTGTCCGACCCGGTGCTCGACAAAGTACAAACGTTCCTTTTCTTTCAGCGCGGTCTTCAGGTCGGTCGCCTTGCCGATCAGGCCGGCCTTGCCCTTCTTGCCAACGCCGCCCTTGAACACGGGCTTGATGAAGATCAGGCCATGTCTGTCGATCAGCGCCTTGATCTCTTCCTCGCTGGCGTCGGGTCCCAATACCTCGGTAGTGGGGAAATCGACGAACTGGAGCATCTTGGCTCCGTGCAGCATACCGGTGACTTGCATGGTGAGCCCCTTTCAGAAAGGCATTGCGGTGTCTTCTAGGCGTGATGGTGCGAGTCCGGCCGGCGATGCCCTCGTGAGTGGCAGCGTCAGGTGTGGTGTTCCTTTGAATCCGGCCGTGGCCGCGCTTGTCAGCCGATGCATGCGAGAAGTGGTCGACGCCGATGTCGCCGCCGTTAGCGAGTCTGGCGCGTACGCACGCTCGCGCTGTGACGGGTCCGCTGGACGGTTGCCAAGATCGGGGGGGAGCTGAATGCAGTTATGCGCCTGAACCGGAGTTAGGGCATGCAAGAACTCAGCGGTCTCGAGCGGATCGAGGTCGGCGTTGGCGTTCATCGTGTCTCCTCTTGTTGTTTCGCGACCGTGGCCGGCGCGCAACATTGTGGTTTCATCATTGCAATGGCTATGCCAACCGGCATGGCGATGAAACCAGAGGGTCAAGTCGTTGATTTAATTAAAGGAGCGACAGGAAATGCGGGGATGCGCAAACGAAATGCCGGAATAGCCGCACAGACGTCGTATGGGTTTCCGTGCGTGCTTATTGGGGTAATCGCGGAGTAATCGAGGGGTAGTCGCTGATCTTGTTGGATCTGATCAATAGCTGAGGCGCGCCCCAGCCAGGGCGCCGTTGTGTCTGAAGTGTGTCTCGGTTGATTCGGCCGGCAAGGTCGTCAAGCCCGTCACGATGGTGCCGGGCCGATGATCATCTGCGGCGACGTCGGCCCGGAGAAGACAGCGAATATTCTTTCTCAAACGGCTCGTCCAAGCGCGTCTCTACAGGCCCCAGATAATGTCTGCATCCTCTTTTCGAGCTTCACGAAGCATGCCCAAAAAAGGATACGCGCGCTGTGCGAGTCCTGCACTGCGCTCATGTACACCCGTTTGTGTTCCGTAGTGCATCTCATCGTGTGCATCAGACGTTCTCTGGTCTTCCGCGATGGCGTTTTCCATCCGGCCAATGACATTTGATAACTCATCGCGTGCGATAACTCCACGCGGGCTAAGTCGTTTGCCAACAATACCAAGAAGGTAAGTTGCGAGGTCGGCAAGCATCAACACGTCGGGTGATGCTCGCGATTTGAATGTGATCAACATGGCAGACCACCTCCTGTTCACTGAAGCCCTTCGCGTGAAATAACGCGACATCAATATTATATCACGATGTGATATAGAATGAATCGGACCAGGAGGTATTAGTCACGCGGAAGCGGCATTACACACCGCATGGCGCCATCGACGAAAAGCCGAGTTTCCTACGCCGGAAATAGTCCCGTCGACAGATACCGGTCACCGCGATCGCACACTACAAAGACAATCGTCGCATTTTCAACCTGACGGGCGATCCGTAAAGCGACTTCGCACGCGCCCGCTGCCGAGACGCCGCAAAAGATGCCTTCTTCGGCAGCCAGGCGTTGCACCATGGCTTCTGACGCCGCCTGACTGACGGTCTCGATCCGATCTATGCGGCTTCGCTCGAAAATCCTTGGCGTATGCGATTCCGGCCACCTACGGATGCCGGGAATGCGCGAACCATCCTCCGGCTGCACGCCGACAATTTCCACGCTCCCGCTCTGTTCCTTCAGAAAGCGCGATACACCCATGATTGTGCCGGTGGTCCCCATCGCGGAGACGAAATGGGTAATGCGTCCCGCCGTGTCACGCCAGATCTCGGGTCCGGTGGTCTCGTAGTGAGCCAACGGATTGTCGGGATTGGCGAACTGGTCGAGGATCACGCCCTGGCCCTCCTGTTGCATTTTTTCGGCCAGATCGCGAGCGTATTCCATACCACCGGTTGCCGGCGTCAGGATTATTTGCGCGCCGAAGGCCGCCATGCTCTGGCGGCGTTCTACCGAGATATCTTCCGGCGTGATCAGGACCATCCTGTAGCCACGGATTGCCGCCACCATCGCGAGCGCGATCCCGGTATTGCCGCTCGTGGATTCGATCAACGTGTCGCCCGGCTTGATGTGCCCACGGGCTTCCGCGTGCTTGATCATCGACAGCGCAGGCCGGTCCTTCACCGAGCCCGCGGGGTTGTGTCCCTCGAGCTTGCCGAGGATCACGGTGCCCCGCTTGACTGTGCCGTCATCAGGGATGCGCTGGAGCTGGACCAGCGGCGTGTTGCCGATGGTGTCTTCGATCGTTTTGTAAGACATGACGTTTTCCAATCGGTCGACGCGATGAGCCGCCAGGCGTCGGACGCTACAGCCTTGGGAGCGGCCTACGGGCGCTCGCGGGTTGCTTAGTCTTTATGCCTGGGCACCGGTGAAAACCGCTTTTTCAAATGGTGCAGGGGAGAGCGCCGGAACATCTCGCGATGTTCCTCTTCCTCGAAGAAAGCGAGCGACGGTTTCACCAGATCGCTACGGCTTATCAAGCCCACGAGATGACGCGACTGCGGATCAGAGACCACGGGCAAGCGCTCGAGCCCATGCACGGCCAACCGGTTGGACGCGATCCGGCAGGTTTCGCCGGGCAACGCCATGATGGGTGTGTTTGCGCCGAACAGGTTGCTCATGACCTGGATGGCTGGATTGCCGGTTCGCGCGATAAATCCGTCACGCTCGATCATCCCTACCAGGGCGCCGTCTCGCGTCACCGGAAACGCGCGATGGATTTGCTTCTCACCAAAGTATTTTGCGAGCACCTCGGCGACCGGCATATCCGCATCGATCGTCTCGACCTTGCGCGTCATCACCTCTTCGACGAAATGGCGTTCAAGAGGATCGATGCCGTATTCCCGATAGATGTGATAACCGCGGCGCGCGATCTTCTCGGTCAGGATGGAGCGCCGCATCAGCAGCACCGTGAATCCGTACGCAACAGCCGACGCCATGAGGAGAGGCAGCAGCACGTTGGCGTCATGGGTAAGTTCGAACGCGAACACGGTTGCCATGATCGGTGCGCGCATCATTCCGCCGAGCGTCGCCGCCATGAATACCAGCGGCCATACTGCGGGTTCCCCGCCAGGCAGGAACGGTCCGAAGATGGTTCCCATGGCCGCGCCCATCATCAGCAGCGGCGCGAGTACGCCTCCGGATGTGCCGGAACCGAGGGCGATGACCCACATGATCGCCTTCACCAGTATCAGACCGGCCACGACGCTGATCGCAAGATGGTTATGCAGCAGATCACCGATGACGTCATAGCCCACGCCGAGCGCACGCGGCTCAAAATATCCGCCGATGCCGACCGCAATGCCGCCCAGCGCCGGCCACCACATCCAGTGAATCGGCAATTTGCCGAAGAGGTCCTCGACCTTGTATAAGGCCGATGACAAACCCCAGGACATGGCGCCCGCCACGAGTCCCGCGACCACGCATGAAATGAGGCCGAGCGGACCCAGTGGGAGGGTTTGCAACGGGAACAGGGCGCCGCTGCCGATCAGAAGGGGCCGCGTGAACCCAGCCACCGCGCACGCCACCGCAACGGGCAGCAGGCTACGCGGGCGCAGTTCGAACAGCAGCAACTCGACCGCGAGCAGGACCGCCGCGACAGGTGTACCGAACACCGCCGTCATCCCGGCTACGGCACCGGCGACGAGCAGCGTCTTGCGTTCACCGGCGGTCAGGTGGAAATACTGTGCGATCAGCGACCCGATGGCGCCACCCGTCATGATGATTGGCCCTTCCGCACCGAACGGGCCGCCGCTGCCGATGGCTATTGCGGAGGACAGGGGCTTGAGCACCGCGACCTTCGGCGACATCTTGCTCTTGCCGAACAGGATGGCTTCGATCGCTTCAGGAATGCCGTGTCCGCGGATGGCTTCGCTGCCATAGCGCGCGATCAGTCCGATCACCAGGCCACCGATCACGGGAATTACGATCACCCAAAGACCGAGGGTATTTCCCGCGGGCGAGTGATTCTCAAACGACAGGGACTGGAAGAAGAAAAGGTTGGTGAAGAAATTGATCAGGTGGAGCAGGACATAGGCCGTGACCGTGCTCAACGCGCCGATTACTACCGCAATGGCCGTGATGCGCGGCAGATGAGCATTCGCTGCAAAATCACCTCGTGAAGCGTTTTCGTGCACATTAACTCCTGAACAATTCGGATTTGTTTATTGCATCCGCATGCATCGATCTAAAGATCGACCTGCGGAACGCGGAAGGTCCCCGCGAGCGACTTCAGTTCTGCCCGATGCAATTCGGCTAGCCGCGAGAGGATTTTTTCTCCGGGTTTCAGCAGATGAACCTCGACCTGGCGGCGATCAGTTTCGCTAGGCTTTCTCTTGACCAGATCCAACGCTTCACACCGCGACACGAGCGCAACTACGCCATGGTGATGTGCCTGAAGACGCTCAGCGAGTTCGCCCACCGTTGCCCAATCGCGGTCCGGATACCCCTTGATATGCAACAACAGCAAATACTGCAGCGGCGTAATGCCTTCATCCTGAGCGGCTTGCTCGGAGAACCGCTCGAATCGCCGCATCTGGTAGCGGAACTCGGACAGCTGTTCAAAGTTTTCTTTGCTGAGTGTGCGGGAAGCTTCTTTCATGGGGGGAAAAGTCCTGTCACGAACCTACATTTAAATTATATCACATGGTGATATATATGGAAGAGTCCTGCATGCGCAGGACCGGGAAGCTTGGTGTGACGCGCACTTGGGCTGATGGAACTGTAAAGAGCACAGACGACCGGTCAAGCGCGCGAGAGCCCGGTGCAACGCTAGACGAGGAAGTCCCATCGCTGCGACCAGTCGGCGTCCTCCTTCACTACTTGTCGCAAGATGGTCAGCGCCGCTTGCAAGCCGGTTCTGCTCGACGATCGCGGATAGACCACGTACACGGGATAGGAGAACTCAGGTGCCTCGACGATTCGTTCGAGGACGCCATGATCGAGGTAAGACTTGACGACGCGGGTTCTGAAATAGCCCGAGCCTCCAAACTGAAGGATGTATTGCAGAGCCAGCGGGCCGAGGTTGAAATACAGCGACGACTTCGCGTGCTCGGGCAGCGATATGTCGTGCTGTCGCCTGTATTCGGGACCCCAGTCGACGTAGACATACGGTCCCGCTTTTTGTGATGTCCGGATCAGCACCAGCTTTTCCTCCACTATCTCCTCGACCTGAATGCCCGCGACATACTCCGGTCCGTATACGAGCGCCGCATCGAGTACGCCACCGCGCACTTTTTGCTGGAGCACAGCACCGTCTCCCAACTCCGCGCGCACTGCATGGGTAGATAGATCCTGGCGCAACCGGGCGGCCCAATGCAGCACGAGTGGATTCGCGAGACTCGCGTCCGCACCGAACGTGAACATGTCGTCGTAGCCGCTTGGCAATGGCAGATCGCGGCACGCCGCCTCCCACGTCTGGACGAGCTGGCTGGCGTAGCCGAGAAATTTTTCACCATCTGTGGTGAGCCGCGCGCCCGCTTTGTTGCGTTCGAACAGGCGGCACTTCAGTTGCGCTTCGAGGTTTTTGATTCGTGCGGTCACCGCGGTCTGGGTGACGTGCAGGTGTGCGGCTGCCGAGACCAGACTTCCCGATCTGACCACCTGAAGAAACGTGCGCGCGAGTTCGACGTCCATGGGGCCTGCATGCAAATAGTTTGATTTGAAAGGGCGGGAGTTCTGCACCGTGGATCAACTGCAACCATCAGCCACCTGCCTGACTATCGCTTCAAGCGCTTTTTATATTCAAAATTATTGCATGTAAACAGCAATATATTTAACTTGTTGCCATGCGATACGGATGCTTAAATGAAATCGGATTGAGATATTTTCGATGTCGCGCCCATGAAGGCCCGACAGATGCTGAAGAGATCCAACAACGAACGATCAAGCGAAGGAGTCGAAAATGGGCATCGCACTATGGATAGCCGGCACAATCGCCTTGATGGCGGCAGGAGCCGGCGTGACGTTCGTGTTGGCGTCGCTGATTCCGCAGGACGTGCTGCAGCACGCGCAGGCCAATGGACGATTTGCAGGACTAAGCGCCGACAGCCATGACGAAATTACCGGTAAGCCAGTCAAGGCGGCGGCGTCGAGATTGGCCCACCTGCGTAGTCAGGCCGGATAGCAGTAAGCCGTGCCGGCGGCTGTGTCCCCAAGTGCCAGCTTCGCGTTTCTCGCCTCGGCTAGGTGTGCGTTTGCCGGTAGAGGCCCAGTATCAGGTCGGCCTGCGTGATCATGCCGGCGAGTTTTTCCTGCGTATCGAGCACCGGAATATGGTGGTGGCCATAGGCGGCGAATAGTGGCACGAGCTTGGCAATCGATGTCGTGGCGCTGACTGTGGACACGTGGGTCGTCATGATGGACGCGACCGTGAGTGCTGAACCGGGCCCGGCGAACCATCTGTCGATCAATGTCGCCAACACCCTGAGCTTTCCGGCCGCCATGTTTCTCGCGACGTCGGCCTGAGTGACGATGCCGACCACGAACGCGCGGTCATCAATGACAGGAAGCGCTTTGATGCCATGACGCTTGAGCATGGCGGCGGCAGTGGTAATCGTCGTGCCGGATGCGATCGAAACGACGGGGCTGGACATGATGTCCGCGCAGCTCAGTCCGCTGAAACTGCGCGCATACGATTGCAGCTGTATTTCCAGCAGCAGCGATTCGAGATCCGATGGGTCGATGTCCAGCAATTCGTTGCGACGGCCGAGCACCGCCTCGAGGTCTTCTCGTGTGAAGCCAGGACTGGCCGCCGGCGCACGGACGCCGGTCTCCTTCGCTGAGCGCGCTGCATGAGGATAGCGATGCCCTGTCGACGCGTGGAACACGATCGCGACCGCCAGCAGTGCAAACGACTGCGCTGCTATTGGCGCAATGACAAATCCGAATCCGAGCGCATGCACGGCTGGCCCGCCGAGCACGGCAGTGAGCGCGACC
The DNA here is from genome assembly GCF_000729995.1 of Caballeronia sordidicola. Classification (GTDB taxonomy): domain Bacteria; phylum Pseudomonadota; class Gammaproteobacteria; order Burkholderiales; family Burkholderiaceae; genus Caballeronia; species Caballeronia sordidicola_A. The sequence continues at coordinate 116,994 of NZ_JNFG01000011.1, read as the reverse complement.
GCGCCCGAGGGAGGATGCACGCACCTGAACGCGAACATCGCACCAATCGACAGTGCCACTGCAATCGGCGCGGCGTCGATCGGGTTCGTGATCCAGGTTGCACACGCCACGCCGATAATCGCGGAAACGATATTGCCGCCGACGATCGACCAGGGTTGCGCGAGAGGGCTCGCGGGCACAGCGAACAGCAGCACTGCGGAGGCCCCCATTGGCGCAACCAGCAGAGGGATGAACGCGTTGTCGCCCAGGAAAACGTGCATCACCCCTGCGGTGAAGGATATGCCGAGCAGGGCGCCGAGACAGGACCTGAATCGTTCGGGCCACGCAAGTGCGACGGGTGAAGGGGAGAAGCTGAGAAGCCAACGTGCGAGAGCGGATCGGACCATAAGCTTGGAAGATAGTGTGAGCGACCTTATGTCGGGCGTCCTCACCGTCAGGCAGTGTCTCCTGCCAAACATAGTGTAAAAAAGTATGTGATTATGACATATATCAAGGTGTTCGTCGGAGCGGCTTCGGGCCGTCATGGCAGCTCGGTTGTGAGTCAGGCCATCGTGTAAATTGTCGTTTTATATATCACAAAGTGATATAAACTTAGAGCAAGGAACTGCTAAGGGTGCGTGCCTGCAACGAGCTTACCGGCGCTTACACGGAACCACGCTGGACGGACGGCCTTCGGCTGGATCCCCGCCGGACTTTCCGTAAAGGAAACGATGATGTCCCCGTTCAATCGGTTTCTGCTGTGTTACGACGCAACGCCGGAGGGCAGGACCGCGTTACGCTGCGGTGCAATGCTTGCGAAGCAACTGCATGCCGAGACTCACCTGCTTTCTATTCCCGACTGCTCGTATTGGACGCGCGGGTTCGATGTCTTGTCCGCGATCAGCTTCGACCTCGACGAACAGGTTGCCCGCGAGATTCTCCAGGAGGGCGTGGACAAGCTCCGGGAGTGGGACGTCGACGCAACGGGCCATTTTGCGACTGGCAATCCCGTTGATCAGATTCCGCGCCTCGCCAATTCTTTGAAGGTGGACTTGATTGTCATCGGGCATCACCCTGAAGGATTTTTTGCGCGCTGGTGGACCGGGGAAAACCATGCGTTGCTGCTGGACCGCGTGTCGTGCGGGGTTCTCTTCGAGGTGGCCTGAAGGGAGTGTTGACTCCATTGGTCGATGATCAGGCATGCTTCGTTGGGATTAGTAGATTCCCTAATCGCCTCAAGTTTGACCAATTCGTGCCGTTAGTACTCTCACGTATCGGAGCATCCAAGTTTCCACTGTAATGGCTTCAATTCACTTATTGGGGCGCCGTCGGCATTTGGGGCCGGTGCGAGAGAGACCAAAAACAATAACCAGATTCACTCAGATTCACTTTAAGGCACCCTCGGGTGCCTTTTTTTTGTGTGCGCCCGGCAGGGCGCACTTGCTTGAAGGTGAAAGTCCTTTACTCGCCCGGCAACGGGAAAAGATAGGTTGGCTCGATCGCCGGCTGGCCGCTTCCGCACTGGCAGTACTACCCTCCTTTCGCGGGGCTCCGGTCCCTCCAAAAAATCCGGGCTTATCCTCCATGTGTACGGTTTCGGCCAGGCCGGTTGGCGACGACACTACGTTGACCGATCGATAGCAGTCCCTCGCCAAGACAATGCTGAAGCCAGAACGAAGTTTATAAACACCCTTCAAGATTGCTTTTATCGGTCGAGTTTTGTGACGGCGTTACATGGCACTTAATAAATATTCCTAATCGTGTGTGACACCGGCGACTACCTCTCAATCAAACCGGGGAAACAGCCTGCGAACTGGCTTTCAGGCGCGGGAAACTCTTTCTGGAGATAACATGAAATCGTCGATCTATGTAGTTCTCGCGGCCTCGTTCCTGGCTGCTCCCATCGCTTCGTTTGCTCAGCAGAGCGGATCGATCACTCGCGAGCAAGTGCGCGCCGAACTCGTCCAGCTTCAACAGGCCGGCTATGACGCAAACGCCAGCGATACGACCTATCCCGCTAACTTGCAAGCAGCGTTGGCGCGCGTGTCTGCGCAAAACCAGGCACAAGCGCAAATGCAGGCGGCTCCGCAAAACAGCGAATACGGTACGTCGTCCAGCGGTACCTCGGAAGCAGGCCGGGCACAAGTCCCTGTCGATATGCAATCAATTTACAAGGGGCAGTAGGACATCCGGCTGTTATCAGATGTTGGGGCCTGTCCAGCAGCGTGACTATGCGCTGCAGGACATGGAGGATCAAGCCGGCTTGACACGGCTGATCCGTCATATTTGGGCTGGTCCGTTCAGGGTAAAGATGCCGGGGCTTGCCGCAGCTTCACCCTGACCGCCGGCGACAGCACTGCTCGCCGGAGCCCGCGGATTCACAGCGCCGAACTCACGGGACGGTTGCTTGCCCCTTCTTCGACGCACGCTTTTGCGCAAGGGGAAGAATAGCCTTCAGGAAATCCGCTTCCGAGTAGGAGCGTGGCGGGCAATCCCGGCTACTGCATATGACCGGAATGCCTGCCACATAGCCGGCATGCTTGAATAAATCGTTTTGCCTGACCTTCTTCGATATGTACAGCGGACGCCTCGGTTGTCCGGGCGTGCCAAACAGGTTTGCAGTCGGCACGTCCGCACTCGTTCCACTCGTTCATCGACGCCGGCGGCCCCGAGGCAGGGCCGCCGGCATCTCGCGGTGGATCGGTCAGTTTCCCTTCAGGGCCTTCATCTGCTCTTCCAGCTGAGCCAGGGTCAAGCCGCCAAGAGTCGTTTTCTTAGTCGTGAACCATGTGGAGTCAGCAATGGCGTAGGCTTCGTCGACGTACTTCGCGAAGAAGGCCCACGTCATGGTGTAGTAGCTGCCCCACGATATGAGGTGCGCGCCTGAGTTGTCGTATCCGGCCAGCACGACGGCATGGCCGCCGACGATCGCCTGATTGCTGTTCTCCACGTCCCACACCTTTGGCGGCACCGCGGGCGGTGCGGGAACGATGTATTGCGGCACATTGAACCCAATGTAGGCGACACCGCAGTCGACGATGGCGCGCTTCACGTCGTCCACGTTACGCGGATCCACCTCGACGAAAGCGGTGATCTTTTTTGGGGTTTCGCTATTGCCCATTGGCGCCCCGGTCCTGAGCAAATAGGTAAGCAGATGCTGCTCGTTGCCACCCGGGCCCTCGCCACCTTCCTTCGGGTTGTAGCCGCAGCCGAGAACATAGAGTTCTTCGACATCCTTGTCGGGCTCCGTGTCGATCTTCGACGCGGCGTTGAAGCTCCACACTTGCAACGCGTGATAGAACGCAGCGCACGTGCAGTCCCCGAGCGTGTCATTGAGCATCATGCCGAGGTTCGCCGGCATGCCTTTCGTGTAGTCGATTGCCGCCGGTGGTGGCGCAGGTGTCTGCCCGGCGAGCAGCGCGCTCATGTGGGGTATCCGGGGATCGTAGGTGCGATGCTGGCGGCCAAGCTTATAAGCATTCATTTGACTTCTCCTCAGGTTGAAGCGCTCCCATCATTCGCCACGATCAGGCGTTGCTGATGACCGCCCAGGTGGCGATGACGCTCGCGGCGGTCGTCAGGCCGCCGTATTTTGCATAGATCAATGCGGCCTGCTGTGAGGCCGAGTGAATGTTGTTATCAGGGTTGGGAATTTGTGGATCCGACGCGTTGCGGATTGAATACCACGAGATATGCGGCGCTGATTGCAGCGCATCGGCAACCATCGCATCGCCCATGTCACACGCGCGCCCGAGTCCCTGCAACTTGTAGTGGTTCGTCGAGTCGTCAAAAGCAAAAAAGTCGGTAGTGACGACGGCATCCGCGCTTGACGAGAAAATGTCTGGCACAGCTAGCGCGCCCGGGATGCGCGCGGCATTGACGCTCATGAGCGCAGGTGTCATGGCCTTCAGCGCACCCGACGAAACGGCACTGGCTTTGTATTGCCTATTGGCGAAAGGTTTTTCGCGGAATTGCGTCTGGCAGTCGAACCGGACCGTGCCGGCGATCACGACGTCGCCAAGATGCACATCCGCGCCGATACCTCCGCCGGTACCTGTGGTCACGAAAATCCGGGGCGCCACGGCCGTCGCGATCTCGCCCATTAGCCGCTGGACCGGCGTAGCGGGTCCGTCGTAGTCCAGATGAAGCCCGGACTTGAAAAGCAGTACGCGTTTGGTGCCGATGGTGCAGGGGAAGTAGAGGCCGAGACTGTGATAGTAGCGAGCCATGTCCGGCTCGCTACTTTTGAAGGGCGCTTTCGCACCGGTGACGAGCGGAATGTAGGTATCGATTTGATGACGATATTCGTACCACGCCGACACCGGATATCCCGGTGTGAACAGCGCAGCGAGCGCGGACGCTTCAGCCGCGGTCCATGTCACGACGACGGCGTCGTAGCCGTGAAAGCGCGACAGGTCGTCGGTTTCAGCGGGCGCGGCGCCGAGCGGCGCCGGTTTCGGAGCCGTGCCGCTCGGCCATGGAACGGCGCCCGGCAAGGCCGCCTCGGCGGACACGAGTTCAAGCCCGGTGCCGGCCATGCGAAAGCGGCTCTGCACGCGGGCGGGATCGAAGTTTAGGATGACGTCGTCGACGTCGATTGCACCTGTCATGATCGAGTTTCCCTGAGTCCAAAACAACCAACCGGCGGGCGGTTGTGTTGTTTTTAATATCCGGACTCGGAAGTCGCTTAACAGTTGAACGTTTGCGCGTCCGGACGCAAATTTTCCTGCCTGAGTATGCTTCTTCGCAAGAGAAAATCGGTCGCGAAAAGGCATCAACGGCAACTTGAGGATACGTCAGTAATCCAAATGATCGTAAGGCAGAATTAGCCGGAAATGAGGCCGAGCACACATAGTTCTTGAGGGACGGATCTTGCAAAAGCGCTCGCAAATCGAGCCGCGATAAAGTGTGTCAAGCGCATGAAGCCCAACAAATAATCGCGCTTTATTTTGTATACGGATGAACCGGTGTGAGTCGATTTTCCGCTCTATCGTGATAGTGGTTCGACGCCACGTGTTCGTCATTTTTCGCCTTGCTCTTCGCTTTCTGATTCTTGTCGAAACGGCTTGGCAACCCGCTGTCATGAATAGCAAATCGATAGGAACATAAGCGAATTGAAGGCTTTCTGAATGACTGTTTTGCACCGCAAATCACGCTGGTGAATTGCCATGTTCTGCACTAACCTTGGTGTGTGGAAACACCCCTTGCAGCGGGTCGTTGCATGGGTCCCATCATGGCGAGGCCGGGTCGGTCGCAACGCTATTGGAAGTCAAATTGGTCACGTCGCCCAGGCAGTGAGGGGTGCCGTGACGGGCGCGCTTTAAAACCATTGTGCATCGTATTAGGAGGGATCATGGACAACGGCCACAATCCAAAGCTGCGTTTTGGCATGTCCCTTGAGCAGGCAAGGCAGTCGTCGGGCCACTCGGGCATTGCGGACGCACCGGCACTCCCGGTCGTGAACTACGCGCTGGTGGGCAAGCAAGCACCGGGCTTGCTGTCCGCACCAGCGGGCGCATTGCCCAGGGCGTCGGCGGTGGTGATCACGTGGGCTGAAGCAGAATGGGCAGCACTGCAACACGTTTTCTGCGCGGGCGGCACCACCATGCCCTACAGCGACAGGTCGCGGGGCACGTGGGCGGACTGGCAGCAATATTCAAAGAATATGCCTTCAGGCGCGGCTTCGAGCTGGACCTACTGGGGCGAATACAGGCTGGTCGAAGTCAGCGGAAAGAATGTGTTGCTGTTCAAATCGAATACGCATCTGGACTGGCCAGGTGCAGCGTATTTGATAGACCTGATCAAACTGATGATCACGCAGGTGCAGCCGGCCGTCATCTTGTCTATCGGGACGGCGGGAGGCGCGAAGACGGGGGACCACATCGGTACTGTGCGCGCCGTCAGCGCGGGGACGTTATTCGAGGCTGGCCAACCATCGCAGAACTGGCCGGTGTACGAGTGTGCATGGAAGGCGAACGATTCGACCCTTGCCAATGCGAACTTCAAGCAACTTCTGTTTCCGGTGCCGACGAAGACCAGCGATCTCCAGGCATTGGCGTCGCAGTTCAGCCAGCAGTACGGTACCCACTACACGCTCGCGCAGCTCGATCCCAATGGATTGAACCTTGGCGACCCAACGCCGCAAATCGACGATCAAACCGGTGGTAGCGCGTCCTTGCTGACCACATCGACGTTCGTCGTGGGAACAACAGCGGGGACCTATCAAGCCTTTACGTCGATCGAGATGGACGACGCGGTTATCGGCGAGGCATGCAAGGGGACCGCCACGCAGTTCGGGTTTGTCAGGAACGTGTCCGATCCTGTTCAGAACGCTGCGCTGCCTGCGAAGGCCCAGGGCAATTGGGGCAGTGCGGTGTACGACGCGTACGGCTTTTACACGAGCTATAACGGTGCACTGGCAGCATGGGCGATGCTGGCGTGAGCTGGCTCGGCAAAGTGAGTCGCAATGCCGCCGAACCCTGATGGTTGCAAGGAAGTCCGGCGGACATTTTTTGGGTAGCATCCAGAGCAGATCAATCACCCGGAAACTCACTGTTCCACTGGTGTAGAAAAACGCCAAAGAGAAGCTGTGCATCACCATGGCGAATGCTGCTTTCTCACCCATCCCATCCCTTCTAAACCACCCCAAGCAACTCCTTCAATTGCGCGGTTCTCGACCGGCTTACCGGAACCTGCGTATGATCCGCGTCGTCCATCACAAGGTTGACGCTCTCGTCCGACTTGACCAGCTCGAGTGCGTACGGAAGGCTCACGATATGACTGCGGTGCACGCGCAAATAGATGCTGTCGTCGAGTCGCAGCTCCAGATCCGCTAGCGAAAGATTGGAAAGATACCGGTCGTCCCGGGTGACAATGGTCGTGTAGTGGCCGTCGCCCTGAAAGCGGACGATGTCCTTGAGATCGATCAGGATGACGCGGTTCTTCCGGTAGACGGGAATCTTGAACAACCGGCGCGGCAATGCAGCATGTCCGCCGGACTGCTGCCCGGATGGTTCGGTCGTGAGATCGGTGACATCGTAGAAAATCATGCAGGTGCCGCAGGCTCCCTGGGCGCCCGTCATTTTCGACACCTTGATCATCAGGATCCGGTCGGGGATATTGATCATCATCGCCACCGGTGGCGGCGACTTGATCGGGCAGCCGCCCGCGTCCTTCGATTGCAGCAGGAAGCGCAGCTTGTCGCGGCTCTTCTCCGGATGCAACTGCACCACGTCGATGCCGAACAATTTGTCCTGACTGACCCCCAGGGATTGCTCGCCGGCCGGCCCGAGAATCTGCAGCGCGACGTCGTTAAAGGCCGTCACGTGCCCTTGCTCGTCGAGCCAGACCATCCCCGGATTGAACTGCTCCAGCTTGTGCTGGAAGGTCTCGTTTCGACGATGCTCCGACGCCGGCGGCCCAGCGTGTTCAAGCGGTTTCATCCAAGGCCTCCTGCCCTGAAAAAGCGATCATCGCTCTCCGGCGATGGTTCTTTGTTGTATGTCTTTTCCGAAATTCGTGCAAGTTTTCGCGCCGTTCGCGCAGGTAAACCCGCCATTCAGGAAATCCTCCTGAACTGTTGCGCTGCGTCGTGAAATCGTAATTTTTCAGGGCGGATCGGCAAAGCGCCGCACCTGACGGGCTCACCCGGCGCGTTTCGGGTTTCATGCCCGTTTTCCGTTAATTGGCGCAAGCGAACTGCCGTTCGGGAAATCGCGTTGAATGGTGGCGCCCGAATGTGAAATGCTGATTGGAGGTTGATGCAATAACGCTTCAGCTACGCGTTAGTTCGCCGGCGGATGAAACCCGAAGGAGACCACTGTGATCCCCCGTCCATTTGACTATCACGTTCCACGTTCCTTGCCGGAGGCCATCGCGCTGCTGGGCGAGCACGGCGACACCGCGAAGCTGCTTGCAGGCGGCCACAGCCTGTTGCCGATGATGAAGCTGCGCATGGCCGAACCCGGTCATCTGATCGACCTCGGCAAGCTGGCGGAACTCAAGGGTATCCGGGAGGCGGGCAGCGAAATTCGTATCGGCGCGATGACTACCGAGAACGAACTGATCTGGTCCGAACTGCTGCAAACAAAATGCCCGTTGATCGTGGAAGGCGCGCGCCAGATCTCGGATCCGCAGGTCCGCTACCGGGGCACGCTGGGTGGCGATATTTCTCACGGCGATCCCGGCAACGATCACCCCGCGCTGATGCTGGCGCTCGATGCATCGTTCGTGCTGGTGGGCGAAAGCGGCGAACGTGTCGTGGCCGCCGGCGAGTTCTTTCTCGGCACTTATATGACGCTGCTCGAACCCGGCGAGATCCTGACCGAGATTCGCATACCCGTGCCCGCAGCAGGAAGCGGCTATTGCTACGCGAAGCTGAAGCGCAAGACGGGTGATTTCGCGACCGCGGCCGCGGCCGTGACGCTGCGCATGAACGGCGGCGTAGTAGCCGATGTGCGCATTGCTCTGACGAATGTCGCGGACACTGCCTTCCGGGCGAGCGTTGCGGAGCAGTCGCTGCGCGGCAATCCTTTCGATGAACAAACGGTAGCCGAAGCTGCGCGCCAGGTCATGGCCGCCTGCGCGCCGGTTGCGGATCTGCGTGGCGACGTTGAATACAAGACGGCGATGGCGGGCGAAATGACGCGGCGCGCGCTTGCCACCGCGTTTTCGCGCGCGGTTCACTGAGTATGGTTCATTAAGCATGGTTCATTGAGCGGCGGGGTTTCTCGGAGACAAACACATGAACAAGAAAGTCATGGTGTCGTTCACGCTGAACGGCAAGGAGACCGATGTGGTGGTCGAAGCGCGCGAATTGCTGATTCACACGCTGCGCGAAAAGTGCCTGCATACCGGGCCGCATATCGGTTGCGAGACATCGCATTGCGGTGCATGTACGGTCGATTTCGACGGCATGTCGGTCAAGTCATGCACGATGCTGACGGTGCAGGCCGAAGGCGCGCAGGTGTTGACCGTGGAGGGTCTTGCGCCGGGCGGTGAACTGCACGCGTTACAGGAAGGGTTCATGCAGGAGCATGGCCTGCAATGCGGTTTCTGTACGCCGGGCATGCTGATGCGTGCCTATCGCCTGTTGCAGGAGAACCCCGACCCGAGCGAGGAGGAAATCCGTTACTGGATGGCGGGCAACCTGTGCCGATGCACGGGTTATCAGAACATCGTGAAGGCCGTGCAATATGCCGCGCGCAAGCTACGCGGCGAAACGGTCGAGACCTCGCATCCGCTGATGCCGGCGCACGCGCACTGACACCAGGAGAACCGTGATGGGAAATATCGACTCCAATTTCGACCGTCTCGCCGCGCTGGAAGGCATGGGCTGCTCGCGCAAACGCCGCGAGGACCCGCGGTTCATCCAGGGGAAGGGCACGTACGTCGACGACATCAAGATGCCGGGCATGTTATTCGGAATAATGGTTCGTAGTCCCTACGCTCATGCGCGAATCAAGAGCATCGACAAGTCGCGTGCGCTCGCTCATCCAGGCGTGTACGCGGTGCTGACCGCCGACGACCTGAAGCCGCTCAAGCTCCACTGGATGCCGACACTCGCGGGCGACGTGCAGGCCGTGCTCGCCGATGAAAAGGTCTGCTTCCAGAATCAGGAAGTGGCGTTCGTCGTGGCCGACGATCGTTATGTCGCCGCCGACGCGGCGGAACTGGTGGAAGTCGAGTACGAAGAACTGCCGGCGGTGGTCGATCCGTTCGCCGCCCTCGCGCCTGATGCCCCGGTGATCCGCGAGGACATCCGCGACAAGCAGACCGGCGCACACGGTGCGCGCACGCATCCAAATCATATCTTTACGTGGAACATTGGCGACAAGGACAAGACTGATCGTGTGTTCGATAACGCGGACGTCACCGTCGTGCAGGACATGCTGTATCCGCGCGTGCATCCGTGTCCGCTTGAAACCTGCGGTTGCGTGGCTTCCTTCGATAAGGCGCGAGGCGACCTGACGGTCTACATCACGTCTCAGGCGCCGCACGTGGTACGCACGGTGGTGGGCTTGCTGTCGTCCATTCCCGAGTCGAAGATCCGCATCATCTCGCCGGACATTGGCGGCGGTTTTGGTAACAAGGTAGGTGTGTATCCGGGCTATGTCACCGCGATCGTTGCTTCAATCGTGCTTGGGAGGCCCGTCAAGTGGATCGAATCGCGCATCGAGAACCTGAGCTCGACGGCTTTCGCTCGCGACTATCACATGACCGGCGAACTGGCCGCAGATAACGACGGCCGGATCAAGGCGCTGCGGGTACATGTCACGGCGGATCACGGTGCGTTCGACGCCTGCGCCGATCCCACCAAATGGCCCGCGGGCATGTTCCATGTCTGCACGGGGTCCTATGCCATCCCCAATGCATTTGTATCGGTCGATGGGGTATATACGAACAAGTTTCCCGGCGGTGTTGCTTACCGATGTTCGTTCAGGGTGACGGAGGCGGTCTATCTGATCGAGCGGATGGTCGACGTGCTGGCGCAGAAACTCGGCATCGACAAGGCCGAAATACGCTTGCGCAATTTCATCCACAAGGAGCAGTTTCCGTACACCACGCCGCTCGGACTTGAATACGACTCGGGCGACTATGAGCCGGCGCTCAAGAAGGTGCTCGCGGCTGTCGACTACCCGGCGTTGCGCGCCGAGCAGACCGCGCGGCGTGCCGATCCGAACGCCGAGTGGCTGATGGGTATCGGCCTTGTGAACTTCACCGAGATCGTGGGGGCGGGGCCGTCGAAGATGTGCGACATCCTGGGCGTCGGCATGTTCGATTCCTGCGAGATACGGGTGCATCCCGACGGGTCGGCCATTGCGCGCATGGGCACGATCACGCAAGGGCAGGGGCATCAGACGACCTATGCTCAGATCATCGCTTCAGAGGCTGGTATTCCCGCGTCGGTGATCACGGTGGAGGAGGGCGATACCTCCACCGCGCCCTACGGACTCGGCACCTATGGTTCGCGTTCCACCCCAGTAGCGGGCGCCGCAATCGCGCGGGCATCGCGCAAGATTCGCGAGAAGGCCCGGCAGATTGCCGCGCACTTGCTGGAAGCCAGTCCGAACGACGTCGAGTTTGATCTCGACCGTTTCGTACTGAAGGGCTCGCCCGACCAGTTCAAGACCATCAAGGAAGTGGCCTGGGCCGCTTACAACAACGTTCCCAATGGCATGGAGATGGGGCTCGAGGCCGTCGACTATTACGACCCGCCCAACTTCACGTTTCCGTTCGGTGCGTATGTCTGCGTGCTCGACGTGAATCGGTATACAGGGGAAACGCGTGTGCGCCGCTTCTATGCACTCGACGATTGCGGCACGCGGATCAATCCGATGATCATCGAAGGGCAGATCCACGGCGGCTTGACGGAAGGGTTCGCCGTTGCGATGGGCCAGGAAATGCCCTACGACGAAGCGGGGAATCTGCTGGGCGCGACGTTGCTGGATTACTTCATACCGACCTCGGTCGAGACGCCCCACTGGGAAACCGATTTCACCGTCACGCCGTCGCCGCATCATCCGATTGGCGCGAAGGGCGTGGCTGAATCGCCGCACGTTGGATCGATTCCGTGCTTTACGTCGGCCATGGTCGATGCGTTCGCGCACCTGGGCGTGACGCATATGAACATGCCGCACAACGCGTATCGCGTGTGGCAGCAGTGCCACTCGTTGGGGCTGACGAGGCAGTAGCGGCTTGCCCGGGAACGAACCTGAAGACGCCAAGGATGATCGAATGAAAGTCGTACTCGAAAAGGTGTTTCCACTAGCCGCTTCGTCGGATACCGCCTGGCAATTGTTGCAGGATATCGAGGCAGTGGCTGGATGCATGCCCGGCGCGAAGATCACTGAACGCGTGGATGCCACCCACTACAAAGGCACGATTACCGTGCGGCTCGGTCCGGCCACGATGTCGTTCAAAGGCGATATCGAGGTGTTGAACCTCGACGCAACGGCGCGCAGTTTGCACCTTGTGGGCAAGGGCACGGACTCCACGGGCAGCTCGGCCGCATCAATGGATCTGGTCGCGAGCGTGCAGGCCGCCGGCGATGCGTGCGAACTGACGGGCAGGAGCGAGGTGACGATGAGCGGCAAGGCCGCCGCGCTCGGCAGCCGGCTGATGGGTCCGGTGGCGGACCAGATGCTCAAGCAGTTCGTCGCCAACTTTGCGGCACGACTAGAGGCTTCTTCGAGCCCGCAAACGACGCCAATGACACCGGAAGTGTCCACGAGCGCACCCCTAGCCGCTCATGCCCCGTCCTCCGAACTGAACGGCCTTGCGCTGGCGTGGGCCGTCATGCGCGAATGGTTACGCGGGCTTTTCACCCGCAAGCCGGTCTGAGACCGGACAGGGGCAGTCATGGCGACGGACAGGATGAGCGAAGTCGTGAGCCTGCAGCAGAGGCTGGAGGGTCATGGTTTCATTGCCGAGCGCAGCTTTGCGGCAACCCTCCTGCTGACGATGGAAATGCGCCGGCCCTTGTTGCTTGAGGGTGAGGCCGGTGTCGGCAAGACCGAGGTGGCGAAAGCGCTTGCGCGGCTCCTTGATACACGGCTGATCCGGCTGCAATGCTACGAAGGCCTGGACGCGCACTCCGCGCTGTACGAGTGGAACTACCAGCATCAACTGCTCGCGATCAAGTTGCTTGAACAGGACGAGCGATCGGTTCTCGACAAGGAGCAGGATATTTTCTCCGAACGCTATCTGCTCAAGCGGCCGCTGCTCGAAGCGATCACGACGACGCCGGCGCCTGTCTTGCTGATCGACGAGATCGACCGTACTGATGAAGCGTTCGAAGCTTATTTGCTGGAGTTGCTGTCCGACTTTCAGATGTCGATTCCGGAACTCGGTGTGATACGCGCCACCGAAAGGCCTTTCGTCATCCTGACTTCTAATGGAACGCGCGAGATCTCCGATGCGTTGCGCCGCCGATGCTTATATCAGTACATCGACTATCCGGGCTTCGAAAAGGAGCTGCTGATCGTGCGTACGCAGATTCCGGAAGTGCCGGAGAAACTGGCGCGGCAGATGGTCGAATTCGTGCAGTCGGTCAGGCAGATGGATTTGCAGAAGAAACCGGGTCTGGCCGAGACGCTGGACTGGGTGTCCGCGTTGCTACGTCTGGGGGTGAGCGTGATCGATACGGATGGCGTTGAACAGATCATGGATTCGCTGTCCGCGCTCGTGAAAACGCGCGAGGATCAGGCCGGCCTGACACGGCCGGTCGTCGAGAAACTGGTGGCCGCATGTTGAGCGTGAATAGTGGAACCGATGATCGTGCGCTTCCATCGAACGTTGAGGACGTTCTGGTCGCCCGCTACGCCGGGTTTGCCGGGTGGCTGCGCGCGAATGATTTTCGTGTGACGACAAGCGACATCGCGGCAACAATGGAAGTCGCGCAGCTCACGGGCCAGACAAACAGCCAGCTCTTGCGCTGGAGCCTGCGTGCCGTGCTGTGCTCGCGTGCAGAAGAATGGCGACGCTTTGATGACCTGTTCGACGCATACTTCCTGATACCGAATCGGCGGGTGCTGACCGAAACGCATGCCGGTGGCACTGGCCGGATCGAGCGGGACAAGGACCTCGGCCAGCGTGACGACAGCGAAGGCATGCCATTGTCCCTGGCCGGACGCGGCGCGGACCCGATGCATGCAGACGGCAGCGCGGCCGACCAGGGCGCCTCAGGCGAAACCTCCATCTCGCATGCGGACTTCCGCCATCTCAACGAACCGGACGAACTATTTGCAATCGATGACGCCATCCGGCGTTTCGCTCTTCGGCTGCGAGGCATCCAGATTCGCCGTGAACGCCGCGCGAACGCCGGTCGTGTGATCGATATGGCGTGGACGATCCGTCGCAGTGTCTCGCGCGGCGGACTGCCGATCGACCTTGGCTGGCGCAGGAAGCGGCGTCTGCGTCCGCGCATTGTGCTGTTGCTCGACGTCAGCCGTTCCATGAGCCTGTACAGCTTTTTCTATCTGCGGCTGGCGCGGGTTCTGAGCGCGCGAGTAACAGACGTTCACTGCTTTATTTTCCACACGCGGCTCGTGAGTGTCGCGCAAGCGTTGCGTGACCCTGACCCGCGACGTTCGCAGGAGCGGCTGCACATGCTGTCGGCGGGATGGGCGGGAGGCACGCGCATTGGCGAGAGTCTCGATGAATTCATTGAGCAGCACGCAACCCGGCTGCTGCATTCGCGCACTGCTGTCGTAATCGTCAGTGACGGCTACGATGCCGGCGAGCCCGATAGCTTGCAACAAGCGCTCGCCACGATCCGGCGGCGTTGCCGCCGTCTGGTCTGGCTCAATCCGCTCGCGGACCGGGCCGACTTCACACCGTCCAGCGTCGGCATGCAGGCTGCGATGCCTTATATCGATCTGCTGGCAGGCGCACGCGATCTGGCGAGTCTCGAGCGTGTGCTGCCCCAAGTGCTGTCCACACTGCAATGAGCGCCAATATCGATACCCTCCTGCAACTCGAGCAACGGCTGATTGAAGCAGCACAGCCGTTTGCGGTGGTCACCGTGATCAGGGCCGGGCCCCCTACGTCCGCGTGGGTCGGCGCGCAGGCGCTGGTCGACGGCGAGGGCGTGCTGCACGGCTGGATTGGCGGCGGTTGTTCGCGAACCATCGTGATCCAGGCCGCGCTGCAAGCCATTCGTTCGGGAAGTCCCAAGCGCGTTCGCATCAGCAACGAACCGGTCATGTCCGATTCCGACGTTGAACTGCACACCATGCCTTGCGCGAGCAACGGCACGCTCGAACTTTTCATTCAGCCGACGCTGCCTGCGCCGTTGGTACTCGTCCTGGGCTCGACGCCGACAGCGCTCGAAGCGTGCGTGCTGGCGCAACGCGTGGGGCTGCGCGTTTGTGCTGCGGCGAATGTGAGCACGCCGCTTGTTGCGCTCGGCCTTGACCACGTCATTCAAGGTTTCAATATCGACGCATTGAGCCAAGTTAAGCCGCAAATGATTCTGGTCGCGACGCAAGGCGATTGCGACGAGGACGCGCTCGAGGCTGCTTTGCGTACATCGGCGGCGGCCGTGTTGCTTGTGGCAAGCGCGCGCAAGGCGGAGAAATTGCGCGACGCCATGCTCTTGCGCGGCATCGCACCGGAGCGCCTCAAGGCATTGCATGCGCCCGCTGGTCCGCATATTCATGCCCATACGCCGCTGGAGATCGCGCTGGGCGCCGTCGCGGGGCTGGTGACGTTGCGCCGCGAACTCGAACGAGCGGCAGCGGACGCCTGCGCACCGGGTATTGCCGGAGCCGACGTCGGCGCTGGCGACGACGCCGTGCCGAGAGTGCCGCCATGCGAGTCGATGGCATCGGTCGAGCCCGCGGTCGCCCGTTATATCAATCCGGTGTGCGGCATGCCTGTTGATATCGCGTTGGCGAAGTATGTTGTCGACCACGGCGGGCAGCGTGTCTATTTTTGCTGCGATGGATGCAAGATCGAGTTCGAACATTCGCCCGATAAATATCTTGCGATTGCGCAGGGCAGGCGGGAACGGGAGAAGACATGAACGATGTTCATAACACAGCTGCGCCGAAGTTTTCGGCCGTCGTTCTGGCTGCGGGCCTGTCATCGAGGATGGAGGGCTCGCACAAGTTGCTGCTTCCTGTCGATGGGCAGCCGGCAGTCAGGCGCTCTGTGAGCGCACTGACTGCTGCGGAGCCTGAGGAGATCGTGGTGGTGACCGGCTTCAAGGGGCGGGCCGTGATGGAGGCGCTGGACGGCTTGCAGGTCACGTTCCAGGGCAACCCGCGCTATGAGCAAGGGCAGATGACGTCGGTCGCGGCGGGTGTTGCCGCACTCCGCGCGCCGTGCAGCATCGTGCTGGTCTGTCTTGCCGATCAGGTGCTGCTGGAAGCCGCCGACTATCGGGAAGTGGTGAACGCCTTTGCCGCGATGCCGCGCGGGTCGATCCTGATTCCCATGTTCAACGGACAGCGCGGTAACCCCGTGGCTTTTTCCTCCAGCTACGCCGCCGAGGTCATCAGCGGACACGTCAATCCCGGGTGCCGCAAGTTGATCGCCGAGCATCCGGACGAGGTGTTCATCCACGAAGCCGCGCATGATCGTTTCGTCGTCGATATGGACACGCCGCAGGACTACGCACGCATTCTGGCGCGCTTGGGGCACACGCCCGCCACGGTCGCGGACGCCGTGCAAAGATGAAGCCTATGCCGTGGCGTTTTGATTTCCAGCGATGCCACCGGCTCAGGCCCGCTCGCCCGTAATGTAGTACTCGAGCTGCTGGATCGTGAATTCCTGTTCCGCGATGATGTTCTTCACCAGGTCGCCGATCGAGACCATGCCGACCAGCCGATCCCGATCAAGCACCGGCAGATGGCGCATACGGTGATGGGTCATCAGCGCCATGCACTCGTCGCTTGACTGATCAGGCCGCACACAACGCACTGCTTGGGTCATGATGTCACGCACCGGCGTCACCTTCGACGAGCGGTCCATCAGCACCACTTTTCGCGCATAGTCACGCTCCGTGATGATTCCGGCAATGCTGTCGCCGTCGGTGACGACGAGTGCACCGATTTGTTTCACCGCCATGAGCTTGATCGCGTCGTAGACGCTTTCCGACGCCGTGATCGTATAGACGCTCTGGTTCGGTTTCGACTTGAGGATTTGCGCAACGCTTGTCATGGAGTGGCTCCATTTCGCACTGGCAGCCCGATGACAACTCGTGACGCGTTGCCGTGAAGGACCACCGCTTTCAGTATAGGTGGCCTGGATGCGCGGCGAAGGCAGCGTTTTCCCCTTTCCACTTTCCACCTGGGACTCGCACAGCGCCACGATGCGATGCAGGCAGGCCTTGGGAAAACGGCCGATCGTGCTCGATTTCATTGCCTAAAATCAAGTTACGCGCAAACGGTGCCGCTCGCGCGGAGGTATCCCGATACGTTTCAATCGTAGGGAGAATTGTCATGGCGACTTATGTGGTTCTTGCAAACTTCACTGACCAGGGAATTCGTTCCGTCAAAAACACCGCGCAACGCGCAGGTCAGGCGGCGGAATTGGCCAAGGGCTTTGGCTGCGAAATGAAAGAGATCTACTGGACGTTGGGCCACCACGACCTTGTCGTGATTGTCGAGGCGCCCGACGATCAGAGCTTCGCGGCATTTGGCTGCGCGCTCGGCTCTGCCGGCAATGTCCGCACGCAGGCGCTGCGTGCTTTCACGAAGGACGAAATTGGCGCGGTTCTGGGCAGGCTGCCTTAATGCAGGCCACCGCAAGGCAGGCTACCGCAAGGCAGGCGAACGACATGCTAGGGCATGACCGGCGGCACGAACTCGAGCGTGCCCGCCAGCACCGTAAGAAGAATCAGCACTAGCGGCACATGCACGATCAACTGCGTGAACGTGAAGCCGACGACATCGCGGGCCCGCAAACCCAGTACGCCGAGCAGCGGCAACATCCAGAACGGATTGATCAGGTTCGGCAGTGCTTCGGCAGCGTTATAAACCTGCACGGCCCAGCCCAGCCCAGATGCACCCGCAGATCGTTGGCCGCCTGCATCACGTACGGTGCTTCGATGATCCACTTGCCGCCGCCTGACGGGACGAAGAAGCCGAGTAGTGCGGAGTACGCGCCCATCACGGCGGGGAACGATGCATGTGACGAGACCGATACGAAAAAGGCGGCCAGCACATGCGACAACGCTTCGCCGCCGGGCGCCGCCGCCTTCGTCAAGATGAATGCGATACCGGTCGAAAGCAACCGGACTGCCGCGCGACAGCGAACCGGTGAGGGACTTTCTGCGTGCGACGTTGCGCGAGACCTGACGCGCGGTTCAGTGGCAACCGGCGCCGGATGGCTTACGCGCGCCGTTCATCCCGTGCAACTATGCAGCCGCTGGATATTGGAAGCCATCTCCCGAGGAGTTGCGCTCATACACCTGCTCGCCGGCCACGTAGGTCGCCTTGATTGCACGATCATCGCCAAGCGTCATGAGGACGAAAAGCTGTTCGACGATGTCCTTGCAGTATTCCGATCGCAACGACATCAGCGGCGTCGCCTTGCGGTCGAGTATGACGAGATCGGCCTCATACCCTTTCGCGACCGTCCCTATCCTGTCCTGCAGGTAGAGCGCCTCTGCACCGCCGCGCGTTGCCAGATAGAACGCCTGGATTGCGTTGAGCTTCGTCTGGTTCATTTGCGCGACCTTGTAAGCCTCATTGAGCGATTGCAATTGCGAAAAGCTCGTGCCCGCGCCCACGTCTGTTCCCAGTCCGACACGCACCGGGCGCTTTGGATTCTTGACGTCGAACAGGCGGAACAGGCCGCTGCCGAGGAACAGGTTCGACGTCGGACAATGCGCGAGAGCCGCACCCGTCTGGTGGCACGTACAAAGATCTTCCTCGGTCAGGTGAACACCGTGGCCATAGATCGAGCGTGGGCCCACGATACCCGCGTGCGCATAGACGTCCAGATAGCTTTTGCGCTTCGGGAACAGCTCCATCACCCAGGCGATCTCATCCACGTTTTCGCACAGGTGAGTCTGCACGTAAGCATCCGGATTCTCCTTGAGCAACGTACCGCACACATCGAGCTGAGCCTCGGTACTGGTGGGGGCGAAGCGCGGCGTAATGCAATACAGCTGCCTTCCGCGCTTATGCCACTTTGCGATCAAGTCCGAGCTCATGGTGTGCGCGAGTTCGGCGGTATCGAGCAACGCTGCCGGCGCATTGCGGTCCATCAGAACCTTGCCCGCGATCATGCGCGTGTTGAAACGCGCCGACTCCTCGAAGAATGCGTCTACCGATCCCGGATGAACCGTGCAGTACACAGCGGCAGTCGTCGTGCCGCAACGCAACAGCTCGCGTAGGAAGACTTTCGCAATTTTCTGCGCATGCAGCTCATCTGCGAAATTTTGCTCCGCGACGAACGTATAGGTGTTGAGCCACTCGAGGAGTTGCTGGCCGTACGCACCGATCATTTCTGTCTGCGGATAGTGGATGTGCGTATCGATGAAGCCGGCTGAGATGATCGCATCGGGATAGTGCTGGACTTTAACGCCTGGGGGCAGCCGTGCGGCCACTTCCGATGCAGGCCCGACGTCGACAATGTGACCGCCGTCGATGACGACGATTGCGTCGGGAATGTGGACCAGGCATTTCTCGGCGGCTTCGAGAAAGGGGTCGCCGCTAAAGGTAACCACGTCGGCGCGCAAAGCTTTCAAGTGTGTCATGTCAATCTTCCGGATAGTTACGTGTTCTGATGCGCGGCCCCGAGGCCACGATAATCTGAGGAGCGCGAAGAATCAGCGGCGCGCCGGATGCGATTCCTTCATGATGAGAGAGATGGTGAACGCTGCCACCAGCGCGAACATGATGGGCTGTGCCGCATATTCCGCGACCGCCAGCGTATGGTCCGTGAGGCCTGCACCGACTGCGGATACAACTCGCGAGCCGGGCGCGGCGATCATGATCCCGCCAGCAATAAACGCGAGGCCGTTGACGAAAGCGGCTGACGTACCGATCAATTGTGGCGGCACCACATCTGCGGCACTACTGAACGTGAGCATATGCGACGCGTTGGCGAAGCCAAACAGGAAGTTGAGCGCCATCGCAAAGGGAATCGATACGGACGGCAGATAAAGCAATGCGCCCGCGCTCGCGAGCTGGACGGCGATGCCGATCACGATGGGCATCTTGCGCCGTTCGATCTTGTCGGAGAGAGCGGGAATCACGAGGCAGCCCGCCGCAAGACCAAGCCAGAGGAGTGAGGAACTGAATGCTGCCGTAGCGGGGGAAGCCCCTCGGATTTCCATGAGCTTGGGTGTCCAGACCACGCCTGCCGCGAGCATGCTGCCGAACAACGCGGCGCATATCAACGCGGACAACCACACATGCGCAATCTTGATCACTTGCAGCAGCGCGTCCAGCACCGAATGCACGAACGTTCCGACACCGCCTGCACCTGTTGATTCGACCGGTTTCGGATTCTTGAGGAAGAAGAAGGCGAGAATCGACAGCGCGATTCCGGCAACGCCCACCATGTTGAACAGTTCCCTCCATGGGATTGCATTCAGTCCGAGCTGCAGTGCATTGACCGAGAACGCCGAAGATAGCGACGCGCAGAATTGGACGAGTCCGAACATGAAGTTGAAGCGGGACATGCCGAACCATTGGCCGCCTATGTATCCGGCACCGACAAAACCCGTGCATGCGCCGACCGCCATGACGAACTGGGAGGCAAGCAGCGTGCCGTAGCTTTCTGCATTGGCGAACAGGAATACACCGGCTGTCACCAGTACCACCGAAATCGGCAATACCTTGTGTGCGCCCAGGCGGTCGAGCAAAGCACCGCCGAAGAACTGGCAAATGGCAAATACCCACGTATAAACGGCCGCCACGGTGGCGACCTGTTCGACGCTCAGTGACGCACTTTTCTGCACATCGGCATTGACGATTGAATATCCCGTCTGGACGCTGAACAGATAAATGACGAAGGCCACGGAAAGCGCCCAGATCCACCACGCTCGCGGACCACCGAGCTGAAAGGACCGGATTTGGGTTTGCTTCGAAGAAACAGTGTTCATAGGATTTTCTCCAGGCGAGTGCAACCCCGCGATCGAATGATCGCGTTTTAAAATAAGAAATAAAACTTCCCGGAACGTCGGGTCGCCGATGCAATGGATTGAGCGAGATCTATTGCGGGAATATGCGGTATGAATTCAGCTGCAATTCGCACGGCTCTGTTGAGATCGAAATTCGTAAGAACGCTTCACAATGACCGGCTGGCTTGGCTATGTACGGCATGTTGCGCGTATCGAGAATTCCGTCAACTTAACAATTGACATTGATTTCGACAAGTCTTTAATTTGCGGGTTTACCGATTCGTCCGAATAGCATGTTTAATTCGAGAAGACGCAATGGATTTATTAACGCCAGGAGAAATGGACTATCCGACTCGATGATTTATAGAAATATCGGTATAGTCGTTTTGATTTGGTTGAATAATCAGGTTTCGAATTGAGCGAAGCCGGATCAGGAACAAAGTGGCAGGACATTTCAATGATGCTACCCACGCGCCGCGAAAAGCCATATCGGTTCCGACGATGCGTTTCGTGAGTTTAAAGTCCCATGGCCTGGCCGTCGCTACGCGGATCGTGTGCCCCGGACAGCGTGCCATCCGATCCAATTCGAATCACCCCCGGATGACCCGCAAGCGGACTCTGCGCGGCAATAGCGCTTACTTCATGCCCGCGTGCGGCTAAGGCGGCGAGCACGTCGGCGCCGGCGTCTTCCTCCAGCTTGAGCGCGTCGCGGGTATCTGAGAAGGTCTTGCCAAGCAGGAAACGCGGACGAGCCAACGCGCTCAACGGGTCCATCCCGTAGTCGATCAGCCGCGTCAGCACCGCTGCCAGCGTCTGGGGCTGGCCGTCCGCGCCCTGCGTGCCGAACAGCAGATGCGGCTGCCCATCCTTCAGGTACATGCCGGGATTGAGCGTATGAAATGGCCGCTTGCCCGGCTGCACGACATTGTGATGCGCCGGATCAACGCTGAACGACGCGCCGCGGTTGTGCCAGAGAATCCCGGTGTCTCCTGCCACAACACCGCTGCCCCAATCGAAGTAGACGGTTTGCAGCAGACTGACGCTGCGGCCTTGCCCGTCCGATGCACCGATGAACACCGTATCGCCGGGGCGGAATACGTGCGGCCAGGCGCGCGCTTTGTGAAGGTTGATCGAGCGTGCATGGGTATCGAGTGTGTCGGTCGAAAGCATCTCGTCGACGGGCACGCGATTGAACTCCGGGTCCGAGACCAGGCGGTCCCGGTCCACGAACGCGCATTTCACTGCCTCCACGAGCAGGTGATAGTAGTCGGCGCTTCCCTCCGCGATGGACGACAGATCGAATCGTGCGAGCGTACCCATGATCTGCAGCGTGGTGACGCCTTGCGTGGGCGGTTGCAGGCTCACGAGCTCTCCGCCTCGATACGTCACGCGCAGCGATGCCTCATCGCGAGCGCGGGTCTTCGCAAGGTCGGCTTGCGTCAGCGGCGAGCCGGCCTGCTGCAGGCCGCGGGCAATGCGCTCCGCGAGTTCGCCTTCGTAGAATTCGCGCGCGCCGTAGGTGGCGATGCGTTCAAGACTGCGCGCGAGTGCTGGTTGAACGAAGCGCTCGCCAATGGCGGGCGCATGTCCGTTGGGTGAAAATACCGCCGAAAAGCCCGGCATTGCGCGCAATTCGCCGGCACGAAGGTGCTGCCAAAAGTGTTGCGATGGTGTGACCGGGAATCCCTCCGACGCGTAGCCAATCGCGCGATCGAACAGGGACGACCACGTGCGTTGGCCGCCCCAGGACGTCTGGCTGATCGCATACGCCTGATGCCAGGTATCGACCGTTGCTGCGGTAGTCAGCGTCGAGCCGGCGCCGCGCAATGGGATCGCGGCGGAGAAAGCGGGCAATGTCTGCGCTGCTTGTCCGATGCCCGATAACGTCCGCAGCATGCCGGTCCGGTCGCCGATCACCCAGAACGCATCGCCGCCAAGACCGGTGAAATGCGGATACGTCACGCTCAGCGCAGCGCCGATCGCAATGGCCGCTTCAATGGCGTTGCCGCCCGCGCGCAGCACGTCGAGGCCCGCCTCGCTTGCGATAGCGTGGGGGCTGGTGACCATGCCTTCGGTGGACGTGGCGAGGATCGCGTTGTGCATAGAGTCTCCGAAGTCGGTCAGCCGAGCGTGAAGCGCTCGCGGGTGGTGACATAGTCGCTTGCGCCAAACCGTCCGACCGGGAAGTAGTGCTGAAGCCGTACACGCCATGTTTCAGTATCGATCAGTTCGTCGCGTGCATGCAGTCTGTGAACGCAACCAATGAAGATCTGCCGGCTCGTGGTTTCCAGTGTCTCCCACAACGTGCATTCGAACGCGACCGGCGCTTCTGCGATTCGCGGCGGCGCGACCCGCGAGCTTGGCGTCGGCGTCAGTCCGACCTTCTCGAGCTCGCTGACATCGGGCGGCAGACGTTCCCCGCATCGATGCATTTTTTCGGCCATCGCTTCGTCGCAGAGATGCACGACGAACTCGCGGCTGCGCGCAATATTTACGGCGGTGTCCTTGAGCGAGCCATCGTCGAGGCGGTTGATGCTGATCATCACAATGGGCGGTTCTTCACCCAGCATGTTGAACATCGAGAAGGGTGCCGCGTTGATCGTGCCGCTCGCGCTCATGGTTGTCACCAGCGCGATCGGACGCGGCACGATCAGGCTCGCCATGAGTTTGTATCGCTGATATTCGGTGATGGCTTCGAAGTCGATTTCCATGATGGCCTGGATCAGTGGGCTCAGAATTGACGCCCGGAGGTTGGCACCCGGATTCAAGTCATGCCGAGCAATTGCCCGAGGCTTTTCTCGCCCAGCATGCGTGACGTCTCAATGCGTTCTTCCAGCTCGCGAAGGTGCGCTTCCATGCGTGTCACGGCGCCGGCTGCATCCCGTGCTTCTATGCAGTCGACGATCGCCGCATGTTCCTCGTGCTCGCACGGCGCATGGCCCGGCGGCTCGTAGACACCCACGATCAGTGAGCATCGCGACACCAGTTCCGTCAGGTAGCGTTGCAGGATCGAGTTGCCGCCAAGCGCCGCAATGCGCAGGTGAAAGTCGCTTGCAAGCCGCGCCCAGGAGGGCTGGTCGAAGCGGTGCATGGCTTCGTGTTCATCGGCTAGCTGACGGCGCAGTTCCTTGATGTCGCGGGCAGTCACACGTTGTACGGCGAGCTCCACCAGCACGCGCTCCATCGAGCGGCGCGCTTCGAAAATCTCGCGTGTCTCCGCGGGCGTCGGCTCGGCGATCACCGCGCCCTTGTTCGGCCGCAGTGCAACGATGCCGTCATAGGCAAGCCTCTCCAGCACGCGCCGCACGACCGCGCGGCCGACGCCGAACAACTGGCACAACTCTGGCTCTGGAAGTTTGGTGCCGGGCGTCAGGCGATGATCGAGTACACCGTCGAAGATGGCCTGGTAGAGGCGGGCATCGGTGTCCTGCGCTGCATCGTGCGCAGTTTCTCGGCGAGGCTTTGCAGCCGCTTTTAATGCGGGTTTCGGCATCATTTTTCTGCCGGGAGGAGGGCCTGTTGACGCGTACCGGCGAGGCCCGCGCGCTCCATCTCGTCCATATGGCGAGCGATGGCGCCGGGCGTTGTCATCCACACGTCGCCGTTCGCGCGGGCGGCGGCAATGTGCTGCAGTGCGCGACGCAAATGGCGCAAACGGTAGGGCTGTCCGACGAGATACGGATGCAGTGCGATGCCCATCACAAGCGCTTGCGGATGACGGCTGTGGTTCGCCTGTTCGAGCATTTCGTCGAACTGGTCGACGATCATGTCAGCGAAGGCTCGTGCGTCGAGGTGACGGCCGACCATCATCGGCAAGTCGTTGAGTTCTTGCGGGTAGGGAATGGACCACAACGAACCGGCGCGTGTCGCCATGCGCACCGGGCGGTCGTCGTGGCACCAGTTGAGCGTGTAGCCGTAGCCGGTCTCCGCGAGCAGGTCAGGCGTGACGCGGGACTCGGAGATCCATGGCGAAAGCCAGCCCGAAGGCGGCGTGCCGGCATGCGCGGTGATGCGTTCGCGGCAATGCAGCAACAACGCGCGTTCGCTGTTTTCGTCCAGGTCGCTCTGGCGGTGCGCATTCGTATGGCCGTGTGCGATCAGTTCGTCGCCGCGTGCGAGACAGGCGTTGATGACCTCCGGGCAGTGGTCATACAGCGATGTATTGATCAGCGTGCCCGACGGCAGATCGAGCTGATCGAAGAGCTCGATGCAGCGCCATACACCCACGCGGTTGCCGTATTCGCGCCAGCTGTAGTTGAGCACGTCGGGCTGCGGCGAGACCGGGCCGAGGGCCGCGCCCAGTCCTTCGCCAAACGCAAAGTGTTCGATGTTGAAGCCGAGATAGACGGCGAGGCCGGTGTCGCCCGGCCAACGAAACGAGTCGGTGTCGGTGATCGGCCGGTAAGGAAAGCGGCCATGCGTGGCGAGCGGACCGAACGCGGGATCGTGCGACGCGCGAGCGTGGCGGATGGTGTCCATGTGCAAAAGCCCTGAGTGACAAACGCGCTGCGCACCAACGTGCCGCGCGTGAACCTTTTTGGGGGATCGCGCCCCGTGACGAACCCCGGGCGCACCGCGCTTGTGCGGGCTGGTCGGCGATAGTTCGATTTCGGATTGTGTGCAATTTACACGCCGTATCGTCTGCGTTCAATAGGGGTGATGGTGCGCATAAAGGCTTCGATATGTGAGCAAATTGGCATATGTCTTGCATTAAGAGTCTTGCCAGTAGCTTGCCACCGTATTGGTTGCCGCTCGCCGCGCTTTTATCGAGGAAACGCCCTGCATGAGTTCGTGCCCATGAGTCCGTCCACTACCGTGCTTAAAACCGAGCCTGCCGATATCGAACTGGTGCATGTATCGAAGCAATATGGGGATTCGCTCGCTGTCGATTCGATCGACTTGCGGATTCCCGGCGGCCAATACTGTTGCCTGCTTGGGCCGTCGGGCTGTGGCAAGACATCGACGTTGCGGATGATCGCCGGCCATGAGTCGATCAGCGACGGCGACATCCTCATCGGCCAGCGCAACGTCACGCGCGTGCAACCCGCCGCGCGCGGCACAGCGATGGTCTTCCAGAGTTATGCGTTGTTCCCGCATTTGTCGGCGCTCGATAATGTCGCGTTCAGCCTGAAGATGCGCGGCGTCGCCAAGGATGTACGCCGCCGGCGGGCGGGTGAACTGCTGGAACTTGTCGCGATGAGCGCTTACGCCGAACGCAAGCCGTCGCAACTGTCGGGTGGCCAGCAGCAGCGTGTCGCACTCGCCCGCGCGCTGCTCAATGAGCCGCGCTGCCTGCTGCTCGACGAACCCTTGTCCGCGCTCGATCCGTTCCTGCGCGTGCAGATGCGAGCCGAACTCAAGCGTTGGCAGAAGCAACTGGGCATCACGTTCGTGCACGTGACGCACTCGCAGGAAGAGGCACTCGCGCTCGCGGATATGGTCGTTGTCATGAGCCACGGGCGCATTGAGCAAAGCGGCTCGCCGCACGAAGTATTCAACCGGCCGCGCACGGAATTCGTCGCGCGTTTCCTCGGTGGGCATAACGTGCTCGGTACCAGCGGCCGTGCGTTCACAGTACGCGCCGATCATCTGCGGATTGCACCGCATGGGTTCACGCCCGTCCAGTCACCCACCAGCGAAAGCGGCTTCAGCCGGATCGGCGGCATCCCGTGCACGGTTCGCGAAACCGAATATCAGGGTACCCATTTGCGCATGACGCTCGCACCGCTCGACGGTTCACCTGACCTCGTTTCACTACTACCCGATAACGAATACGACCCGCTACGACTGGGACCCGATGCGCGTGTCGTGGTCTGGTGGAACGAGCAGGACGCACATGCATTGGCGGCATAAGAGACCGCTTATCCGTTGTACGTTGCACCGAACGACAATTTCAACCGAGGGAGATTGCAATGACTGAGCGTTACGAACACCCGTCCGATCCCGGCGCGAGCGAGACACCCGCAAGCGCCACGACCGAATCCAGCCTGGGAGCGGGCGAGGGCAAGGGTATGTCACGCCGCACCTTGCTCAAAGGCGCGGTCGCCGCGGCCGGCATTGCAGGGTTTCCGTACGTGCATGCGCAGGAAAAGATCACGCTTCGCTACCTGGGCACGGCCGTGAACCAGAGCTCGGACATTGCGAAGAAATTCCAGGAAGACACCGGCATCCAGATCCAGTACATCCCGGTCACCACCGACGACGTCGCCAAGCGCATCATCACGCAGCCGAATTCATTCGATATTGTCGATACCGAGTACTTCTCGCTGAAGAAGCTGATCCCCGCCGGCACGCTGGCCGGCATGGATGTGAAAAAGATCAAGCTCGCCGACAAGATCACGCCGGTGCTCACCCGCGGTGAGGTCGATGGCAAGAAGATCGGCGACCAGGGCACGGCGCCCAAGAAGGTGATGTTCCTGACGGGCCCGCGCTCGACCGAATTCTCGGCTACGCCCACCGAATGGATGACGCTGATCCCGACCACCTATAACGCCGATACGCTCGGCATCCGTCCCGACCTGATCAAACGCCCGATCAACAGCTGGGCAGAGTTGCTTAACCCTGAATTCAAGGGGCGTGCCGCACTCCTGAACATTCCTGCCATCGGCATCATGGATTCGGCCATGGCGATCGAGGCAATGGGCCATGTCAAGTACGGCGACAAGGGCAACATGACCAAGGCTGAGATCGACCAGACCATCAAGATCCTGATCGAAGCCAAGCGTGCCGGTCAGTTCCGCGCGTTCTGGAAGGACTTCAACGAAAGTGTGAACCTGATGGCGTCCGGCGAGGTCGTGATCCAGTCGATGTGGTCGCCCGCTGTCACGAAGGTCCGCACCATGGGGGTTGCGTGCAAGTTCCAGCCGCTCAAGGAGGGGTATCGTTCGTGGGCGTCGGGCTTCGGGTTGCCGCGTTCGTTGCAGGGCCGCAAGCTCGACGCAGCCTACGAGTTCATCAACTGGTTCCAGGACGGCTGGGCCGGTGCTTACCTGATGCGCCAGGGCTATTACGCGGGTGTGCTCGAGACCGCCAAGACCCATATGCAGCCGTATGAATGGGACTACTGGATCGAAGGCAAGCCGGCCGCGCAAGATATCAAGGCCCCGGACGGCCAGTTGCTCGAAAAGGTGGGCACGGTGCGCGACGGCGGTTCGTACAACCAGCGCATGGGGGCTATAGCCTGTTGGAACGCGGTGATGGACGAGAACATCTACATGGTCCAGAAGTGGAACGAGTTCATCGCGGCTTGATGTGGCTGACCGCGTAGGGCCGGCGTGGTCGCCGGCCACCTTTATTTATCCACCAGGTAATCCGCGATGGCATCGATCGAGCTTCCCATCCAACCGCTGGAGGCGACTGTCAAGCATCGGCGCGCGGCCGCATGGCTACAGGCAACGCCGCTCGCGTTGACCTTCGTCCTGTTCTTTCTCGTGCCGCTTGTCATCACCCTGATCGTGAGTTTCTGGGACTTCAACGAATACCAGATCATCCCCGCATTCACGTTCAAGAACTACGCGGCGATCTTCGACGGCTGTTCTTCGATGACCGATGTCTGCGTGACCTTCAAGACCTACTGGTCGACGATTAAGTTCTGCGCCATCGTCTGGGCGGTGACGCTCGTGCTCGGTTTTACGATCGCGTATTTCCTGTCGTTTCATGTCCGGTCATCAGGTATGCAGACGGTATTATTCCTTGTCTGCACAATTCCGTTCTGGACGTCGAACGTGATCCGGATGATCTCGTGGATACCGCTGCTCGGCCGCAACGGGCTGGTCAACCAGGCTCTGCTTTCATCGCACATGATCGACAAGCCGCTTGAATGGCTGCTCTATTCGAACTTTTCCGTCGTGCTCGCGTTCGTGCATTTGTATACGTTCTTCATGATCGTACCGATCTTCAATGCCATGATGCGCATCGACCGGTCGTTGCTCGAAGCCGCGCGCGATGCTGGCGCGAGCGGCTGGCAGGTGATCCGCGAGGTGGTGTTGCCGCTGTCGAAGACGGGCATTGTGATCGGCTCGATCTTCGTGATCACCATCGTCATGGGCGATTTCCTGACGGTCGGCGTGATGGGTGGGCAGCAGATTGCGTCGGTCGGAAAGATCATCCAGGTGCAGACCGGCTATCTTCAGTTTCCGGCTGCCGCGGCCAACGCGATCATCCTGCTAGCCGTCGTGCTGATGATTGTCTGGGCGCTCACGCGCGTAGTCGATATCCGCAAGGAGCTTTGACATGGCCGCGACCAGTTTGAACCCGAAGCACCGCGAGCGGCGTCCCGCCAGTTTTTACTGGCTCGCGCTGGTGTTCGGGCTATTCGTGCTGTTCCTCTATGGACCGGTCATCACAATCTTCATCCTGTCGTTCCAGGGACCGGAAGGCGGTCTCACATTCCCCATGCGCGGTGTTTCGCTGCACTGGTTCGAGGTGTTGCGCCAAGGCGTGGGGGACATCGACATCTGGGCCGCATTCGGACGGTCAGTGCGTCTTGCCGCTGTCGTCACGGTGTTGACCGTGCTGTTCTCGGTCGCGGCAGGGCTCGCATTTCGCAAGCGCTTTCGCGGCGACACGGCTGTGTTCTATGTGTCCGTCGCGAGCCTGATCATGCCGTCGATCATCGTGTCGCTGGGAATCGGGCTGACGTTCCGGCTGCTGGACAACGGCGTCAAGTATCTGGCCGGTGCGTGGGGACATCAATCATTCGTCGACAACTACACCACGTCGATGGGTCTTTACACTTCGGCACTCGGCGCGCACCTGACGTGGACGCTGCCCTTCGGGTTGCTCGTGATGTTCGCTGTCTTCAACCGCTTCAACCCGGCGTACGAAGAGGCGGCTCGCGACCTGGGCGCGTCGCCCTGGCAGAGCTTTTGCCATGTGGTGTTGCCGATCATCGGGCCGTCGGTGATTGGGGTCGGGATGTTCGGCTTCACGCTGTCGTGGGACGAGATCGCGCGCACGTCGCAGGCGATCGGCGACCAGAACACGTTGCCGCTGGAATTGCAGGGGCTCACGACTTCCGTCACCACGCCCGTGATCTATGCGCTTGGCACGATGACCACGATGCTGTCGTTGACGGTGATGGTGGTGGGGCTGCTGACGGTGCAGTGGCTGAGTCGGCGACGTTCGAAGGCGCTTGCGGGCTGACCGCGAGAAGCTCATGCGCCCTCGCGCTAATCAAGCCGCCGATAACGACCGCTCCAGCGCAGCCACGCCCGCGGGAAGATCCACCGGCACGCCGAGGTCGATCATGGTCCGCCCGAGCGCATGGATGGTCCTGAAGAGATGATGCTCCCGGCATTGCTCGCCCATCTGACCGATCCGTACGATCGGCGCGCCGAATGAGCCTGCAATCTCGACGTGATGATGGCGCGAGATATGGGCGCACACATCCGAACCGCTCATGCCCTGCGGCAACGCGATACCCACGACCGAATTCAACCGGCTCGGCTTCGAAACATAGAGCTTCAGCGAGAGGGCTTCAATGCCCGATTGCAGCGCGTTCGAACACCGCTGATGACGTGCGAACCGGCGCTCGAGCGTCTCCGCGCAAACCAGTCGCAGCGCCTCATGGAGCGCGAGCACGCCCGACACCGGCGCCGTGTAATGGTAGGACGCGTTATGCCAGAAGTTGGTTGCCAGCGAAGCATCGAGGCACCAATGTGTCTGGGGCACAGGTCGCGTCATGATGCGTTGCCAGGCCGTTTCAGAGAACGCGAGCAGCGAGACACCGGGAATTGATGACAGCCCTTTCTGACCCCCGGTAATCACGGCGTCGATACCCCATGCGTCCATCGGCAGCGGCATGGTGCTCAGCGTGCAGACCGCGTCGACGATCACCAGCGCGCCAGCGGCGCGGGCGACAGAGGCGATCGATTCGAGGCTGCGATTCCAGACGGTGTTGGACGTCTCGCCATGCACGATAGTCACGATCTCCGGACGAAACCGGTCGATGGCTTGCGCTACTTGCTGCGTGTCCGCGGCGGTACCGTCGACCACATTCAGCGTTTCCACCTGGGCGCCGGTTCGCCTCGCCATCTCCGCCATGCGTTCGCTGAAGAACCCGTTGCAGATGCAGAGCACGCGCGAGCCTTTCCACGCGAGATTCGTGATCGCCATTTCCATGGCGGCAGACCCCGGCCCGGCCACGCCCATCACCCATTTCGATTCGGTCTGAAACACGTACCGGGCCATTGTCTTGACCTGGCCGATAACCGCGGCCATGGTCGAGCCAAGATGGTTGATCACGACGCCGTTGGCTCGGGCCACGGCGTCGGGAATTGGAACGGGGCCGGCGCCCATCATCAGCAGAGGCTCTTCGGGAAGAATTGAAGAGAGCGGCAGGACCGTCGGACACGCGATGCTGAACGTATCCGGCGTGCCGGATTCTGCGGAGAAGGTATGTCGGTCGTTCATCAGGGCTCGTTTAATAAAGCGATATTGGGTGGCTCAAGCGGGTGGCTAAGCCGCGACCCGCTCACATTGCCCGCGTCCTGCGTTGGCCAAAACGGATCAGCAGCCAGTAGAAAGCGAATCGCCGCGTGGGGGAGAATACCGGTGCCGAGGCCAAAACGAAACGGCTACTTGAGCCGGATGCGCTGATCCAGACCTTCGAACGCGGCGCAAGCTCAAGCGTTTCGCCTTCCCGCAGCCACCAGTCGTCAGATTCGCCTTCAATGGTCAGCCACACCGTACCCCGGCAAACCGTCAGGGTATGTGGCCGATCGATGAGCCAGCAGGCTGGCGCATCATGGGGTTCCTGCTCCAAGGTCCGGATTTCTCGCATGTCCTTCTCCCATCATGGCCGCTCACAGAGAGACGGCCTCTTGACTGCATTATTTATTTAAACTCCAATCTTGGGAATGTACAGTCGCGAACAGTTGCCCCGCACTGTTCAGTGATTTTCCCTGCACACTTCATGAGATCACGCGATGAACCTCGTCATCGATCCCCATAATGGCGTCCCCATGACCGATCAACTCGTGACCGGTATCTCGGGCCTGATCCGCTCGCGGCAGATGCTGGCGGGCGTGAAGCTGCCGTCCATCCGGGAGCTCGCGGCCACCCAGAAGATCAGCCGGTTTCCGGTTATCGAAGCCTATGACCGGCTCTCGTCGCTGGGTTTTATCGTGCCGAAGCATGGTTCCGGTTTCTACGTGGCGCACCACATGGGGAGTGAGAGCAGTGCTTCGGGCGGCTCGGATCCTCGTCTTGCCGAGGAGGAATCGCATCAGATCCTGCAGCAGTTCAACTATCCCGGCGAGTCCCTGAAGCTGAGCAGCGGTTTCGTGCCTGAAGCGTGGCGAGACATCGAGGGCATTGCCCAGACCGTGCGCCAGGTCATGCGGATGGACCCGAGCTGCGTGATCGACTACGCCATGCCGCACGGCGACGCGAACCTGAGGCACCAGATCCAGATGCGCCTCGGGATGGTCGGCATCGAGGCGGACATTTCCAACATCATTGCTACCAGCGGTGCGAGCCAGGCGCTCGATCTGGTCGTCCGGTTCATGCTGAAGCCGGGAGACACCGTGTTCGTGGAAGACCCCGGGTACTACAACCTGTTCGGCTTGCTCAAGTTGCAGGGCGTCAGGATTGTCGGCGTACCGCGTCTGGCGAGCGGACCGGATGTCGATGTTGCCGAGCATTTGCTCAAGACGATCAAGCCGAAACTGTTCTTCATCAACACCGTCTTTCATAACCCGACCGCGACGAATGTCGCGCCGCAGGTCGCGTTCAAGCTGCTGCAACTCGCGCAGCAGCACGACTTCATGATCGTGGAAGATGACATCTATGCAGACTTCCAGGCAACACCGACTCAACGGCTTGCGTCGCTCGATCAGCTCGATCATGTGATCTACGTGGGCGGGTTGTCGAAGACGCTGTCGTCGTCGCTGCGGATTGGTTATCTGGCGGCCAAGCGCGACCTGATCAAGGACCTGGTCGATGTAAAGGTGCTCACCAGCCTGGGCGGCTCGCGCTTTAGCGAATGCGTGGTGGCGGCCTTGCTTGAGCGCGGCACGTACCGCAAATATCTCGAGCGCTTGCGGCGACGCATTCACGACACGCTGTCAACAGCAGTTCAGCGTCTTGAGGAAAACGGCTGGGAAGTCTTCGACGAACCCACCGGCGGCAATTTCATTTGGGCGCGCGTGCCCGGTATAGACGACTCGATGGTCCTGGTCGATCACGCGCTGAAATTTGGCATCACGCTTGCGCCGGGGAGCTACTACCGTCCGAACGGCGAGGTGTCCGCGTGGGTGCGGATCAACACGGCACATACCGACGATGCGCGTGCTATCCGGTTCTTCGAGCATATGGGGCAAGCGGACCCAACTGTGCGGTGATCTGATTTTCCGCGTGTGATCGTCGAAACGGGCTTCCTTGAGGGCGCTATTGCACCTAGCATCGTGTGACGCGTGCTGTCGCACTGCCGGATATGTTTGCAGGTGCGAACCGGGCCGACGATCAAAGCCACGACCCATTTTTCAAATAGCAGGAGAGACGATGTCGGACCTTTTCGTGGAATGCGGCGCTACGCCTGCAGCAGACCTCATCGCGGCCCAGCAAGCCGATGGTCTGACGCGCGCTGATCCGTCCACGGCCGGCGTGGATGCCGATGCCATCGTCGAATTCCTGAACGACGTCGAAGCAGCCGGCCTCGACCTTCACGCCTTCATGCTTCATCGTAACGGCTGCGTGGTAGCCGAGGGCTGGCGCTGGCCATATCGGCCCGACCGGCCGCGCAACCTGCACTCGGTCGTCAAGAGCTTCACCGCATGTGCGATCGGGCTGGCGCTGGAGGAAGGCCTCTTCAAGCTCGACGACAAGGTGGTGTCGTTTTTCCCCGAGGTCGCTGTCGAACCGAATCAGGGCTGGCTGACGGCGATGACCATAGAAGACCTCCTGACAATGCGCGTGGGCCACGCGGGCGAAACATCCGGGGCAGAGTGGCGATCGCTGAACACGAGCTGGATAGCGGAGTTCTTCAAGATCAAAATTGTGCATGAGCCGGGAACGGCCTTCATGTACACGAGCGCTGCCAGCTACATGTTGTCGGCCATACTCAGCCGCGCCGCGGGCGTGACGCTGCATGAATACCTCAAGCCGCGAATCTTCGAGCCGATGGGTATTGTTGGCGAATCCTGGGATATCGGTCCGGACGGCATCAATCCGGGTGGCAACGGCCTCATCGCACGAACTGCGGATTTGTTGAAACTGGGCGTGCTGCATGCGCAAAACGGCGTATGGGAGGGCAAACGCCTGCTTCCCGAAAGCTGGGTCGCCGCCGCAACGAGCGCGCACGGCGAGCCTGTGAAATACGGCTATCACTGGTGGACGCGGCCTGACGGCACGTACAGCGCCATCGGCAAGTTTGTCCAGATGACAACGGTGTTCCCGTTGCACGGCGCAACGCTCGCCGTGACCGGCGCGATCAAGGGCAGCGCGCAGCTGTTGTCGCATATCGACCGGCATTTTCCGGCGGCGTTTCGTGATCAAATTCGTGATCAGATTCGTGATGACATTGAAGACGGCGCCGCCGCCGACGCGCGGCTCAAAGCGAGACTTGCCGACTGGCAAAGTCCTGACGCCCCGGCAGCATGGAAAGAGCCTTTCCAACGGGCCGGCGCAGCCACGGATGGGGCACGTGCACCCGGACAGACGCAGCGCTTCGTGATGCACCCCAACCGCCAGGGTGTGAGCGCATTGCAATTCGAATTCACCGGCGAGACCTGCGTGTTTCGTCTTACCGATGTGCAAGGCGAACATGTCATTGCCGCCGGATTAGGGCGGTGGCTGGAGGGCCGGACCAACATGCCCGGCAGCGATCTTCATCACGGCTACGAGTTCGATAACAGTCCGGTCGTCGCGCGAGCATGCTGGCTGGATAACACGCGCCTGCAAATGACCTGGATCTTCCCTGAGACCGCGTTCCGCGACACGGTGATCTGCGAGTTCTCGGGCAAGACGATAACGTTCAAGCGTGAAGTGAACATCAACGGCGGCGCGTTGCGGCATGATGACCTGACCGGCTCGATTGAGACTTAGAAACGGACCGGGAGGAAGAACAAACACATGGCGCTCTTCACGAACCGGCGCCATGCAGCATGCGTGAATAGGACACGAGCATACTTGCGAGCTCCTGCGCGACCGTAGTCAACGGCGAAGACCGCCGGCTGATCAGACAGACATCGCGAGGATCGAACGCTTCACGGATCGGGATATTGACGATCGAATTCGAGAACAGCTTCAACTCGACCAGCACGCGCGGCTCGATGGTCAGGTAATCGGATTCGCAAACAATGTGCAGCGTCTCCAGCAGCGACTCCGCCGTGATGACAATCTTCGGCTCCCCCAGTCCCTCTGCTCGAAAGAGGCTGGTCAGGCGGTTCTCCGCCCCACCGACAATTCCCGCAGGCCGGATGCTGACCCACTCGCAATCCTTCAGATCGAGAACGGAGGTGGCATGCGCTTGAGGGTGTCCCTTGCGCGCGATCACGCCCGGCACCGACCGGTAGAGGCGTTCTATGTCGAGATCGACGTCGCTGACCTGCGGCGCTAGCGGACACAGGGCGAAGTCGAGCCGGCCATCGCGGATCTTCTCGATCAGCATCTTCGTATAGCCGCTGGACACATGCACGCGCACGCGCGGAAAGCGTGCGATAAAACGCTTGAGTACCGGCAGCAGGGATTCCGCTAACGGCTCGGACGTAACGCCGAGCGTAATCTGTCCTTCGGGTTCTCCCAATGACTGCTGCATCTCCTGCATCGCGCGTTCGCAATCAATAATGATCGCGTTCGCGCGAATGAGGAAGGTCTCGCCCAGGCTGGTCACGCTGATACCCTGATGCGAGCGGTTCAATAGCGTCACGCCGAGTTCGGCCTCAAGGCTCTGGATGGCTTGCGTCAGTGTGCTTTGCCCGATGTCGAGCGCTCGTGCAGCGCCCCGGAAACTGCCTTGCTCCACGACTGCGCAAAACACCCGGAGCTGGATCAACGTCATGAAAAACCCTCTGGAATAAGTGCAACGCTCGCCCGGTCCCATGCCATGCCGGCGGGAGCGATGCGTTCGGCTTGTGCAAGCATAGCCTTCCAGAAGGCCAACGTGTATCAACGAAGCCCAACCGCGATGACTCAGGCAGCCTGAAAGAGGCCTCGTACGCGTTCGTCGCTTTCAGCGGCGCCGGACGATGCCACGAGCGAGTAGAGATCCTTGCAGTTCGACGGCTGCGCGATCAGGTCAATCCGCGTGCCGATCCCCTCGGTGCGCACGAGATCGTTCAGGTAACGCAGCGCCGAAAAGTCTTCCAGCGCGAACCCGACTGAATCGAATACCGTCACCTGTGCGTCTGATTCGCGTCCTTGCACTTCACCCGCCAGCACGCGCCAGAACTCGATCACGGGTGAGTCGGCGGGAAGTTGCTGGATATCGCCTTCCATGCGCGTCTGCGGCTCGAACTCCACCATCACGCGTGCACCGTTCAGCACGTCGGCATGCAACTCGGTCTTGCCAGGACAATCACCGCCCACGGCGTTGATGTGCATCCCCGCTTCAATCATGTCGGGCGTGAGAATGGTCGCGTTGGTTTTATCCGCGGTGACGGTGGTGACAATGTCGGCGCCTTGCACGGCCTCGCGTATCGACGCCGCGCGCGTGAGCGCCAGCCCCTTGACGCCGGAGAGGTTGCGGATGAGTTTGTCAGTGGCGGCGGGGTCCGTGTCGAACACGCGAATATGCTCGATGCCCAGCATATTCTTGAACGCCAGCGCCTGGAACTCGCTTTGCGCGCCGTTGCCGATCAACGCCATTGACTTCGATCCCGGCCGTGCAAGGACGCTTGCGGCGAGCGCGGAGGTAGCAGCCGTACGCAGCGCCGTCATGATGGTGAACTCGCTGAGGAGCAAGGGGACGCCGGTGGCGACGTCGGCGAGAACACCGAATGCCATCACGGTCAGCAGGTTGGCGCGGGTGTTGTTGGGATGCCCGTTGACGTACTTGAAACCGTAGAGCGCATGGTCCGCAACAGGCATCAGCTCAATGACACCTTCGGGTGAATGCGCCGCCGTGCGGGGTGACTTGTCGAACTGAGGCCAGCGGAGGTAATCGGCGCGGATGTAGTCCGCGAGGGTGTGGATGAAGGTTTCCGGGCCGATGGTGCGAAGCAGTTGCCTGATGTCGTTGACGTCGATATATCGAGTCATGGTGCGTTCCTGAACGATGAAATGAACTTGAGGGGCTACATGGGTGTGTTGGTGTGCGTTGCGTTTTACCTGGAGTGGAGTCAGGCGCCGAGCAGCTTGCCGGTGCGTTGAGACGTGGCGCCCGTGACGCGGCCAAGCGGATCGCCGTGCTTAACGTATCGCACGTCGCGGCGCATGTAGAACACGCCGCAGGTTTTGCTGTGAACGGTGGTGGTCACGCCGCTCGTTGTATCGATGACGTCGAAGAGCGGCTGGCCCACTTCGATCACGTCGCCAAGCTGCGCGCGATGCACGAGAATGCCACTTGCGGGCGCGAGAAACTGTTCACTGCCGGCAAGCGGGGTTGCTGGGCCGGCAAGCTCGGGCAACGGCGGCGCAATGCCGTCTATGAAGCCTTGATGCGTGAGGTAGTCGATGATCGCCTGTGCGTCCCGCTGCGCCATGTCATACGACACATCGCGCTGCCCGCGATGCTCGACCGTGACAGACACCGTGCCGGTCGGAATCGGATAGTAGGCGCCAAATTGCTGCTGCAGTTGCCACCATGTGAGGCTCTGCGCTTCGTCGAAGGAGCTTGCGCCGGAGTCGTACGCGAGCAGCGAGGCCACCGCACCAAGATACCGCGCAAGCGGCTCGGCCTTAGCCCAGATCGCCTGGCCGGTGTAGATATGCATGGCAGCTTCGCGCGAGCAATGCAGGTCCAGCACCACGTCCGCATCGTGCGCCAACAGCATGAGCTGGCGTTGCAAGCCGTCGAACAACGTGGCCGGTTGAAGCGCCGTCAGTGCCGCTTTCCATGCTTGACGAATGACGACGAGATTTTCGTTTGCATCTTGCGTGAGCTTGCCTTCGAGCACCGCAGCGATCTTGCCGGCGAGCATGGGGAAGTCGCGGTTGTAGTTGCGGCCACTCGCGAAGTCGAAACGGCCGACGGGTGCGCCGAACAACCATTGGCTCAGTCCAAGCGGATTGGCGTTGCAGACCAGCACGATTTCACTACGAAGCTTGGCCGCGGCTTCAAGGCCGCGCAACTGTTCGAGCAGCGTGAGTGCAACCATCATGCCCGGCGTTTCATCGGCATGCAGGCCGGCCTGGATGTACACCTTCCTGCGAAAGTCGCCCGTGCCGAACGCGTGACTCGTCAGATGGTACGCGGCGCCGGCGGTCGCGTGGGGCAAGGCATGAGAGGTGCTGTTCATGAGGAGAAAAGGGGCTCGTAGTAGCGGCAAGGTCATGTTACGGGGAGTTCATGCGGCGCAGAAGGCGGCCTGACCGATCGGGATCAGCCTGGCAGATCGCCTGCCGCACGAACCTGGAGTCGGGTTTGTATCGCGATCAGGATCCGGCGCTCGCGCCCCGCAGAAGGCGCGAGTAAGACAACAGCATGCTCACCAGCTCATGCGCGACCGTTGTCAACGGCGACGCGCGGCGGCTGATGAGGCAGACGTCACGCGGATCGAACGCTTCTCGAATCGGGATGGTCACGAGCGATGGTGCAAACAGCTTGAACTGCGCGAGTACCGCCGGCTCGATGGTCAGGCAGTCGGTTTCGGACACAATGTGCAGGGTCTCCAGCAATGACTCGGCCGTGAAGACGATGCGTGGCGCTTCAAGCGCTTGCGCCTTGAAGAGACTGATCAGCCGGTTCTCCGCGCCACCGGCGATGCCCGCGGGCCGGATGCTGACCCAGTCGCACTCCACCAGTTCACGCACGGACGTGACATGCGCTTGCGGGTGACCCTTGCGCGCGATCACGCCCGCGTCCGACCGGTACATCCGCTCGATGTTGAGATCGACATCGCTTACGTGGGGTGCGAGCGGACACAGCGCGAAGTCGAGAGCGCCATCGCGAATCTTTTCGATCAGCATCTTCGCGTAGCCGCTCGACACATGCACCCGCACGCGCGGAAACCGTTCGATGAAACGCTTGAGTACCGGCAGCAGGAATTCCGCGAGCGGCTCGGAAGTGACGCCGAGGGCGATGCGTCCTTCGGGTTCCTCCTTTAAATGCCTCATGTCCTGCGTGGCACGCTCACAGTCGCGGATGATCGCATTGGCGCGGACCAGGAACTTTTCACCCAGGGCGGTCAGGCTGATGCCTTGATGCGACCGATTCAGCAGAACGACACCCAGCTCCGCCTCGAGGCTTTGGATCGCCTGGGTCAGCGTGCTTTGAGCAATGTCGAGCGCTCTTGCTGCCGCGCGAAAGCTGCCTTGCTCGACGACCGAACAAAACGCCCGGAGCTGGATGAGTGTCATGACGAATGGACTGCTTCAAGCGCGATGCGGTGATCCACAAAAGCTGGCGCGGACGTGAGCGTACGCGCGGCCACGTCGACCAGCACAGGCATGTCGCGCCCGGCCAGCTCGGCGTTGAAATACTTGCGGGACGGATCGATGTCGTCAGGCACGGCGCGCGTGATGACCTTGAAGCCGTCATCGCGATTTCCTCGCAGCTCGGGCACGGCTTGCAGGAGTCTGCGCGTGTAGGGATGGCTCGGGTTATCGAAGACGGCGTCGCGCGTTCCCTCTTCAACAATATGGCCTCGGAACATCACCAGCACGCGGTCGGCAATCTGCTCGACCACGCCGAGATCATGCGAGATCAGCAGGCACGCAAACCGGTAGCGCTGCTGCAGCGAAACGAGCATGTCGAGGATCTGCTTCTGCACGGTGACATCGAGTGCGGACACCGGCTCGTCCGCGATGATCACAGCGGGTCTGCTTGCCAACGCGCGTGCAATCGCCACACGCTGGCGCTGGCCGCCGGAGAGCTGGTGGACGAGGCGACCGGCAAAGGCACTCAGGCCCACGTCATCCAGCGCGTCTGCGACCCGCTGGGCGCGTTGCGCGCGGCTCAGGGTCTTGTCGAGCCTCAACCCCTCGCCAATGAGCGCGTCGACCCGCATGCGTGGGTCGAGTGACGAGTAGGGGTCCTGGAACACCATCTGGACCGAGCGGCGCGCGGCTTGCATGGCGTCATGCCCGGCGTTGAGAAAAGGCCGTCCGTTGAGCAGGATCTGCCCTTGCGCGGTGGGCGCCAGTCCGAGTATCGCCTTGGCGATACTTGTTTTCCCGCTGCCCGATTCGCCGACGATCGCCACTGTCTCACCCGCCTGCACGCTGAACGATGTCGGATGCACGGCCCGCGCGAGAATCTTCCTGAACCACAAACCCGGCACCCGGTAATCGATTGCCACATCCTTGACTTCAATGACCGGCTGGACTGATGAACTCGGCGAGCCCACTGCGTCATCGTTCTCGGCACGCCGTGGCAGTGCTTCGAGCAGGTTCAGCGTGTATTCATGCGAGGGACGTGCCAGTACCGTCCCTACCGCGCCGGTTTCCACGACCAGGCCGCGCCGCATCACGAGTACCTGTTCCGTATAAGCCGTTACTAGCGCAAGATTGTGGCTGATGAAGATCAGCGCGGTGCCTTCCTCGCGCGTGAGTTCGATCATCAGGTCGAGCACTTCCTTCTGCACCACGCAATCAAGGGCGGTTGTCGGCTCGTCCGCGATTAGCAGTTTCGGGCGCAGCAACATTACCGCGGCAAGCAGGATGCGTTGCCGCATGCCGCCGGAAAACTCGTGCGGATAGCGCTTCATGCAGCCGAGCGGGTCGCGTACACGGACCCGTTCGAGCATTGCTATAGCCTGCAGACGCGCAGCATCGCGCGCAACGGAACGCCGCCGCATGAGCGCCTCCGTCAACTGGTCGCCAATGCGGATAGCCGGGTTGAGCGAGACCATCGGCTCCTGGAACACCATGCCGATGCCCGTGCCGCGCGTAGCCAGCCATTGCGCCGGCGTATTGCCAAGGACGTCACGACCCTCGAAGCCGATAGTCCCCGAGACGATCTGCGCACGCTCAGGCAACAAGCCGAGCAATGCGCGGCCGACCATGGTCTTGCCGCTGCCGGACTCGCCCACGATTGCAAGCGACTCACCTGCCTTCAACGTGAAGTTCACGTCGTGCGTGACCTGCTTGATCGTGCCTGTCTTGTCGGGGAAGCCTATGGTCAGGTTGCTGACCTTCAGCAAGGGATGTTGCACAGGAGCGTTCATCACATTCCCCCCTTCATGCGCGGGTCGAGCAGATCGCGCACCCCATCGCCGAACAGATTGATGCCGAACAACGCAAGCGAGATAGCCGCACCCGGGAACAGCACGACCCAGATCGCCTGATCGATTGCTGTGCGACCGTCGGCAAGCATGCCACCCCAGGTAGGCTCGGGTGCGGGCACGCCGAGTCCGAGAAAACTGAGCGCGCTTTCGGCAAGCAGCGCCGAGCCGAACAGCGAAGTGGAAAACACCAGCAGCGGCGCTACGCAATGCGGCAAGACGTGACGAAGAAGCGTCCACGCCCCGCTATTGCCCATGGTTTGCGACGCGACCACGAAGTCACGCTGGCGCAGCGACAGTGCCGCGCCGCGCGCAATGCGGCTGACTGACGGCGTATAAGCCAGGCCGAGCGCGACCACCACGCCCCATTTCGACGGCCCGACCACGGTCATGATGCCAAGTGCGAGCAGCAAGCCGGGGAACGCCATCAGCGCATCGATCAGCATGGCCGCGAGCCGGTCGAACCAGCCGCCCGCGTAACCGCAGACGGCGCCTATCGACGTTCCGGCGAGCAAGGCAAACAGTACGGAGCAGACGCTGACGGTAGTACTCACACCGGCGCCCGACATGATTCGGGACAGGATGTCCCGGCCGAATTCGTCGGTGCCGAACCAGTGATGCAGCGATGGCGGTGCATAACGCGCATGAATATTCACGTCGAGGGGACTGTAGGGCGTATAGACAAGATTGACCACCGCGATGAGCAGCAGGAGGCCGACGAGCACGGCTCCGATCACGAGGTTGGCGCGCCGGGCGTGCTTGGGAGAGGAGGGCATGGGCGAGTCAGAGCTTGAGGCGTGGATCGAAGATCGGGTACAGCAGGTCGACAACCAGATTGGTCAGCACATACAGCAGCGCGATTACAAGAAGGCATCCCTGCACGACGGGGTAATCGCGCGAATAGATGCTTTCCACGAGCAGGCGGCCCATGCCCGGCAGCGTAAATACGGTCTCGATCACGGCACCTCCCGCGAGCAGGTGACCGAGCACGAGACCGATCACGGTGAGCGTAGGACCGAACGCATTGGGCAGCGTATGGCGCAGCAGCACGCGCCGTTCCGACAAACCTTTGGCGCGGGCGTGAGCGATATATTCCAGCCGCAAGACCTCGATGCTGCTCGCCCGCATCATGCGTGTCACGACGGCGATTTCTCCCAGCGTGACGGCTATGACCGGCAGAACCAGGTATTTGAACGATGCCCAGCCTGCTTGCGAAAACGGCTGGTAGCCGAAGGTCGGCAGCAGGTGCAGCTTCACGCCGAACAACCAGATGAGCAGGATGCCGACCCAGAAACTCGGTATGGAGACCAGCATGATGCTGCCCATGACGACGGCTAGATCGCCACGGCGGTTTTGCATCCAGGCAGCAAACAAGCCTGCGGGAATGGCGATCAGGCACGCGAGGAAAGTCGCCGCGAGCACGATCTCGGCGGTCACGGGAAAGGTCTCGCGGATCAGTTCCAGCACTGGCTGATGCCGCACGATCGACATGCCGAAGTCACCCGAGAGCAGATGCGATACCCAGATCGCGAATTGCGCGGGGATGGACTGATCGAGACCAAACGAGTGACGCATTTGCTGCAGCAGCACCGGGTCGTTGAGGTCGCCGAGCATGAGCGATGCCGGGTCGCCGGGAATGGCGCGGATCATGCCGAATACGAGCAGGGTCACGATGAAGACTGTCGGGACCGCCATCGAAATACGCTTGATGATGTAGCTGAGCATCGGCTTGCCTAGTTCTTCGTCACGTTGGAAAAACGCTTCAGGCGCAGGGGCCAGGTC
The DNA here is from genome assembly GCF_000729995.1 of Caballeronia sordidicola. Lineage (GTDB taxonomy): Bacteria > Pseudomonadota > Gammaproteobacteria > Burkholderiales > Burkholderiaceae > Caballeronia > Caballeronia sordidicola_A. The sequence goes on along the minus strand of NZ_JNFG01000011.1, from coordinate 74,328 downwards.
GTCACGCCCTGCAACCGGTTGCTCGCAAGCGTCAGGTCGGGTGAGTCGTACAGCACGATCATGGGCACGTCGTCCATCATCATCTGGTGCAACTGTTCGAAGACCTGTTTTCGAGCGGCGGGGTCGGTCACGCCGTCGATGCTGCGCAGCAGCGCGCGCGCCTTGGGGTTCTCCCACTGCACCATGGGATTTTTGGACTTGTCACCGAGTACGTCGCCATACATCAGCGCGGGCTCGATGCGCGTCGAATAACCAAACGACATCAGCTGGAAATGTCCTGAGCGGTAGTCGTTCACCTGAGTGCCCCATTCGACCACCTGCAATTTCGCGTTGATACCCGCCTGCGAAAGCAGCGATTGCATGTACACCGCGGTCGAGTACATGTGCGGATAACGGCGGTTGGTTTCGAGCGTGAGTGGCTGGCCGGCATAACCGGCGGCAGCGAGCAGACGCTTGACCTCGGGCAGGTCCTGCTTGTATCCCACTGCATCGCCCGGGGTATAGAACGCCTCGGCATCTGCCGTCAGCGACGAGTTGTAGCGCGCCAGGCCGCCGCTGACCGCGTTCACCACGCCCGGCAGATCCACCGCAAGCGCGATCGCGCGCCGGATGCGAACGTCGGCGAGTAACGGGTCGTGTGTTTGCATCAGCACGGCGGCGGGATCGGCCCCGGGTCCTGCGATCACATGCCAGTGAGGATCGGCGGGTGGCAGGTTGTTCTCCGATATGTTCATCTCGTCTATCTGTCCTGACATGAGCGCGGAGACCTGCGCCGCTTCGTCCGGAATGGCGACGAAGCGCACGTTCGCCCGTGGATGCTTCGCGCCTGCGAGTCCGCTCGGCGGCTCGGTGCGTGATTGATATTGGGCGAAGGGTTTCAGCAGCACGTATTGCCCTTGTTTCCACTCGCTGAATACGAACGGACCGGTTCCCACCGGCTTCAGCCACGCACCGTTCTTGTCGAGGCTTGCAGGACTGAGGACGGCGAGCGGGCACCGTGGTTCCGTCATGTGAGTGAGAAAGAGTGCGGACGGCCGGTCCAGTTCGAACACCACGGTATAGGGATCGGGTGTGGTCACAGCAAGCACCTTCGGACCCCGGTGTCCGTCATAGTTGCCGCGGCAGACGTAGCCGGACTGCGGCTTCATGAAGTAGTCGTAGCTCCATTTGACATCGGCGGAGGTGAACGGCGTGCCGTTGTGGAACAGCACGCCGTGACGCAAGTGAAACGTATATTGCTTTCCGTCCGGCGAGATGTCCCAACTGTCTGCGAGCATGGGCGCGACCGACAAGTCGCTCTTGAGCGCCACCAGCGACTCAACTACGTTAGCGAGGATCTCGTCGGTAAACGTGTTGCGTAACACGTTGCCCGGCATGGACGTGGTCGTGTCGGTGTTGATGGCAAAACGGATCTCGGGCAACGCCGGGGCAACGGCGCTTGGCTGTGCCCATCCGCTGGCAGGCAGCGCCGCCGTGACCGCCAGCACCCCTTTGATTGCTATGCGCTTCATGGCCGGAGCGCAGCGGTTTCCCACGCAGCGCGCTGCAAGCCGGCGAGGGGTGGGAGACACGGGAATTGCCATCAAACGTCCTTCGGGAGGGGATTGCACAACGCTTAACCATGCGATGAATGGATAGGAAGCGATCGTAGAAGCTCATATTGGCGTTGGGAAGAGCAGTCCTGCCGATCGGCGGCCGATATTCGGATCACCTGGGAAAACAGCACTAGACAGTGGCTTATTGATGTGGTTTTCGTCTGCGCGAAAGGAGTTATGCTGTAAGGGAAAGCAGGGTATCGGGCATGTAGATCATGATCGTCAGAAGTGTTCCCCATCAAATGACATGCTCAGCCAGGAAGCATATTGAATGGAAAGTTAGGAAATCGAAATAAAATGATTTTGTTAGTCTTCAACTGTCACCTGAAATCTGGATAGTCCGTGAAAAGAAGACCTATTGCGTTGGGCGTATTCCGCTGTGGCTGTGTGATGCTTTGGCGGCGCGCCCCGGTGATCAGGCCGCGGGTGCCACCGATGCCCCTCCAATCTTGTGCCGCTGCAACGAGTCCGCAACGAAGCCTGACGCTTTCATCTCTTCCACGAAACGCCGGAGATACGCAGTCGCAGCATCCCCACGGCTCTTCGGCAACCCCATTGCTTGCTGGATCACCATGAAGCGCTCGCCGAGCAATCTGAGGCCTATAGTTTTCGCGGCGTCTTTTTCGAGCTGTTGTTTTACGCCCGCGGCGACTTCGAGCCCCTGTTCAAGAAACGTCTGTACCACGGCAGGCGATGATGGCGCGCGAACGATCTGTGCGTGCTTGAGTTCCCGCGATAGAAACAGATCATAAGCGCTGCCTTTACCGACCGCGACCCGCGTGTTGGCGCTATCGACCTCGCTGTTGTGCTGCATCGGAGAATCGTTGCGGACCATATAAAAGCCTTCGATCAGCACATATGGCGCAGTGAACGCAATGCTCGCTCCGCGCGCCGGATCGATTGCGAAGAAGCCGACATCCGCGCGTTCGTCGCTGACCGCTTCGACGGATTTTCCGGCGGTATCGAAGACCACGAGATCGACGGATAGATCCAGACGCTGGCCGAGTTCCCTCGCGAGGTCGATAGAAACCCCGACCGGCTCGCCGGTGACGGCGTCCGTGTTGGCGAGAATTGGATTGCCCAGGTTGATGGACGCGCGCAGCGTGCCGGTGGGCGCGAAAGCGGAGAGCACGGAAGAGTCGGTCGTCATGGCGTATTGAGCAATGGAAGGTCGGTAAAAACCGAACCTAAGATTTGAGAATGTTGCCGATGCGCGAGAGTGCGTCTAGCGTATGTTGAAGATGTTCGCGCAGCGCCTTGGAGGCTTCTTCGTTACGTTCCTTCTCAAGCAACGCCAGGATGTGCAGATGCTGCTTGCAATGTTTCTTGTACCGTTCGCGATGCTGCATCGATCTGTAGGAAAGCAGGCGGCGAACGCGGTTCACACGCTTGATCGTGTCGATGAAAAACGCGTTGCCGGACGCCTCGACGAGTGACTCGTGAAAACGGACGCCGCGGTCGTGCAATTGATCTGCCGTATCTGTTTCGATGCCGCCGTCGAGCAAATGCCGTTCCGCTGCACGGCAGCGCTCGATCACCTTGGGCTCCAGCCGGTAACCAGGTTCAAGAAGCGCCGCCGGTTCAAGCGCCAGACGAAGGCGGTATGATTGCATCAAGCTGTCGGGCGTCGTCAGCATGGCCGAGAATTGCCACCCGTAGCCAGGTTTGCGCTCGGCCCAGCCTTCCTGAGCTATGCGCGTCAGAACGGCTGAGAGTTGCGTCGCCGTGAGTTCATAGCGGGTCTTCAGCATTTGCTCCGACACTTCGTCGGGCAATGCACTTTTCAGCCGATCATCGGCGATGCGGAAATACGCGCTCGTGACCACGTCCGGGCCGCTCAATCCGACCGAATCCGCAGCTTTCGTCACCCATTCAATCGAAGGGTCCGCCACGAAAAATCCGCGATTACGCTCGCGGCTTAGCACACCCTTTTCATGCAGCAACGAGAGGGCTTCGTTGACCGGCGAGCGGGATAGCCGAAGATGGTCGGCTATCTTTTGCGCGGGCAGATGACTGCCTACCTCCATCTCTTCGGTCCTGATCCACTCGACTATTTGGGCGGCTATCGATCTATCGTTCATGCTTCTCTTTCGTGCCTTGAGCGGCCAGGGTCTTCTGCAAAATAAGCGGAATAACGCCGCCACAGCGCAGCAACGCGACTTCGAGTTGTGTTTCGACCGCTGCCGTCACCTCGTATGATTCGACGCTTGCATCCGCCCGTACGATCTTTACATCGATCCTGCAACGAGGCGCGAGCGTATCGGGCGGCGCGTTCACTTCCACCTTATCACCCGGGCGAATGTTCAGCGTGGCGGGGCTGATACCTGCCGGCCATCGAAGCGGCAAGATACCCATGCCGATCAGGTTCGACCGGTGAATCCGTTCAAAGCTGACTGCCAGCACGGCGCGAATGCCAAGCAGGCGCTGGCCCTTTGCCGCCCAGTCGCGGGAAGAACCCGTGCCATAGCGTTCGCCTGCGACGAGCACGACAGCATCGCCTGTCGCGCGATACCGCGCGGCTACTTCGTGAATCGGCAAGATGTCCCCGCTCGGAACGTGCAGCGTATGAGCGACCGGTGCGCCGGGTTGCAGGAGGTTGACCAGCGACTTGTTATAGAACGCCGCGCGGATCATGACCTCCCAGTTGCCGCGACGCGATGCAAAAACGTTCAGGTCATCGCGATCATCGCCTCGGGCCACGAGAAAGTCCGCGACGAAGCTGTCCTTCGGTATGGCGCTGGCGGGCGAGATATGGTCGGTCGTGATGTCGTCGCCGAGGACGAGCAATGGGTAGGCGCTGTACGTTCCCAACTGCGTGCCTTCGGTCACGGCAGCGAATGGCGGACGCCTTAGCGCGTTCGACCGCGGGTCCCACGGGAACTGTGCGGTGGCGGGTGCATCGATGCCATGCCACGCGGGGTTGTCGCTGGCGATGGCAAATGCACGCGGATAGTCGGCCGGGTCCACCGCCTGTTCAAGCAGCGTGGCGACCTCTTCTCGCGTGGGCCATAGATCGCTCAGGAAGACCGGTGTGCCGTCCGGCGCGATCTGCACGGGGTCGAGGCTGAGATCGGCTTGCGCATCGCCTGACAACGCAAATGCGACCACCAGCGGCGGCGACATGATGAAACCGAGATCAAGGTCGGGATGAATGCGGCCGGGGAAATTCCGGTTCCCGGACAACATCGCGACTGGATAGATTGCCTTGGCTGCCATTGCGGTTTTTACGGGTTCGGTGAGCTGGCCTGAGTTGCCGATGCACGTGGTGCAGCCGTAACCCACGATATCGAAGCCGAGTGCCGACAGATCGTCGATGAGCCCTGCCCGTTCCAGGTACAACGCCGCTGCGGGCGAGCCGGGCCCAAGCGAGGTCTTGATCCAGTACGGTACCGTCAAGCCCAGCTTGCGCGCTTTGCGGGCCACGAGCCCGGCGGCGATGAGCAAGGCAGGGTCCGATGTGTTCGTGCAACTCGTGATGGCGGCGATAGCGACAGGGTGCTTCGGCATGCCGGGCGCGGTGGCTTGCGGCGTGAATGCGAGCGTGTCGAGTGCCGTGGATGTAGCCGAGTAATCAAGCAGATCCTGAGGGCGCCGTGGACCGGCGACATGCATGCCGATCGCGTTCAGGTCGATCTCGATGGTGCGCGTGAAAACCGGCTCGGCGGAAGGATCGAACCACAGGCCCGCGCGCTTGGTGAACACTTCGACCAGCGTAATCGCAGCCGCGTTGCGGTTGGTCGCGCGCAAGTAATCGAGCGTGGTGTGATCGACGGGGAAAAAGCCCGTAGAGGCGCCGTATTCCGGGGCCATGTTCGCCACGACCGAACGTTCGCCGGCAGTCAGCGTGCTAACACCCGGGCCAAAGAACTCGACGAATTCACCGGCAACACCGATCTCCCGCAGCCGTTGCGTCACCGTCAATGCCAGGTCCGTGGCAAGCACCCCAGGCTTGAGCGCACCCGTCAGCCGCACACCGACCACGTCGGGGATACGCTGCATGACAGGCATGCAGAACATCACGGTCTGCGCTTCCAGGCCACCTACACCCCAACCAAGCACGCCAATGCCGTTAATCATGGGCGTGTGGCTGTCCGTGCCAATCAGCGTGTCTGGTGCAGCCCAACGCTCACCATCGCGTTCCCGGACCGATACGACGGTCGCCAGTTGCTCGAGGTTGATGGTATGCATGATCCCGGTGCCGGGAGGATGAATACGCACGCCGGTCAACGCGCGCGACGCCCAGCGCAGGAAGCGGTAGCGCTCCGCGTTACGGCGGAGTTCCTGCTGCAGGTTCATTGGCGCGGCGTCAGGCCGGGCGAAATACTCGACTGCCAGGGAATGATCGACCGATGCGTCGACTGGCAGAACGGGGTTGAGCGCGCCCGGGTCCGCCCCGGCTTCGGCCAGCGCGTCGCGCATGGCGGCGATGTCGACCAGCGCCGGCGTACTGGTCGTGTCGTGCATCAGCACGCGGTCAGGTTGAAAAGCGATTTCGACTTCGCTGGTGCCATGTTCCAGCCATTCGACGATGCCTTCGACCGCAAGCCGGCGCTCATCGCCGTGCGTATTTCGAATCACGTTTTCAAGCAACAGGCGAAGTACGACGGGCAGACGGTAGAGCGTTTCGCCAAACATGCCCGGCAGGTCCACAAAACGAAGTGACGCATCCCCGGCCGTCAGCCGCGCTTCGGAATTGAAATCACGAGTATTTTCCATTCGACGCATTTTGCATTTTTATATTAAAAAATGCAATTTTCGCCGAGAGCCGCTTATAACGCGGCATCCGTTTCCCATTGCGCGGTCATTCCGGCTATGTCGGCGAGCCAGAGCCTGAACAGCTTCACCTTCTCGAGGTTGCGTTCGTTCGTCCGGTACGACAGGAAGTGCGTCTCGCGCATGAAGGGTTTGAAGCGCCCTTCACCGAACTCGATCAGTTCGCCGCGCGCGAATTCGCGTTCGGCGAGCCGCGTGGTTTCCAGTGCGATACCCATGCCGTCGACCGCGGCGGATATCGCTAATGCGCCGCGATCAAACGAAGGGCGCGGCTTGTTCGGAAACTCCAGTCTATTGAGCGTGAACCAGTCTCGCCATGTCACGCGGCTGAGCTGCGAATCGATCAGCGTGAAGTCGGCGATCTGCTGCTCAAGCGCTATCCCTTCACGCAACATGCCGGGCGAACACATCGGCACGATCCGCTCCGCGCCCAGCGCATACACATGTAGTCCGGGCCGCTCGACCGCCATGCCGTAAGAAATGGCGATATCGACTTCATGCATGCGCGTCAGGTCGATCGGCTCCGCGCCCGATGAGAGCCGGATCGTGATGTCGGGATGTGCCTGCATGAATTTAGGCAGGCGCGGACCCAGCCATTTCACCGCGAGACTCGGTGAGCAATGAACGGCCAGCACCTGCGCCTGGGGCCATAAGGCCACTTCACTGCACGCGGCCTCGATCACGTCGAATACGCGCCCCAGGCTGTCGAAAAGCCTTCTTCCTTCAGCCGTGGTTTCAACGCGCCGGTTGCGTCGATGAAATAAAGGCAAGCCGAAATAAGCTTCAAGTTCCTTGACCTGGTGACTGATCGCGGATTGCGACAGATGCAATTCCTCCGCCGCCAGCGTGAAGCTTTCAAGTCGCGCAGCCGCTTCGAAAGCGCGCAGCAGCACGAAATTCGGTATTCGTCGCATGCGCGTGCCGTCTCCGTTTTGAATGTTTTTTGCCGATGCATGAATCCTGTTCATCTTTCTATGAACAGTCATCGTTTGTCAATGAGGGTTGCGTGGATGACCATTAAGCCCTGAAAACAATCCCGCTTGTTCTACAGGAGATAAGCAAATGGTGGCTGTCATGCAAGCGCATTCCGATGCACCCGAAAAGCTGGTGAAGGACGGCAAGGTATCGATTTATCAGCCGGAGCAGGAAGGGCTGATCTTCCCGGAATTGCCGACATTCGCGAGCCCCGCAGCGCAGCGGCAGCACTTGAAGGAACGCCTGGTCGGAGCGTGCAGGGCGTTCGCACAACAGAGTTACGACTACGGTTTCGCCGGTCACCTGACCGTGCGCGATCCGGAGAATCCCGGCTTGTACTGGACGAATCCAATGGCGATTCATTTCTCGCAAGTGAAGGTGTCGAACCTGATTTGCGCGGATCACGAGGGCCGCGTGGTCGAAGGCAATCATGCGATCAATCGAGCCGGTTTCGTGTTGCATGCAGCCGTCCACGAAATGCATCAGGACATTGTGGCGATGTGCCATGCGCACACGATATACGGCACGGCGTTCGCCGCGCTTGGCAAAAAGCTTGAACCGATCACGCAGGATGCCGCTGCGTTTTTCGAAGACCATGTGGTGATCGGCGATGAAGCCGGCCAGGTCGCCGTTGAAGTCAAGGCGGGCCATAAAGTCGCGCATGCGTTCACGGGCGTGAAAGCCGCCATTCATCAGAATCACGGTTTGCTCACCGCAAGCCGTCACAGCATAGAGGCCGCCGCATTCTGGTTTATCGCGCTGGAACGTTGCTGCCAACAGCAATTGCTGATCGACGCAACCGGTATCACGCCGAAGCTCGTCACACCGGACCGGGCCCGCTATAGCCGCGAGCACGTGGGTAGCGAATATATCGGCTGGCTGCATTTCCAGACGATCTGGGATGACCTCGTTGCCAAGCAGCCTGACATGTTCGACTGATCTCGTCATGCGCTGAACGCTGTTCGCGCAGCACGCATTTCGCTCCATGCAGGGACGATACAGCCACCATCAAGAGAGGGCCGGCGTCCCGCTTTCATCCGACCCCAGGAGACAAGACATGAACCCCGCTAGTCCGGCCTCATTGAGCAAACGCGACGAAGCGTCCACGTTTTCCAGGATCACGTGGCGACTATTGCCGTTCCTGTTCCTATGTTATTTGTGCGCTTATCTGGACCGCATCAACGTGGCGTTTGCCAAGCTGCAAATGCTTAAGGACCTCAATTTCAGCGATGCCGTTTATGGCGCCGGCGCGGGCGTGTTCTTCGTCGGCTACCTGTTGTTCGAAGTGCCCAGCAATTTGCTGTTGTTGAAGGTCGGCGCCCGGCGCTGGATCGCGCGGATCATGATCACGTGGGGCATCATCTCCACCGGCATGATGTTTGTCACCACGCCAACCAGTTTCTACATCATGCGCTTCCTGCTCGGCGTGGCGGAAGCGGGTTTCATCCCGGCAATCCTCTTCTATCTCACCTACTGGTTTCCTTCGTCGCGACGCAGCAAGGTGACGGCATTGTTCATGACGGGCATTCCCATGTCAGGTGTAATCGGTGGGCCGCTGTCGGGCTGGATCATGAACCATATGGGCGGCGCGCATGGGCTGGCGGGGTGGCAATGGTTGTTCGTGCTCGAAGGCATTCCGACCGCAATCCTCGGGCTGATCGCGCTGGTCTATCTCGACGACAAAGTCAGCGACGCCAAATGGCTCTCCGCACCACAGCGAGCTTTTCTCGAAACGGCGTTGGTTGAGGAACGTTCAGCGCACGTGCTGCATTCCGTGAGGGACGGCCTGCTGCATCCGAAGATCCTGCTGCTCAGCCTGATCTATTTCTTCTTCACGATGGGCCTCTACGGCGTGAGCTTCTGGCTGCCTACGCTGATCAAGGCGAGCGGCGTATCCGATCCGCTGGACATTGGATTGCTGAGCGCAATTCCCTATGCTGCGGCGGCCGTCACCATGGTGCTCGTCAGCCACAGTTCGGACGCTAGCGGAGAGCGGCGCTGGCACCTCGCGTTGCCGGGCATTGCCGGTGCCGTGGGTTTGTACTTCAGCGTTTCGTATGCACATTCCACGCCGATTGCAATGATTGCGCTGACCCTCGGCACAATGGGCGTGATGACCACGATCTCGCAGTTCTGGGTCCTGCCCCCGGCCATTCTGAGCGGTGCGGCCGCGGCGGCCGGGCTGGCCGTTGCGAACTCGGTCGGCAGCATCTCGGGTGTGGTGAGCCCCTATGTGATCGGATTGATCCAGACCGCGACGGGATCGACAGGAAACGGCGTGCTCGGGCTTGCAGTGAGCTTGATCATTGGCAGTGTGCTCGTGTTCACGGTGCCGGCGAAACTCGTGAATAGCCGCAAGCGCGAAGCGGCGAAAGACGCTGAGCGGGTGATGGAAGGCGGCGTGCAGACGCGTGCTTGAAAACGAACCCCGAGCCTAATGCACCTATTGCGCCGCGTCTTCGACTTCTTCCCCCAGCACTTCACCCAGCCGCCGCACCAGGTTCTCGCGGGCGCGGCTGGTGTGGAGGTCGGTGAGTTCTGCGGCACGGCGCGCGTCGCCTGCGGCGATGGCCTCGGCAATTGCCGCGTGCTCGTCCCAGATGGATTTGCGTTGAGCCGACGATTGCAGCACGGCGCCCATCACGCGGCGCAGATGAACCCAGTGAAGATGCGCGGTTTCCGCAATCAACGGATTGCCCGATGCAAGGTAAATGGCGGAGTGGAAAGCCCAGTCTGTGTCGATCATCGCTTTGACGTCGTCACCCTTCGACGCGCGGCGGCCCTGCGTGATCAGCGCTTTATCGAGCTTCGCGCCGCGTTGCGCCGCGAGACTCGCGGCGAGGGAATCGAGCGCGCCGCGGATCTCGTACAGATGGGCGATCCAGGTGGGATCGAGTGGGGTGACAAGAAGTCCGCGTCCCGGCGCGTCTTGCACCAGTCCGTCCTTCTTGAGTAGTCGCAGCGCCTGCAGGACGGGTGAGCGGGACACGGCAAGCTGGTCGGCAATTTCTTCCTGCGTGATGCGGGTTCCAGGTGCGAGGGATCCTTCGCTGATGGCGTCGAGCAGCACTTTGTAGACTTCATCGACGTAGTCGGTACGTGCCTGAAGCTTTAGAAGTTTGGCGACCATGATGGTTCTCGATAAGTTTGGATACTGAGTTCAACAGCTGAGTTAGACAGATTACAGGTTGGTGCCGGAAAGCGTCAAACGGATTGACCGGATAGCGTGGAAGGGAGGCACCAAGCGTTTACCTGTAGAGACAGGGCGGCATTCCGAATCGTATCTTTGTATACAGAGTTCGGAGTTCAGAATCTAAAGAATGAAGACAAGCGAGTCGGATGACAGGACGACAATCCGGCTCGGCACGATGGATAAACCCAGCAGAGGATCCCCATGAATATCAAGTCAGACAAAGCAGAAGCCCAGAAAAGCGCCGGTGGTGGCGCGGTGCAGAAGAAGCTGGTGCCGTTCGGCGGTTATTACACCAGCAAGGTTCCGGGACACGATCCGGAGTTGACCGAAACCGGCCCCGGCACGCCGATGGGTGAATACATGCGGGCGTTCTGGCACCCTGTCTGCATGTCGATTGAACTCACCGATACCCCGCGCTTCCTGAAGATCCTGTGCGAAGAGCTGGTCGCGTTTCGCGACGGCAGCGGGCGCGTGGGCGTGCTGCACGCGCATTGCGTGCATCGTGGAGCATCGCTTGAATATGGCGCGATCCAGGAGCACGGTATCAAGTGCTGCTATCACGGCATGGTCTTCGACGTGGACGGCACCTGCCTTCACGTGCCGTTTCCGAACGGCGAAGAAAAGGAAGCCGAGAAATATGCGTGCTCGATCCAGCAGGGCGCGTACAAGGCTGTCGAGCGCAATGGCCTGGTGTTTGCGTACATGGGACCGCCCGACAAGGAGCCGCCGTTCCCCGAATGGGAGGGTGACTTCACGGTTGCGCCCGGCGATGAACTCGTGGCCTACAGCAATTTCCAGCATTGCAACTGGCTGCAAGTTCAGGACAACGCCGCGGATAACTACCATCCGACCGCGCTTCACGCAGGCAAGAACGTGGTGAACGGCAAATTCCAGGGCACGACGTTCGACGAGGTCGGCGCGAAGTCCATGGAAGTTGCACCCGACATGCATTTCGTGCCGGTGCAGCAAGGTCGCAGTCTTGCCTGCGCGGGAGCACGCCGGGTCGATAAAGACAGGCTCTTCGTGCGCGTCCAGCATCAGGTCTTGCCTAATCTGAGCTTGCACGCCTACACGTCCGAAGATGGTTCGCAGAAGAAGCTGTTCAGCCGCTTCCACATCATTCGCTGGACGGTTCCTGTCGACGATGAAAACAGCAAGATGATCGGCTGGCGCGTGATGGGGCCGGGCATCGATACGCGCGGTATTTGCGATAAATCGCTGGTCGGCTACGAGTCGATCGACTTCCTTGAAGGGCAAGTCGCCATGCGTCGTCCTGAGCGCTTCGGTCAATACAAGCTGGAGGACTTGCCGCCCATCCCGACGAATCATCGCGAACGCGAGAACTACAAGGACGCTCAGTACGCGCCGGGTGATTACGAAGCCATCATCAGCCAGCGGCCGATCGCGGTGCATGCGCTGGAGAATCCGACGAAGTTCGACGCCGGCTTGTTCCTGTTCCGCAAGATGCTGCGTGACGCGGTACGGGGTACGAACCCGGCCGCGTCGGCGGATAACTTTGCTGAATGGTTTCGTGCCAATGCGGGCGCACCGAATAGTTATTGCTCGGGCAATGTGTTCGATATCCCGGAAGGCGAGACTGTCGAACAGGAGGTGGCGAATCGCCGTAATGTGACGAAGCGCATTGTCGCGATCCTGACGGAAAGCGAGACGCTGAAGGGCGACGAGCGGGCCGCTTTTGTGCGAGAAAAATTTGATGCGCTCGAGGCGTCGGTCAAGGGCTGAATGGATCATCGTAGGGGGAACGGCAACGCGAGTCGCTTGACCCTTATAAAGACCTGCGGGCAGGGTCGTGCAAGGAAATGCAATGTCAGGTTCAGACAAACCAGCGGACACTCGCACCCTTGAGCTGATGGTGCGACAGATCCGCTTTGAAGGCAGGGGCATCAACTCATACGAGTTCGTCGATCCGTCGGGCGAAGTGTTGCCCGCGTTCACTGCGGGCGCGCACATCGATGTCCATTTGAACGGCGGATTCGTCCGGCAGTACTCACTAAGCAATTCGCCGAACGAACATCATCGCTATGTGATTGCGGTTTTGCGCGACGAAGCGGGACGGGGCGGCTCGAAAGCGTTGCACGACGGATTGCGCGTGCAGGACAAGGTGCGCGTCAGTTATCCGCGCAATAACTTCGAACTCGCCGCCGATGCCGGCAAGATCATTCTGTTAGCCGGCGGTATTGGCGTGACGCCGTTGAAAGCGATGGCGCATCGGCTTGAAGAAGGGGGCATCGACTATGAGATGCACTACTGCGCGAAGGATGAAAGCTGCACGGCGTTCGCGGCCGAACTTGCGCCGCTGCATGCAAGCGGCAAGCTGCAATTTCATTTCGATAACGGCGATCCGTCGAAGGGGCTGGATCTAAAGCGCTTGTTGAGCGAGACCGCACCCGGCGTGCACGTCTATTACTGCGGCCCGGGCGGGTTCATGAAAGCGTGCGCTGCGGCGACTGAGCACTGGAGCTCCGGAACGGTTCACTTTGAACATTTCAAGGCGCCGGAGCGAGCGGTAAGCGAGACCGTTGCGGCGGCCGTGGGCGAGTTCATAGTGAAGATTGCCAGCACGGGACAGCAGATACCGGTGTCAGGCGAACAGAGCATTGCCGACGCGTTGGAGGAGGCAGGCGTGGCGATTGAAACCTCGTGCCGGGCCGGATTATGCGGGACTTGCAAGGTGAGGTATTTATCGGGCGAAGTCGAACACAACGACTGCATTCTCGGCGACGACGAGAAGCAGGAGTATCTGACTTGTTGTGTATCGCGGGCGTCGAGTCGGGAGCTGGTGCTTGATCTTTAGTTCGGGAGGCACGCACAACGGCGCCTATCCCGACCGCGAACCCGAAACCCCATCCGCCGGCGCGAGCGAAAACCAGCCGGTCATGTGCGATTCAAACACGACATAGAATAAAAATCTAAGGTATCGACTATTCCTTTGATTTGCTTCTACCGCTCGCGAAAATCAAAGAAATCTTTGGGAAATTATTTCCATGTCTTCACTTTAAAATTGGCGCTCCTCTAAAACTTGAATAACGATGAGCGCTGACCTCCATTACTTCGACTACGCGGCCACCACGCCAGCGGATCCACGTGTCATCACTTCAATGGTCAATTGCCTGGGAATAGACGGGGTGTTCGGCAATCCGGCGTCCAACTCGCACGCGGCAGGTATCAAGGCACGAGGCTTGGTAGAGAAAGCGCGTGAGCAAGTTGCGTTGCTGATTGGCGCGCGCGCTGACGAGATCATATGGACTTCGGGGGCGACGGAGTCGAACAACCTCGCGCTTAAGGGCTTTGTCGAAGCAAGCGAGACTGTGCCTCATATTGTCACTAGCTGCATGGAGCACAAGGCTATTCTGGATACGGCCGCCAGCCTCGAACAGCGTGGCTTCTTGGTTACTTATGTCGCGCCCGATCAAAGCGGCGCCATCACGGCCGCTGCCGTCCGCGCGGCACTGAGGCCGGACACGGGCATAGTCTCGCTCATGCTGGTCAATAACGAAATCGGGACGATCACTGACATCGCGGCGATCGCGCCCATCGTCCATGCCGCGGGCGCATTGTTGCACGTGGACGCGGCTCAGGCGCTTGGCAAGGCGCCAATCGATGTCAAGGCACTGGGTATTGATTTCATGTCGATGTCCGCTCACAAGGTCTATGGGCCGAAGGGCATCGGGGCACTGTACGTCGCTCGTGAAGCGGCTACCCGGCTTGCACCTCAAATGCACGGGGGCGGGCATGAAAGAGGTCTGCGCTCAGGGACCCTGGCTACTCATCAGATCGTGGGCATGGGCACGGCATGCGCAATCGCCATGGCGGAAATGGAGGCCGATACAGCGAGAATCACCGTACTCAGCGAGCGACTGCTCGACGGTGTCCTCTCGATCGACGGTGTGGAGAAAAACGTACGCGACGGCGTGCACCTTCCGCATACGCTTAGCTTGAGAGTTGACCGCGCGGGTTTTTTCCCCTTCATGCTCGCCGCGGATCTCGCCATCTCTTCCACGTCTGCTTGTAGTTCAGCGTCAGGCGCGGCGTCCCACGTATTGAGTGCTATCGGGCTTGATGAGCAAGCGGCGGCACGGACAATACGCATAAGCCTGGGGCGCTTTACCACGGAGCGGGACGTGGATAGAGCCATTACCTGTATCCGGCAAGTAGTGGATCAATGCCTCGTGGTGCAGTAACACTTGAATCGTCGGAGCAAGGCGTCAGCTTACTTGTAGCCGGTCAAGCGCTCCTTCGATCAGGGCGCGCGAACTGGCATGGACGACTTTTCGGTGCTTTTTTAAAGCCGCGCGAACTAAAGAATCGAAACGGGAAGCCCACAGCTGGATTGTTAACCGCATGAAGATCATATAATTCGCATTTAATATGATAAGTAAAGCGAAGTAATTTATATAATTCGACAAGATCTTTAAGAGCACTGCGATCTGCAATTTCTGAATAGTAAATGGTCATCGATTGGCCCGGTTCTTTCGGCCATTTGATAGACATGTCGAAACTGCTGAACATCCACCAACTGGTGACCAAAAAAACGCGGTGTGACACAATGCATGTGCGCTCGAGCTCGGGCTGGCAAAAACTCTGCATGATCCCAGTGTCAACCGGCAATCCATCTATGCATCGCAGGCGTTTCCTAATCGCCGCTATCAGTGCGACGGGTATGGCGCTCAACGCGCGTGCCGCGCAGACGAAGCATTTCGACATCGTTTACCCGCAAATTCGGCCCGGTGGGGACGTGCACGCCGCCTTTGCGCTCGCGGTCCTTGATCTCGCGATGAAGTCTGCCAATGCCGACTATACGATTCGGCAAGCGGAAGTTGTGATGGAGCGGGGCCGGGCGCTTGCCGAGCTTGCAAACGATGACACGATCAACCTGCACTGGACGAGTATGGACGCACAGTCCGAGCAAGGGTTGAATGTCGTCCACATTCCGATTCACCGAGGCCTGATTGGCTATCGGGTGTTCATCATAAGAAAGGACCGGCAACCGGATTTCGATAGGATCCGCAGCCTGGATGACTTGAAAGCGCTGACCGCCGGGCAGGGACTTGGATGGATCGATACCGAAATCATGAGAAGCGCCGGGCTGAACGTGCAAACGTCAACCTACGAAACGCTATTCACAATGACTCAGGGCGGGCGGGTTGACTACTTCCCTCGCGGCGTTATCGAAGCGTTCACTGAACTTGACGCGCGCGAGCATGTGGTGCCGGACCTTGTGGTCGAGAACAGGCTGTTGCTGCTATACCGATCGGACTTTCTGTTCTATGTTGCCCGGGGCCAGAAAGAACTCGCCGCGACAATTGAGAAAGGGTTCACCGCGGCGTACCGCAACGGCTCATACATGAAGTTGTTCAACTCCCATCCGTATATCCAGAATCCGCTGGCGCGAGCGAACCTGGCCGGCAGGAAGATTATCCGCCTGGACAACCCGTATCTTTCCGAAGCGGACCGCAGGATTCCAGACGAATATTGGATGCACTGGTAGCAGCAAGTATGGTCGGCAGGTGGGTCTTGGCTTCACCTCACCTCGATTCCACCCCTCTGAGCGCGTTGCCTTGCGTCCGTCAGATCACTGCGTGCCGCTGACCCAGCGCGGCGAGCAGTTGCGGCCACTCGTCAACGTGGGCGTTGTCGTGAAGCTCTTCGAGCTCTGTCAACAGTTCGACAATTTGGTCATTGCAGACATCGACATTGGACGCATACAGCGCTCGCAGAAGCGCACCGTCACGTGCATGCCGATAATATGCGATGCCCGCCCCCTCGATATTGAAGCAGTAGAGGTCATCGTGAATCAGCGACCCGATTGCGCACTTGCGTCCGTTGCCGCCGCGCAGCCGGCACGATCCGTTCTCGTCTTCGGAAACGGCGCGCTGGGCTAGCAAATGGGCGCTCACGCGTTCATAAATTTCTTTGGCGCTTAGCATGGACATGATTCATGCCGCATGTTCGAGACGATCAGCGCAAAGGCCGAACTGGCGTGCAACCGATGCCAGACCATCGCGCCATTCCCGCTTGTCGAGGACATCGAGGACGTCCTGAAGGTAACTGAGCAACTCGATAGTCGTCGGGTTGTACACGTTAATTTGCGAGCGCAGCAGCGCCCGCTTGAGCGCTATGACGCCCGAATTCATGTAGGAGGGCACCGCGAGTGCGGATGCGCCGATGAACAGAACCGGGATACCCTCCATGCCCATTACGTAGTCGCACGGGGCGATAAAGCTGCCAAGCGGGGATCCTCCACAATACCCGCGGTAGGTGCGGTCTCCACGCGGCAGCAGCCCGGCATGACCCTGGCTGAAGAGGTGCCGTGTGGCTCTATCGAAGATTTCCTGATGGGTGAGAAAGCGCAGCGTTTTCATTGTCGGATTTGTTGGCAGGCACACGATTAATATCCAGCATCCTTGGCTTTTCGATATCGTCAAGGCTCAGATGACACCGGAAAGTATCGGTAAGCAATGCAGCAGGCGCTCTTGCCGTGTTTTACGGTTCATGTACCAATCCTAACCTTGCGAGACCAGATCGTTAAGTCGGGACACGCTGAAACTTCCCTCGGAATAGCAGCGTTTTGACTATCAGGAAATCCCTACACCAAGGGAAGCGGAATGAACGTACCGGGATCGGGCGTTTCCACGCGGCTGGCTGAATCAGTAGCATAGCCAAGGATGTTCTCTTCGGCAGTCAGTTGCCGACCGGAACACGTTCTTGGCGAGCGAGGCGAGCGATTACACCGGCACGTCTTTTCCTTACTCTGGGAGGCGATTGACCCACTGTCGCAGGTCCGTCTGTTCGTCACAGGCGACGAGTATGATACCGACGGGGATTTTGGCTCGCACGGACAAAAGCAAAAATGTGGCGCGGTGAGCGCACCGGTTAGCGGAAAGGAAAAAGACCATGAAGCGTATCTTGATTGCCATTGGAATTGTGCTGCTGGCTGCCGGTTCCCGGGCAAGCGAACCGGCGGGGCCGGCTGGCGAACTGGTGAGCTTGCCGAGCCGCGATGGCGTCACGCAGGGTATCTATATTGAAACCCGGACCGATAATCCGCCGTGGGTCATTGTTCTGTTCGGCGGCAACGAAGGCGCGCTGCATTTGAGCGCCGATGGCCCGGCCACGCTCAAGGGCAATTTTCTCATCCGCACGGCTCGGTATTGGGTGAAGCAGGGCGACGCCGCCGTGTTGGTCGATACCCCGTCCGACTATGTCAACGGGATCGATGACGGCTTCCGTCTTGGCCGGGACTCGTTCAGTGACACAGAGGCGGTTGTCAAGGCACTGCGGCAGCGCTTTCCAATGTCGAAGGTGGCGCTCGTCGGTACGAGCCGGGGAACCGTTTCGGTGGGCAACGCCCTTGAGCGGGATCCGGGCGTCGCCAATGCGTTCGTGCTGACTTCACCGGTGTCCATCGCACAACGCGGCAAGGCGGGTGTTTCCGGCCTCGATGCAGACGGCACGAAAGTTCGCGTGCTGGTCATCTCGAACCAGCATGATGCTTGCCCGGCGGCGTCGTTCTACGGCGGCAAGCGTCTGGCCGAGCGAAACCACTTCGAATTTATCGCTGTTGATTCTTCGGAAGGCGGAGGCGACAAGCAGGCTGATTGCGGGCCGCATTCACCGCATGGTTTCCTTGGGATCGAGTTGCAGGTGCTCGGTGCGATCAATGGCTGGCTCAACAACGATCGGCCTCCTGCGACGCAATAAGGCTAAGGTGGCCGATGAGGGCGCCGCCCTGGTGAACAAAACGAATTCGAGGAATGGGGTATGACGAACGGCAGCACGAAGCCATTGGTGAACGCGGTGGCACTGGCCGCACTCGCGTTGATGCTTGGCGCTTGCGCGTCGGCCAGCCCACCCGCATCACCTCCTGCTTCTGCTCCTGGCGACCACGGCGCGCAGTCGCCGTTTCCCGGTGCCGAATGGACTCGCGCGGACCCTGCAACGCTGGGCTTCTCGCAGGAAGGAATCGATCAGGCCATAGACTACGCAAAACGGCAGGGATCGACATCCGGCATGATCATCCGGCATGGTCTGGTCGTCGGGGAGTGGGGCGATATTTCAAGGAGGTCGAATCTCTTTTCGGGGAGAAAGAGCTTCATGAGCGCCCTGATCGGGATTGCGGTCGGGCGAGGCCAAATACATCCGGACGAGACGCTGGAACAACTCGGTATCGACGATAACGAGCCGTCGCTGACGTCAACCGAGAAGCAGGCAAGCGTGCGCATGCTGCTGGAGTCCCGCTCGGGTGTCTATCACGCCACGATATATGAAATGGCTGAGATGAAGGCGTCCAAGCCGCCGCGTGGCAGCCACGCACCGGGTACGTTCTGGCACTACAACAACTGGGATTTCAACACGCTCGGTGCGATCTACGAGAAGGCGACCGGTCAGCACATCTTCGACTCGCTGAAAACTGAAATTGCGGATCCGATCGGCATGCAGGACTATCGCCCAACGGACGGGCACTATGTTTCAGGGGGACTCGCTACCCGATATCCGGCGTATCCCATCGACATGAGCGCCCGCGATCTGGCCCGCTTCGCACTGCTGTACCCGCACGATGGCCGCTGGCGTGACCGGCAGATTGTTCCGGCGAGCTGGGTCGCCGAATCGACTCGCTCATATTCGAACACGCCTACCGGCGGCTACGGATACATGTGGTGGACGAGCACGCCCGCAAGTGGTCCGCGCGGTCCGAAGGTGGCTCTCCTGCGGGCGACCTATTGGGCTGACGGTAACCACGGGCAATACGCGGTCATTGTGCCATCGCTCGATCTGGTCGTGGTCAATCGGGTCGACATCCGGCTCACGTCGAAGAGCATGCACCAGTCGAACATGGAGAGGCTGGTGTGGCTGGCCGAGTCCGCAGAGGGCGCGACGGACATTGGCCCTGAGCCCACGCGTGAAATGCAGAGTCCTCAGGACTGATGTAACAGAGTCGGAGGGCTCCACAAGCCCGGCAGCCATCGCATGGGCTGGTCGCATCGACGGTGCGTTCTACTGGTTTATGCATTACACGCTCACTCCAGTATTGACGATGCCAGGCCGCGTAAGTGTCATGGAAGAATCATGTAAGTTTCGGCTAAGTAAATGAAGCATCGGCAAAATTGACGCGGCTTTTTGGTTGTGTCCGCCGCGAAACACCGCGGGTTAGCAAGCAGTGTTCGAATAGATTCTGTACGATTCCTGTCAATCGATCATTAGCTGTCGCGACGGCGTCCAGCGTGAGCCGCTGCTGAGGGCTATCAATGATTCGCAGCGGCCTCGCCGAACAGGCAGGTCTGCCAGATTCCCAATCTTTTCCCGGTGCACCGGCAAGCTCGGCCGGCTTGACCGCTTGTTCATGCCGGCATCGGATCATTGGCTGCGTGAACCTGGACGCTCCGTACAACCGGGACCACATTGCTGAGATTGTGAATGGACAAGATCATCGTTTTCATCCTTCCTGTTTTCGTTGTTCTGATCGGCGCCGAGTTTGCTTACGGCTGGTTCAGGCAACGTAATACCTATCGATTGAACGATGCGCTGAGCAGTCTCAGCCAGGGCCTGATCAGCCAGTTGCTGGGGCTGGTCACGCAGCTCTTTCAAATCGGTCTGTATGTCGTTGTGTTCAACGCGCTGACGCCAACCCCCAACGTCAGGTTTTGGGACACCTGGTACGGCTGGCTGATCGCCATCGTCCTGTTCGATTTCTTCGACTATTGGCTGCATCGCGCCGGGCATGAGTGTGCTGTCATGTGGGCTGCCCACGTCGTCCATCATCAAAGCCAGCACTTCAATTTCTCGACCGCCTTAAGGCAAGAAAGTACGGTCGCGCTGATTGGCTGGATCTTCTATCTGCCCATTGCGTTGATAGGCGTGCCGCCGGAACAGTTTGGCCTGGCCGGGCTTATCGTCCTCTTGTATCAATTCTGGATTCACACTGAACACGTCGGCAAACTCGGCTGGTTCGATCGCGTGTTTTCGTCGCCCTCTAACCATCGTGTGCATCATGCGGTCAACGACCAGTACCTCAACAAGAACTACGGCGGCATGTTGGTGATCTGGGACAGGATGTTCGGGACTTTCGTGGAGGAAGAAGAGCCTTGCGTCTATGGAACGAGGACACCCCTGCGAAGTTGGGACCCTGGTTGGGCAATCTTTGCAGAATACTGGGCGCTCGTGCAGGCAACGCGGCAAGCGACGTCGTGGGCAGACAAGTGGCGCATCTGGCTCAAACCTCCGGGCTGGCGACCTTCCGACTCTGGCAAGGAACTTCAGGCAGGACTCCCTGCGCCAGCGTTCGATCTGGACGCGGCGAGGCAGTTGTACGGAGAGCCCGTTGGCAGCAGCGCTGCGATATTTGCCGCCGTGCAATTTGCCCTGATGATGGGAGCAACGGCGGGTTATCTTTGGTACGCGGAAGAACTTTCGTATTCGACGGAGCTGGGGCTGACCGCTGTTATCGTCGCAGGACTTTGGGCTTTGGGTGCGTACCTGCAAGGCCGTGTGAGCGTCATCCCGGTCATCCTGGTCGACCTTGCGGGCGTAGCGGCCGCGGTCCTGATGTTCAAAGCTTGATCGTCGCTTCACCGTCACTTTCGCGATGGTTCTAAGGCGAATGACCCCAGTGCGACCCGCCGGCCTTGCATTGAAAGGCCGGCGCTCTAGGCCCCATGAGCATCTTGTGGCTGCAATGCACCGCGTCAACGGTTGACCGCCCAAGTCGTGGGGTATTTTCAGCAACAGTGCTCTTGTCGCCATTGTGCAAGATGACAGACTGAACAGCACACTGTGAGCAGTTCATCATCGAACTGCTACATCATTGCGTCTATCGACTGACAAAAAGGTAAAACGATAGATGACCTTTGGGGACAACTATCGCGTTATTCACCACCCCCTGTCGAATGAATGAATAGGGTAATCGATTTGGACGCATCGTCCCGGTGACTGGACGCTGTAAAGCATGCCCGCAGAGTAGTATGGCCGCAGAAGTCAGCGACAGATTTTCGGTTCCAGTTTCTATAAAGACCTTCCGAAATTTCTTACTGCTCATGACCGGAGTTTGAAAGCGAAGTAACCAAATCCATATGTCAACGACCGGAAAAGTCAATCGACGCAGAGTCTCGGCGTATGGATACTGGAACGTAGCGTTCGGTTCCATAGGGTCGGCTGTCGCGACGCTTGTCTAACGTGCAGTACCTCATCGAACAGCAAATGCTATTGCGGAGGCATTGATTGGAAAAGAAGTATTTCATATTCCGAGGCATCGACTACGCGGGTTCGAAGTGGATGCGCGAACAGCTGCTCCCGGAGCATCGTATCTACGTGCGCAAATCAGGCGCGGTGAAAATGGTTCATGGTGGTCCTCTTTACGACGAGGCAGAAGAAGCCATCGGATCATGTCTGATTCTCGAGGCGGATTCGTCAGCAGATGTCGGCAAGTGGCTTAGCGCTGAGCCGTTTTTCCATGCTGGACTGTTTGCTATAACGTCGGTAGATTGCTGGGGATGGACCTATGGCCGGTAATAACACCAAGACGAATTTTTCTTTGGAATTGCGTGCTCATCGCATTGTCTCCGGCGCGCCGGTGTCCGAGGTTTTGGCGGACGAATTAGCGGCGCTGAAAATGCGCCGTTGCATGCTTGTCACCACGTCGAATCTTTCGTCGCACTTTGACACGATAAGCGACGACGCAACCAAGCGCGCGTGTGCGGCACGCTTCACCGGTGTAATCCCGCATGTCCCCGAGCCTAGCGTCATGCAAGCAGTCGACACTGCGCGCGGCAGCGCAGCGGATGGCCTGCTGGTATTCGGGGGCGGCTCGGCACTGGACACTGCAAAGGCAGTCAGTGACCGTACGGGTCTGCCGATTCTCGCCATTCCGACCAACTTTTCCGGCTCCGAAGTGACGTGGAACTTCGGCTTGACCGTCAACGGCGTTAAACAAACGGTTCGAAACCCCGCCGTATTGCCCAGGACGGTGATCTATGATCCGGCCTTGCTTATGACGCTTCCCGCCAGCGTTGCAATGTGCAGTGGCATCAACGCAATCGCACATGCGATCGAGGCGCTTTACGCGCCTCAAGCCAATCCACTCACGCACGCGCTGGCGGAAACGGGCATACGCAAGATGATCGATGGCTTGCGCCGGTTCTGTGCAAACGGCGAGCGAACCACGCACGCCGCGTCGGATTGTCTGACTGGCTCGTGGCTGTGCGGCGAAGTATTGTCCCAGGTTGGAATGGGCTTTCACCACCGGATTTGTCACGTGCTCGGCGGTACCTTCGGATTACCGCACGCGGAGGTGCATACGGTGCTGCTTCCCTATTCGGTTGCATGGAACTATGGGCATGTGCCGGCACTCGCCGCGTTGTCCGATGTATTTGAGCAGCAGCCTTTCGCACATGCGCTTGCTGAATTTTCCGTGGCACACGGGGCGCCGCGCTCGCTTGAGGCGCTCGGATTTTCGGCCGGGCAGATTCATGAAGCGGCAGCGTTGGCGACCTCGACGCCGATTGCCAATCCGCATCCCGTCTCGGCTTCTGACATCGAGGCGATCCTCGCCCACGCATTCGCCGGCGACATGCTCGTATAACGCGGTGGTTGCGGCTTCTTTAAATTTGAGCAGGAGTAACTCATGAAAATCCCTAGCCCGTTCGATCTCGACGCGTGGACGGAGCAACATCTTCCAACGTCACAAGGCGCGATCGGCAATCGCGAAGTATTCAAGAAGTCCGATTTCATTTTCCAGGTGATCAAGGGTCCGAACGCTCGCAACGATTTTCATATCGACCCATGGGACGAGATCTTTTATCAACTGAGCGGACACATCTTCGTACACACGATCGAGGATGGCAAAGAGGTTAAGCATCGCATCAACGAAGGCGACATTTTCCTGTTGCCGAAGAACACGTTCCATTCACCGCGCCGTCCACCGGGTAGCATCGGTGCGGTGATTGAGCGGCCGCGTGCAGAAGGCGAGGAAGACGGTATTGCCTGGTTCTGCGAGAACTGCGGGAACATGCTGCATAGCGTCTACTTCTGGTGCGAGGACATAGAGGTGAACCTCAAGGGCTATGTGCAGGAATTCAACGACAGCGAACATCTGCGCACCTGCAAGAAATGCGCGACCGTGCTGCCCGATCCAACCAAGGTCCCGCAATGGGACGGCGACGAGTGGAAGTAACATCATGCTCTACGTACTGTATTGCGAAGACGATCCGAAGGTCTCCAAACAGATCCGCTCGGAACATAAGGAGGCACACCTTGCCTACCTCGATCAGCACAAGAGCTTGATTGTGCTTGGAGGTGCGATGCTTGATGACGACGGCGAAACGCGACTGGGCAGCACGCTGATTCTGAACGTGAAGACGCGCGCCGAGGCGGAGGCGTTTTCCGCCGGCGAGCCGTTTCGCTGTGCCGGACTCTATGCTCGAGTGCGGATCACGCGGATGCGTCGCGCCCAGTGGCGCCCGGAACTCGCACCAACATCTGTAGAGGGTAATTGAATGGATGAGGCGCGGGTGTATCCATTGCTTAAGCGCCTGCGTGCGATCGGCGTTGAGCCACCGATGCACCCGGTCCCGGCCGACCCGAACCGGCAGCGGCTTCATGCGTGCGTGCAGCGGTTGCGCGATGGAGTCGATGCTCGTGCCGCTAGCCCGAGGCGAGATTGATGACCCACGGGATTGAGGCGGATATTGAGGTGGCGATTCAGCGAGCGAACGCGGATGCGTGGAATTGCATTGCCGTGGTGCTGGCGGATCGCGCGCTTGAACAAGCACGCGCACTCGATCGGGAGATGGCCGGCAGCCGGTCTGCGCCGCCGCTGGCCGGCGTGCCATTCGTGGTTAAAAGCCTGTTCGACGTCAAGGGGGAGCCGACGCTCGCGGGAGGTCCCCCAGACCCGTCGATTTCAGTCGCCGCGGCAGACTCCGCGCTCGTGCGTCAGCTGTCGGAGGCCGGTGCGATTCTGATCGGCATCGCTCATATGGACGAGTATGCCTACGGTTTTCTTGGAGACAATGCGCACTATGGCAGGGTGATCAATCCACGCGATTCATCGAAGGTGACAGGTGGGTCGTCGAGCGGGTCAGCAGCGGCCGTAGCCGCCGGTATTGTTCCCTTCGCAATAGGCTCTGATACGAACGGATCGATACGAGTGCCCGGTGCTTTGTGCGGCGTGTACGGGCTCAAACCGTCTTTCGATCATTTGAGTCTGGCTGGGTCGCGAGCGCTGGCTCAGAGCCTCGACCATGCTGGCTTGCTGGCGTCGTCCCTAAGCGGACTCGAAGCGGTGTGGCGGGTACTGGCGAAAGCTGAACCTTCGCCCCCGGACGTTGGAACCGGTGTCTCGGTCGGGTTTGCGTCTGGCGACTACGAACGCTTGGCCGACCGTGGCGTGCGTGAAGCGATGCATGCGCTCAGGGCTGAATGGCCCGAGGCGCCGATCATTGAATTGGATCACGTTGAAGAAAGTTTCGCTGCCGCGTCGCTCGTTACTGCGTTCGAAGCGTCGCGAAATCATCGGGAAATACGCGAACAATCACCGTACCGCTATAGCGTGACTATTGCCTCGCGGCTTGATTCGGCAGCGCATGTATCACTAACCGACTACGCATTGGCGAAGTCATATCAGGGCCTGCTCACGCAACAGTTCGCTGACTTGTTTGTCGCCAGGCGTATCGACGTCCTCGTGGCGCCCTGCACGCCGGTCAAGACGCTCGGCGTCGGGGAGGAATCTGTCATGCTCGCAGACACCATGATGAAAGCGTCCGACGCTGCAGGTCTTTTCACGCGACCGTTCTCTCTCGCCGGCTACCCTGTGCTTATGCTTCCCGCCGAAGCAACGGACTCGCCGGGTTGCGCATTGCAATTGATCGGCCGGCCCGGTGACGAACACGTGTTGTTCTCGTTCGCACGCGAGGTCATGAAGCGCCTCGGATGATCGGCTGATCGCGGCACGGGACGCGTCTTTTCTGTCATTCTTCCGGGATTGCGATAGACCGCCCGCGAGTATTTCCAAATGAATCCGCTTCGCTCCCGTTTAAAGATCAGACATATCCACGTCGTCCTCGCCATTGCCGACATGGGCAACCTGCTGCGTGCGGCGCAGGCGCTGAACATTACGCAGCCGGCCATATCAAAGGCGCTCGCCGAAGTCGAAGACGTGATCGGTGAACGACTGTTCGATCGCACTCCCTTCGGCACACGGCCGACTCCTGTTGGCGAGGCTTTGATCCGCCACGGACGCAATGTGCTGACTGACCTGGACCGTGTCCACGACGCCCTCGAAGCCATTCGACGGGGTGATGCGGGCACACTGCGCGTCGGGGTTTTCTCGCTGATTGCGGAGTGGGAGCCAATATCCCGTGCGATCAACGATCTCCGCGAATTGTCCCGGGGGCTCTCGCTGATCATCGAAGATGGCAACATGGAAGACCTTGTGCCGAAACTCGAGGCTGGTAGTCTCGACGTTGTAATCGGCCGTTATCCGTACGCTGCGCAGCAGCAGCATCACACGGTGCGTGGACTCGGTCTCGACCGCATTGTGCTGGTGGTCGGCGCCGCTCATCCGCTGCTTCGCAGCGAGATACCGCTGACGCTGGCAAGCCTGATGGTCTACACATGGATCCTGCCGCCAGCACGTAATATTGTTCGTATGCAGTTGGAGATGGAGATCGCGGCGGCGCGACTGGTACTGAGTGAGATGCCCCTCACTTCTCTATCGATGCCGGTCAATATCCGGCTGGTGCAGACCACTGATTTCATCATGCTGATGCCCAATTGCGTCGCCAGGCAAATGGAGCAGCAACGCGATTTGCGTGTTCTTCCGTTCGAACTACCGCTTTCGCTCGGACCCTTGATGGCGATGTGGAGATCCGAGCGTGTCGTTGATCGCCAGCGAGATATGTTCGTCGAACGTCTGGCCGAACTTGCCATGGCGCGCAATGATTAGCAAGGTGACTTGTAAACAAGGCAACGCGGCGTAGGACCACATGCCAAGACGGTTATGTGGTCCTACTATCAATTCATTATTCTTTCTTGTTCTGGAAATCTAAAGTCGGGTTGAACTTCAAAGCGCGCGATACAGGCGGGCATATGACCCAAGGACTTAGGAGATCAGAATGAAAAAGAGTTTGTCGACGGCGCTGGCTACAGCGTTGTTAGCGGCCACACCGATTGTCAGCCATGCGCAAAGCGCGGTCACGCTGTATGGCATCGTTGATGAAGGGATCACCTACACCAACAATCAGAGCGGCCATGCTAACTATCAGTTGCAGAGCAGCGTGGCGTCGGCATCACGCTGGGGGCTGCGTGGGGCGGAGGACCTGGGCGGTGGAATGAAAGCAGTCTTCGTGCTTGAAAATGGCTTTGATCCTTCCACCGGGAATCTCGGCAATAATGGACGAATATTCGGCCGCCAGGCGTTTGTCGGTCTGTCATCAAAGTACGGGACGGTGACAATGGGCCGCCAATATGACGAAGTAGTTGACATGCTTGCACCGGTTGACGCCAGTCTCAAATGGGGCATTTACTTCGCGCACGCCGGGGACGTGGACAATACCAGCGGCAGTGTGCGGATCAATAATTCGATCAAGTACGTCAGCCCCAATATTTCCGGAATTACAGTGGGCGCGCTATACAGCTTTGGCGGCCAGCCGGGGCAATTTTCGTCGCAGAGCACCTCGTCCGCCGGCATCAGTTACACACGAGGTCCCCTGTACGTTGCTGCGGCATACATGTTCATGAAGAACCCATTTGCAGCGGGTTTTGACAGTCTCGCGCCAAAGAATATTATCTACTCAGCGTACGTGCCGTCCGCACAAAGCTGGCGCGTGGCCGGCGCGGGCGGGTCGTATGCAATCGGCCCGGTAACCGCCGGTTTCGAATATACATCGACACAGTTCGCCAAGGGCTTTGCGGGCAACGACGTGAACTTCGACAACTATGAGGCGAACGTTGGCTGGCTGGTGCGTCCGGACATCCAGCTCGGCGTGGCGTACGTCTATACGCATGGCAAGATCGATGCGACCAGCGCCGTACCGATTTATCGCGCGATCGACCTGTCCGCTGACTATTTTCTATCGAAACGGACGGACATCTACCTCGCCGGCGTTGTGCTGAAAGCAGGCGGCTCGGCGACACAGGCGCAGATCACGACCCTGTCGGCAGCTTCGAGCACGACGTCTCAGGTTGCGCTGCGCGTCGGTATTCGTCACAAGTTCTGATCTGTGCTGTCCTCATAAAGGATGCCTAATGACCTATCATGATCGACCAGCGCACACCGTGCACGGTATCTTCAACCATACGCCATTCGGCGCCAGGCAGTGGACGGTCTTCCTGATCTGCTTCGCGGTTACCACGATGGAAGGATTCGACACCACGATTACCGGCTTCATCGCGCCAGCCATTACGCAACAATGGCAACTGCCGGGTGTCGCGCTCGCACCGCTAATTGGCGTGGGATTGGCGGGGATACTGATCGGTTCGATCGTGGGCGGCACGCTAGCCGACCGCCTCGGCCGCAAGGTCGTCGGCGCAATTGCTATTGCATGTTTCGGGGTGGCTAGCGTCGCCTCCAGCGACGCACAGGCGCTCTCCCAGCTAATCGCGTGGCGCTTCGTCACTGGCGTCGGCGTAGGTGCGGCAATGCCGGTGATGTCGGCACTCGTCGCCGAATACTGCTCGGACCGTGCGCGCTCGGTGATGCTCGCGACGACGTTCTGCGGTTTCCTGTTCGGCGCGGCTTCGGCAGGATTCGCGACCGCGTGGCTGATCGGCGTGCTCGGATGGCGCGGCATGCTCGCGCTAAGCGGAGCGCTGCCACTGGTCGTGCTGGTAGCGTTTGTCTGGCGCGTGCCTGAGTCGCCGCTGCACATGCTGGTGAGAAAAAAACCGAGGTCCGTGATCGAGCAGGCAATGGCGAAGATATTTCCCGCGCTCGACTGTTCGAATCTCGAGTACGTCGAAGACGTTCCGGCGGCAGCCACGAGTTCGAGGTTTGCGTTGCTGGGCCGCGAATACCGTCTCGGCACGCTGTTGACGTGGGGCGCGGAGTTTTGCGGCTACCTGGTGTTTTTCCTCATTGGGAGTTGGTTGCCGACGCATCTGAAGCAGGGTGGTTTGTCGATTCACGCGGCGTCGCAACTATCGTCGATGTTTCAATTCGGCGCGCTGGGCGGCGCGGTTCTATTCGCATGGATGGTGCGCCGTTTCAATGTCGCGGCGGTGGTCGGTTCTGCGTTCGGTATAGGCGTGCTCCTGGTCATCGCACTCGGACTGCTCGAGACGGCAGCGTGGTATGCCGGCGTGGTGTTCCTGGCGGGTTTCGCGATTGGCGGTCCACTTATCTGCATTAATACGATTCCTGGCGTGTTTTATCCGACCGCTTTGCGGGCATCGGGCGGGGGCTGGACGCTGGCGATCGGGAGGCTGGGTTCGATCGTCGGGTCGGCATTGATCGGATTGATCGTCACGTCGAGCTGGCCGTTCCCAGTGGTCTGCATGTTCCTCGGTGTGCCCTTGCTGATCGGCTCCTTAAGCATGTTCTGGATGCGGCCGATCCTTGGCGACAACACCTATCGGGCTGCGCCGGACTCACCGGGCCATACCGCTTCTGAAGGTTCCGGGCACCGCCCTGCAACGAATGGCAGTCTCCATTGACCACACACAACAAGATGCAAACCAATAACGACCAACCGCAGGTGCTGTGCGCACAAGGCGTGCTCGCTGGCAGGCGCAAGCACGGTGTCGACGCGTTCTTCGATATTCCCTATGCGGCCGAGCTTGGACCGGCGCGGAGGTTCTCCTTACCGTTGCCTCCGCTTGCGTGGGAGGGCGTGCGCGACGCGAGCGCCCCCGGGCCGGTGTTTCCGCAGATGCCCAGTCGACTTACGCCGATCATGGGAACCACGGCGGAATTTGCTAACCAGTCGGAGGACGCGTTTCGGCTAAACGTATGGCGGTCTTCGTCTCCGGCTACGGGAGAAAAGCTGCCCGTGCTCTTCTGGATTCACGGCGGCGGCTGGCTGACAGGAGGCGCCGCGTTGTCGTGGTACCACGGTGACACTCTGGCTAAGAGTGGAAGGGCTATTTTCGTGGGCGTTAACTACCGGCTAGGCGCATTGGGCAATCTTTATCTGCCCGGCGAGACTTCCGGTAGCATGGCTTTGCACGACCTGCTTGCCGCGCTCGATTGGGTGCATGACAACATCGCAGCGTTCGGTGGCGACAGGGATTCCATCACGTTATGCGGACAGTCGGCAGGTGCGTGGTACACAAGCGCATTGATGGCTTCGTCAGCGGCACGCGGACGCTTCGCGAGCGCGATCCTGCTGAGCTTGCCTGGTTCGCTCAAACCACAGCAGCCACACGATGCGGGGTTGCTCGCCCGCGCCTACTGCCGGTTGCTTGACGTGCCGGCGCAAACTGCTTCGTTGCGTGAACTGCCCGTTGCCCGTTTACTTCAGGGCCAGCTTCTATTGGCGCAAGCACAATCATCTTTCGCAGATATTCCTGAGACGTTCCTGCCTCTCGCTGACGCCTCGCTCCCGGCGGACATGTTGTCCGCTGCCGCTTCGAGGTCGGCAGGCGTACCGGTTTTGCTCGGTACGTTGCCCGACGAAATGGGCGCGTTTCTATCGCATGACCGCTCGGCGATCGATGCGACCGAAACACAAGTACTTGATCGTTTCGACGATGTGTTTGGGGAAGAGGGCGCTCGGGAATACGAGCGGCGTCGCCACGCCCGCCCAGGCGCTTCGTCTTATGACCTTCTAGTCGAGCTCACGTCCGACGAAATCTTCCGTGAGCCGACGCGACGTTTTGCCAGCGACCTGACGAGAGCCGGGAGCCGCGTTTTCTTGTATGACTTCACGTGGCGATCGAAGGTGCCTTTGGTGGGGGCTTGCCATTGCATTGAGTTGCCGTTTGTCTTCGATAACTTCGAGCGCTGGGCGGACGCAGGCATGCTCAGGGATCTCGACCTGGCCGGGGCACGCGCGTTGGCGCAAGAGGTTCAACACGCGCTGTTGAATTTTGTCGAACGGGGCGATCCCAACGGCGAAGGTGTTCCGCAATGGCCTGCTTACAACGAGCACGAGAAACCCGCGCTCGTGTTCGGCGGCGTCAAGGGATCGATCTGACCGTGATGAATAGGAATACGAGAGTGTGTCGATGTCACGCTTGCTCAAGCGTTCCATCACGAGATCGTTCCATATCCAAGACATAGCGTCCATGGGGGCTTCGCATCATGCGTCTATTCCGTCGATATGATCCAGGTATGGACATGTTCGATCCTGCCGACAGATAAAGTAACCAAGAGACCCACAATGAGGAACCATGACTAGCAAAAACTTCGATGTCGCGGAGGAAGTAAGTCGTTCTCCTATGCACGGCTTCCACTGGTGGCTCATTGCACTCTGCGGAATGTGCCAGATCATGGATGGTTTCGACACCCAGTCAATAGGCTATGTCGCGCCGGCGCTAATGGCTGACTGGCATTTGAAGGCGGGCGCGCTAGGTCCCGTGTTCAGCTCGGGACTCGCGGGGATGCTGGTGGGAGCAGTCATTCTTGGTTCGTCAGCGGATCGTTTCGGACGTCGGCCGGTCATCATAGTGGCAACGTTCATTTTTTCGATCTTTACGTTGACCGCGTCGAAGGCAACAGGTTTGCCGGAGTTAATGACATTGAGGTTTATCGCCGGCCTCGGACTCGGTGCGGTCATCCCGAACACCATGGCGCTGGTGGGTGAATATGCTCCGACCAAGATCCGAGTAACGTTGATGATGCTGACGTCTTGCGGATTTACAGCCGGTGCAGCGGTCGGGGGTTTTGTCAGCGCGGCAATCATGCCGCGTTGGGGATGGCAATCCGTGATGTACGTTGGTGGCGCCGTTCCCTTCGTCCTGGCGATTCTCATGATCTTCGCCCTGCCTGAGTCCGTTCAGTTCCGTGCTGTCAAGAATCACGAACCCGAGCGCATTCGCCGGCTCTTGCTGTCCGTGAACCCACTGATGAAAATTGCGGCGGACGCCAGTTTCAAAACGAGTGGGCCAACTTCCGCCAGCGCCAGTCAGCTGTTCTCCGATGGTCGCGCGACGGGCACGTTATTGCTTTGGATTCTTAATTTCGTCAATATGCTGACGCTTTTTTTGCTATCCAGCTGGCTGACGACCGCACTCGCCGCAGCACAATATTCACCGGCGCACGCGGTGCTCCTCTCTACTGTCCTCCAGGTCGGTGGTGTGGCCGGCACCATTGGGCTGGCACGACTTATTGACAGGTTCTCATTTTCAACGGTCTTGCCGGTCTTGTTTCTCGTAGGCACGGTTAGCACGGCGGCCGTGGGGTACAGCGCGCTGACGAGCGTTGATCTGCTCGCCGCTGCCACAATATTTCTCTGTGGATTCTGCGTAGTCGGAGGACAGCCTGCGCTCAATGCTCTCGCTGCCGTTTTCTATCCGACTGCTGTACGCGCGACGGGGATAGGTTGCGCGCTAGGAATGGGGAGGTTGGGGTCTATCCTGGGGCCGCTGATGGGAGGACAGCTAATCAGATTGAATCTTCCGGTTACGAGCCTTTTTTTCTATGCGAGTGCCGCTCCGTTGATCGCGTTTCTGTGTATTTGCACACTGCGTCGCAAAGCGGCCTTTCCTTCGCGCGCGCTGACGGCCGGCGCGCTTGACTCCCAAACCATCTCTCAACTGCACTGATACATGCCGTTTGGTTGAGCCCTTAGGATTGTTCCAAGCGACATCGGCGATATCCCGATGCGGGTTCCATTCACCCTGAAAGAATTTCCGGAGAGAAAATTGGAGAACAGCTTTTTCGTCTTTCGCGGTATGGATCATCCGCAATCGGGTGATATCCGCGAGCGGCTAACCGACGAGCAGCGCGCTTATGTCAAGGAGGTCGGGCGTGTGAAAATGATTCATGGTGGATTGTTGTATACATCGGACGACAGGATTGCCGGAACGTTCTTGATTCTTGACGCGGCGACCTCCACCGACGTCAGGAACTGGGTTCATACATCTCCTTTCCATAAAGGTGGTCTGTTTGCCACTATTTCCATCGATAGATGGGGATGGACGTACGGGCGCTCGCCATAGCCTGAATGTTGGAAAATGCCGTCGGCGAGCTGCAAGAGTTCGATCTTCCATTCCACGATTTCTATCCAATCGAAAGTTATGGGAAAGATCATCATAGGAAACTTGCGTAAAGAAAAGTTAGTTAACCTGAAAGAATACCCTCACTCGCATGTGCTTTCGCAATCGGAAGAACATGTCCAGTATTTTCACTTTGCGCTTCGGAATAGTCCGATTACGAGAGTGACAGGCCGAAGGAAACAGGATGTCGAAATTTGTCCCAACAATAAAATTCAGACTGGCGATGGCATTTGGCACCAGCGCCGTGCTGGCGGCGGTTCTTGGACTCGTTGGCATGTTCGGTCAGACCCAACTGAAATCGGACATCACTTCGCCGTTGTCAACCAGCATAGTTTCTCTGGCGCAACTATCCGACATCCGGTCGTCCACGCTGGATATTTCCGCAAACTTCGCGCGCATTAGAGCAAACCCGGTACCCGATTACACCGCGCGAATACTGCCCGGTATCAGGGCGGATCTGGCAGCAATAGACCGGGCTTGGAGCGGCTACTATTCCGCCAGTTTTAATGGAAGCAAGGAGCGTGAGATTGCGGAGGGGCTCGCTCGCGATCTGGTCAGGTTCAAAGCGCAGAGTGCGGCGGTAGTTTCTTTGATCGATGGCCAAAGCTTAGGAAATATTGGTGATCGAATCGACAGGACGGGTGATTCTGCCGATGCGCTAGGAAAATCGTTGATCCAGGCCGAGGCGTTTAAAGTTGCTGACGCCAAGCGGCGCATCGACGAGAACAGCATGGCCTTTAATAATTCGTTTTTCATTCTAGCGGCCGGCCTGTTCATCGCGCTCGCTGCGTCGGCATTCGGCTATTTTCACGTGCATAGTGTTGTGTGCGGCGGCTTGGATCGGCAACGAAGGAAATTCGAAAACCTCGCTCAAACGCTGGATCTTTCGAATCGGTCAGCGAGTCCACGCAATGACGAATTCGGGTATGGCGCGGTCTGGTTCGATCGCTTCATGCGCCGGGTGGAAGAGACCGTTGTCGCAGTTCTCGCTTCGACGGAATCGGTCGGCAGCGCGACCCGGGAGATTGCTGCGGGAAACATGGATTTATCCTCCCGCACAGAGGAGCAGGCAGCGTCCCTGGAAGAGACTGCGTCCAGCATGACGCAGTTGACCGAGACGGTGAAGCAGAATGCCGGTAATGCTCGCCAGGCGAGCGCGTTGGCAAGGACTGCGTCTGACATGGCAGATGCGGGTGACGACGCAGTTCTGGAAATGGTCGCAACCATTGAGAAAATCAGCCAGGCCTCTACGATGATTGCCGAGATCACGGGTTTGATTGAAGGTATTGCGTTTCAGACCAATATCCTTGCACTCAATGCCGCAGTCGAAGCGGCGAGAGCAGGCGATCAGGGACGGGGTTTTGCGGTGGTCGCCAGTGAAGTTCGCAGTCTCGCGCAACGCTCTTCGGCTGCCGCGAAGGAAATCAATGGGCTAATCAGCTCGTCAGCCGCACTGGTACGGGATGGCTCAAGGCAGGCGGTGGGAGTCCGAGCAGGCATGGGTCAGGTCAAAATGGCGATCAAGCAGGTGTCGGAGATCGCGGGTGAAATTGCTGATGCTTCGGAGGAACAAAGTCGCGGCATCGAGCAAGTGGCTCTGGCCGTCGCTCAGATGGACCAAGTGACGCAGCAAAATGCCGCGCTCGTCGAACAGGCTGCTGCTGCGGCTCACTCGCTGGAAGAACAGACCATTCGGCTGCGAGACACCGTATTGGCATTCAAGGTTGGAGACCCCGTATTATCTACGTCGGCCAGGCCGTCTCTCCAGAATGAAGCATGATCGCGGTTGACGCAGATTGATGCGGACCGCTTTCAGGTGAAGTTCGTGCTGAAGCACGCTGTTGAATAGATTAATTGACTTCATCGCGGCGAACTTTTCGGTATGCTCGACAGTGCGCTATCGGTACTATTCCGACGCACCGCGCTCGCTGGATAGTGCGTCGGTACGTCAGCCGATTCTGAATGCCGCGAGCGTGAGACAAACCACTCTACACCGGCAGGGAATACGTCGAATCAGGCTGCGGTAAGCGAACTGCGCAATGCTTTCGCGACCGTAGTTACGCGCTTTCCCTGATAGCGTGCCACAGCGAGATGATCGTCATCCGGCGCATTTTTATTACTCGATGACACGTGTGTCGCGCCGTAGGGTGTACCGGCCTTGAATAACAGAGGGTCCGAATACCCTAGGGGAACGATGATCATGCCGAGATGTGCAAGGGGGACATAAAGGGACAACAGTGTTGATTCATTGCCTCCATGCCTCGATGATGTAGCGCCAAAAACCGACCCGACTTTTCCGTTCAAAGCACCTTTGAACCATAGGCCTCCGAGGCTATCAATATAAACCTTTAGCTCGGATGCCATCGAGCCAAAGCGGGTCGGTGTACCGAGGACGAGAGCGTCAGCCCATTCCGCGTCATCCTCGGTTGGGGCTTCATATTTGTCATTCATTGCGGACGCTGCTTCGCTCCATCCGGGCGCACGAGCCATAACCTCGGGCGACACTACTTCACGTGCTCGACGCAATCTGACCTCGGCGCCGGCTGCGCGGGCGCCCTCGGCTACCGCGTTGGCAAGAGCTTCGGTTGATCCGGCGCGTGAATAAAAGGCAATCAAAACCCTGGGTGTTGGCATGCAAACTCCTTAATGGATAAGTGACCGAAAGTGATCGATCGACGCCGTCTGTAGATCGCGCAATATCGGAACCGCTAACAACAGACCTCGGCCACGAATAATAGTCAGGAATATCGGTCGGCGTCGTTGCCCTTTATGGATGCAGCGTTCAAGCTGGAGGACGACTGCCGCTTTAACGGATGCGGTGCTGCATGGGTCTAATTCGAATTACAATGCCACGACTTTGACTGCTGCTGCGGCGACCGCCGGGTGGAGCAGGACCATTCCGCCAGCCGCGAGCCAGGACTGTTGTAAGGCGCTCGTGGTTCCATGGTTTGGACGAAATGTCCTATTGATTGGATGACCTTGGCGCTCGCAATGCCGTACGATCAGTGTTTGAAATCACGTGTGTCTGTGCCTTGATGCTGTCTCGCATTGGGCTCGTTGATGACAGTACCCGGGCAACAATTTAGCGGGAAGATTGGTGTGGGGCGTCGACCAAGGAAAACGTGTTGGATTTGAACGACTTCTATTATTTTGTGCATGTCGTGGATCACGGCGGGATAACTGCGGCGAGCCGTAGCCTTTCTGTACCTAAATCGACGATTAGCCATCGCATCCAGGTACTGGAGGCGTCGCTCGGTGCACGATTAATTAATAGAACTTCAAGGCGATTCAGCGTGACAGATGTTGGGCTGGACTTCTACAAGCAAGCGGCTCTGATGCTGGAGCAGGCTCAAGTTGCAGAATCCATCGTCAAGCAGCGGCTGGTCGAACCGAGCGGACTGATTCGTTTTACGGCTGCAGTCGCGAGTGCCCAATTTGTAATGGGAAAAGTACTGCCTGAATTCCTGGATAGGTTTCCCAAAATCAATGTCCTCCAGCACATAACTGATCAAGCAGTAGACATCGTTGCGGAAAATTTCGATCTTGCGATCAGGGCGCACTCGGACGCGCTGCCCGACTCAAATCTAGTACAACGGACGCTCGGCTCGGCGCCCTGGCGCCTCTTTGCAGGTCGTCAATATATTGAGAGATACGGGATGCCTGCTCTCCCTGCAGATCTCGCCAATCACCGCGCTCTGTTCATGATGCGCGGTGGTCTTCCCCCGCTTTGGCGGTTGCGAAGTCCGGCGGGTGATGAACATACGATTCGCGTTGAGCCGCGCTTGATGAGCGACGATATGGTGGGCCTTAAGCAGGCCTCCAAAAAGGGGCTGGGGATTGTCGCCTTGCCGGCATACATCTGCCGCGAAGACGTTGCTGCTGGAGAACTGCAGATGGTTTTTCCGGAATGGTCAGCGGGAGAGTCGACGCTCACTGCGCTAATGCCGTTTCGGCATGGGCTGCTCCCTTCTGTCAGAGTTTTTGTGGATTTCCTCGTAAGCGAGATTCCGAAGGTCATCAAGTGCTAGAGCGTGTGCAGATCGAGCCGGTACTGTAGTTCGCTTTGTGAACGGATCCAGGTTCAAGTTGCTTTCGACCCGTACTTCATTAGTTCAGAGATCCCATTGATCTCATTGCAGACGTAGACGGTACACCAACGTCCGTGTACGCAGACTGTGTTCTCCTCGAAGCTGTGTTTCGGCTGTCCGCTCGCCAGCATTGGCAGACCCATAGGGATTGCAAATGCTATGTCATACGTTGTACTACAAGAATTTATTATGCTGAAGTGACGCTGCTGGGCGCGTCAACGATTGCGAATCAAGCCGACGGGCGGTTGCAATTGAATGCAGCACATCTCAACCCACTGTTTGGGCGTCGCGACGGGCGGCAGAAGGGAACGTTGCACGGCCAATGGCCGCCCGCGCGGAGTCGCCGGCCCAGATGATTAACGCGCGATATAAATCGGCGGCGAGTACGAACTCACTGTCGCCTCGGCCCGACGACCCATTTGCGACGTCCCGCTGATGCTTGGACCGTAAGCGGCGGAGTTGGCTTGTACGGTATCGTTTTGTACAGCCGCGCGTGCTTCAGCGGCCTGAATGTTTGCCGGGTAATCGAGACTGTTTGCCGTCGTGGGGTTGTAGCCTGCCTTCTCAACCTGGACGAGTTCGGCGCGAACCTGCGCGCGGGTCACAGGCTGATTCGACTGTGCGAACGAGGAAAGCGGAGCAGCGACAACGACTAAGATAGCAACAGCCTTAAAGAGCGATTTCATGACGACTACCTCCAGAGATTGTTTTGTACGGTGCTACGAATGTTGGTAGCGTGTGGCCGTGGAAGAGAGTCTAAGGAGGATGTGACTTAGGGGAAATACCTAAAATCAGAATTCACTGTTGTCGCTGAAACGACAATAGCGGTGCGAACCCTTAAGAACTCCACAGCGAGCGCGCGCCGTAAGGGAAGAGGAGGCGCCCTGACCTGAGCGCAAAGAGGGGCTATCTGTAATCGCTTTAATTCCGCCAGCCGAGTGTCGAAACCGGTAACCGCGCTGTGTTCTTCGGACACTCACCGTAGCGATTGCTGACGGCGAAGCCATCACGGACATTAACGCCGTGTCCATTGGGATGCCCACGACTAAAAACAAGCGGACGCATAGCGATACCACAGGACTTGTCGCCCATCGTAGACGGATGGATGGGGTTGCCCATCAAGTCCCAAGGCGGTCTCGATCCGCTTTGTGCCATCGGTGTACTGTGTACTGATCGAGCCCGCGTTCGCCTTTGGTCGCCTCTAACAAGGAAAAAAGCCCGCAAGGCGCAGGCTTTTGTTTTTTTGCTGATAGGACTGGGGCTCAAGCGAACCCGTTCCGTTACACGCAAACTGGCGCTGCTTACTGGGTAACGTTGTCCGCCGGCGTCGACGCACCCTTATTAGCCTTCGGCTTCCTCGGCTTCTTGACGTGCTTCTCAGTAGGTGGCGAATACGAACTGACCGAGCTGGAAACCACCGGGGCGGCAGGCTGGCCCAGCGCCACCGAGGCGCCGACTACAAGCGAGAGACCAGTCAAGATCAGTGTTAGTTTACTCATAATAATTTCTCCGTTATTGGTTCCAGGTAGATGCGCCAACACGCTTTTAGATCTCGCGTGGCTGACTCTTGAAGCTCGCTGTGTGCGGCGACGGTGCTTGCGGAAATGCCTTACGCGCTATCCACCCGTGGGACATCAAGAACTCGCAACTAATAAACACGTGCCAGAGCGTCCTAACTACCGCTTCACGGGCAAGATCGAGAAGATTGGGTCGGAACGTGGTCCAAGGTACGAGGTCACTGAGAAGGAAGTGTGATCGCGCGACTGCAGCACTGCCACCGACGCGGCGCGTAGGGCGCCACAGCAGACGACAAGCCCTGTTGAGCGCAGGATCACGCATGTGGGTGGCTCGACCCGCAAGGCTGGCAATTGAGGCCGATGCGTCAGAATTTCGCACGAATACCGACGCCGAAAGTGTTGCCGGTCGATTCACTGGTAATGTGATCGTTCAGGTACGCCGCGTAGACATCGGTGCGCTTGGACAGCGGATAGTCGTAGCCGACCGCCCATGTCTTACGAGTCTGATCGAGTCCACCTGCATCGCGCGAATACGCATAGGATGCCTTGATCGCGCCCACCCCTACTGGCACCGTTACGCCGGCCTGCGTAGTGTTCACATGCCAGCTTCCCTGTTGCTGGTCGTTGTATGTATACATGTATTGGCCGAAGAGCTTGACGTACTTCAGGTCGTAGGTCAGACCGAGCTGGCTGACGCTCTGGCTCTTCAGGCCCGGAACCAGCTGCGTGAGGTCGCCGGGGGCCTGGTTGAAGTTCATGTATTGATACACACCGGTGGCGGCAAATGCGCCTTGGAAGTACAGGAATTGGGCGCTCCATTTTTTTGCGCCGCTTTGACCGGCAGTGTTTCCGAGCGCATACATTACGCTGCCGCTTAAGCCATTGAAGCTCGGACTCGAATATTGAACAGCGTTATCCCAGTCGCCAGCACCGACAGCGCCCTGATCTGTCGTGAAGCTCGGAAAATTCCCGACGCCGAGTAGCACGTGGTAGACCATTGGCGAAAACGTATATGAATCGATGAACGGGTTAAACAGGATCGTAGAAACAAACAGTTCTGTCGTCAGGCGCCCAGCAGTCACCGTGCCATAGGGCGATTCGACGCCGACGTACGCGTTTCGGGAAAAAAATGGGTCACCGTTGAAGCTTCCGTATTGTCCGTTTTGCGGTCGGAAGAAGTCTTCGAGCGTGAATATGGCCCGAAATCCATTCCCAAGGTCTTCGGCACCTTTCAATCCCCAATATGATGTCGACATACCACCGCCGCCGACTTGCCATGCCCGTTGTCCACCCGGGAATGTTTGTTCTCCTACCCATTCGTCGACCTGTCCGTAGAGCTGCACGCTCGATTGCGCGTATACCAGTGTTGATGCCGAAGGCAGAAGGGAGGCAACGACAATAGTCTTTAGTGCGGCCTTCAATACACAAATCTTCCTGGCTTTCATTGAGCCTCCTGCTCTTGTTAAGTCGTTTAGTGGATTGGGTTAGGAAAGGTCTGTAAAGCCACTACCGTCGCGGGAAGGTGATGGGTTGCGAAAATAGCGGCCCGACTTTCTAGTTGCGGCAATGTTATTTATTTACAGATTCATTCGGGTGGTGCGATTTTCAATCGCAGGTTTGGTTAAACCAGCCTTCGCAAAATGAGATTGCGCGCGCCTGATCGTCACGACGACATGCTTCCTGCGGTCCAATAAATTAGGCATGCAAATTATTTGGGTCATAAAGTCGTTAATTGCAGAACGCGAGCATCCATATCAATGACGAAACTGAACGCGGCTCAAAGAGGAGCCGTTGGTAAGGTCATCTGCAACATTCAGGAGGTAGGGAAGTCTCCAGGAAAATTCGTAAGGACAATGTTTGTGTGGATCTATTTTCGCGTGTCAATAAAGTTCCGCTAGTGCCCCACCTTGGACTCTTCGTCTCACGTGCTGGACGAAGAGGTTCCTACATCTATCGAGGCGCCGCTGGAACATGGAGGTGGGCTTGGGATGAGACCCGGTACTATCGATTGCCCACCCGAAGGCCTATGGGTGATGCCTGTTCTCAGATCTGGAATGCAACACCCTGACTCGTGGGTTCTCAATTTCGTCACGGTCGAGGGGCGCGCGGGCGAGATTGAGCTCAATGCGTTGCAGGAGGCTTTTCACGAGCACTGCGGCTTGCAGTGCGGCTTTTGCACCCCGGGCATTCTGATGAGCTTGACCGAGTTGCTGCGCGACCAGCCCGATGCTGATGAAGAGGACGTACGGCTCGCGCTCTCGGGGCATCTGTGCCGCTGTACCGGTTATCAGAATATCGTCGTGGCCGCGATGGCTGCGCTGAAAGCACGCCGGAGCTGATGACGGACGCGCTCAAGAACTCTTATGTCGGCACGTCGCGTGCTGCGTACCGAAAACGTTCCGCTGCTGCGCAACGAGGGTCGTTACGTCGGCGATATCGAGCTGCCGGAGATGCTCCATATCGCATTCGTGAGAAGCCCGTATAGCGCATGCGCTGATCAAGAGCATCGATACGTCACCGGCGCTGGAAGTCGCGGGTGTTGCCGCCGTCGTGACCGCGGCCGAAATGGCGGGATTCGTCACGATGCTGCGCATGCCGCTCGGCTTTCCGACGACGGAGTTGCCGCCGAATATCACGCCATTTCTGCTGACGCCTCACAATTGTGACGGTAGGAATTTCCCGGAAGAGGGTTTTATTGTTCTACCATCGCCATCGATTGCTTAGTTCTCGACTGGTAGCCCTGCCAACATGATGAAATGGCTCGGTGTCCGACTGGCGATGCACGCAGAACTGGCATCGCCGAAGCCTTCGAGCGCTATCGAATAGCCTTGCTCAAGCATGCTTGTCTCATCGCCCACGCTTATTTCTATTTGACCCTCTACTGCATAAATCCATGCGTTCCAACCTTGTGGAACAGGTATATCGAGATTTGCTTTCGCGACCAGGAAACCATCGAAAATCGAAAACGGCTGGGGTAGTTCAACGGGTGACCGGACACGTTTTAATTCACCAGCGACAACACGGACCCGAACGCCTTCGGCTGCGTAGACGGGAACGTCGGCCGACTCCAGGTGAATCGCATACGGCTCGGCGTAGCGCTTTTGCCGTGGCAAATTCACGAAAAGTTGCAGCCCGTGTGTTTCGGGTTCTTCGCCCACGGGCCATTCATCGTGCTGGACGCCGCGCCCCGCTGCCATCCAATGGAGCGAACCGGGATTGATGGGCAGATTGTTGCCCATTGAATCAGTGTTTTGATGCGCGCTGCGGGAGTCCTCGAACACATACGTTACAGCGGAGAACCCGGCATGGTGATGGAGCCCGAATGTGGGCTCGTTCATCCGGAAATGATCGACCATCAGCAGCGGATCCATTGCCCCGCCGAATTGGTCTTCACGAAAGCTCTGCGCTCTGAAGTGGTTTCCGATTGAAAGAGGCCGGCCTCTCGTCGG
Source organism: Caballeronia sordidicola (assembly GCF_000729995.1). GTDB lineage: Bacteria > Pseudomonadota > Gammaproteobacteria > Burkholderiales > Burkholderiaceae > Caballeronia > Caballeronia sordidicola_A. Next base: position 32,568 of record NZ_JNFG01000011.1, on the reverse strand, counting down.
CCGGGTGATACGAAGAGTATTGGCAAGCATGATGTGATCCGTTTGGTGCGACCGCACGATTGTGGGTCGGTATTCCGCGAGTGAGACTCATCGCGGTTCCTCAAAGGATAGTAAGGGTAAAACACGGCCAATAAATGCGTCCGTCTTAGACGCAGCTTCCGACAATCGGGACACCTCGCTTGCCCCTCGCGTCTTGGCGTATCTCCATTCAGTTCATTGTCCGGGAGTTCCCTTCATCTGACGGTGGCATGTCCGTGACCGACTAACCAGGGAAATCGGCGCTGACGGTGGTGGCTTCCCATGTGGCGATTTCGGCGCGCAAAGCCTCCAACTTGATTTTGACACGCTCCAGCCCGTTGCTGCCCAGGATCAGATGGCCCGGAGGGGTTGGCGACTGTACCGCGGCGATGATAGCCAGGGCCGCGCGTGCCGGGTCGCCTGGCTGCTTGCCACTAGCGGCCGAGATGGCAGCGCGGCGCTTGCCAGCGCCCGCCTCGTACGCCTCAATCGGCTTTTTAGCTTGCTTCAGCGAACGTCCTGCCCAATCGGTGCGGAACGGCCCGGGCTCAACCGCCGTAACCTTGATCCCCAAATCGGCCGTCTCGGCGGCCAACGCTTCGCTCAGGCCTTCCACCGCGAACTTGCTGGCGGCATAGTAGCCGCTTCCCGGATTGCCGATCAGGCCGCCTACGGACGTGATGTTGACGATGTGCCCGGCGCGCTGTTCCCGCATCGCGGGTAACACGGCCTTGATGGTATCGGCGACGCCAAAGAAGTTGACCTCGAACATCTCGCGCACGTCCTGATCGTCGCCTTCCTCAATGGCGCTCAGGTAGCCATAGCCGGCATTGTTGACCAACACATCAATGCGGCCAAATTGTTGCAGGGCTTTTTCAACCGCGTGTTTGATCTGACTCGCTTGGGTGACATCGAGTTCGAGCACCAGTGCGCGGTCACCGTAGCCTTCGTCAAATTCTGCCAGGGAGCCAGGTTGACGAGCCGTCACGACAGCACGCCAGCCTTTATCAAGGACGGCACGTGCGAGCTCCCGGCCGAATCCGGTGGAACAGCCGGTAATGAACCAAACGGGTGCGGACGAGGGGGTATGGGCGGATGGCATGAGGTTCCTTTTGACGAGAGCCGCGCGGCAGCTAAACCACACGGTAGAGGTAGCGGAACGAAAAGTATCGCATGTTGGCGCGTACCGCGTGGTCGGCTGCTCGCCTGCATCTGATCGCTCCGATGACCTTTCCAAGCGGTCGAAACGGAAGTTATTTGGTTAATTTCTCGGACGCCACTCGAGTTCCTCTACACCTTCGCGTGGAGGTAATCATGAAACTTCCGTTTGTTGCACCTGTACAGGTGCGCTTCAGTCGCCAAACATCGCTTTTATGTCGCGTCCGGTCTGCTCGGCTTCCTCAATTAGCCAATCGAGAAAATTCTTGTATGCGCTGGTATAGGCAGTCGCTTCCTTGAAGTGATGCGGTCATGAAACGGTACCCTCACTCGAGGGTAGATTCGCATTCCTAAAATGAATGCTCGATACCAACCGAGACGCCGGTCGCAGACCGGCCGGATGCGACGCCCGCGCCCGTGAGCGAGGCGACGCTGTTGGCGCCCGACGCGTGTTGGTAGGTCACCTGCTGGTAGACCGTAGTTCTCTTCGAGAAGAGGTAAGAATTCGAGAGGGTAATGGTCTTCCAGTTTCCACCGTCGAGGTTCTCCACCCATCCGCCAATCGCGAGTACATCATCGGGCTTGATCGTCCAGTTCATACCGGCGTCAACTGTGTTGGCGTTACCCTGGCCAGTCGCCAATGTGATGCGCGACTGCGTAAAGGTGGTGTGCACAAGCACATTTTGAAACTGATAGGATGCGCCGAGCCCCCAATTGACGAGCTTGTTGGCAACAACGCCCTCGGCTTGAGGAAGTGGAGTCCTAAACAGCGACAGAAGACCAATAAAGCTGGAAAGTTCCAGAAAGCGGTTGTTCTCGTTCGCGTACGTGGCTGCCAGACTCAAAGGTCCTCCCTTGTACTGGACAAAGAAAGAGTAGTCGCGGCTTTCACTGAAATTGCCGGCCACATTTCCAAACGCAAATTCAGCCCCCGAGGAGAATCCGCCCAGGGTCGGACTCACATATTTCACGGCGTTGTTGAACTGGAAGAAGTTGGCGATTTCATCGAGGTTACCCTCGTGAAGCGAGAGAATGTTGCCAACGAGCAGAGGCGTTTGATAATTGGCCAGAATGTCATACATGAAGCTGGGTTGGTGACCGAGCGTCAACGTGCCATAGGTGTCCGACTGCAGTCCGACATACGACTTTCTGTTGAACAACGTCCCGGGAACAAGTGCCTGGCCATTGTTTAGCAAGTACTCGTTCTGAAGATCGAAGATGGTGCGTAGCCCGCCACCGAGATCCTCAACGCCCTTCAAGCCAAAAATGTCGGGGGCGTGCGTGTTTCCCTCCTGGAATAGGGCATGTCCTCCAACGTTGCTAACGTACTGTATTGCCGTGTCCGCAATCCCATACAAGGTAACGCTGGATTGCGCGTTGGCGGCACTGGCCACGGAAAGTGCCCCGATCACGCCTGCCACTGTACGTCCAAAAGTTGTCATGCCTTGTCTCCAATCCGGTTGTTTCTCTTCCGAAGAAGTTATATGAATAAAAGGAAGGGTAAAAAATTTGTACTACTGATGAAATGAGACGCTAAAAACTCAAACGATTATTCCGGCTGCTCGGTCGTTCCCGATCGCCCCAGTTTGTCAGCGTTGCATTCAACAATAATGAATGACATAATGTATGTTGAACACTATAGGGACCGCCCCTAGACGTGTCAACATGAGTACCGTCCGTGGAAACCCGGAGCGGTGATTTTTTTGACTTCCATATGGCCCAAAAATGACCAATGTGACTGCGAGGCGCGGCATCCAGTCTGTCGAGATTGCGTTCCGAATTCTTTCGGCGTTGCAGACGAGTGAGCGGGCACTCCCTCTCAAAGAAATTGCTGCGCTGTCCGAACTGTCGCCGAGCGCGACGAGCAACTACATGATTAGTCTGGTGCGGACCGGGCTTGTGTCGGCGGACGAAAAACCGGGCTGCTACAAGCTCGGGCCGGCATCGCTTGCTTTGGGGATGAGCGCGATCAACCAGTTGGACGGATTCGATATCGTTCGCCGGGAGGTGATCGCCTTGCGGGAAGCAACGCTGAGCGGTGCGGCCGTGACTGCATGGACGGAAGACGGACCGGTCAGTCTCTTTAAGCAGGAGGGGCAGACGCGCAGTATTCTCGAGCTGAGAACAGGCCTGATTCCGTTGGTCACGACCGCCGCGGGAAAGCTGTTCATTGCCTGCCTTCAGCCAGCGCGCACCGAGGATCTCATCAGCCGCGAACTGTCTGCGGACCAGCAATGGAGTCCGGCTTCCTTGCGGGAAGAAGCGATCACTGAATTGCGTAAATGTGGCTTCACAACGGTTCATCGTGGGGACATGGGTTACGTGTCTGTCGCGGCCCCTATCTGGGACAGGGACGGGGACCTCCGATTTGCCATCAGTCTCATCGGATCGCCTGCAACACTGAACACGGAAATTGAGGGGGAAGCGGTCAAGGCCCTAATCGATAGCGCGCTTCGAGCTACGGTGGCACTGGGCGGAAAGGTCCCCCTCAAAATTGGCTAGAAGCGGGCGCTCAATACCGATGCGCGCGGGTGAGCGCAACGGACACGCTATAGCGAGGGCAGCGGCTTGGCGCCGCCGCCTCATTGCGTTCGTGCTTCCGTCAGTCTGTCTCAGCGGCGGCAGCTTCCAACACGATGGAATTGAACACCCCTGGCGCTTCTAGCTTCGGCATGTGACCGATTGCATTGAGCACGTGGAGCGTCGAATGGTGAGCCGCCTCGTGAATCGGCCCGGCATGGTCGTCAACTGGCGCGAGGCGGTCCAGGTTGCCGACAATGACGGAGATCGGCGCCTGGATCGAAGGAACGACGGATGGCGTATAGGTTGAGAAGAGCATGTCCACGGCCTGTTCCCAGCCTGTAGGGGTCACCGCATCTCTCAGCCGGGATACGACCTCGCGAACCCGGGCCCCTGCATTTGGAGCAAGCAGAGCGTCGATCACAGCGGCGCGCGCCTCGGGCGATTGTGCCGCTGCGCTTCGCATCAGGACTTCTCGCGCCGCGTCGCGCTCCCCACCGGATAGATGTCCTCGTGCGACATTGGGCGCACTCAATACGAGGGCGCGCGTAGCCGACGGGTACCGCGCTGCAAACGTTGCGGCGATGACACTACCCCATGAACTGCCTACGACGGTTGCGCGCGATATGCCGAGTGCGGACATCAGGTCCGCGAGCGCATCCGCGTAATCCGTGACAGCCGGAGTGCTGATCGCAAAGGGACTGCTTTGCCCATAACCGGGGGCGTCCCAGGCGATCACCCGATAGTTCTTGCTCAGTGCGGCGAGCTGCGCGCGATATCCCGCCGAACTCGAACCAATGCCATGCAACAACACGATGGCGGGCGCGCGCTCGTCGCCGGCAGTGCGATACGTAATGACCCGGTTAGCGCCGAGTGTGGGGAGATTCAATTGCACTTGCTCGACCTCGGGTAGCGAGGACTCAAGTAGATGGCTATCTGTTTCAGTCATGATTGGAGTTCGGGCCGATATATCAGTCGCTTTAACTTGGAACTTAGGAAAATGCCAATTCACGTTTCTCTCAAAGCAGCGGAGATTTCATGCGCAGCGGCCTTAAGGGCTTCTGCACAGGGGCCGTCAGCCGCGGCATCGAAATGCTCTGCCGGGCCGATGGCCGTCAGTGCCAGCACCGCCAGTCCGTTCGGGGAAAGAATGGGCACGCTGATGGCGTTGGCGAGCACCCGGTCGTCATAAAACGGTCCGGGGCGTCTCGTCGCGACATGCGAAGCCCTGACGGATTCAAGTACGCTAGCGAGCGACTCCGCGGTGAGGGGCGGTTCGCCAGACGCTTGTCGCCCGTTATCACGCAGCTCCGCCGTCACGAATCGATCTACTGCTTCGGGCGGAAGGAACGCAGCGAGGGCCAATCCCGAAGCGGAGGAAGTCACCGGTAGGACAAGCCCCAGTGGCAGATCGGCGGCCACAGGCGTGGTGGCGGCTTGCCACGCGATCACGGTGGGACCGTGATTGCCCCACGCTACCAGCGCAAGTGTCTGGTCCACTGTACGTGCGAGCCGCAACATGGCACGGCTGGCCAGCCGGACAGCGTGCGGCTGCGATTTCATCGCACCTTCCGTTCCGACCGGCGCGAGGCCGAGGTCGTGCGGGTCGGCAACCAGATACTGCCCTCCACCAAATACCAGCGGCCGCCGCGAGCTCTGGCGTATGCAATCCACCGACCCGACAAAAATCACATGGTCTCCGCCTGGAAAGCGGGAGACTACCTTGCACTCCAGCCACGCGCTGCAATCGCGCAATAGCGGCAGCCCGTCAACGCCAAGGTCATAGTCGACGCCAGAGAATTTGTCCGGCGACCGGGTCGCAAAGTGATTGGCGAGGTCGAATTGGTGCTCAGCCAGGATGTTGATCGTAAATCTCTCGGCATCCTTGAAAGCCGAATGGCTTCCCGCAGAAGTCGCCTGGCTCCATAAAACGAGCGGAGGGTCCAGGGAGACCGAGGAGAACGAATTAGCGGTGAGACCGTGCATTTGCCCCTGCGCATCGAGGGCGGTAACCACCGTGACACCGGTTACGAAGGACCCGAGCACGTCTCTCAGCTGACGTTTGTCGAACGTCCTGATTGCAGGACGTTCGTGATCTAACGAAGTGCTTCCGGTCATGACAGAACCTTTTGCGCCTCGCTGAACGCCGGCATGACGGACTCATGAAACAGCCCGATAGATGTCTTTGCTTCGGAAACGGACATGTCCCCGAACATGAACGTTCCGATGAGGTAGTTGAAAGCGCCATCGTGAGCCTGCTCCAGCAGCTTTTCACGAACGGTTTCCGGGCGGCCTACTATGGCGATACCCGATTCCACGAGCGGCTCGATCGTCGGCGGAAGCTTTTGGTTGACCGGTTCCGTGCCGTGCTTCTTCCAGAGCTTGGAAAAGTTCGGATAGAAGACCGACCATGCCCGAGAGGCAATTTCCATGGCCTCCTGATCCGTTTCCGCGACAACGATGTAGCGATTCACGCCGATGAGCGGCTCAGCGGCGGACGGATGCCGTTTTGCGAACTCTTCGCGATATCGATCGGTGATCGCTCTGACTCGCTGGACCGGGCCGCCGCACACGATGTTCATCTTCTCCTGGGCCGGCCATACCGTCGACTCCGGCGATGCCAGCGCGTACCAGGTCGGAGGCGGCGTCTGCAGCGGCTTGAGCTCGATCGGCATGTCGTTGAATTGCCAGAACGTCCCCTTGTAGTTGAGGGTATCCGAGCTCAAATACCGCTTGATGATTTCATACGACTCGACGTATCTGGCCTGAGCCGTGGCCGGGTCGATACCGAGCGCCTCGATTTCGTGGGGCGAGGCGCCTCGACCTACGCCGTACTCCAGGCGGCCGCCGCTCAGATTGTCGAGCATGCAAATTTCTTCGGCAAGACGCACGGGGTGGTGGATCGGGAGAATGTAGACCAGCGGCGACAGGCGCAGTTTCTCGGTGCGCTGCGCGGCAGCAGCAAGAAACACGCTTTGCGACGGGCAAGCACTCAGCGTGGTCGCATGGTGTTCCGACATGTGATAGGCATGGAAGCCGAGCCTGTCGTAAAGCTCGATAATCTGCATTCTATCTTCGTACTGCTTATGAATGGGCAGTCCATTGCGATCGTTTTGATCAAATATACCGAATTTCATCGATTTTCCAGTAAGGTGAGAAATGAGTGATCTTCTGACTTAGCGGGTCGAAGATTTGCTGAATACCTGGAAGATGTTCTCTTCCGGATCTTTATAGGTAGCTACAACGCCGTGTGTGCCCATGTCTCGTTGCGCGAGGAGCTGTCCGCCCGCGGACAAGATTTTCTGCCGAGCCTCGTCCTGAGTTTCCCCGGTAACCTGGAAGACAGGGACAGCCCCGACGGCTCCTTTCGCCGCTTCTTCTGCGGAACTCAGTGCAAATGCGCTGCGCTGCAGACGGAATTGAGTCCACTTCTTCTCGTCGCGGAACTGGACAGGCATCCCCAGCGCCGATACATAGAAATCTTCCAGCCGGCCAATATCCTTTGCGACGAAATAGACGGTTTGTATGTCAACTTCTGCCATGGCAGCACTCCGTTGAATTGTGATAACGTAATTTATTCGATGTCCTAACAGAGGCGCATCACGCTGTGTGTTGTTCGTCTAGTCCAAGCTCGTCGCTCATCATTTGCCGAATCAGGTACTTCTGGATTTTCCCGGTGACGGTGGTCGGAAACGAGTCGACAAAGCGGATATATTTGGGGACCTTGTAATGCGCTATGCGGCCCTTGCAAAAGTCGCGGACCGCGGCGTCATCCAGAGCCGTTCCCTCCGTGACGATGATCCATGCGCATAGTTCTTCGCCGAAATGCTTGTCCGGTACGCCGACCACCTGCACGTCTAGAACACCCGGGCAGGTATACAGAAACTCTTCGATCTCCCGGGGATAAAGGTTTTCACCGCCGCGGATGACCATATCCTTGATTCGCCCGACTATGTTGACATAGCCGTCCGAATCCATCGTGGCGAGATCGCCCGAGTGCATCCAGCCTTCTGCGTCGATCGCCTCGCGCGTCCGATCGGGCTGGTTCCAGTAGCCAAGCATGACCGAGTAGCCGCGGGTGCAGAGTTCGCCGGTCTGACCGCGCTCCACAGTTTGGCCGCTCAGCGGGTCGATAATCTTGACCTCGAGGTGAGGCAACACCTGGCCGACCGTGGATACGCGCCTCTCCACCGGGGTATCCGTCATGCTTTGGCAGCTCACGGGACTCGTTTCCGTCATGCCGTAGGCGATCGTGATCTCGGACAGATGCATTTCGCCGACAACCCGCTTCATGATCTCGATAGGGCAAGGCGAACCGGCCATGATGCCGGTGCGCAGGCTGCTCATATCGAACTGCGCAAAGCGCGGGTGATTGAGTGCAGCGATGAACATGGTCGGCACCCCGTACAGCGCTGTGCATTTTTCTGCCTGTACGGTCTCTAAAACGGCTTCGGCGTCGAAGCGCTCCGCGGGGTAGACGATCGTCGAACCATGGGTCAGGCAAGCCAGATTGCCCATCACCATGCCGAAGCAGTGGTACATCGGGACCGGGACGCATACGCGATCCGCGTGGGTGAGCTTCATGCACTCCCCCACGAAGAAACCGTTGTTCAGGATGTTGCGATGACTCAGCGTCGCGGCTTTGGGGAGCCCCGTCGTCCCGCTGGTGAACTGGATGTTGACGGCATCGTCCGGGCGCACGGTGCGGCGGATATCCTGAAGCAATGCGCTGTCCGCAGCGGAGAAGCGCAGCAGGTCGGAGAAGCGTTGCGCACCGGCTTCGTCCGGGGAGCCGGCCTCGTCGATCCACCAGATTGTCTCGAGGCTTGGCAACCGGGCTTTTCCCAGCTCCCGCAACATGTTCAGATATTCGCTCGAGCGGTATCGGACCATCGTCACGATGGCCTTGCACTCCACCAGGTTGAGTGCATGCTCCAGCTCGGAGGTCCGATAAGCCGGGTTGATGTTGACGAGTATCAACCCGACCTTTGCAGTGGCTAACTGTAACAGCAGCCAGGCAATGTTCGTGTGGGACCAGATTCCGATCCGATCGCCCGGCTTGAGCCCTGACTCGAGAAGCGCAGCCGCAAGCCGGTCCGACTTTTCGCGTAGTTCTCCGTAGCTTAGCTGGACCCCTTCATGCCGGCTGACTACCGCAACGTGGTCGCCCATTTTGCTGGCGATCTCGTCGAATGAATCGCCGATTGTTTTGTCGATCAGCTCGGGGAAACGTGTTCCGCGCTCATAGGAAAGTGTCTTCATCGGTACCGTCCACGTAGTGGCTTGTCTGAAGGCTCATTTGCCGAGAAAAACGACCGGAGCCGGTTCTTCGCCACGAATGACGGCTTCTGCACGGGCGGTTCGCCCTTTCCTGGCGTCTTCCGTCGTGTGCAGCCCCATGGTGAGGTCGAGGGTCAGCGCGTCGGCACCGGCCACGCCGCCGCTCGACCATGCCTTGAGGAGGGCGCGAATGGCGCCATACGAGCGCGTAGGGCCGTTGGCAAGCTTGATGGCGAGGTCCCCGGCGACTTTTTCGACCTGGTCTTCGTCGACGACGAATGCGGCAACGCCGAGTTGGCCGGCGGTCGTGCCCGACATGGGCTCGCTTAGCATCACGTAACGTGCTGCATACGCACGCCCCGCTTTTTCCGCGAGACGCTGCACGCCGCCCGCGACGGGTGCCGTGCCAACGGACGCTTCAATGCACCGGAACGTGGCGTTCTCCGCTGCGACGATGAAGTCACAAGCGAGAGCCAGCTCGAATGCGCCACCCAACGCTGCGCCGCGCACCGCGCTAATCGTCGGGATCTGGAGGGCTTCGATTGACCGATAGGTGTAGTGCATCTGCGATATGAATGTCCGCCAATCATCGAGACCTTTGTCGATAAAATCGAGGACGTCGCCGCCCTGGCTGAAATTGGGGCCCTCCGCACGGATCAGGAGCGATCGGATATCGGCCCTGCTGGCTTCCCGGACGGCCTTCTCGAGGCTGTCAGCGAAATCAGCCGCGATGAGATTCGACGGAGGATTGGCCAACACGATATGGCCTACGTTCTGACGACGTTCAAAATAGATGCTTCTCATTGAAAGGAATCCTTAATAGATGATGGCAATCGTGAAACCACGATGTCTCCTGCCAGGTGCTGTGCTGCGTATATTCAACAATAGTGAACGCATGCAGCATTGTTGTATATTAGGACGCCGGTGGACGCGTGTCAATACATTCGGCGATGACGGTATGCGCGGGATCGCACCTCGGGTGCCCCTGAGGCGCGCAGGCAAGAGCACCGCCCAGAGCTGTCGCTGGGCGTGCTCGCTGGGCGGTGTTGGTCGGGTGAACCTTAGAGTGCCGGCCTGTGGCCCGGCGGGTGCCGCCTTTCCTTCCGGCGGATGACGCGGGTGCCTTACGCAGTCACGCGCGCACTACGACTTCCGGTGCAGGTCGTCGAATTCCGCAACCAGGGCTTTTCTTTTAGTAGATGCCGGCTGGCTGGAACCATGCCGCGGCGCGTGGGGAAGATCGCGTGGATGGGGCTTGGCGTCGTAGCCAAGGCCCACCAGCAGGTGATGCAACCGGCTGGTGTGAATATCAGAGCGGCCACCCGTGGAGAGTGGCTGAGTTTTTGTGTAAAAGGCGCGGTGTTCCGCGCCTTTGATCGACTATCCCAATTTGACGAGATTAAGCACCGGCAAAGGGCCGCCCGGGATTTGAACTAGCCGCCCCCCACCTTCGAGCGAACCCAGGTCGATGCCGAAGAAGCCGAGCCGCCCGATCAGTCCGCTCACAGCCGATTTCGCATCCGCGTCGTCTCCTGCGAAGAACAACACGCGGTGCCCTCCCTCGGCCTGTGGATCGTCCGAGATGAGCTGCGCCGGCAGATGATTGAACGCCTTGACGACGCGTGCGCCCGGCACGAGGTCCGCGAATGCTTCACTCGACGTTCGGCCATGCAATTCGGCTGGTTGGAACAGCGGCGCCTCGATCGGGTTGTTCGCGTCAATCACCACGCGTCCGCCGAAGTCCGGCAGGCCGGCCAGGGCGCCCGGCAGCTTCGACCAGTTCACTGCGACGAGGACGATGTCCTGCGCGGCCGCCTGTTCGCGCGTTCCCGGCGTGATTGAGGGGCCAAGTTTGCGCGTGAGGTCCGCGAGCGAATCTGGGCCTCGGCTGTTCGCGATGATGGCTTCGAGGCCTTTGCCCGCCAGCGCTTTCGCGAACGCGGACCCAATGGCGCCTGCTCCGATGATACCGATGGTGCTCATGACAATGCTCCGGTGAAGGGTGATGAATCAAGTGGTAAAGCCGACGTCTGTGCCGGCAAGGGGAAGCAGATGTGACGTCCACTCCCCAAGGAGGGGTGAGCGAATGTTGCCGCCTTAATTGCTCGATGATTAGCCGGTAATCGCTTGAATTATCTTCAAGCAATGCTTTAAGATTCCCGCATGGAAACCCTCGCCAACCTCGAATCGTTCGTGCGCAGCGCCGAAACGGGCAGTTTCTCCGCGGCCGCGCGGCGTCTTGCGCTGACGCCCGCTGCGGTCAGTCGGAACGTTGCGCTGTTAGAACGAAATCTCGGCGTGCGACTGTTCCAACGCTCGACGCGCAAGCTCACGCTGACCGAGGCGGGAGAGCGCTTTCTCGTGGAAATTGGCGGCAGTCTGGACGCGCTGCAGACAGCGATCGCATCTGTCTCGAACGATCGCAGCGAGCCGGCTGGCGTGCTGAAAGTCAGCATGGCGCCCACGATCGGCATCACGTACGTCATGCCGCTGTTGCCGGCGTTCCTTGCACGCTATCCGATGGTTCGTCCGGATTGGCATTTCGAGAACCGGCAGGTCGACCTGATTGCAGAGGGATACGATGCGGCGCTGGGTGGTGGATTTGATCTCGCACCGGGTGTTGTGTCGCGCGCATTGGCGCCGGCGCATCTCGTGGCGGTGGCGTCTGCAGCCTACATGGCCGGCCGCGTACCACCGATCGATCCCGGAGATCTTGCGAAGCTCGACGGCATCGTGATGCGCTCGAGCCGCACCGGCCGCGTGCGCCATCGGACGATGCGCGACACAGTGGGCGGCGAGATACCCGCGCGGCTCAGCGAGACCATCATGGTCAACGACCCGGCAGCGATGCGTGAAGCGGCGATTCTCGGACTGGGCGTCGCGCTGCTGTCCGTATCAGACGTGCTGTCGTCGATCGAACGGGGGGAACTCGTACGATTGCTACCGCGCTGGTACGCGGACGCCGGGGCGATTTCGATCTATTACGCGACGCGTGCGCTGCTGCCGGCGAAAACACGCGTGTTTGTCGACTTCATTGTCGAGGCGTTCGAGCGCGAGCGGTTGGCCGAAAGGTTTGCGGGAGGCATCGAATGAGTCGAACGGCAGTTCGTTGATGCTTCGGGAGTAACTCGCCATGACGCGCTTGGCGGTTATGGTCACCGCATTTTCCGGGTCAAGCGGATGAACTCTCTTTCGGAAGCGCGGACAACTGGACAGGCCTTGGCTTACTTGGTCGAGCGGCGCAGCTTGATTGCAATATCCAGCTTGGATACCCAGCTTGCGTCGTCCAGGCGTGCTCCGAGGATATTTTCGATTCGATCCAGCCGATAATTAAGCGTATTCGGATGAATGCCAAGAACGCTTGCGGTCACCTTTCTTCGCTGCAGTTGATCAAAGTAGGTCTCGAGTGTTTCAAGCAACTCCGGTTCGCTCTCGAGTTGTTCGACCAGAGAGACGAGATAGCGCAGGGCGTTTTTCGTACCGCGTACGCTTTCTTCGACGACGATTTCCGAATACAACCGCACGCGCTCTTCGCCTCCACGACCGCGCTCGGAACTGAGCGCGCGGATTGCTTCCTCCGCGGACATCGCCCAGCCTGCCGCACCCTCGCCCGTCAGGCCAATGCCGATTGCCTTGATTTCCGGCATGGTTTCTGCGATCGATACGATCTGCTTGCCCACTTGAAGATCACTCATGCCCATCAGGTCACCGAGCCGGGCCGGTATCCACACGAGCAGCTTTCCGCAGTACCAGTTGTCGAAAAGCGAATCGACGGGCAATCTGAGCCGCCGGGCGGTTGCAGCAACAATTCGGTCGAGTTCGCTTTTGAACGTGGGCGAATGGCTGTCGATCGAGCGTACGTCGATGGCCAGCGCTATTCTGGGAATCGTCCCGTCGAGCCGGAGGGCGGCTGCGGTTTTCAAGAATCCTTCTGTATCTTCGGGATAGAAGAAAATAATAGTGTGCAACTGATATCGAAGTGCTTCCCGCCAGCGAGCCTGTTTATATTGTTCGTCCAGGAAAGTCTGAGAGATGATCTGCGCCAGGATGTCGAAGAACTCCATCAAAAACGGCGAGATCCGGAATAACAGTTCATCCCGCAAATCGTCGTTTTTCTCATTGAGTTCAATATAGAAACACCATAACTCGCGGGACCCCAATCGGAACGCGCGCAGCAGCGCGTCGAGAGGTAAGCCTTGGTAGACCCGTCGGCGCCCGTACTCCCGGAAGACTTCAAGCCCTTCCGCTGATGGCGCGTTGCCGGACAATAGTGTGTCGAACCAGAGTTTTGAAGCCCAGGCGATGGAATTGCGTATGTCGAGTTTTGTTGGGGAATCCAGATCCGCATACAGCTTGATATTCATCAACGCTGCATACACTCGATCGACGACTCTTCCGTAATCAAGGGCCACTTCCTTAGTCCACTCGTGTAAGGCTGGCGATATCTCCGGGACACCTTTAGTCATGCCTTGCCTACCTCAGTGATTATTGTCGTCGTTAGTCTACCGAAGTCTTGTCCCGCAGCATGGCTCTGCAGGTGCAATGGCCTCTTTTCAGGTTGACTCACGTTGAAGGCTTTGCCTGCAGAAGCTGGCTGTTCGCCAATGTCAGGCCCGTGACGGGCCCGACGCCATGCTGATAGGCAGTGAGCGCTGCATCGAATGTGGTCTGAGCAGCGCTGGTCAGCGACTTCGATGCCTGACAGGCCGAAAGGCTCAGGCAGGGAAGAAGGCGCCGAATAGCGCGAACGAAGGCGCGCCTCGCGCGGCGCACCCGTGCAGCGTACTCAAGGCTAGAGATATTACGAGTGCATGTCGTCGCCTCATGACCGCCCTGCCACTCGGATTTCGAGAACGGCTTCGTCAGTTGCCATCATTAGCAATCCGAGGCACAGGGCAAGGCATCGCTTTGCCTGAGCAAAACGGCCCGGCAAGAGGCACGACAACATCAGATTTCGTTTCGACGAAGGGACAGGAGGCCGAGCAGGATCTCATCGCGCTGCGCGGCAAGTTCGTGCGTGGATCGGGATTGAGTCTCTTCGTGCACTCCGCGGATGATGGTTGCACGAACCTCAGGGGTCAGCTCGGGCGCGCCGAGCACGCGCCACCACGCGCTCATCGGTCCCGTGAACTGTTCGAAGAAATGTTCGATGCCGCCGTCGCCTCCGCCCAGATGAAACAGCAGGCTCGGTCCCATGACTCCCCAGCGCAGACCCGGTCCCCAGGAAACAGCCGTGTCGGCGTCGGCGACGCTGACCACGCCTTCCGATATCAGATACACCATTTCGCGGAAAAGCGCGGCTTGCAGCCGATTGGCGACGTGTCCGGGCACCTCCTTATGGAGGCGAACAGTGCGCTTGCCCAGACCGCGATAAAAAGCCGTGACGCGCCCGATTGTCTCTTCCGATGTTTTGGCGCCGCCGACGATTTCAACAAGCGGTATCAGGTGGGGCGGATTGAACGGATGTCCGATCACGCACCGCTCGGGGTGGTGCTCGCAAGCCGACTGGATCTCGCTCATGGTCAGGCCTGACGAACTCGACGCGATGATCGTGGTGGGCGCCAGGATATTGTCGAGATGCCTGTAGAGGTCTTTTTTGAAATCGATACGTTCGGGTCCATTCTCCTGGACCAAATCGCTGCCGGCCACCGCGTCGTCGAGATTCGCCGTGAACTCCAGTCTGGTGCGCGAGGCTCCGGTCGCGAGTCCTAACCTTTCCAATGCGGGCCACGCCGCGTCAATGAATGCCTCGAGCTTCGGCTTGGCGTCCGGCGCAATGTCCGTGGCGATGACATCCAGGCCCTTGGCAAGGAACAGGGCGGCCCAGCTTGCACCGATGACGCCAGTGCCAATAATGGCAATGCGGTTGATGTCTTTGCTCATGGCTAACAATCCTTCGAGTGGGGTGTGTTCAGGCGAAGGCGCTAAAGCCGGTTACAGCCTTGCCGACGATCAGGGAGTTCATTTCGCGCGTGCCTTCGTATGAATAGAGCGCTTCGGCATCGGCAAAGAAACGGGCGACGTTGTAGTCCAGCACAATGCCGTTACCGCCGAATATTTCCCGCGCCCAGGCAACGGTCTCGCGCATACGAGTCGTGCAGAATGCCTTGGCCAGTGAAGCATGATGGTCCAGCAGCTTGCCCTGGTCCTGGAGTTGGGCAAGCCTGACGACCATGCATTGCGATGCCGTAATGTTGCCGAGCATTTTGGCGAGGAGGTCCTGCACCATCTGGAATGACGCTATCGGTTTGCCGAACTGCTCGCGGGTTTGCGCGTAGCGCAGCGCGTGTTCGTAAGCGCCCATGCTGCAGCCAACGGCTTCCCATGCGACGTATTGACGGGTAAGTCGAAGGACCCGCGCCGTATCGCGAAAGGACAGATCCCCCTGGAGGCGGTTTTCTTCGGGCACGCGGCAATTGTCGAGCGTGATGACGCCGTTCTGCACGACTCGCAGCGCAATCTTGTTCTTGATCTTTTCGACCGAAAAGCCCAGCGTTGTTTTGTTCTCGACGATGAACCCCTTGACCTGATTGTCGTCGACATCGCGCGCCCAGATAATCGAGAGGTCGCACCAGGGAGAATTGCCAATCCACCGCTTCTGACCGTTGAGAATCCACGTATCGCCTTCTCGCTTGGCGGTGGTCAGCAGGCCTCCGCCGGCACCCGATCCCACCAGAGGTTCGGTCAATCCGAAGCAGCCGATCTTTTCCATTCGCGCCATCGGCGGCAGCCATTTTTGCTTCTGCTCTTCCGAACCGCCGAGATAGATCGATCCCATCGCCAGTCCGCTATGGACGCCATAAAAGGTTGCGATGGAAGAGTCGACGCGAGCCAGTTCCATTGCGATAAATCCATCGAGGAGCGTACTGCCGCCAGGGCAGCCATATCCTTTGAATCCAACGCCGACGATACCGAGGTCCCGGATGCCCGGGATGAGCTCGAACGGGAACGCGTCTTCGGCCCAAAACTTGTTGATCACGGGAGCGACACTGCTCTCCATAAAGGCACGTACCTGCTTTAGCAGAGCCCTCTCGGCATCGCTCAGAATTTCGTAGAGCAGATAGAAGTCGCTGTCGGGGGCCGGAAGCGGGCGGTTTGGCTTTGAGCTGGCAGTCATGGCGAGTTCCAATCGATCGTTCATCAGGATGCGTTTGAGGGGAGGCTGAGATAGTCGTGCACGACTTCTGCGCCACCGATGGTGAGATCGGTCAGGATATGGATCGCCGATAGAATCTCGAGCACCGGCAGCTTGGCGACTGGCGCGAAACAATGAGGATGCAACTCGAGGGAAGCAGGCCCGCTCCAGGCTCCTTTTACCGTGACGTCGGTAACGTAATACCTGACCAGTTCGCAGACCCGGGCCGACCCATCGACGTGAGGCAGGACTTTCAACAGGAAGCCAGGTGCTGAGAGCGTTTTCTTGACCGCAACAAGATCCAGCGGCTCGTACTTGTATGCCATGGTCGCGGTCGCAACGCGCACACCGTTGTAATCGAGGGTTCCCACCAGCGCGTCGTTGCGGATTTCAAGCTTCGGTTGCGCGAATACTTTCGGAAAGCCGAGCAACTCACGGCCGGAAGCGATGCCGGCCCCGCTGTCGAGGTACATGGCATGCGTGAAGCCGCCGGATACACCGTTGAACGACACCGGCACGACTTGACCTGATTCGGTGTATGAGCCGAGGCCACTTAAATCAGGCATCCTGATGAACTCGTATTTGACGATTGGCTCCGCGGGAAGCAGCGGCGCAGGTATGATGCTGGCCAGCATTTGCGGATCAGTGCGATAGGTAATGATGATGAATTCGCGATCGACAAACCGGAAAGGCGGCTTGGGATAGGCCGGGCTGCTGATCGGCATCGTGTAAGCGTGCGCGCGAATTTCGTCTTCAGTCATGTAAAGCTCCAGGTGAGTGGCCAGGCAATGGCTTGCCAGCGCCTAGCTGCCAAAGGCGTTTGCTCAAATCGTCCAACGCGGTGAGATCAGGCCGGGCCTTCGAAGCGCGCGACCGTGCCGGCGTCGTGAAGGTGTGAGATTTCGTCCTGCGTGAAGCCCATCTCTCGAAGGATCTCCGCGCCGTGTTCCCCCAGTTGCGGCGCTGCGCACGGTTTGACCTTCTGTTCCCCCAAAATCTGGATAGGATTGCTGACGGTGCGCATGGCGGGCTTGCCCGGGAGGTCGAGCGGCACGACGATACCGTTGGCCTCCAGCTGCGGATCGTGAATGATCTCTTCGGCAATCTGCACCACGCCAAAAATCACGCGCGCCGCGTTGAGCACTTGTTTCCAGAAGGCGAGCGGCCGGCCGGCGAACAACGGATCGAGAATCTCGACCAAGCCGGCTGCGTGATGGATACGTTGGTCATCAACAAACCGTGGATCTTCCAGAAGCTCCGGCATACCGATAGCGCGGGCGAAGGCGGGCCAGTCCTTGCGTTGGGCCGCGACCAGCAGAATCCATCGACCGTCGGCTGTCTGGTAAGGGTTGAGCAGTGCGTTGGGTGGATTTTTCCGGTCGTGCTGGGCGAAGAATCGACCGCCATTCAGACCGCCCTCGACCCACGCTGCTGCGGCCCAGATACCGTTGGCGATCAGCGAAGTCGACACGTGACCACCTTTGCCAGTCGTGGCGCGTGTATAGAGCGCCGTGACGATTGCGGCGTACAGTGTCGTGGCCGTAGCGTGATCGCCGATCCCGGGAATGGGAAGCGTCGGCGGGCTACCCGCGTCGTGGGTGACCTCCATGAGGCCGGAGCGCGCCCAATAGGCCGTGACATCGAAACCCGGCGTGTCGGCCTCGGGTCCCTCGGAACCATAGCCGGTAATGTCGGCGTAGATCAGCTTCGGGTTGAGCGGTGACAATGCCTCGTAGGACACGCCCAAAGCGGCCTTCACACGTGGCGGGAAATTGACGACCACGACGTCCGCCCATTGAACGAGGCGCACCAGTACTTCTTTGGCTTCGCTGGACTTGAGGTCGAGGGCAATGCTGCGCTTGTTGCGGTTCGTTAATTGCCAGGCGTAGTTCGTGTTGGCTACTGGGTTCGGGGGCATGGCGGAGAAAAAGCGGTAGACGTCGCCCGTGCCCGGCGGCTCGATCTTGATGACGTCTGCTCCGAAGTCAGCCAGAATCGTTGTTGCCGCAGGGCCGGCAATGTAGCTCGCAAGGTCGAGCACCTTGAGACCTGAAAACACGTGTTGTCCGTCAGTCATGGAGGTGTTTCCGATTCGGGTTAGGTATTGACTCTATGCAGGCGTGAGTTTGTCTGGATCGCGGGCCGCAATAGCGAAGGGCTGTCACGTCTCAACGACCTTGGAATTTCGGTGGGCGCTTCTCCAGAAAGGCGGTCGTCCCTTCCTTCTTGTCCTCGGTCGCGGCGCATAGTGCGAAGAGTTTCCCTTCTAGCGCGAGTCCTTCTGGCAAAGCCGCGTTGAGCCCAAGGTTGACAGCTTCAATCGCGTAGGCGACGGCCAACGGCGCGTTGGCGGCAATCTGCGCCAGAATCGCTTCGGCGCGGGCGATCAAATTTCCGGCTTCAACGATTTCATCTACCAGACCGATTCGATACGCTTCATCCGCAGACACCATCTCGCCGGTGAGGATGAGTTGCAGCGCGACACTCTTGCCAACGAGGCGAGGGAGTCGTTGCGTTCCGCCGAAGCCGGGGATGAGCCCAAGCTTGATCTCAGGCTGACCGAACTTCGCGCTCGGACTGGCTAGCCGGAAAGTGCAGGCGAGTGCGGTTTCACATCCACCACCGAGCGCCAGGCCATTCACTGCGGCAATGACGGGCTTGCCGAGATTTTCGACGAGATTGAGGAGCGCTTGTCCCGCCCGCGTCTGGCGTTCGGCCTCGACCGGCGTCGCGGTGGCTAACTCGGTGATGTCGGCCCCGGCGATGAATGCTCGATTGCCTGCGCCGGTGATAATGACGCCGCGAATCTGCGAGTCCGCTTGCGCATCTTCGAACGCTGCGCTTAGTTCTGCAATCGCCTTCCGGTTCAGCGCATTCATCACCTCGGGACGGTTCAGCGTCACATAGGCCGTCGCATTTCTCTTTTCATAGAGAACGGTGTCGAAGGAGGGCGCAGGCAAATTGTGTGGCATCAAAACAGTCCTTCCGAGTTCGTGGACGTCCGGCGCCTGCCCGGTCGGGCAGCGCACGTTTTTGGCCTGGGCGACTGGCATGATGGTCTGCCTCTCGACCTCCGCCTGTCCCGAAACCATTTCAGGTTGTGAGCGAACTGCCTTCGCGAGAGAGCAGGCAATTTGAGCAATTGAGCGTGGACGCTTTCTATTAATCTCTCTGCATGACGTTAAAAAATGACTCGTGCTGATCCAGTATTAGGGACTTCTCAAACAGCGCGAACGAATGCCGGCATCGTGGGATTGGCGGTCCCGCGGCGTACCCTCCGGGCAATCGGTTTAGTAATCGTTTTAGCAATCGGAGACCCACTCGTCCTCGACTATGGCGGCGCGAATCAGGAAATTCGAATTGACGAGGAGTGGCCGAATGTGAGCCGGACGGGAGATGTGGTCGCAGGTTCGTATGGCCGCACGCGTCGACGCGCAGATGCCCGAACGTGGCGCTACGCTGATCCTCCAGATCTGATCGACATATCGGCATGCAGTTAGATGTAACCGCGACATGCTAATGGTCGAGTCGACTGCCCGCCCCAGCATCTTTATCCTGGCGACAGGCGGACACTTGTCTTGATTATTTCTTCGTTGTGCAACAAGCGTGTTCCGGAAACAGGCTTGGTTCGCACGCCGGCCACCGTGTGCGATGGAACCCATCATGGGCTCACATATAAAGCGATTCGATCCAGCAGTCCCCATCCGGACTTCTCCTTACTCCGTACATAAGATCAAAATCAACGGCAGCGAGCACATCGGATCTTAAAGTTATAGCGACCGGTCGTATATGTGATCACTCACAACGCAGTTAGCTTTTTTTCCAAAGTCGATACGTCCGGGAGGCTTTCTCAGCTCGGCACGCAATGCCGCTGGCGAGCAGGTCACGGACTGTCTTGGCGTCCACGTCGCGGGGCAATGGTTCCCCTTCGATGTGAAGCAGGTGATCGGTCAAGGCTCCCCTGCTTGGCCGGGCTAGACCACGTGCCGAAGTACGAGAGGCAAAGTGATCATTGTGTCGAGATCGATGAACTTCAGCGTATCCGCTTGTACCGGTCCATTTTCAGCAGAATTCCAGGCGGCCTCTGCGGCATCCACACTTTCAAACGTATAGATGGAAATGGCGTCGAAGCCCGGTGGACTGTGCGCGTGAACGTCCCCGCGGTTTGCTTCACGCACCGGATAATGCCGATATTCGACAAGGCCCGGCAGCTTGGCCGCGATGGGTGCGTGAATCACCTTGTAGTGATGCTCGAACTCCTCTCGTGTCATATCAGGTTTGCGTCTGAACAAAAAGGCGATGGTATGCATGATGCGCTCTGTGGGTTGAGGTGACGATTGGATGAGTTCCCCGTTGCCAGGGCTCGAGAGAGGAAGCACGCGATAGAACGTCACACCAGATTAATGTGAGGGAATTGGAGCCGCTCGGCTGAGCGTGACAAGGCTGTGGTCTCGTTCTGCCAATTCCGGCTCTGCGCAATGGCCTTGGCTTGAGTGACGGACTGACATGGGTTGCCAGGCCGTTCTCGCGGATCGGAGATAGACATCGGCGGCACTACAGCGACTCGACGCGCATCGATCTTCTTGAGTCAGGCGTCGCCGGATGTGAACGTATTGCTCTCGTGAGAATGGGGCAATGCGATGGAAAACGAGAACATCAAGCCCGCGATGGCGATGGACACACGTCACCCGCCGCAAGGGGAGCGCTCCGGGGCGAAATGGTCACCACTTGAAGCACCAGTGGGATAGGTGCCCGGCGCTTCCGCCGGGAACGGCGCTGATAGCCTCCGACGTTCGCGCTTACATCGGTCGCGGCCCGGTAGACATGCGCAATGCAATTGACGGGCTGTCCTATCTCGTCGAGCCGCTACTTTCTTGATTCATTTTTCGCTTTGCTTGTCACCCCCTGTCGAATAAAGCAAAAGCTGATCTTGTCCGGTGAGTGCTGTAGTTCATTGATTTTATTGAATATTTTTCAAGAAAATTGCTATATTAACCAAATGACGAGCGTTTCATTGCCGCTACGCTCCGGCCTGAAGTGCTCGCCAGATAGTCAAGCATAATGTGATGTACCCAAAAGGTCGCATAGCGCGGATTGGAGACGGTGTATTCACAAGGTGTGAACCAGTCCACCTCTGGTACAGACAAGGTCAACAGCATCATCAATTGCCATCTGCTGACGGGCCGTATCGGCAAACCAGGAATGGGGCCGTTCTTGGTCACCGGACAGCCGAACGCGATGGGTGGGCGTGAGGTCGGCGGTCTTGCGAACATGCTGGCCGCCCGTCTGGAGCTAGACGACGCTTTGCATCGCGAACTGGTCCAGATATTCTGGGGAGCGCCTGCCATCGCCTCGCGGCCGGGACTCAAGGCGGTCGAACTCTTCGAGGCGATTGAGGAAGGCAGGATCAAGGCGGTCTGGATCATGGGCACGAGCCTAGTCGTGAGCCCGCACGACTGCGACCAGGACGATGCGCGACGTGAAGGCGGCCAGCCTTTTCTTGCAGGAACGCAATCAAACGTCATTTCTGATGCCGCATGTGACAACAGCGCGTTGATCTGTACCGGGGATATAGAAGTTGAGTTTATGATGACTCTCTTACCTGGAGCTGATCTTGTCGGCTACGCATACTGGCTCGTTGCCTAAAAAATTCAGTACGCTACGGGGTGGAATTGCTGTCGCCCTCCTGAGCCGCGTATTGCTGTTCAGTACGGTGGTGACGCTGCTGGTGACCGTCCTTCAGCTGTTGCTGAGTTACCAGGCAGCGGTGTCTGGATTGCAGAATCGCTTCAATGAAATTGAGGAAGGTTATGCGCGAGGTCTGGGCAACGCGCTGTGGGCCGTCGATCGCAAACGGTTGGAGGACCAGCTCGACGGAATGCTGCATCTGCCCCTGATCCGTTACGCTGAAGTCCGCGAAACGCAGGACGCGCAACCTCTAACGGTTTCGCGAGGTTCTGCAAAGGTTGAGAACGCGATTGTCAGGGAGTTTCCGGTTTATTGCTGTGAAAACGACCGCCGCGAGATCGGGATCCTGCATCTGGAAGGTAGTCTGACTGACATCTATCGTGATCTCTTTCGCCAGGCGTTGGTGATTCTGGTGAGCAACGCGGCGAAAACATTTCTGGTTGCGCTGTTCATCCTGTTTATGGTTCACAGGGTCGCGACGCGCCATCTCGTCGATATAGCTGCGACGCTGCGAGGACGCACACCGGACATCGGAATGGCGCCATTGCGGTTGCGCCGGATACGGCGGAGATCCGACGAACTGGAACAGCTGGTCAATGCCCTCAACACACTGTTCGAAGGACTCGAGCAGCACGCTGCCGAACTCCGCAATGCGAACGCCCGGATGGCGGCGATCCTTGACAACATTCCAGACATCGCCTGGGTGAAAGACACTCACGGTCGATACGTGGGAGTCAACCGGGCCATGGCGCGTGCCCTAGG
Organism: Caballeronia sordidicola; assembly: GCF_000729995.1. GTDB lineage: Bacteria > Pseudomonadota > Gammaproteobacteria > Burkholderiales > Burkholderiaceae > Caballeronia > Caballeronia sordidicola_A. Next base: position 10,007 of record NZ_JNFG01000011.1, on the reverse strand, counting down.
TTACGCTGAACCGTCTGACATGATCGGCAAGACCGACTACGACTTGCACCCGTTTGAACGCGCAACGGCATACCGCGCCGACGATGTCGAGGTAATGGAGTCGGGGCGCCGCAAGCGGATCGAAGAGACGCATATTGAGGCAGATGGTCGCTGTAGGTGGGTGGACACGATCAAGACACCTTTCGCCGATGGAAATGGGCAACTGGCTGGCACAGTCGGTATTGCCCGCGATGTCACCGAACGCCGGAAGGTAGAAGAGGAACTCGCGCGAGCGAATGAGAGCCTACGGTCCGAAATCGAAGAGCGTAGGCGCATCGATGCTCGACTGCAGTCGAGCGAGGCGCGCTTTCGCGCCATTGTCGAGACGAGCCCGGTGCCACTGTGCATTGTCTCGATGCCATACGGCAAGATCTTCTACACGAATGAGCCGTTGCGCGCGCTGTTCGGACTCGATTCACACAACCACGTGATCAGCAACGTCGTTGACCTCTATGTGGATGCCGGCGAGCGCGACCGGTTGGTAGAGCATTTGCGCCAGGAGGAGAGTTGTCTCGACACCGAGGTCCATTTCCGCAGACCGGACGGCACGACGTTCTGGGCAATGGTGACGGCCCGCGTCGCCACGTATGACGATGCTCCGGCAATCTATGTCGGCCTGAACGACATCACGGGGCGCAAGCGAATCGAGCAGGAGCTATTCGAGTCGCGCGAACAGTTGCGCGGGGTATCCGCCTACATGGAGGCGATTCGGGAAGAGGAAAGAAAACACATTGCCATGGAGGTTCATGATGAACTGGGCCAACTGCTTACTGCGCTGAAGATGGATGTGTCGTTGCTCAGGATGCGGCTTTCCGGCAACCCGGACGTCGTGAAGAAGACCGACGACATGCGTGAGCTCGTTGAAAAGACGATCTGGATGGTGCGCAATGTGGCGAACCATCTGCGGCCCGCAGCGCTGAACTACGGGATCGTGTCGGCGCTCGAGTGGCTAGTCGAAGACTTCGGTCGACGCAACGGCATTCCCTGTCAGTTGCGGATTAATGGCTCTGAACCCGTTTTGCCGGACGCGCACGCGACGGCGGTGTTCCGTATCGTGCAGGCATCACTGACGAATGTCGCACGTCACGCTGGGGCGTCGCGGACAGACGTAACGTTGACAGGCAGCAACACGTCGCTTGACCTCCACATCAGCGACGACGGTTGCGGTTTTGACGCGGCGGTCGCGGCGGAGGGTTACTCCTATGGACTGCTCGGGATGAGGGAGCGAGCCCGGCTGATCGGCGCAACGCTGCTGATCGAAAGCGCACCCGACACGGGCACGGTGATTTCGATTCACGTCCCTCTATGCGACGAACCACAACGATGCGCAGGATTCTGATGGCAGATATATTTTTTGCCAGATGGTTGAGATACGCTTCAAATTCATCGATATCTTCTGTCATTGCGATCACCCGCAATCTCTGGTAATTCACAGTATTACAGGGTGCGAACGGCTATCGGCGACGGATGGTCCGTGCTTTCGCCGACGAGTTTGCTCGCATCGCCGCAATGGTCCGTCGTCAGCGGTCTCGATAGGTAAGAGTTTATTTTGGGGCAGGGGGATTTCGCCTGAAGTCGTACCATAGCTCAGGACGATCGACAGGCGTGCCGGGTGTGAGCAACGGGTTGTTCAGTTCGATTACAGTACGCGTTTCAAGGCGCGCCTTGCGCAGCCGTTCGCCATAGTATTCCTGGAAGAGCTTGTCGAACGAGCCGTCGGCAATGGCCTTCTCGAGCCCATTGCGGATTTCTTGCGCGAGCTTGGTGTTGTTGCGGTTCACCATGAAGTAGGCGTCGTAGAGATAGTGCAGGGCAAGATGAGGCTCGACCTGAAGGGTATCCGCAACGTTCGCCTGCTCGTCCCAGATTTCCATGATGCTGCGAGGAAAATAGTCAAAGCGCTTGACTTCGAGCATCTTGAATAAGCCTTCGTAGCTCGGAGCGGTGATCACGTTGATACCGTTCGCTTCGAGGATCTCGGTATCGGGCCAATCCTGCCCCTGCGCGAGCCGTACGCCTTTGAGGTCCGTCAGCGTCTTGACGCCGGCGAACGAGCCTTGATCGCCTTTTCGGATCAAACCGAGGCGCCATCCCAGCACGCCCTTGTTGATCGGGATGCGAATCGCCAGCAAGCGTGCCTCACGTTCAGGAGAACTGGGAATCGGGGCGACATCGATCGTTCGACCGGCCGCAAGTTCCCGCACTTGGCGTTCTTGGCTCATGGGGAACTCGGCAGTCTGGATCTGGTATTTAACGCCGGTTTCCGACAACGCGAGCTGCAACAGCCGTAACGCGTAGTCGGAGCGATGATCGCCCTCAAACTCGGGCTTCGGAAAGCGAACGACTTCGGCACCGGCGACATCCCCATGCCAAACAAGCAGCAGACAAAGTAGCAGTCGAAACATCACGCGCATGATTCTCTCCTACGGCCCAGCAGAAATCAGTTGTAGTGCAAATAGCACAGGCGAGCGCGAAGCCGCGCGGTTGATCTGCATCTCGTCGAGCTGAAAGGACTGCCGTTCAAACCGAGGGCGCGCGGGTATTTTCGATGCGCGCAGGACATCGATCGCATGTGCGACAGCCGTTGCGCGTTCGAGGGGTTCAGCCTTCGGATGTTTGAGAAGCGTGACGAGATCGCCACGGTGAAGCTGGCCAGATAGCGGCGACGCGCTGGCGGCGGATGCGCCCGACGACTCCGCCCGCGGACGGCTCCTCCTCTCTACCGGGCAGGTAGCGGACGACCGCTTCCCGGTCGGACAGACCCGCGCACCACGCCCGCAGTGCGGCCAGCGCGTCGGCATCGGGAAAGTCGTCCGGTGGCTGCGCAGAAGCAGCAGGCGAGCGAAATGGGTTCTCATGAAGGCGAGTTTAGCCTGAAAACGTCCCCACTAATGTGGTGGCAAATAGCGAGGGCGAATCGGTTAAAACATTGGGCTGAATGAATTGCGAACCCACGATGGACAGGCTAATACGACGGCATGACACCCAGCGTCTGAAGGGTGGCGAGCATCGTCGCGCCCTTCATCGGGCTGCCGCTATCGGCTTAGCGTACTTTGCGCTTCTTTCGTCAAACGTCCCCCTGTGCGACGAGGAGCAGGGGTTCTTGCTCGACAAGCCCTTGACGGCCGAAGCGTTCGATACTTTGCTGCATGTGCGCACGACCGCTGCTCGACCTTGAATAAGCGCCTCGAACAGGTTTTGTGGCGCAGCGAGCGCGTGCTACCGGAAAAGGACGCCATGATCAGGCCGATTGAGTGACGGTGGCCTGAGCGCTCTCGAGCGGCTTCGGCCACGAAACGTCCGCCCGGCGCTCAGTTTTCTTCTTCCTGCCAGCAGGTGTTGTGCCGCGCGAGCAAAGCGCTGGCTGCCGCCGGCCCCCATGTACCGGACGCGTAGGGTTTCGGAAGGCTTCCCTGTGTGGCCCAATCTTCGATGATTGGCGCGACCCAGCGCCACGCGGCCTCCTGTTCGTCACGCCGCACGAAGAGCGCGAGCCGCCCGGCGATCACATCGAGCAGGAGACGCTGATAAGCCTCCATCCGGTCCTGCTTGAAGAATTGATCGAAGGCCAGATCGAGGTGCACGCCTTGCAGGGTCATCCCGATGCCCGGCTGCTTGGCGAGCGCGCTGAGCCGGATCGATTCGTTCGGCTGCAAACGGATCGTCAGCCGGTTCGAACCCGGACGCAAGGCCATCGGTCCCAATGCGGAGTGCGGCACCGGTCGGAAGTTGACGACAATCTCGGCAATGCGGCCCGCGAGCCGCTTGCCGGTCCGCAGAAAAAACGGCACACCTGCCCAACGCCAGTTTTCCACCTCGACTTTCAACGCGACGAAAGTCTCGGTCGTACTGCCTTGCCTGACCCCGGGCTCCGCGTGATAAGCGGAAACGGTTGTTTCCTTGATTGCGCCGGCGTGATATTGGCCACGGACCACGCTCCGTCCGATCTCGTCGCTAAGCAACGGTTTGAGCGCGCGCAGCACGCGCAGCTTCTCGTCGCGCACCGCATCCGCGTCCATCGACTGCGGCGGTTCCATCGCAATGATGGACAGCAGTTGCAGCAGGTGGTTCTGCACCATATCGCGCAGTGCACCCGTCTGGTCGTAGAAGTTGCCGCGGCCTTCAACACCCAATTGCTCGGCTACGGTGATCTGAACGCTCTCGACCCATTCTCGGCGCCACAATGGTTCGAACAACGAATTGCCGAAGCGCAGCGCGAGCAGGTTCTGAACCGCTTCCTTCCCGAGGTAGTGGTCGATCCGGTAGATCTGGTCTTCCTTGAACATCTGGCCGACTTCATCGTTGATCGCATTGGACGATTCCAGATCGTAGCCGAGCGGTTTCTCCAGAACGACGCGGGAGCCATCGGTGAGCCCGGCCGACGCCAGGGCGCGGCAGATCGGCACGAACAGCGCAGGCCCGGTTGCCAGGTAAAAAATGCGTCTGCCGCGTACTGCGGCTAGCGTATCAGCCAGCAAGGAGAATGCTTCGGGCTGACTGGCGTCGAGCGTGACGTATGTGATGCGCGCGAGAAAGCTTCGCCACACAGACTCGTCGATCGCTGTTGCCAGGACGTATGGCTTTACGTGCTCGTCGACCCATCGCCGATAGCTGCCGGTATCCAGTGCTGTCAGCGAGACTGCAACGATTTCGCCATCTGGTGCGAGCATACCGTCGCGGTGTGCCGCACACAGCGCGGGCAAAATCTTGCGCATCGCCAGATCGCCCGTTCCGCCGAACAAGACGAAGACGAATTGGGGATGATCCGGCCTGCCGGTAGAAGGTTTCGTCATGGCTTTCAGTGATGGCAATCGATACAGAGGCTTGTGAAGGTTTTCTCGCGGCAAGGGGCAAGGAGAAACTTCGATCAGTATGCAAAGGATTACTGATGTTCCCGTGTCATTGAATTGAGATCAACGCCAGGAAACCGGCGAGCGGCCGCGCGAACACCGCTCGCCCGGTTACGTTCAATGCGGCGCGGTCCAGCCCTTGTAACTGGCAACGTTGTCGCGGGTCACGAGCGTCGACGGCATCAACATAAGCGGGTTGGCCGGCTTCTTGCCGTTCATGATGTCGTAGCCAATGGTCACGGCGTTCTGTGCCATCGTCCAGGGGTCCTGGCTGGCCGACGCCTGAACGAGCGTGTCACTCTTGAGCGCCGTTTCAATGTCCGGCGCGCCATCCACTGACGTAATGAAGAGTTCCTTCCGATGCAACTGCTTCGCGGCAAGATCGCTGCCGACCGCCTGCGGGTCGTTGATCGCGAATACTGCATCCACCTTCGGGAACCGCGTCAGATAGCCCTGCATCGCAGCCATGCCGCCTTCGCGCGATCCCTTGGCGTCCTGGTCATCGGACAGGACCTTGATGCCCGGGTTCTTTGCCAGCACCGATTTACAGCCCTTCACTCGATCCAGCACAGCGGAGACGGGCGGTCCATTTTCGATCACGACGTCGCCCTTGCCGTTGAGCTTCTTCACGATAAACCCGCAAGACAGTTCGCCGGCCTGGACGTTGTTCGTCTGAACGGTGGCATCGGCGCCGGCGGCGGCCACGTCGACTGCAATAACGACAATCCCTGCTGCTTGCGCCTTCTTCACCGCCGGCTCGATGGCCTTTGGGTCCGCTGCGTTCAACAGGATCATGTCCACGTGAGCGGCAATGAAGTTATCGATCTGCGTGAACTGTTTGCTCATGTCGTAGTCGGCCGATACAGCCGTAACGGTCGCGGCCGGGTTGATCTGCTTGGCCTTGGCTTCCGCACCTTTCACGATTGTGACGAAGTAGGGGTTGCCGAGCGATCCGACCGTAATGCCGATCGACTTGAGTTGCTTGTCGGCAGCGTGCGCCGGGGCGGTGAGGCTGAAGCCGAGCGCGACTGCAATGCTCGCGGCAGCGATTTTTTGTTTAAACATGTCGATGTCTCCAAGGAGGTCCGGTGTATTTTTCGAACGCGAAGGGACCGTTTTCGCGTCCGTGCTTCCATGAGAAAAAATTCGATGATTTCTATTACTTCAAGTGCGCGCTGAACCACGCTGGCGGTATCGGTCGAGCGTGACTGCGCCGATAATCACCAGACCTTTGATGATGTACTGCCACACGTCCGACACGCCAAGCAGAACGAGGCCGTTGGTCAGGACTGCGATGATCAGTGCGCCCACGAGCGTACCGATGATCGATCCCACGCCACCCACAAAACTGGTGCCGCCCAGGATCACTGCGGCAATGGCGTCGAGTTCGTACGATTGCCCCATCTGCAAGCCATTCGCCGCGTACAGGCGGGCCGCCGACATCACCGCGCCGAGACCTGCAAGAAGGCCGGAGATGACGTACACGAACATCTCGATGCCCCACACCCGGATACCTGAAAGGCGCGCCGCTTCGGGGTTGCCGCCGACGGAATAGATCCGCAATCCGAGAACCGTCCGGCGCAGGATGAACCACGAGATCGCCACGACCGCGATGGCGATGATGACGAGCCATGGAATGCCAAAGAGCGATTCATTGCCGATGAACGCAAACGACAGTTGCGGGTTGAAGATCGTGGTGTCATGACCCATCAACCGGGCAATGCCTCGTACCGCCGTCAGCGAGCCAAGCGTGACAATGAACGGCGGCAGCCTGAGCAGAGAAATCAATGCGCCGTTGATCAGTCCGAAGCCGGCTCCCACAGCAAGGGCGACCGGCACGGCAAGGCCGCCGAAGCCCGGAATGTTCGATGCCAGCAAGGCTGCCACCGCTGCGGCCGACAGCACGGATCCGACCGACAGGTCGATACCGCCGGTCAGGATCACGAAGGTCATGCCTGCAGCCAGCACCACGTTGATCGACGCCTGCTGCGTGACGATTGACAGGTTTTGAAGGCTGAAAAAATTGCCCGTCGTGATGCCAAAGCCGATGCAAAGCAGAATCAGGATCGGCAGCATGCCGGCAGTTCGCATCAGTGCCTGCATGCGCTCGTGCCGCAATATATTTGCTTGTCGTTGGACCGGATTGGTCGCGCCCTTGACAGGGGTTGTGCCGGCTTCCTGCGGCTTGAGTGAATTGCTCATGTCGTCCTCCAGATATTCGTGATGTCTGATTGGTTCGGTGTACGGATCAAGCTGCCTGATCGACCGGCGGGCGAGAGCCCGTTGCCAGTTCGATGATGGCTTCCTGCGTGATCGGCGTGCCGGTATGGCCGCCGAGCTGGCCGGCAAGTTCGCCCTCGCGCATGACGAGCACGCGGTCGGCGACGCCGATCACTTCCGGTAATTCGCTCGAGATGACGATGATGCCGACGCCGGATCGAGCCAGTTCGTTGATGATTCGATAGATCTCGGACTTGGCGCCGATGTCGACGCCGCGCGTGGGTTCGTCAAGGATGAGAACGCGCGGTTTGGTTTCCAGCAGGCGTGACAGCAGCACTTTTTGCTGGTTGCCGCCGGATAGGGAGCCCGCGTTGACTTTCGCGCTTGCCACGCGAATGGAGAGCGCGGAGATAGCGTCGCGGGCGCGCACCGCGCCTCGGGCGAGGTCGAGCACTCCAAGACGCGCATCGCGACCGCAGACGGCCACGTTGATGTTGTCGCGCACGCTCATGTCGAGAAACAGCCCCTGGCGCTTGCGGTCTTCAGTCAGATACACCACGCCAGCATCGATCGCGTCGCGCGGCGAGCGCATGGCGAGCGTTTTGCCATCGACGGTAATGTCGCCTCGAATGCGCGGCTCGGCGCCGAAGATCAGCCGGGCCAGTTCGGTGCGGCCCGCGCCGACCAACCCTGCAATTCCGAGCACTTCGCCCGAGTGAAGTTCGAGGCTGCAGCCTTTGACGCGGCGGCCATCGGCGACATCGCGGACCGACAGCACGACCTTGCCCGGGTCGTAGGGCGCATGCTGCTTTTTATAGAAGCCGGAAATATCCCGGCCGACCATCATTTTGACGAGGCTCTCGGCCGACAGATCCGCGCGATCAAGCGTACCGACGTAGGCGCCATCGCGCAGCACGGAGACGCGATCCGACAATTCGTAGATCTCGGCCATCCGGTGGCTGATGTAGATGATCGCCAGCCCTTCGGCACGCAATGTCCGGATCAACTCGAACAGCCGATCGGTTTCACGCGATGACAGCGGGGTGGTCGGCTCATCCATCACGAGGATCCGTGCATTGGCATGAACCGCCCGCGCGATCTCGACCAGTTGTTGCTCCGCTATCGACAGATCGCCCACCAGCGTCTGCGGCCGAAAGCTCGCGCCCAGCCGCTTGAGCACGTCCTCGCAGCCGCGCTCCATGCCTGCGCGGTCCACGAGCCCGAAGCGGCCGCCCTTGCGCAATTCGCGCCCGGCATGGATATTCTCGGCAACTGAAAGATTAGGCGCGAGGCTCAGTTCCTGATAGATCACGGCAACGCCGATTGCTTTCGCCGCGAGCGGGCCGTCGATGCTGGTCACCTTTCCATCGACCAGAATTTCGCCGCCGGGGTCCGCCTGGTAGGCGCCCGAGAGCACCTTCATCAAGGTCGATTTGCCGGCGCCGTTTTCGCCCATCAGCGAGTGGACTTCGCCCGGATAGACGGTCAGCGACACGTTGTCGAGCGCGCGCACGCCGGGAAAGGTCTTACTGATTCCCTGCATGGCGAGGATGGGGGACTTTGACTCAGACATGGGCATGATTGACCTCTTTCGATTTCGCGCTGGCGCTCTGGAGCAACCCGGCGTTAGGCGAAAAGTTGAAGAACATGGGTAGCGTGGCCGCACCGATGGCGCCCGCATCCGATCCAAACGACCCCCGAACCAGTGCCGGGACGCTGCGGGCTTCCGGCACCGTGGCCGTCATTGCGGCCTGCAATCTTTCGAGCAACGTATCAAGGAGTCCGCTGTCGACATCCGCGTCGAGCACGATTGTCGGCACGTCCACCACACACAGCGTTGCGTGCAGCGCCGGAGCGAGCGCTTCCACGCAATCGTCGATCCACTCGTCCACGGCAGGCAGGTTGCGCTGGATGCAGGTGCTGAGATCGAAGCGATTTTGAATTGACTCGCCGCTATATCGCAGATGGCGCGCGAGCGCGTTCAGCGACGCGCGCGACAACAGGATGTCCCATTGCCCGGCGGGGAGCGGGGCGGAGGCGAGGCGGCTTGGGGGCACCGGCATGATGCCAATATCGCCCGCGTTACCCGTGCCGCCGCGCAGGCAATCGCCATCGATCGCGATGCCGCCGCCAATGGCCGAGCCAAGGAAGAGATAGACAAAGTCATGACACTGGCGTCCGCAACCGTAGAACAGTTCAGCGATAGCGGCCGCGTTGCCATCGTTTTCGCTAAACACCGGAAGGTGCATCAGCTTGCTTAACTCGGCCGAGAAATCGATCTCGTCCCACGCCCGGAAGCGTTCAGCCGAAAGCCCAAGTTCGCGTGCCCAACTGCCCAGGTGGAACGGCTGGGCGAGACCTATACCTGTCAGCCGCTCGCGCTCGCCCGGGGTGAGCAAGGCCAGCATGTTCTGGATGTCGCGCTGAAGAATTGTCAGGACTTCGTCAGGGTGGGGCAGCACCCTGTCGAGGGTGCTGCGCGCCAGAACCTCGCCGGAAAAATTCACGAGCACAGTTTCGATGCTGGTTCGGTCGATTCTCACGCCAATGCCAAACGCGCCGCGCGGGTTCAGCCGGATCAGCGACGCGGGCTGACCACGCTGGCCTTCGAGCCGGCGGCCAATGTGTTCAATAAGACCGGCCTCGTCCAGCGACGCAATGATGCTCCCGACCGCTGTGCTGGTTAGGTTGGCCTGGCGCGCGAGATCCGCCTTGGCAGTAGGTTGGGAGCGACGCAGGGCCTGTAGCAAAAGCCGCTCGTGATAGAGGCGCAAGTTTGCCGAATTGCTGCCACGTCCAATGTGGGGGCTTCTCACGGGTCTCCTCCTAAAAATCTGCTGAATATTTATTAAATCAACGTGATTTATTTAATCCCGATTGCGAGCGGAGGTATAGGAG
>NZ_JNFG01000010.1 GCF_000729995.1 Caballeronia sordidicola | reverse complement strand
CGCCTTCAACGAATCGCTTCATGAGTCACCCGGTCTCAATGCGTTGATTCAGTTTAGGCGATCAATGCGTTTTCACACACCCTCGGCCACTTGCGGACGCCCGTCCGCGGTTGCCAGCGGACTTTGGAACGGCGGCTTCGAATCACACAACGGACCCTCGTGAGCCAAATGATCGTTCGTGTACTAAATCGCGGAGATCTGAAGTCGCAATGAGTTTCCTCGCGGGCGGCCAAGATTGCGTCGAGTGAGTGGGAGAGTCCATCGTCGATCAGGAGTTGCAGCTTAGTGTTTAGGGATGATGTACGGCTATCCCGAAGAACTGGTTCGTCGAGCACATCATAGCGATGTCTATTCGATCGCAAGACAAGAATGAACGCCGCTAGCCGAGATGGGTTGTAGTGGTGTCTCTTCCCGGCCCTTGTAGGTGTCCTTAATCGCACCCCATCGATCTAAGACAGCCTGTTGCGATCCCCCTCTGCAACGATTCTCTCGAAATTTATCGAGCATACAATCCACAAGCGACTTTTCACTCTTCGCACCGGAGCACGATGCCTTCCAGGAGAAGGGGTCGCACTTTGAGCCGCCCGGCAAATTGTTCGCAACTACGATCATTGCGACATTTCCGTACTCCGACTTCAATCCGAGGCGGGAGTATCGTTTGAGACGTTCCTCGTACTCGCCGGTAGACGTCAATTTCGGCTTTGACGAACTCAGGATCTTTCATCGCCTCAAAGAAAGCGTCGCGAATGTCGGGGGCGCACGCGAGCCGCCCTTGCTTATTGGCCTCGCAAACCCATTGTGCGCTTACGCACCCGTTATTGATTGGAATGTTCAAGGGACCAAAGATCTTTTCATACTGATCTTTGCTACGGGCCTGATATACGTGCAAAACTTTAGGTAGGTTATTTTGCGTCCAGTGGGCAATGCCGAAAGTTAGCCCGTCGAGGCCGAAGTAGTCGTCGAAATGCTTACTCCCACACGACTCAGTGACCGCGTATAGAAATCCACCATACGCTCCGGCTGCCTTGCATGTTGCTATGCGTTGACATATAGGATCGAGCCTAGGTTTGCTAACGTTGTGCCCGCAAGCAGCCGTCCAGACGGGGTCACCGTTGCCATTCGGTTTATGAAGTAATTGCCCCCCGCCTGATGCCTCTGCGCGACACTTCGAGTTGGACAAGCTTGGGCATGCACCCTGAGCAAACATTTTAGAAGGTGTAATAGCACCGGCCAACAAGGCAACCATGACGAACTTCGTTGGCGACATCCATTTCTTGTAGCGCTCGACCATTTTTAAGCTCCACCAGAAGCACCTTTGCGTTTTGTGGCGTGCCCGTGCGATCTTAATGGGATCTGCAATCTGACCGTGTCGCCGCAAGCCCAGCGCCATTTCCAGCGTCAGTTTCGTAAGCGTCCGAGCGAGGCCGTCCTTGACGCGAATCGCGATTTGGAGGGCGACGAAGCGAAGTTAGGCGGCGTATGAGGGCAACTGATCAGCAACGGCCCATGGCAGCAGTTCGCTTACGCGATTGACCGGATGGTCGGCAATGCGAGAGAGAACATGGCGCAGATACGCCTCGGGATCAAGGCCATTGAGTTTGGCAGTCGCGACCAACGTGTAGATCGCGGCGCCTCGCTCGCCACCGCTGTCAGAGCCGAAGTGCAGGAAGTTTTTGCGACCGAGCGCTACCGCTCGTAACGCGCGTTCGGCGGCGTTATTGTCGATCTCAACGGCGCCATCATCGATAAACAACCTGAGCGCTTGCCATTGATTCAACGAGTAGTTGATCGCTTTAGCCGTATCACCTTTCTGCGACACCATACTCAACGTCGAGCGCAGCCAGAGCTCGAAGTCGTCCATCAGCGGGCGGGTTCTTTCCTGTCGCACGCGCCATCGCTCGTTCTGCGGCTTGCCGCGGATCTCGGCTTCGATTGCGTATAACTCGCCAATCCGACGCAGCGCCTCCGTGTTCACCTCGTTCTTGCGCGCAACGAACAGATCGTGGAATTTACGGCGAGCGTGCGCCATGCATCCCGCTTCGCGCACGGCGCCCGCCTCATAAATCGCGTCGTAACCGGCGAACGCATCTGCTTGCAGTGTCCCTTTGAAGTTCAACAGATGTGCCTGGGGATGCTCACCGGCTCGATTGGGGCTGTAGGCAAACCAGGCCGCTGGTGCGTCGTTTGAACCGGATGGCCGGTCGTCTCGAACGTACGTCCAGATCCGACCGGTCCTGGTCTTGCCGTTACCGGGCTCCAGTACCGGCACGGGCGTGTCATCGGTGTGGATCTTCCTGGCCGACATCACGTACTGACGAATCGTCTCGACCAACGGACGCACAAGCGCGCTGCACTGGCCGACCCAGTCAGCGAGTGTCGAACGGCTCAACTCGACGCCGTCACGCGCATAGATCATCGATTGTCTGTACAGGGGAAGATGGTCGCAGAACTTGGCGACAAGAATATGGGCAAGCAGACCTGGGCCCGGCACGCCGCGATCAATCGGACGGCTGGGTGCTGCAGCCTGAACGATGCAATCACAGCAGGTGCAAGCCTTCTTGGGACGACGATGACGGATCACGCGCCAATGGCCGGGCACATACTCAAGCTGCTCGGCAACGTCTTCACCGAGATCGGCCAGTGCACCACCACACTGCGGGCAAGCTTCTTCGGCTGGCTGATGAACGATGTCCTGGCGCGGCAGATGATTGGGTAGTGGCTTGCGGCCAGTCGACTTGCCGCCTTCGGCCCGACGTGGTTTCGGTGACTCGACGGCGGCGGCGCCATCCTCCGTCTGGAGGTCTTCGAGGCGAAGTTCAAGCTGTTCAATCTGGCGATCAATCTTCTCGGATTTGCGGCCGAACTGCATGCGCTGCAGCTTGGCAATCCACAGCTTCAGATGCTCGATCTCGAGCGCCCTGTCCGACAGATTCTTCTGCAACGTCGAGACGGTGCCGCGTAGTTGCTCGAGGTCGCCATCTCGCTCCCGCAGCGCCGCTTCACGAGCGAGCACAAGGGCTTTTAAGGCCTCAATGTCGTCTGGGAGTGAGTCGTCGCCGGATGTCATGCGCGTAGTTTACGCCGACAAATGGCTCGATTACCTCGCTGTCACAGACGTTTACAAAGCACTGCGCGGGCGAGCTGCATCAAGTGGCTGACGCCAGTCGAATCCTTCAAGAAGAAGACCAAGTTGCGCGCTCGTTAGACAGACGATACCGCCGTCGGCTCGCGGCCAGGCGAAGCGGCCTCGTTCGAGCCGTTTGGAGAGCAGACATAGTCCGCCATCTCGCCAGTAAAGACACTTGAGCAGGTCGCCGCGTTTGCCCCGGAAGACGAACACGTGTCCTGAGAACGGATCCTTTTGGAGGACTGTTTGCACCTTTGCGGCGAGGCCGTCGAAACCGCATCGCATGTCCGTGAAGCCGGCTGCTATCCAGATACGCGTGCTCATCGACTGCTCGACGACCGAGGCAAGCCCTTGGGAGCGCATCATCAGCTCAGGCATTGCATCACCAAGCGCAGTGCATCGAGATCAACCTGGCCTTCGATGCGGACTTCGCTTCGTGCAAACAGCACTCGCAAGACGCCCGCAGAGGTGCTCGGCTGCGATGGCGCCGTCTCTTCAGGTTCGCTCAACACCACCGGTAACATCAGGCCATCATCGCGCTTCGGGTCGAGTCGACCCTCGAGATACTGCTTGCGCCAGTCGAACACCTGATTTGCATTCACTTCGTGCGCTCGCGCCACTTCCGCGACGGATCGACCAGGCACCAGCGTCTCTCTAACGATTTGGCACTTCTCTTCCACCGTACGGCGACGGTAGCGCCGCGTACTTTGATCGTCGCCCTGAAATTCAGTGACTGTGTCCATGATTTCCCTTTATGGACACAGTGACATTTGTGCCCCAGCGAAAGCATGGGGTGCGATGCGACCAGAATCTAGACGGTCGGGAGCGGACGCTTACTCAGTTTCTCGGCGCACGGACGATACAAGTGTGCAGCCGGGCAGCGCCGCCCCAACTCTCGTAGGCTTCCTCGGCGCTATTGTTTAATCCACGTGGATTATTGCTGTCGTACTTGCCTGTACCGTACTTACGACCGAAAGAAACCAACAGCACTGCGTTATCGCTGACCTGTCCTTTGTCTCGCTCAGCGTACGTAACGTCGGTTTTTTCAGGAAGACCGGCAACTTTCCGCGCTAACGCTACACTTCCCTCGCCGATTCTCGGTCCGGAATCACCCACAACAAATGGAACGGCAATCCTCTTTGAACGGTTGATCGCTACTCCGAAGGAGCCCATGGGTGCATAAGAGCGGATGGAGGGCGGCGCAACAGCAGCGTTAACGATGAGTGGATCGACATATCGCTTTTGATCATGAGTATTTTCGATCGTGGCATCGAACAGCTTCGTCGGCGAGACGTAGAAACTAGACGCTGCGCTTGTGACCGGACGGATACTATTGACCGAGACATTGCCTACAACTGTGCTACCTTCTCCTAGAATGCCGTACCAGTGGATTGCGCCGACCTTTGGATCGCCCCAACCGGCAGCTTCGATCTTCGAAAGATCAGCCATGAATCGCTCCGTGCAATCTCGATTGCTTTTCGAGAGCGTGTATTTGCCCGTCGGTAGATACACGTCGCCGGCATTGCACAGATGGATCAATACCCCCGCGCTTCGGTTCTGGCGGTGATAGGCTTTTCCCGACCCATCGATATTGATGTTCATTTTCGCGAATGCCATGAGGCCGCCGTCGTCCAATGCCATCGACAGGGCGGTACCCCCAAGCTTCTCTTTAAGCCTCCCGAGGCAATTGACGGCAGAGGCGGGAGTAGTAGCCCAAAGTACAAAGACTGCTAGCGTCAACGGCACGAGTTTAGACATCACAATCCTCGGCACGGGAGCCGTTATTGAAAAATTGCTTCGTCTATTGTGACAATTCTTACGTTACAGATGCCGTCGGAGGTGTCCGCTATGCCATTTTTGTGCAGATATGAGCGACACGGAGCTGACTGAAAACATGAAAAGTGATCAACGGCCATGTGCGGGATGTGCTTACTTCACTAACCAAACTGCGTGCGTTCGATTCGTCACCAAGCCGCCTATAATCTCAGCATTGACCTGCACCTAGCGTTCCTGAGGTCCCAAATAAAACTGGGCCGAGAGTGGCGAGTGACATTGATGACGCGCTGAGGAGCCTGAGTTGAACTCGATCAAAAGACTGAATAAAGGTCTCGTGGCTTGGCGCTCCCGCTTCGATGCGAGATTCATGATTGCGATTTTTTCTGGCTTGTGTAATGCCGGCGCTCATGCGTCCGCGTTCGAACCGGACCGCGACTGGTTTTTTGCCACTTGCAAGTCGCTCCACAATTTCAAGAGGACGTCGGCCTCGACGGCAGTGCCGACTTCGGTTGCGCGGCTTAACGACCAGGCGATAGAGTCCATCAACGGCTTTTTCGACCTTTGGAAAGTTCATGGCGATGGTGACCAACGCAAGCTTGCTTATATTCTTGCGACGGCGCGGAGAGAGTCGCAAGGAACATGGCGGCCAGTCCGGGAAGCACCCGGTTGCGGCACCGATGAGACTTGCCGAGAGAAGGCGATTGGGAAGCTCCTTAGCAGTCGGGCGCTAGCGAGTGGGCGACCGGTAGCCGAAAATTACGCAAAGCCAGCGTGGAACGGCCAGCGATATTACGGACGAGGCTATATTCAGCTCACGTTTCCCGTGAACTATAAGAGGGCCGACGATAAGCTTGTCACCGGAACAAAGCTTTTTGACAAGCCGGACTCGGTCATGGAAGAGCGAATAGCTCAGACGATCCTAGTCAGGGCTATGATGGAGGGATGGTATGGAGCCAAGCGGCCCCTCTCGTACTGGCTCAACGCGCAGTCGGAGGACTGGCTGAATGCGCGAAATAACGTCAATCCCGGATCTCCAAACAAAGCTGTGACCGCCGAGTCTGCGAAAGAGATCAACGGCTGTCTTAGGCCGGCGCGGTAGCCTTTTTGCTTCAAAGCATCTTCGATGCGGCTCTTACGTCGCGTTGCCGCCGATGCTAGAAGTCTTGACCGACAATCGTCGAACGCGCGTCTGCGGTCCGTACGGAGCGCTTTCCCTGATTCCCGGGTCATATCTGAGCGAATTGAATCGCCGCGTGATTCAAGGCGGCAGCTGACACAGCACATTCCCGGCTGAGCATTGGGCAGGATGCGGCCATAAAGCGTCATCCGGCTACATCGTGGGCTGGACATTCGTGCGTCGGCTCCTCACTGCGAAGCGGCCATTGAACGGTCTCGTGAAGCCGAAGATCTAGATTGAGGTCTCACCGTGACGAGGCGCGGGCGTTGCACCACGATGATCCGCCGGCATTGCTCGGTAAATCTGAGCGAGGCGCCTGCTGGAATCTTGACGTTCCTCTTTCACAGCGAGAATGCAATATTGGCTGGCAGCTCGACCTGTAAGTAGTCGATGTTCAGATTGAACTCGGCCCGCAATCGAGCGATGAAGCGGCGGGTGACATCGTCTAAGGATGGCTCGCCGACCGCGAACAGCTTCACGGGTTCTAGGCCGCCCGCTCGGAAGCCGTATTCCAGCAACTGCCCCATCGCTTGCCGCACTACCTCGGCGGGGGTGTCAGCGATCTTGATTTCGTACAGGTGACAACCGCTATCGGCCGGGCGCACATCCGCGTCGGCATAGCCGCCGGTTCCGGTTGGGTATTCGGTCCAGACCCGGTCCTTGCCATACTGAGCTGCCAATCTAGCGAACAAGGCCGTCTGGACGACATTGTGCCGCAGCGCGATTGTGCGCTGGGCCGGCGGGAGGTTGGCAAAGGCGCTAGATGGCCGCTCCAAGTGCCCGGGCGGGATGTCATCGGGTCTGGCGCGGGTGCGCAGTTGGTGCACGACGAACCAGGGGAACATATTGCGGACCAGTATATCTTCACCAAACAAAGCAAGCCGGTCCAAGTGGGCCACTAGAGCTTGCGCACGCACAGCCCAGCTCTTGGAGTCCGGTATGACGAAGTTTGTGTGCTCGGCGAACCACTTAAGTGCTTTGTCTTGACTGCTCGCATCCACAGTGGTGTGGTAGAGGCGAGGATGCGTTCCAGCGAAAACTCGTGCTACCAAGAGACGAGGCACCATATCGATTCGTCCCTCGGACTTCCAGCGTTCGAAACGTTCCGTGATGCGTTCAAAATTCGCCGGGGATCCATCTTCGTGGATGTCGCGGATGACCTGTATGAACTCTTCGCGCATCTCGTCTGCGATGCGAGCCCTTAGCAAGCCTCGCCCTGCATGCGCAATGGCACTGTTAGCTTCCTTCCACAGGGTGACAAACAGGTCCTGTGGGCGGTCGTCGGAGAGGTCTTTCGCGATGGTCTGAGTAGTCTCGCGGTAACCCGGTAACCAGCGCGATTGAAGCCAGTTTAGGGGGGCGAGGAAGCCCTCAAGGAAGATCCGTGCTTCGGCATCCAACACGGCGGGCGCCAATATAGCGTTGTCTGACTCAATGACTGACAGGCTTGGCGAGGAGTTGGTCGGTGTCGCGGGGTCCACCCGAGGCCCCCCTTTCAATCGTGCGCGTGCGGCGTCCACAGCCGCGGCGGAGAATTCATTAGGAAATCGGTCGATAATGGCTTCGAAACTCAGTTCCCGCAGCCCGGCGCCTTGAAGCACCTTGAAACCTTCGGACGGGTGCCGGTTCAGTACCATACGTTCGGCGGCAGCCAGCGCGCCATGTTTGGCAAGCATGGTGCGGGTGCGATTGGCGCGGTAGGCGCGGTTATTGAGCCGGCTCTGCTCTTCTTCGTACGCATAGAGCGCGATGGCAACGGCTTGCTGCGCGGGACTGGTGTAGCCCTCCTCGATGGCTCGAAGCTCTCGTGCACGCTCGAGCGCCTGGGCCGACAAGTCCGGACGCCCTAGCCGCTGCGCGTTTTCTGCGATCTGCCGGGCGTCCTGCGACGTCTTGAGCTGTGCTATTCGGTTATCCACGAATTATTCCTCGTATATTCAAAAGATGCTGGCATGTACGCGGCCCGCTGTGGCCAAACGGCAAGCGACCGCACAATGCGGGAGGTTTGCTGAATTACCGCCGGCCCGGTCATCGGCGCCGGTGAAATGTGGGCCGTCGATCCGTTCCGGTTGCCCTCAAAAAACTGAACGACCTCCTCGAACGTCTCTTCGTGGCCGACCAGAGCGTCATTGCCGTCGGCCGTGCTCGACCCCATATGCGGACCTCCAGTTCTCTCGATAGCGGACGCCCAGAAAAGGAGCGGCGTTTGGCGGTCATCGCTGGCTCCGCAGTGTCCAAGCATGCAGGGATCATCAAACGCGCGATCGTCGGTACCCGTGCGGAGCGCGGTAACTTCGGACGCGCATGAACGGATTGATAGATTTGTACGCCAAGCCGGTTTCGTCGGAGTTGGCGTAATGGCGTCAAACCCATTGGCCGACTCTTATTCGCGCCCGGCGTTCCGCGCGTGACGAGCCTCGGCGCTCTTCGCACGGATTTCCTTCACAAGCGCTTGCCGGAGCAGCGCCATCTCGATCAGATCGAGTTGATACAGGTAACTGCGTTGACGGACCTTGAGCCATAGGCTACCGAGCACAATGCCTGCGCCCAGCGCGAGCGTAGCCATGTTCCCGTTTCGGGGGATTCTCGCGATCTTCGATTGCCGCCCGATTGAATTGCTGACCGTGCGGAGCAATGACGACGTGATGGCCATGCCCCTCAAGTTCAAGAAATAACTGATTGGCAAACGCGAGAGCATGCTCCAAGCCGGCCTTCGTGACTGCGAGGTCGAGCAGGAGCTTTTTTGCAGGCTGAAGGTATTGGGGGTGACTATAAGAAGGGACTCGCCCATTTTCGAACAATTCTCTCGCGCCTCTGATGAGGCCATGCTGACTTGGGCGCGGCCGGCGAACTCCCGATTTCGCCCGATCCACAGGCGACGAAGGATCGACCTTAAGCGGCGGCGGCGGCATCGCCGCAGGCGCAGTGGCGTATCCATCTCTGTTCCAGGCTTGCTCGTCGCCCGGCCGGGTCTTCGGCAAAGGTGGAGTTTTTTGTTGAATGCCTACCGCTAGCTTCGCCCAATATCCGCGCGCGGGGCGTGGCACACGAAGTCTTGTGCAAACCCTTGCCAGATAACTCGACGAGACACCATATCGCGCAGCAATCTTGAGCATCGGCTGTGACCACACAAGCTCGTAGAGCCTTTCCCGAGTCAGAACCTTCTCGTCCGTTACGTCCGCCCCTGCAACGGCATCACTGTTTTCATCTGCGGAAGTCATTCGTCCTCCTGCTGTGATCTGCATGCCCCATACAGCGTCCGGTTGCTATTCTGACTGAACCAGTTACCTTCCGGGCAGCGGGTCGAGGTTCACACGCCTCACGAAAACCAATTTTTCATGCTTCATGCCCTTCGCTGTGCGCAATTGCCATGCTGGCCGGTCTGCGGATCCAGTACTGCCGTCCGCCATCGACTGATGGTCCAGTGACTGGATACCGTCAATGCCATGCTGCCTGGCCCAGCCAGGCGCTTCGCGAGTAGAGATGCCTATCGTCTCGCCAGTGAACAGCGGCAGAAATTGCTCAGTGAATTTCTGCAGGTCATCAACATCGACGACTCGCGCTGCTCGTCGCTGCAGTTTGCCGGTTCGAGTCCTGACCAGGCCTATGTTGATCAGGTGGTACATCACTTCCTGCTTGACGCCGAGCCGACGGGCAGCTTCAACAATAGATATCTGAGAGCCCGATTCGACCGGCACGTGCACGGCAGAGATCACCTCGCCACGGTCGGCGAAAATATCCCGCAACGCTGGTACCTTGTCCTGCTCGAAGACGAGGCGTACGGCACCGTTCACGAGTCCATTGAAGAATGCAGCTGACGCTTCAACAGGAACGTACAGACGCAATGCGTCGGCTACGCTGACCGGGTCCTCGAACGCCGGGGCGTCCTGGACACGGGCCGCCATGACGCTGCCGAGCCGGCGATCGACGGACCTCGTGTCGATCCGAGCCTCAGTTGAACGGATCAGGCCTGCCTTCAGCCTATAGGCATCTCGCGATTAAATCCGTGGTCTGTTAGTTGGACGCGAACGCCTGTGCCAGCGGTCGAACAAAACAGAGCGCATTAAATTTCCTCATCTCGTAAGTGCGGTAACGAACAGTTGTCAGGCTCTAGAAATGCTTCCGACCACTTGACGAATTTGTAGTGTTTGCTTTCAGCTGACTGCTCACCTATGTTTCAATTGCACTCCGAAGTTTCACGATAGCGAGCAGTCCGGGGGCAATATGAAGACGAATCTCCGCTGCACTGTATCGATCACTGCAACAGCTACCACCTTTCTGCTAAGTTCGTCCTATCTACGCGCCGATACGCGTGACTTTCACGTTTGGTCTCCCGGGAAGGCCGAGGTCCATGTCGAGATTCTCGATTACAACCCCGCGACGGGGGCATTTCACGCGGACCTATATAAATGGAATCAGTGCGCAAAATGGCGAACGGGACCCGTGGCGAACAGGTCCAATCCTGAAAAAAGCAGCGAGAATGCGCCGCAAACAATCGCCAACATTCCGTGGAACAATGATGGCACCCTTAGTACGTGGCAAGTAAAGATTCTGAATGTGGACGATCCGCATGGGCCTTCATATTTCGCCAAGAAAGGTGCCGTTATTGCGGTTTGGGACCCCGCTCAAGCCGACTTTCAGCCAGGGGGCAATATGAATGACGCGATAGTGCCCTTACCGGATAATTGCGCCCCCATCGCGGCTGGCGGTGGCAAGGCTACGCAGTCGACGTACGGCCCAAACGACACCGACTGTGCGCAAAACCCGAACTTAAAAGGTTGTCCGTCGGCGGGAGGAACAATCCCAATAATGACGGGGACTTTCTAACGAAAGAGCTTGAAAAGCCACGAAAAAACATGCAAATAAACTGGCAAATATTTGACGTAAACCTCCCTTATCGGCAGCGCGCGGGTGTACTTAACCGGGAGCAGATTCTTCGGCTTGCAATTGCGGGATTATTTGCCTAAAAAGTACTGTGCACGTCGCAAAAAATGACTTTACTAACAACCGCGCGCAGGGATTAGCCATGAAAAAAAAAGGTACTCTAAGCATATCTTTGGCCGCGTTCAGTGCATCGCTCTTAGTGGGCTGCGAGAGCTTTCATCCAGTTGATAGTTCATCAGCTATACAAGATTCTGCACCGCTACAATTGGACGTAGCTTCATTGTGTCCTGAGAGGTCCGGGCTAACTCACGAGTTGATTAAGGCGACACAAAACTGGCTTCTTTGTAAGTACAAACCCTCGAACTTACCTCCTAGGGAAATGGAACCGTATTTCTCGCTAGCTCTATCCGTCTCCCAAGGAGATAGTCCAGTTAATTCAATCGACGACGTAGGTTTTTGGGCGAAGCTTGTAGGACCTCTTCACCAGACGGTAACGTCCGCTGTGGTGACCCTAAAAATTGATGACGGAACCGCTGCCAATCACCCGGAGATTCCGATCTTCTCCTTAACTCGCTCCGGTGACGGAGCGTCTCCGGCGATCCCGTCATCTCCCGGCGACACAATTCTCCCCGACGGGTTGTCTGTTATGCCGTTCTCGTCGGCAGGTCCGACGCAAAATTGGACCGCGACAATCAGCTACAAGTACTCTGATGCCGTTAACGACCATCTTGCAAGTACTGCGATACAAAGTGCGAAGCAAATCCTCAAGATTTATCCAGTAATAGGAGGATTCGCGAGCACAATAATAGATCAGGAAAATAAAGCCGATCGTAACAAGATGGACCAATATATCAGTGGGCTCTTTTCTCACCCGGGTCAATCCCCAAGCCTATCGTTGAGCCTCTCGGCCAACGACTATGCCCAGCTCGACCATGTAGAAGCGGTGATGTACGACGCCGACCTCAATAGCGCCAAGAAAAAAGTAGTCGCATATGTAATGCTTACGCCAAGGTTTATCTCTTCTCTCTTCACCGACAAGCACGACGCCAGCGGGAAGCCGGAATACGGCGGCGTGGGTTACGCCGGGCGTCGCATTCCAGAATTGGGCAATCAAAGTGTAATCGCGATTTATGCCGCAAAACATGGCGATCTGGAGAGCGGACTAGCAAACGGGCAAGTCGACACTTTCAAACAAGTATGTCTCAACGGCTTACAGCAATTCACAGATCTTGGCCTTGAACCGGACACAGATGCAGTATACGCAACTTGGCTCGTTCTAACGGGCTCGCCTGCGGCCGATAAAAAGGTTGAGTCAGACGCAATGTGCCCGAGCATAGTATTGAAGACGATGGCCGAGTTAGGTCTTGCACCATTTGGATTCCAAGGTGCAAGTGGCGACACCGACCCTAAGCAGCGGCAACAAAATATACTGGCATCTAATTCGAAAACAGATGCGGTTGCGACAGCCGTCGCCCTTCAGGATGCAAATCTTGCTCAATATTTTGCTCCACGGGTTATTGTCACGCAGACAACCAATGCGTTGAATGGTATTCCGATAGGCAGCCCTGTCTACGTCGACGCTTCCCCTCTTGCTGATGCAATCAAAGCAAAGGGGACTGGCAATCTAAGTAACTATAAGCATACGAATTTAGCATCTCCCGTTGTTCAGGCGACACTCGCGATCGGCGAAAGGCACTACTCCGTAAAAATTCGCTGGTCTGGGATCTCGGACAGCGATGTGATCACGTCAATGGACATCGATGACATGGCGGGCTAGGTCGGCCCGAGAAGCCTACCACTGCTACCTCTTCGCCTTGTTCTTCAAACGAGACTTACGATGGGCCATAACCCGTATCAACAATGGCAAGAGCTTTGCGCTGAATAGAATGCAGTCAAGGCGGAACTCGATAAAGCATATTTCCGAATGTCACTCTGAATCCGTCCAGTACCCAGTTTGGTGCCTTCGAGGCTTCGTGACAAAAAATGAGAAGCCGTCAAGAAACGAAACGAATGGATGAGTTCATAGAGAACAATACGTTATCCGAACGACCTGCGCCAATCTGAATGCACTTCGCAATTCTTGGTGGGAGCTGATTTTCCTGGGTAACCTTCTATTTCGCTACTAAGGTTGGAGCGATGCATTTCGATCTAGCCGTCGCCATCATATCTGGCGGCGGAGCTAGGCGAGCATCGGACAAGCCAAAGTCGGAAGCTTTTTTTCCTGAGCGAACTTTCCACAAGTGAATTTCGTCTTTCAAGTCCATAAGTGCAGGAGCGTGCGTATCTCTCAGTGAAACTAATGATTCGTTCGACAATGTAGGCTCCGGAATCGAATCGATGTAGTACGCAACATCGCGAGCTAGGCGGTCCGCAACCCAACTCAGATTGCCGGCGGTGAAATTCGCAGCAATTATTCGTCGACGTTCCGCAGGGGACAGGAAACGATGAGCCTTTGCTTCGAATGCGGCGACAGCCGCTGTCGCTTCTCTTGTTTTCTCTTGACGCACATCTATCTGTACCGCACGGTCGAAAAAGAACGCGTAGTCAACCTCAGTTGGAACCCAGCCGTTGGTCCAGTAGGAGCAGTAGAAGTCGGCTACGCCTTCAAAGATCCCCGAGGTGCCCTTATCACCCATGACCGCATCATATATGTCACGGACATCCTTGCTAGAGGCCAAGGATCGGAATCCCTGCGTCCAGGCTGCGCGACGCGCCGGTACTGCCGCGACAGAGCTAACAAGCGCCGTTGCACTGGATTCGGTTCGCGTTTGCGAGAGAGATCGCACGCTCTCCGCCTCGCTTCCAAAATTTTCGCCAATGAGTAGAGGAGATTTGTCATCGATCTTCCGTAGGATGGCCTGCACTTGGAAAGCTTGGCCCGCTGTAGCCCCCAACGGTCCCCACGTCAAAATGCCTTGGTCTCTTGTGCCCACGTTGAATTCGATATCTGTGTAGTCTGTCGCCTCATAAGAGAATGTCATTGTATGTGCACGGGACTGCGCAGACGGGACAACGATGTCAGGCGAGATTACATGCCAAAGACCAGTCGAGATCGCCCCCTTGCGCGCAGGGTCGTCGACCGCAAGCGATGGGCCAATACTTGCGCACGCTGTCACTTTGCTAATCGTCTGCGCCGTCGCGGGTCCAATTGTGCCGTCAGCAAAGCTGCGCTCATCGGGAATGGATATCCCGCATGTTTCCGCAGCAACCGCGAGCTGTCTTTGGAACAGGATGACGGCCCCATAGCGCCCATCACGGATCGTCTGATGCGGTTGTGGTCGGAACAGGACGATCGACTCAGGTGCATTTTGCGCGGTGGCAAGAGACGCAGCGCATACCGTCAGAGCGGTGAGCCTGCGAAAAACGGTAAGGCACAGCTTCATCATGACCAAGTCGCCAGTTGTAGGACCGCGTGGGATCATTGTCTTCATGATGTGCTCCGCACTCGACTACTGCTGTGCTCGTCGTAAGCGTGTGTCTGCGAGTCTCGAACTCGTGTTTGCAATTATGAGATCCGCTTTGTCACGCTGTGCTTGAGTCGGTGGAGAGAATCCAAATAGCTCAGGACTGCGATTCGCATCAAATGGGGGAAAGTCAAGAGGCGCCATAAAATTTTCATTGGTTTCAGCTGGCGCTACCCTACACATACCAAAGGACGCGACTGAGCCAGCCGCAAAACGCAAGAATGCACGACGCGCGATCATTTTAGCCTCCACAACACGGTGCTAAGCGGCCGTTGCCCGCAGGCATTGAACCCTTGCGATCTCGACTCGTTGCCCGCCCAGCAATCTTTAGTTTGTATGGGTCTCGGTTGCGGCCTGATTATGTCACTTTAGGCCAGCGATCGGCATGGCACCAGCCAAATGCAGATCACTTTCCGCCTATAGCAACGCGCACGCAAAATCATCGTCATCTGGACACACTTCCAACTGCGAGGATTGCGGCCCCTTTCACTATCTGGATGTTCACAACTCATCCGCTCCCTTCTAGACGCAATCGTAAAGCCGTCATTCTCGGCTTGACCTCGTTGGATGAGCGCAATCATAACGGCCACCACCTGCTGGTCAGGTTTCACAGCCGCCTGCCGTCACGTTTGGAAGCGGACGTTTCCGTTCGGTTACTTGGGTTCCAGCCCGATTGTCCGCAATGGTTAAGGCTTGAACGACGTCTGGCGGCCGGCACCCCAGCCTGCTCACATGCCTGCGGATCATGGTAGGCTTCCTATGTACTATATTCTTGGCGAATGGGATCCATGCACTGGCAGTGACGTGGGGACGGAGTCGGTACCGATCTGATCCGCGACGAAGGGGGCATAACGAAACTGACATGCACCTATGGCGTGGGCGCGTTTGTAAACCAATGCTGACACTTCGGCGATAGACAGCCACCTACTGGCGAATGCGCTGCTTTAGTAGTTGTTCAATTCAAGGTCCAAATGCGGGATCGCCTCCTAGCTTTAGGAGCGGGACGAATCCAGCCAGCCATCTGAGGAGACGCGAGGCTGACGCTGGGTAGCATTTATATGGACATTAATTGAGACTTCGGAGCAGGCATTGGCTTCTAGCCAAATGCGTACAACTGGGTTCGGCAGCCCGCATATCTTGTTTGAATATCCTACGCGTGCATCCTATCCTCATAGTCGGGAACAGCCAGTTCTCCGCGGAGACCTTCGCATGCATGTGACTAGGCGTGATAAAACTCGACCACGGGCGAAAGATGTTTTGCAATCCTAGGTTTATGAAGCGCGTTTTCATCCCATACCTAATCATCTTGGTAGCGGGATGCTCATTAATTGCGCAAACTGATGTCAGCCCATCGGTCGCCTACCGCGATGCAATCCGTGCGGCAGCCGTGGTTACACCAGAGAAGGTTCAACCTCTCACCCCCGTTTCCGGCGGTGATGCAGTTTTAGTCGTTTCATGGGTATCGCCGGCCGGGGCCAAAGCCAGTTGCTCTATCCCGCCCGGCCAGTCATCCTGCCAGTTCACTCGCAGTTCGGATTCAGTTCCCCGCGAGACGCCCGTTTGGGTCGTCTTGCACGACGAACTTCGAAGCAAGTGCGGCGCGTGGCAGCTTCACGACTTTGCGCTCCAGCAGCGCATGGAACAACTCTTAGGCCTGCCCCTTAATCAACCCGAGCCGTTTCGCAAGACAGAGTTCCTGATAATGCGCGTATCGCCCAGCGCCTTGTATCGACCTTGCGTTGGAGAAGACGACAGTGATCCATCACATCCGAGTTGTCTGGTGCGCATGGACGCGGCCGTGCACCCTCAGCCGGAATGGCTATCCGCCTTCGTAAGTCAATATTCCGTTTGGGCGTATGTGTTGCCGGAAAGCGGCGCACCAGGATATCCGTTCACGCGACTGGGATATACCTACGACTGGCATCTGCCACCGTCCGAAAAAGGAAATTATGGAGTTTCGGAATTTATCATCTCCTTGAACACGCCAATAACCGTAATTGGCACTGAGACAACGGATGCATTCTGCGACCTAGGTCAAAAGAGGATAACGAACGCGTTTTAGCGGTCGGAGTTTGCGAATCATCATAACGCAGACTTGAGATGTCTGACGATCGGCAGTCGATAGGTTTGGACGAAGCTATTTGCTAGGATCTGTAAAGATTAGCGAAACGAAAACCGACGCGGCGGCATATGGTTTTTCGGACTATTTGTTTCGTCAAAGCGCATGCTAAAAGAATAGGATAAAAATCGTTCAAGTACCAAAAATCGCAACGTTTGCAGCCTTATTCTGCTTCATTTGCAATTAAGTAGGAGCCACTCCGTTTCAATGAAGTGTCACAAATAGCCAACCCCGCGATAAGGCGGAGTACGGTGTGCCGTAACTGCTGATTCGCAGGAATTTGATGGAGGATTTTACGCCGTGCTCAAAGATTGCTCACCGCGTTTGCGGTGGTATTTTGTCTACATGATCATCCGGGGCACCGCGGTAACGTCCCGTGTGGTTATGGTGGTGGTCGCTCGTCGCTCTGGGGCGCCCGGGTCAGTCAACTGCTTACCTCCTTTCCGTTAGCGTAGGAGTACTCCATGGCAAAGCTTCCTTTTGCTCTTTGTGCGGTGCTGGCGATTACTCTATTGACTGGACCATTACTAGATGCAAAGGTGAACACACGCGCGTTTTATTGCGGTGCCGGGACCGGCGATAAGCCGGAATTTCAGACTGTTCAGCGAGACTGCAAGATCACCGCGCATTACGGCTATCATTTTGATATTAGGTATCTCGACGATGGAGAATGGGTGAGACGACAGCCGGGCGACAACACAGAATGGATTCCCGCGTCCCCTCCTGAAGGGGAGTGTAGAAATAACGTTAATTTCGTCAAAAGTATAGTAAATAATATACACATCACCATACATGTCCGTGCGGACGCCAACAACGGCACCAACTGTGGTGGGTGGAAAAAATTTACCGTACCCGAAGTTCCCGGGGTACCGAAATAATATCGCTCCGAGTTTCATCAAATCAGGGCAATTATCTGCTCCTACCAAAGCAGTCCAGCGGCTATGGCCGAACAAATCGGACGGACGCGTCCTCCAGAGTGGCTGCATTGAGGAAACTCGAGCGGCGGTCCATAGAGGCTGGGAATCCCACTTAGTTGAAAGGGTAGGGTCGTAAGACATCGCCCAGATGCGCTCTCACGCCGGCGCACCTTCAAATTTGCCGGTATTTATTTTCTCATTTCGCCTATAGTTTATAGTCTTGGTGGGACGTTGTTGTGAAGTAAGTATTCCGTTCCGGGTATTATATCGCGAGGTGATCGTGAAACAGCGCCGAGTGGCAAGACGACGGGTTGTCATCGCTCTCGCGGTCAACTTTCTCGGGCTATCTCAAGTCGTTGAGGGACAAACCAAACTAAACAATGGCGAAGTGTGCTCTGCAGGTACACCAGCTAACTACCCGGACACGATACGAGAAAGCCAACTCTGTGAATCGGTAGGTTGCATGCCAGGTCCACAGTGGACTGATGATTGGTATTGTATCAATCGGGCGAAAAATTGTGCGGTGCCAGGGGGTGACGGAGCCTACTATGGGGACACGATGCTCGTCGCAGGCCGACAGTACATTTGCGCGACCCACGGAGGACCGGCAAGATTTTTTCCAATCCGATAGAACAGAACATACGGATACGGTTTAACAGATTCTTCCGTAGCCAATTCATCGATAACGAATTCTCCTAAAGCAGACACTTCTCAAACAGATCTCCATGTGATTATTTTGAGGCCCTGGGACCACAACGTCATCAGCACCGCAAAGCCGGTCTTGCTTAACGTGCGGTAGTCATGACGTCGATAGTGATCAGCCGCCGGACGGTGTCAAATCAACATTCCTTAATTGGTTACCTGACTCGCCATGATTCGAAAAGCCATTGAGCACGGTTTTGGATTAACGGGATAAACGTTTTAGCCCAGAACTCTCCGCTAACCATCCGGCTGCTCATGCGACTTCTGGCAAACCTTGGGACTCATACCCGCCCACCCGAGCCTTTCTAACGATCTCATACATGCATCAGCAGCGTCGTCTTCGAAAAATGGCCCAAGCGATATCAGCAGCCGCTTATCGCCGGTCCTCTTCGATTAATCTACACATCGCTGCCGCGCTGAAGCTTGGAGAGGGAAGCCGTCCAAGTAGTCGCGGTGGCAACCTCACTGCGAGAGTGTCAGGGCAAGGGCGACCGGCTCGTATCGGCCGCGACGGGCACGGACCGACCAGTAGGCGACGTTCACCGACGCTGTCATGCGGAGAATCCCGCGACCTTACTGGGCCATGTAACGGACATAGAATCGAAAGCGTTTTCTCGTACGCAAGAATCACTACCCGGCGATGAGTTCGCTACAAACAAAATTTCCCTCCACGGAATGCCGGTGACATCCGAGGCGCGCGAAAACCCGATCTTGAACCATTAGACGGCGTGGGCCATCTATTTGAAAAAGGGCAAAACCGTTGCTAGACAACGCGCGCCTTTCGAAGGTATGAAGGTACCGCTTTGTTCAGGAAATCAACTTCGCATTCTGCAGCGACCTTGATCGACGCTGCGAGTCGCCCTTAAAACATTCATGCACTTGACGTCCCGACTTGGACGCTTCCGACGCACTATTGTTTTCTTAACTTCAGACCTTGACTCATGTGGCCTACTTCAAACAAGCTGCGGTCTTTTGCTCCTTATATATCGGATCCTCAAGCCGCCTGTACGAGCAAAAATACGTGTATTTCGCGCCGATACGTAATAATTCATTATCCCACTCTAGCCTTCCATCTCTCGAAGCAACCTTTGTGAAGGAAGAATTCGGATAAAGTTTTTGCAGTTCGCCGAGATAATCTGCGCACCAAGAATCTTGATTTGCTTTTGGATTCCCTCCGCCGGGGCGCAATTCACTTTCTTTTTCCTTGACCTCGTCAACGCGATACCCTTCAACTCCATGGCTCGGATGTCTGCAAAGGGGGAAATCCGCACATGGACCGAAAGGTTGAGGCTGTACGTTTGCTTTGCTCAGTAAACTCTGTGCTTGAGCAATAGGGATAACATAGGTCAGGTAACTAGAGTTTCTATTTATAGCAACGGCGATGCCGACCACGGTCCCAAGTTGCCCGAAGATCGGTCCACCACTATTGCCATGGCTAAGTGCGAGACTTGTAGTCCACCACGCTTTTTCTTTGCCGTCGACGATCGTACTATCGGAAGTCTTCTCGCCGGGAGGAACGATGGCCAAGTCGGCCCCAGACGCAAAACCCAAACCGGTTAGACGGCTCCCCACACTTAACTTATCGACATAACTTATAGGCAAGAAGGGCCAGTTTTCCTTCGGAGTTGCCGGAGCAAGTTTAATTAAAGCTATATCGGCCGATTCATCGATGTCCTCCGCCGAAATGGTTGCCGGAACCGGACTGGATGACAGTCCACCAACCCGCACGGTGATTGACGATGAAATAACCTTCGCGCCGTCAGTCTTTGGCTTTACAACGTGCGCGCTGGTGATCACATATCCTGACGGGGAAACAATGAAGCCACTTCCCGTATCGCCGCCGTTGCCATCGCTTTCCGTTGAAAATTTAAGATCGATATACGCGGTTGCCGGTCCGTCATTTGCGAAGATACACTGTGTATCTTGAGCATTGCTATAGCTGTTTAATCCGACGAATAAAAGCGCCAGAATTTTCGGAGCTGAACGTTTCATTTCTCATCCTTGTCGCTGACAAGAGCAACTCTCCGATAGGGCCGATAGCCCTGGGCTTCCAACTGCAAGGCGCTATATGATCTTCGACAAACCCCACCACACGAAGGCGCGGTAGTTGACTCAATCACCGTAACTATGTCTCCATTAGTTGAATGAGCGACGCCCTCAACAAGTCGAACGTGGTTGGCTCGCTTATTTATAATATCGCCAGGGGATAGGTCACTCCAAGAGATCGGATTGCTTATATCGGGGTTCGGCAGGCTAGAAGTCGTAAAATAGCTACCGATGTGCCACGCGTATGAGACGAAGCCAGAACAGTCCATGCCCGTAGCTCGTTTCTGAACGCAATTTCCGCTCCGACACGTGCAAACATTGCCGGCGAGATAGTTGCTGTTCAATCTCATAGTGAAAACATTTAAGTCCGGTACGTAGCCACCCCAATCGTATGGCACACCGGTCATCGTCGTTGATAATTTTCCCTCGAGTTGGCGGGGGCGTGTCCAAATATGTGTTGGTGGATCGCACCGATTTTCAATGTCCGACTGGCTATAGGCACTAGGCGTAAGCAACCATTGTAAATTCAACGCTCTACGCGCGCGTTGAAGGATCGAGGCGACGGAGATAGACGATACGGAAATGTTGCTAGCGTCAGATGTACCATTCTCTACCTCAAGCTCGTGCGATGCGCTCAACTCCGATGCTATCAATGCGACTTCTGATCCCTGCGAGGCGATTATGGGAGTTGCCGTACCAACAGGCATAAATTTGAGCACTTCGAGACCTAGTGAATTGTTGTTTTTAAACTTTAAGACGACGACCGTCCCGTCCGTCAAACGAGTATAAGGGCGCACCGTATCGCAGGCAAAAGTCTCTAGGCTAAGATAAGCCTCTGTAGTCGAGTGCCCACGCGCGTCGATATTTATTAAACGGACAAAGGCATTTTCTTGGGGATATTTCTGACTTTCTTGAAGGGCGATCAACGCGCCGTCTCCCGCTTTGACCCAGATCGGACGGGCGTTAGAGATTCGAATTTTGGATGTCACAGTTATCGATGACAGGTCTCCATCAACCGTTTTTGACTGAAGGACGATTTTCCCGGGGCTGATTAGTGTTTTCGTATAATCGCTTGCCAGCGCCAACCCTGGGGAGACGAGAGGGCCAGTGGTCGACTGATCGAGTTTTATTGGAAACCGCTTTCCACTGAGGTTCTCCAAAACGAATTTTCCGGTGCTCAGCGACACGAGCCGAGGACTACCTAACGTTGGGTCATAATCTGTGTTCGATCGTGCCAATACAGCCCCCGCCGGATCGACAAGAATTACTTCTCCGAGGGCGCCAACAACTAGATACCCACGCTCTGTAGCTATAAAGTCGGTAGGTTCGATAAAGTTCGCAGGAAGTGCGACATCTTGGGCCGCAGGCCCACCTACAATCACAAGCTTGTCGTTGACTCGATCCAAAATGGCCAGCCTTGCGTCACTCGTAGCGCTAATTGTCGCGGGCCCGTGGCACTCCTCGTTAAGTGCCATAACTAGACCAACTTGGCCCTTTCCGGAACCAACCGGGAGATCTCCGGACGTTAGCTTTTGCGCTAAGGTCGGTTGCGCTCCAAAGATCAAATAAAAGAATGTGCATGCCAAGGTTATACAATGCTTCATGGCAACTCCATGGGCCGACTGATAGATCATCTTTTAGTTGAACTGCCGTCCGCGACATATCTGAATTTGCTTGATTGACTATAGTGTTCGGAAAGGAAAAGGGAAGAACTATCGGGGGTAAGTGGCTTGCAATGTGAAACTCGAGCAGCGTCTAGCAGGAGTGCCAGGACGCACTATCGGGTTTACCTTGGGCATGCGCGTGCTTTCATTGTTTCTACTTACTTGGAATCCGCGGTAACGACGATCGAAAGGCCAAAAGCCGAACGGCCGTTGTGCACCTCGAAGAACACGTAAAGCCGACTGAGTGTCGAGCGGCTGAGAAGGGTCGAAATGCGCCCGATACCACCGCAGCACCAAGACGGTATTCCCAGGCCGATCGTCGATTGATCGACGACGTGTGGCCTCGACAATGCTCGCCGGCGATCAACTATGGCCGAGTATCCAAGTGATAGGAGCATGCTGCCGGCGCGAGGAATGCAAGCTCCAGCGACCAGGCATCGACGGCTACTAAGCCATCGCGCTTCAGGCCCTAGGGACTAGGGCAGCACGATGCCCAAGGGAAGCACAGCGCTCTTGAGGAGCTGATATGCCTGCGGTGCGGCCGAGAGCGTCTGAATGGTCTGGCCGACGGCGTTGAGCAACGACGTGAGCCTCAGGCCGTTCGGCTTCGGTTGGTCGAGCTCAGTGACCGAATCGTTGATCACCTGCTCCAGCTCTTCACGCGTGCCAGCCGCCGCGTTCGAGGCCGCCAGTTCGGCCTGCACTTCCCCGAGCGCCTGCTTCAGCCGTTCCTTTTCGTCCGCACCAATCGATTGGGAGATGTTCGACACGGCATTGCCGCCGGTCTGGACCGCGCCAACGGCGCCATAAAAATGGTAGTTGTGAGCCGTCTGTTTTTCGTTGGTCATCGCGTTGCGTGCGGAATCTTCGCAATAAAGATCGATCTCGACGAAGTGCTTGTCGATCTGGTGGTTGAGTTCGCCCTGGAAGCTCCCCGTCGACAGCTGCTTTGCTTCCCCCAACGACTGCGCCGCGCGCAGCTTGGCGTCGATTGCTTCAAATGCCTGTCGTAGCGTGTCCTCAAAAAAGCGTTTGAACTCGTTGGCAGCATCACCGGCGTTCTCGTTACCGTAGGTCTGATGCACGCGCACGAGATTCCGCCAGATCTGGATCGCACGATCTCCCAGCGCGGTGATCGCGGCCTGTTCGAGCATGTGAAGTCGCGCGCCCGATCCGATCAGCCCTTTCGCAGCACACTCGGCGTTAATCCGAGCGATCTGCATGTCCAGCAGTCGCACACCCTCGGCGAACTGGACGCGGCAGAGCGTGTGAAACCTCTCGATGGCAACATCGCTCAGTATTGGCACGACGCTATCCCAGTGGATTAGTCTGAGCATTATGCCCAGCTTTGGTGAAACCAGGGGCTGCGTTTTGTGGCCATGCCTCGCTACACATGAAGACGTGGCAGCGTTCAGCTGGGCTGCGTAGACACGGGCGCCGCAGCAAATTTTGGATGTCCAGCTGGCCCTACGCGTTGTCAATCACCAGATCCGTGGGGCGAACTTTCGGGGAGTGACGGTTTGCGGGAGCGATTGTGCGGACTGCGCAGGCCTAGCGCTTGTTCGAAGGTCGCCTATGGGTCGTCGCGTCTCTCACCCTCTCTAATCAAAGTCTCATCGGCACGTTGCCGGGAGCCAACCGCCCCCGCGCGGCAGTGCTTCGATTCCCGCGCTTTCCCGGCAGTCCAGCCAATACCGTGCTTTCGAGTCTAGCTAACTGCGTGCTAGTCCAACGAATTCCGTTTACCGACACATTGAAGGGAGACGGAATTAGTTGGACTCGGTGCCGTTATCAATCAAAGACTTCCCGTCGAATTTGGTCGCTTACTTCCATTCACCTGAACGGAAATGACTAGACTATCTGGATTTCGCCGGGAATTCGCTGGACTGCCCGGACGGCATGAGCGAGCATCCTGGGGTGACGATGTGGGTCTACTGCTATGAGAGGACAGGTGATCGAAATAGACGACGTTCTCGCTGCAGCCGAGGAACGGCTGAACTCGGCCTACGCCGAATATGAAGAGGCGAGAGATGGTATTCCGATCGAATTCAACGAGATGCGCCTACAGGCGACCATATTTCAATATGACATCTGTGCGGAGATGACCGGTCTCATCCGCAACGCGCCATTAGGCTTTGCACGCAACGTAGCGCTAAAGGGACTTGTTCATAGTCTTTTCGAGTACGACCTAACATTGAACCAGCTCATTCCAAGGCTGCTTGATCTGATGAAGGCCCGCAAGCTTCCCATCGACCAGCAAGACATCAAAGCGCAGCGGAAGAAGTGGGCTGTCGAATTCCGCAGGCTCAGAGCCTGGTCAGGTGCGCGAAACGTTGCTACCGGACACTACAGCCCTGAGCTGGCGAAACAAGTAGAGGCGCTGAAAGGCATCGATTCCGCAGAAGTCATGGAGGTATGCACTGCGTTCCTATCGTTCAATATGGCCATTCTTCACATTCTTGCAGAGGCTGGCCGAGGAGGTGACGCGTAGCGCTGTCTGGCGTGAATCGGCCAGAAGCGGTAGTTCATGAACGTCTGCTTTACAGAATGGTGCTATAACGCAGAACGTCAAGCGAGCTGTGCGCCACCCCGTCGCCCAACTTCACACTACCTATTAATCTATGAGCGTTTGGCAGACCATTCTCCTTGCCGTTGGCGGAAATGCGGCCCTTCTTGCGGTTCTTGGTTGGCTGGCGAAGTCCTTGGTGGAAAAGCTGCTGGCCAAAGACCTCGAGCGCTTCAAAGCGTCTCTCTCCTCCGAAACCCAATCTGCAATGGAGCGTTTGAAACACGAGCTCCAACTCACGGCAGTAGAGCATCAAGTGCGCTTCTCAAATCTGCATGAAAAGCGAGCACAAGTGGTTGCGGAACTCTATGGCCTTCTCGTTGAGGCATATTGGGCAACGTCAGGATTCGTGTCACCGATGGAATGGGTCGGGGAACCGGACAAGAAGCAGAAGTACGTAACAGCGATGAACGCAACGGCGGATTTCTTTAGGTTCTTTGAGAAGAATCGCATCTACTTGCCAGAGGCGGTCTGCAAACAGCTTGAGGAGTTCGTGAGGAACATGCGCAGCAAGGCGATTGGCTTCGGCGTCTACGTCCGCTACGAGGATGCAAACCTCCCGGCGCATACCCTTGAGCAAAAGCACAAAGCATGGCAAGACGGCTGGGATTTTTTCGAACAACAGGTCCCACCGGCACGAGCGGCGCTTGAGGACGAGCTTCGAGAGGTATTAGGTGCCAGGTAAGCCGGCAACAGGAAATAAGCGCTACCAAGACATTCCGGCCGACCCACCTTCCGTTGCCCCGCCACCGGCCACTGATGAGATGCAGTTGCCGCCTAAGCGCCCGGGATAAAATGGTGCTCGGCCCATGCTCCGCCAGAGAGCCGCATAACGCCGCAAAAAACCAGAGATAAAAACATCTTGAACAAAATCGAACCTACTCACCCACCTGAAATTGTCGCTGCGCTCGCAAACCGCCGGGTCTGCTCCCTTTTCACCGCGATCGATGAACAAACGCCAATAGTTTTCCAGAAAGGAAGCGGTGTGCTGTGGGGCTCTTCAACCGCAGACGGACGGACCGTCATTGAATTCGTCCCCACGAAAGCTCCGGTCGAGGCGTTGGCTCACGAGTTGTTGCACGCAGACCTCAAGCTGAAGGGCTACCAGCAGTTCACCTCCTTGGTGGCGCTCGCCCCCAAGGAGCGCCGGCAGCTTTATTTGACCGTCTTGTCGATGCTAGACAACGAACTTCAGCACCACCGAATGTTTCGGGGATTTACGGCTCTCGGCCTTTCCAAGAAGCGGTTCTACAATGACACAGACAAGAATACATATAGGGAAGTGCGTCGGGAAGTTGAGGAACTCCAGAAAGGCGATCACCCGGCAGAGTTTTTGCTGCAATTTGCGTCGGTTATCGCGCCTGGAGGCGCTGGGGACGAAGCACAACGCCAGCCGCTTAAAAATTTCGTGAAGACGCGATGCACCCCTGAAACTTGGCGCGTTCTGGTGGAGGTTGAAGGGCTAATTGAGAAGTGGCGGCTTGGGACGTCTCTCGATGTCACGGCGACCGTGAGAGACATCCTGCGACTCGTCGCTGGTGAAGACAGGCTTTGGTTCGGGCCCACAGGATGCACGGACCTTGCTCTGGGCCAGTTCACCGACGTTGAATTTACGATCGAGGAAGCGACCACCTACTTGCAGGGAGGCTAATGTAGGCATGGAATAGCCGAGGAGTTTAGCAAAGCGAACCAAACGGACGTCATATTTCGTCAAACGTCGGAGCACCGATGTCTGAAGGACCGCCATGGGTGTCGTGGTCCAACTGCTTGTGGCTCCGCAGGCGAGCGTGGTTGTGATGAACGGGGCGGTGGGCGTACCGGGCGTCACACCATACGAGACTCGGTCTGCTCCACATCTCATGGTGCTGTACGTCCGTGCTGACCTCGATGTCGTCAATCGCCCGAGCTCCATATGTACGGCGTTTGACTACAGTGCTGAAGAGGAGTCGTATTGAGTTGCCGCGCTGTTTTAGTCACAATTGGACTTGTGGGGGCACAGGCGCACCGGTGGTCGTAAGGTGCTTTCTATCCTACCGGCGATAACCAAATCTCGAACGATAAGGACTAGCAATGTATGCAAAGTTCAGCAAGATTGCCAGGTGGATTTTCTTCGTTGTCCCAGTCGTGCTCGCGCTTGTCGAATACACAATCAGGCAGGTGACAGGACAATCAGAACACTCGTCATATTATGGCTTAGGGATGCTGGTAGCAGGCATTGGTCTCATGTTCGGATTAACTGTTCCACCGGCGCCGCTGGTCGAGCCGTGCCGCGTCCCAACCGATCGCGACATCGAGAACCACAGTCGATATACTAAAAGGCACGGCGCTGAACTCGATCAGGTAGCGGACGCCATAGCCTTAGCTTGCGTCGGCCTTTTGATTTGGTTCTTCATGCTAGTCGCGGAACTGTACGGCCCATGGAAAACTTGGCTTGACGACAACGCAATTTATGGCGGCACAATACCAGCTTATGCTGGCGGAATGTACTATGTGCTGGCTGCCCACATGACGAACTGGAGGGCTAAGGGATGACTCCAATCGGCTATGTTCTCGATTTTATCGCCAACTATGGCGGTCCAATCATCATGATGTTCGTGGTTAGCGCGGTCACGGCCATACCTAATGGCGCCATCTCGGGTGCGATTTCTGCGGTATTCGGTTCTCGACGGAGGGAACAGGACGAGCACGACGACACACCAGCTCTCGATTTGTAAAGCTATGAGGCCCGCTTGTTGTGGCTTTGTTACGTGTTGACGAGCTTTGTGTGGACGAAGCCAGCCGCGGGCCTTCCGCGGAGCTTGTTTTTTTGTTTGCGGGGCATAGATCTTCCGACTACACGCAGTTGATTCCGTCGTCGTCATCAAGTTTTGCCCACCCAAGTTCGTTCATCGGCAGCCTCGCCGAAGAAGCATTCGCGGAGAGGTGCATTTGGGGAGGCGATGATTTGCCGACCGACGCTAGCGAATGAACGTCCGTTGCACCGTGGAAGCGGCCATTGCGTCGTCACCAATGCGAACGTCAGAAGTGGGTCGACTACGGAAATTCAACGCGGTGCGACGTTCGGCCAAATTCAACCATCCCTCCACTCCGGTGCAGCGACTGCTACCGCGAACTTCGATTGGACTGCCCGAATCCGACTCCGTTTTTATATAACGCGATGATCACCCGATCGACTAATCCTCTTCATCGGCATTCACGCGGTTATGTGTCGACTACGCGCGATTGTTAATGCCCAAACGGTTGAAACAATACTCATCCGGAAAACGTGCGCCAACCCACATAAAAAATCCGCTTGTTCTGAAGACGCTGGAAGTATCACCTATTGTCTTTTAACCAAATCCGACGAATTGACGGTCGACCCAACGACCGTGAAAAGGAGGAACAACCATGCAAAGCGGAATGCTTCAACAGGGCGATAGCGGCCCCGACGTCGAGACATTACAGCAAGCGCTTACGGGACATGGCTTCAGTCCAGGTGCGATCGACGGCATGTACGGACAGGGAACCGTCGCAGCCATAATCGCTTTTCAAAAGAGCGAAGGAATGCTACCTGATGGAATCGCAGGACCACGTACGTTGTCGGCTTTAGGCATTGCCGATTCGAATGCATTGCCGTCGGCCATTCCTGCGGTATCCGTCGAGGTCGTCAGCCAGATGTTTCCGGTCACGCCAATTGGAAATATCGTAGGCAATTTGCCGCCGTTGCTTTCGGCGCTGATCGCGAATCAGGTGGCTGACAAGCCCATGGTCCTCATGGCACTTTCCACTGTCCGGGCCGAAGTGGAGTGCTTCGAACCAATCAGCGAAGGACAATCCCGGTTCAACACGTCGCCATCCGGCCATCCATTTGACCTTTACGACAACCGCAAGGATCTGGGTAATCAGGGGGCGCCCGACGGCGCGCAGTTCAAAGGCAGGGGATTCATCCAACTCACCGGGCGGTCGAACTACGCGACGTACGGACCGAAACTCAAGCCGCCCGTCGATCTGATCGCGAAGCCGGACCTGGCTGGAGACCTGGCCGTCGCCGCGAATCTGCTTGCATTGTTCCTCGCGGACAAGGAGCTTGCGATCAAGAAAGCCTTGCTCGCCGGAAACATGGCGACGGCAAGGCAACTGGTCAATGGCGGCTCAAACGGTCTGGATCGTTTCTCTGACGCCTACCAGCGCGGAGCGGCTTTAATCCCCGATTCGCTCGGCACCTAAACTGTACCAAAGGTGAATGCCATGAGTTCCCTCACTCTCGACCTTGAGCAGGCTCCGCCGGCCGAACCAACGCCCTTCCCCGATCCCGCTTCGCCGGGCGCCGGTGCAACTGCGGCTCCGTCTGCGACAGGGGAAAAACCGGCGTCCGAGCAATCAACAGAATCTCCGCCACCACCTAACCCTGAGCGCCCTGCATCCAGTGAGGTCGAGTTCCCTCCAGAAAAGCTGATACTTGAGCGAGACCTTAATGGAGCTTTCCTGCTTATGGATTTCATCTCCGGGCGGCAGGATGTCCATATATGGGATATCGGTGACATCAAGTACCCAGTCCGGGCAGATGATCCATCTCGCAAAGGCAATACGGACCGCGGGAGTAATGAGACGCCCACGCTGCCGCCTATTGAGGTAATCCGGCGCATTTGTGCACTGCGGTATCCACCAGAACCAAAGCAATGTCTTTCGGAGAGGGCAGACAATTCCGCATTGCTGCTTTGTGTGAAAGACAAGTTAAATTCAATCGCGAATCCGGCTAACGGACTCACGATCGCGTACACATACATGTTCCTGGAGGAAACGGCTCGATCAAAGCGCGATAAAGCGCAAACGTTTCAATTAAAGGCCGACCAATCGATCGAGCAAAACTCTGCTCCCGTCGTCGCAACAGGGACTCGAGCCACCGTCGCGAAGGCGGCATATCCAGGACTCGTCCAGAGTGCGAAGCGCTTCCGACGCTTCCACAAAAGCGTCGCGCGAGTTGGGGCCGCAATCACCGCATTTTCCG
Organism: Caballeronia sordidicola; assembly: GCF_000729995.1. Classification (GTDB taxonomy): domain Bacteria; phylum Pseudomonadota; class Gammaproteobacteria; order Burkholderiales; family Burkholderiaceae; genus Caballeronia; species Caballeronia sordidicola_A. The sequence continues at coordinate 169,338 of NZ_JNFG01000010.1, read as the reverse complement.
CAATCCTTTTGTGGCTGGTCGTGTACGGAGTTCAACTAACTTCCCGATTCGAAGAGGACCAAAAAAGTACGACCGATGTCACCAGTCAGATATATGCGCTAGTTGACAAGGAAAATGCGCCATTCCCCGTCGAACGGCAAAGTCACGATAGCGTCCCCACGCGCTGCAAATCCAGGATCGATGAACAGAGCAACCCGATCCGGCTGCTTTGCAATCAATGGTCGTACTATCAGGCGCGTTACGAAAAGTCGATCAACGATGTGGCGACGTTCGCTAACAAGTGGCCCTCCTCCTGGCTGACGATGCCGTTTCCAACGTCGCCCACGCTGGAAAAAGACAAGGCCGGCAAATTTATCGCGACGCAAGAAGACGTTCAGTCCATAACCTTGGTCCTGTCGGCGTATGCAAGTTATGTACTACCGGTGTTGTTCGGGCTGGTCGGAACAATTGCTTCGTTCTTGCGTGATATAAGCAATCGAATAACCGGGAGCATTCTGTCACCCCGTGACGAGACACTGGCAATCATTCGAATTATCCTTGGCGCCATTGCCGGGCTTGCGGTCGGATTGTTCTTTACGCCGTCGGCTGTAGCGGCGCAAATAAGTGCCGGTTCCGGGGTGTTGACTCTTTCGGCGTCCGGAATAGCGTTCCTGGCTGGTTATGGCGCGGATGGGTTTTTCCGTATGATTGACGCAATGATCACCCGCATATTTAGCCTCGACCAGAAGCCGGCGCAAACGAAGTGATTTGTTTGGTCATTCAACTGTGGCCGGCGCTTGGTCGAATGGCAACTGGACGGCATCGCATAAAGCATCGGAACAAATCTACTGATAAAAGGCGGATCGATGTCGAAGACTATTGTCTTTTGTGCCGATGGCACGTGGAACGGGCCTGACGAGCAAGCAACGACCGACAGCAATACCCCTAAAGACACGCAAGGCTGCGAAGCTCAGCTGACCAACGTCTGCAAACTCTTCGCGTGGCTTGACGGCGACCTGCTTCCGGGCGGCACCGACTGGGGCGGCGTGGAGATGGAGAAGTCCCTTCAGGACGCGAGCGGCACGCCGACCCAGATAGCCAAATACATCCACGGGGTAGGCAATTCACAGGAGTTGGTGGACAAGGTGGCCGGTGGCGCATTTGGCGTAGGCGTCGTAGCCCGCATTGCTCGCGGCTACACCTACATCTCGCGTAACTACGTGCCAGGCGACAGCATCGTGATCGTCGGCTTTAGCCGGGGCGCGTACACCGCCCGCGCGCTGGCGGGCCTGATCGCGGGAGAAGGTCTGCTGCGGCCGGAATTCGCTGCCATTGACGATGACACGCGTTACGACACCGCGGTGGCGGCCTGGTACCGCTGGCGCCACGGCCACGAAACGACATTTCAGAAGATAGCGGACGGCTTCATCGAGCTGCTGGAGATCCACAGTGCCTTCTCCAACGCGAAGGATCTGGATGCCAGTTCCTTTGTCCCGGTGAAAATCACCGCGGTTGCAGTCTGGGATACGGTCGGTTCGCTGGGCATTCCGATTTACCACGCGGGCGCAGCGATTGATCTATTCCGTTTCTGCGACACCGCCTTGAGTCCCAACATCAACTTGGGCGTGCACGCGGTATCGCTCGATGAGCAACGCATGCCGTTCGAACCGACGTTGTGGGATGCCAACCCAAACCTGACGCAGGCGCTTTTTCCGGGAGGTCATTGTGACGTCGGCGGAGGCTACCCTGAACACGGCCTGTCCGATGGTCCCTTGCTCTGGGTCGTTGACAGGCTGCAACATCCAGACGTGGGATTAAAGTTCGCGCTCCGGCCTCCCGTTGATGTCAAGTCCGACCCTTTGGGCCCGCGACATCGAGCGTGGGCCGGAAACCCTATATGGTTAGCCGCCGGCGTTTCCCCGCGAGCCTTCCCGAGCGGGATCGTCCTCAATGACTCGGTTCGCCAGCGTATGAACGGCCAACCTGAAGACCTGGACGACACGCAGGGACCACAGCCGCCTTATTCACCGGTTAACTTGCCCAGATAGGGTTAGGTAGATCGCGCGGGATCAATGCAGGCGCAGCTTGGTCCGCTTCATTCATCCGTCGCCGCGCGCACTGGTTTTACGGTCCGCGACGTTGATATCAGCGAATAGGTGGTGATCGACGCCGGAGCGGATCCATCGATTCCAGATTCGGCAGCTGATCAATAGGCTGCGCGCAGTGCTTCATCCGCGACCGCAAGCCGTGAAGCAATCGTCTTGACGAGAAAGCGATGAAACTGCTGCGCGGTTACGGGATCGTCCTGTTCGAGTGCAAGCAGCGTCTCAAGTGACAGGCGCCGGACACGCGTGGGCACTTCGGCGAGCACATCAGCGCTGCGCCGATTCTGCGTGTACACCGCCATTTCGCCGACGACCGTACCCGGCCCGAACGAGCGCAGCCGGACCGATCGTCCGTCCGCAAGCAGGAGCGATACGGCCACGCGCCCGCGCTCGACGATGTACAGGGCGTCACCCGGCTCGCCGCGAAGGAACAGCGGCTGCAGGGCGTTGAGATCACGTACCTCCATGCATGCAGATAGCCTTTCCAGGGAGTGTGGCGTGAAATGCGCCGCGAGCATTGCGCGGAAGTTGTCCTCTTCCTGAGGCGGGGCATGGACACCCGGCGCAAGCAGCTTGTCTTCGATCCATTCCAGACCAGCATCCAAAGTCGCGAACTCGTGTATCCGGAGATTGAGCGTACCGGCTTTCACAAGCAGCTCACGCGAGCGCGGCGGCAGTCCCGTCAATACCAGATCTGCGTCGATCGCTGCACAAAGCTGTCTGAGCTTAACGAAACTGACCGATACAGACGCGTCCATCCCGCTGGTGGCAGCAAAGTCGAGCACCACAAAACGGACCGGCACGGGACCGCGCGTGGCTAGCCGCTCGCGCACGCGCTGCAGGATCGAATTGGCCGTGCCGAAGAAGAGGAAGCCTTGCAGGCACGTCCCGCATACCTGCATGCCGAGTTCATGGAGTCGTTGGGTATCCTCGATGTTGCGCTCGACAGTCGATGTCCGGGTGCTGGCATCGAACTCCATGCGCACGCAACTCACGCGGCCATAGAGCAACGCGAACATCACGCACGCGGCGACGACGCCCGCCACCACGCCAGTAACAACGCCATAGAGCGCGATGATGCCGAGAATGATCGGAACCAGGAGATATTCGTACCAGTTGAGCTTCCGGTATGCGCCGACCAGCCACTGGATCAACAGGCGTAGTCCCATGAAGAGCTGGAGCCCGACCAGCACCGGCACGGGGAACAGCGCAACGAAGTCTGGCGAGACGACCAGCACAACAAGGCACGCGAGGGACGCGAACACGCCGGCCATCCGGCTTGTCGCGCCCGCGCGCGAGTTGAGCATCGACCGGTTGAACGATTGATAGCCGACCATTCCACCCAGCATCCCGCTCGCCAAGTTGGCTATACCCGCAGCCCGCATCTCGCGATTCAGGTCGATATCCTCGCCTGTCGCCGCGCCGATCGCAGTCGAGTTCATCAGGATCGTGATCGCCGACGCCGACGTGACCACGAGCGTCTCGGGCAGGTGTGCACCGATGGCCGCCCAGTCAACGTTGCCGTGCAAGAGCGGTCCCGGCAGATGCAATTCGGGAATCTGGCTCAAATGCAATCGGGCATGGGGAAGCAACAGACCCATCTTGCGCGCGTCATCAATCGACAGGCCGTCGACGTGCAGCAGGAAGTAGAAAAGCGCGACACCGAACACCAGGACGAGCGGCAGCGCGGCAGCGTGTTTCCAGCTGCGCATCAAAACCGTGATGAGTACCCCAACCAGCACGGCAGGCATCCAGGCGAGCCAGTGCAGATGCGTCAGGAACACCAGCGTGCGCCAGTGCAGCGGCTCGCCAGTCAGCACGCGAAACGCTCCCGACAGCAACAGGTAGCCCGTGCCGGCCAGGAATCCGCCTACAACCGGATAGGGCAGGAACTGCAGTGAGCGGCTGCGCCTCGACGAACCAATCGCGTAAAGGATCGTACCCGTCACCACTGAACACAGCGCGATGGCCATCAGCACGGTCAACAGGACGGTCTGCGTCGATCCGCCGTCCGCTCGCACGCTGCTGGCGACGCCTGCCGCGACGCCTGCGAGAAAAGCTGTCGCATTGCTGTCGGGCCCCGCGATGTTCAGGCGCATCGAACTCATGAGCGCGATGACCAGCGCGGTCACGACGCAGCTGACGAGCGCGGTGGGCACGCCCAGTTCGGCATAACGGGCAAGATCGGCACTGAAGATCATCGTGCCGAGGCTCATTGCATAGCAGAGCATGACGAGCGTCGATACTGCGCCACCAGTCAGGTCGCCGAGCAGGCCGGAGAGGCGGGAGCTTGTACGAACGCCGGAGGCTGAACCGGCCGTGTCTGGCTTCACGGTACTCCCCGACGAATGCAGGTGGTCGTGCTTCGGACGTCGCTGGAAGAGGGATTTAGTATCCGCCGCGGGTTTCGTTCGTGTCAAATTGCCTACATCTGGTCGCGTGACGCCTACACTGTGTATTCACGGGCAAACGTCGGAACAGGAAACAGCCCGTGTGGGTTCGATGCTGCAAATCGTGCAGCGTCAATTCGTCTGATTTCTGGTCAGGCGGACAGATACGTTTTGAGCAGCGAGGGGAAACCGAGCCGCGTTGCGGCCTAACGAGGGCCGCTGCTTCGGGAAACGGCGTTCGGTGACGGTCATGGATATTGAACGATGGCTGAGCCTGTTGGCGCTCGAGCAATACGCGCGCACATTTGCCGACAACGATGTCGACTTCGCGATGTTGCCCCGACTGACCGACGCGGATCTGAAGGAGCTCGGGGTCCATTCGCTTGGCCACCGCAAGCGCATGCTCTTGTCCATTTCCGAACTCGCCACGGCGGGGTCTTGCGCGACGCCGTCCGTGGTCGACGTGCAAGCGGATGAGCGCAGACAGGTCACCATTCTGTTTGCTGATCTGTGCGGCTTTACCGCGCTGTCCCAGTCGCTCGATCCGGAAGAATTGCGCGAAGTCGTCGGCCGCTATACCGCGCTCGTAGACGGCATCGTGCTCGCTTACGGCGGCACGATCGACAAGCACATCGGCGATGCCGTCATGGCACTGTTCGGTGCTCCGCGCGCGCACGACTCGGATACGCTGCGCGCGGCGCGTGCCGCGCTGGATATTCACGACGCGCTGGCTCAGCTTGGCGCGCAGGCATCAGGGCCTTTGCAGGCGCACGTGGGAATTGCCAGTGGTGAGGTTGTCGCGGGCGCGCTCGGACGTGCCGACGCGCAGGACTACACGGTGCATGGCGATCCGGTCAATCTCGCCGCGCGGCTCGTGGCAGCGGCCAAGACGTGCGAGACCTTGATTTCCGACGGCGTGCGCCGCGCGCTCGGCGACTATGCAGTCTGCGACCCGGCCGGCGACATGTGCTTCAAGGGTATCGATACACCGGTGCGGGTATGGCGGCTGCGCAGCGTGGCGGGCGAGCCATTGGCTGCCAGCCGCGGCCGTTTCGTCGGACGAAAGGCGGAACTCGAACAATTCCATGGGATTGTGCGCGCATGTCTCGCCGGGCCAGCAGGGCATGTCGTGCATGTTCGTGGCGATGCGGGCATCGGCAAGACGCGGCTTGTCAATGAGATGCGCGGCGTCGCGCAGGCGCAGGGGTTTGAGATCCATCGTGGCCTCGTGCTGGATTTCGGGGTCGGCAAAGGCCAGGATCCGGTGCGAGCTGTCATCGGCAGCCTGCTCGGCCTGTCGCCCGCTACAGGTGGCGCCGAGTCAGGCATCGCCGTCGAGCGTGTCGTCTCGGCCGGCGTCGTCAAGCCTGAGCAGATCGTGTTCCTCCATGATCTCCTCGATCTGCCGCAATCCGGTGAATGGCGGACGCTCTATGACGCGATGGCGCACGCCGCGCGCAAACGCGGCAAGCAGGCCCTCATCGCGACGCTGACTGAAAATGCATGCCGCAATGGGTCGGTCATGATTGTCGTGGAGGACCTCCATTGGGCTGACCCGCAGCTGCTCGACGACCTCACGGCCTTCGCCTCGGGCTTGGCCAACGGCCCGGGCCTGCTCGTGATGACATCGCGCGTGGAAGGCGATCCACTCGACGCCGCCTGGCGAACGCGCTGTCGCGGTACGCCGTTTGCCACCATCGATCTCGGGCCGTTGCGAAGAGACGAGGCATTGAGCCTTGCGGGGGATTTCATTGACGCGAGCCAGTGTGTAGCGCTCACCTGCATCGAGCGGGCGGGCGGCAATCCGCTATTCCTCGAACAGCTCCTGCGCAACGCCGAAGAAGGTAGTGGTGAAGCTGTCCCCGCCTCGATCCAAAGCCTGGTGCTGGCACGCATGGACCGGCTGACCCCGCGCGACCGTCAGGCATTTCAGGCGGCTGCGGTGATCGGGCAGCGCTTTGACGTGGCGTTGTTGCGGCGTCTTATAGATGAACCCGGCTACGTCTGCGATGCTCTGGTCGCCAATGCGCTTGTGGTACCTGAAGGCGACGATCTCCTGTTCGCGCACGCATTGATTCAGGAAGGTGCCTACTCGACGCTGCTGCGAACGCGCCGGCGCGAGTTGCATCGGCGAGCCGCCGACTGGTTCGCGGCTACCGACCCCGTGCTGTACGCCCAGCATCTCGATCGCGCCGACGATGACCGCGCCCCCCGGGCGTATCTTGACGCGGCCGTCGCGCAACGCACGGCCTACTTTATCGAGGCGGCGGTACGCCTGATCGAACGAGGCCTCGACATCGCGAAGAAGGACACGGACCGCCACGCGCTCATCTGCCTCAAGGGCGAACTGCAACGGGACCTCGGTGATATCGCGGCGTCGCTTGACACGTACCGGGCGGCATTGGCCGCTGCGCCGGACGAAGCAGCCGTATGCCGCTCGCAACTCGGGCTCGCGGAGGGCCTACGGGTCAATGAAGGTCTTGCTGAGGCCCTGGCCCTGCTGGAAGCGGCCCAGAAAGTGGCGGAACGCGATGACATGGTGTCTGAACTCGCGCGCCTGCACCATCTGCGTGGAAACATCCTCTTTCCCCTTGGCAAGATCGAGGATTGCCGCGCCGAGCATGAGCGAGGGCTTTCGTATGCGCGGCGCCTGGGCCTTCCCGAAGCGGAGGCGCGCGCTCTCGGCGGGCTTGCCGACGCAGCCTACGCGCAAGGCCGGATGCGGACGGCTTTCGAACACTTCAGCCGTTGCGTTACCTTGAGTCGCGAACATGGCCTCGGCCGCATCGAGGTCGCGAATCGTTCGATGCAGGGTTTCAGCCGGATGTACCTCAACGAAGCTCGGCAAGCGCGTGAGGACGCAGTTGCCGCCGTGCGTGCGGCAACGCTGGTTGGGCAGCCGCGCGCGCAGATGCTAGGCGAGACGCTAGGCGCCTTTGCCTGCCTCGAAATGGGCGACTTGCAGGCGGCACAAGTCCATCTCGAGCTGGAGATGCAGCTGATCCGGCAACTGGGAGCGCGCCGCTTCGAGGCGCAAAATAGGGAGATGCAGGCGCGCGTGCTGCTTGATTGCGGCCGCCGGAAAGAAGCTGTAGGCGTGCTGCATGAAGCGCTCGCGATCTGTGGCGAAGTCGGCATGCAGTTCAGCGCTCCCAAGGCAGTGGGCGCGTTGAGCCGTGCGGTGGAGGACGACAGCGAGCGTGCGCGTTTCCTGGCCAAGGGTGCCGAGCTGCTGCGTCTCGGCGCGGTCGGTCACAATCACCTGTGGTTCTACCGCGACGCCATCGAAGCGATGCTTTCGATCGGCGACGCGCCCGGAGCCCTGCGCTACGTGACGGCCCTCGAGGAATATACGCGCGTCGAGCCGCTGCCTTGGGCGGAGCTATTCGCGGCGCGCGGCCGCGTGCTCGCCCTCTGCCTGCAAGGCGACGCTGACAACGCCACACGGCGCGAACTCGAGCGCGTCAGCGCGGTACTTCGGGATGCCGGGTTCAAGAGTTACCTGGTTGCCGTGAACGCGTTCATTGCCGCGTAGCTGCAGCGTTTTCTCCAGAACATCGCGCGCACTGCCATCTGCGACGAGCAGAAACCCCCTCCGCTATACCAATTTTGATATTGCAAACGCCAAATAACTGATTGGACCGCCATGAACCCCGGCGCTACGCTTCATTCCGGTACGTTCTGAATGAACGACCGCGCGAAAAAGCAAAAGCACGCACAAGCACGCAAAAGCGCGGCGGTACCGAACACAAACACAACTAAATCGGAGACAACCATGAGACATGCTCGACGCGCAGCCATTGGTGCGCTGCTTGGTTCTGCACTATTGCTGGGCGCAAGCCTGACCGCCCACGCTGATGACACCAAGATCACCCTGGGTTTCTCACAGGTCGGCGCGGAAAGCGCGTGGCGGACCGCTAATACCGTTTCCGTCAAAAGCGCAGCCAAAGACGCCGGCATCAATCTGAAATTCTCAGACGCCCAGCAAAAGCAGGAAAACCAGATCAAGGCGATCCGCTCGTATATCGCGCAGAAAGTCGATGTAATCGCGTTCTCCCCGGTGGTGGAATCCGGCTGGGAACCTGTACTCATCGAAGCGAAAAACGCCAATATTCCGGTGATCCTGACTGACCGCAATATCGATGTTAAAGACACGTCGCTGTACGTCACCATGATCGGCTCCGACTTCCTTGAAGAAGGCCGTCGTGGAGGCAAATGGCTCGAAGACCACTATAAGAACGACGCCGGTCCGATCAACATTGCCGAATTGCAGGGTACGGTCGGCTCAGCGCCCGCCAACGATCGTCGCGCCGGATTGCTCGAAGTGATCAAGAACGATCCGAAGTTCAAGGTCATCGCTTCGCAAAGCGGCGACTTCACGCTCGCCGGCGGCAAGCAGGTCATGGAAGCTTTCATCAAGACCTACGGCAAGCAGATCAACGTGGTCTACGCCCATAACGACGACATGGCGCTCGGTGCAATCCAGGCGATGGAAGAAGCCGGCATCAAGCCCGGCAAGGACGTGACCGTAATCTCGTTCGACGCCACCAAGGGCGGCTTCGAAGCAATGGTCGCGGGCAAGATCAACGTCGACGTGGAATGCAGTCCTTTGCTCGGACCGCAGCTCATGACGGCGGTGAAAGAGGTGGTGGCAGGCAAATCCCTGCCTAAGCGCATCGTGACCGAAGAAACCATTTTCCCGATGAGCGTGGCAGCGCAAGTCCTGCCGCAGCGGAAGTACTAAACCTCCGCAGTCACGGTCGCGGAGACAATCCGCGCCAAACGCGAGTCCGTTGCATAAGCTTAAACAACGGACTCGCGGCGCCCTTCCATTTCCCCTTTTCGGCCTTCGTTCATGACCGGCTCGCCCCTTCTTGAAACCATCGGTATCACCAAGTCGTTCCCGGGTGTCAAGGCTTTGCAGAACGTGGACTTCAGTTTGTTTCCCGGCGAAATCCATACGCTGATGGGCCAGAATGGCGCCGGCAAATCGACACTTATCAACGTACTCACCGGCGTTCATACACACGATGCCGGCGAGATACGGCTTGGCGGCGAAGTTGTCAATTTCGCCACCCCGCTCCACGCGGAAGCGGCGGGAATCAGGACGCTTTATCAGGAAGTAAACCTGTGTCCGAATCTGTCCGTCGCTGAAAACGTATTCGCCGGGCGTCAACCGAAGCGGCGTGGCGCTATCGACTGGAAGACCATTCATGCGCGGGCCGAAGCGGCGCTTGCCGACCTGAACGTCTTCCTGGACGTGACCAAATCCCTCGATACGTATCCCATCGCCGTGCAGCAAATGGTGGCAATCGCTCGCGCGGTCTCGGTGGATGCGCGCGTGCTGATCCTCGATGAACCCACCTCAAGCCTTGACGATGGCGAAGTCGCGCGGCTCTTCGACGTGCTGCGCACACTCAAGCAATCGGGCATGGCGATCCTCTTCGTCACCCATTTTCTCGAACAGACCTACGCGATATCGGACCGCATCACGGTCATGCGTAACGGCGAGCGCGAAGGCGAATATCTAGCCCGCGATTTGCCGGTGGAACTGCTCGTTTCGAAGATGGTGGGCCACGAACGGATGACCGAGCGCTTAAAGCGTGCGGCCGACGAACCCCCCGCGCCCAAAACCGCCGTGCCGTCGTTTTTCGAAATGCGCGGCATCGGCCGGCGTGGCGTCATGAATCCCGTCGATATCGACGTACAGCCCGGCCAGATCCTCGGGCTGGCTGGCCTGCTCGGTTCCGGCCGTACCGAAACCGCCCGGCTCCTGTTCGGCGCGGAACGGGCGGACGCGGGCGACATGTCGATTGGCGGCAAATCGGTCAAGCTTCGTTCTCCTCGCGATGCAGTGCGTCGCGGCATAGGGTATTGCCCGGAGGACCGGAAGAAGGAAGGCATTGTCGCGGATCTTTCCATACGGGAGAACATCATTCTCGCGCTGCAAGTGCAACGCGGCTGGTGGCGCGCCATTAGCCGGGCGAAACAGCGCCAGATAGCGGACGACTATATTAAGCGGCTGGACATCAAGGCGTCCGATGCCGAACAGCCCATTGGACTTCTGTCGGGCGGCAACCAGCAGAAGGTGCTGCTCGCACGCTGGCTTGCGACCGAACCGAAAATGCTGATCCTCGATGAACCCACGCGCGGCATTGACGTCGCGGCCAAATTCGAAATCATGGATCGCGTGCTGGCGCTCTGTGCGAAAGGGCTTGCCATTGTCTTCATCTCTTCCGAGGTGAGCGAGGTCGTGCGCGTGAGCCATCGGATCGCGGTACTGCGCGACCGGCGCAAGGTGGCTGAGGTCGAGGGACACGCGGCGTCTGAAGATCAGGTTTATCGACTCATTGCGGGAGGCAGCCGATGAACCGCATCAAAGCCGTGTTGCAACACGCTCTCGTATGGCCGGTCCTCACGCTCGTGCTGCTGATCCTGCTCGACCTGAGCCAGAACGCACACTTCCTCTCAGTCACAGTGCTTGACGGCCACTGGTTCGGCGCGCCTATTGATATCCTTAATCGTGCCGCGCCGCTCGTGCTTGTCTCGCTCGGCATGACACTCGTGATCGCAACACGCGGTATCGATATCTCCGTCGGCGCGGTTGTCGCAATCGCCGGTGCGGCAGCCGCCAGCATCCTCGCCGACGACCCTACGCGGGTCATCGAAGCCCTCGCCGCCGCGCTCGCAGTAGGCGTGCTCGCCGGCATGTGGAATGGCGTGCTGGTGGCGTTCGTCGGCATGCAGCCGATCATTGCCACGCTGATCCTGATGGTGGCCGGCCGCGGCGTCGCGCAGTTGCTCACGGGCGGTCAGATCATCCCGATCGGAGCACCGGGTTATCTCCTGGTGGGCGGCGGTTATCTGGCGCGCATACCGTGTTCCGTATGGGTCGCAATTGGTGCGATTGCAGCGACCGCGCTGCTCATGAATCGAACCGCGTTAGGCATGTTCATCCGCGCGATCGGTATCAATCCGGTGGCCACGAAACTGGTTGGCTTGCGCTCGAGCGCAATCGTGTTCGGGGTCTATACCTTCTCAGGACTGACGGCAGCCATAGCAGGCATTCTGATCAGCTCCAACGTGCGCAGCGCCGACGGCAACAACGCCGGGCTGTTGCTCGAGCTCGATGCGATCCTCGCTGTCACGCTTGGCGGCACGTCGCTGCTCGGCGGAAGGTTCAGCCTCGCGGGCACCGTGCTCGGCGCCTTGATCATCCAGACGCTGACCTACACCACGTATTCCATCGGCGTACCGCCTGAAGCCACGCTCGTCGTGAAGGCAGCGGTCGTGCTGGTAGTAAGCGTGGTCCAGTCGGCCACTGCCCGCACGGTCATCATGCGGCAACTGAAACGCGCCTTCCCCCACGCCATGAAAAAGCCCCTTGTTGAGGCAGCAAAATGAGGAACCTTCTCGACCGCCTGGTCGATCCGCGCACCCTGCCGATCGTCGTCACCATCGTGTTGTTCATCGCGTTGTTCGGCTTCGGCTCCGTGATGTACACCGGATTTTTTTCGCTGCAAGTGCTGCTCGGCCTGCTCGTGGATAACGCCTTCCTGCTGATCGTCGCGATCGGCATGACGTTCGTGATCGTATCGGGTGGCATCGACTTGTCGGTGGGATCGGTCGTCGCATTGACGACCATCCTCTGCGCCGTATTCGCCGAACATCTGCATTGGCCGATATGGGTAATCGTGCCGCTCGTGCTCGTGCTTGGCGCGTTGTACGGCGCAGCGATGGGCGCGCTGATCCACTTCTTCAAACTGCAGCCGTTCATTGTCACGCTGGCGGGCATGTTCCTCGCACGCGGCGCGTGTTTCCTCATCACCACGCAGTCGATCACGATCAACGATCCTAGCTTCCATGCACTGTCAGGCTTTCACATCGATATTCATGGTGCTTCACTGACAGCAGGCGGCCTGATCGCCATCGCGACGCTGCTGGGCGCCATCTTCGTCGCCCACTTCACGCGCTTCGGGCGCAACGTCTACGCGGTCGGCGGCAACGAACGTTCCGCGTTGCTGATGGGCCTGCCTGTGGCGCGCACGAAGGTGGGTGTCTACGCGTTGAGCGGCTTCTGCTCGGCGCTGGGCGGCGTGGTGTTCACGCTGTATGTGCTGTCGGGATACGGCTTGCAAGGCCAGGGCATGGAACTCGATGCGATCGCCGCCACGGTCATTGGCGGAACCCTGCTCACGGGTGGTGTTGGTTATGTGATCGGGTCGGTCTTCGGCGTCGGCATTCTCGGGACCATCCAGACGCTCATCACGTTCGACGGCACGCTGAGCTCGTGGTGGACCCGCATCGTGATAGGAGCGCTTCTGTGCGCGTTCTGCCTGTTGCAGCGTGTGATCGAACGGCATGCGGCGCGGCGCAAATCGGATGGGACGGCATCGGGTGAACGAGCGGGGTCCAAGCTAAAGCGACGCGATGCGGCACGGCAACACGATGCCGCGAACAAAGCCGATCCCGTTGCGCTTGGGTCGCGGAGTTAATAACAGGTCCCGAACACACGATATGCACGATGCGTTCGTACGAATGAAGTCTTGAAATAGCAAACGAATAGTAAACGGTAAGGAAAAATCGATGTCAGACGCAAAACGCCCACTGCGCTCAGCCCAATGGTTCGGCTCTGCCGACAAGAACGGTTTCATGTACCGAAGCTGGATGAAAAACCAGGGCATCCCTGATCACGAATTCCAGGGCAAGCCGATCATCGGTATTTGCAACACGTGGTCAGAACTTACGCCCTGCAACGCGCATTTCAGGAAGATCGCCGAACATGTGAAGCGCGGCGTGTTCGAAGCGGGTGGATTCCCGGTTGAATTTCCCGTCTTCTCCAACGGCGAATCCAACCTTCGCCCGACCGCCATGTTCACACGCAACCTCGCGAGCATGGACGTGGAGGAATCGATCCGGGGCAATCCGGTCGATGCCGTCGTGCTGCTTGTCGGCTGCGATAAAACCACGCCCGCGTTGTTGATGGGCGCAGCAAGTTGCGACGTGCCGGCTATCGCGGTAAGCGGTGGCCCGATGCTCAACGGCAAACATCATGGCCGCGATATCGGCTCGGGCACGGTGGTCTGGCAGCTCAGCGAGCAAGTGAAGGCGGGCAAGATCACGCTGCACGAATTCATGTCGGCGGAAGCGGGCATGTCGCGTTCGGCGGGCACGTGCAACACCATGGGCACGGCATCCACCATGGCCTGCATGGCCGAAGCGCTTGGCGTGACGCTGCCGCACAATGCGGCCATTCCGGCCGTTGATTCCAGGCGCTACGTGCTCGCGCATATGTCGGGCATGCGCATTGTGGAGATGGCGCTAGAGGATCTGCGGCTCTCGAAACTCCTGACGAAAGAAGCCTTCGAAAACGCGATTCGCGTGAACGCGGCAATTGGCGGATCGACGAATGCGGCGATTCATCTGAAGGCGATCGCTGGGCGTATTGGCGTGGACCTTGAACTCGATGACTGGACGCGCATTGGCCGCGGCACACCTACGCTTGTCGATCTGCAGCCATCGGGGCGCTTCCTGATGGAGGAGTTCTACTACGCCGGCGGCTTGCCCGGCGTGATCCGGCGCTTGGGCGAAGCGGGCTTGCTGCCCCATCCCGACGCGCTGACAGCGAACGGCCATTCGCTATGGGAGAACTCGAAAGAAGCGCCTATCTATGACGAAGAAGTCATCCGTCCGCTCGACAAGCCCCTCGTCGCCGATGGCGGCCTGTGCATCGTGCGCGGCAATCTCGCGCCGAATGGCGCGGTGGTCAAACCCTCGGCGGCAACGGCGTCATTGCTCAAGCATCGCGGCCGCGCGGTTGTGTTTGAAAACTTCGATGACTACAAGGCTCGCATCGGAGACCCCGAACTGGACGTCACGGCCGACTCTGTGCTCGTGCTGAAGAACTGCGGACCGAAGGGTTACCCGGGTATGGCGGAAGTCGGCAACATGGGCTTGCCGCCCAAGCTGCTGGCGCAAGGCGTGACAGACATGGTGCGGATCTCGGACGCACGCATGAGCGGTACGGCGTACGGCACCGTGGTGCTGCATGTAGCGCCCGAAGCGCGTGCCGGCGGTCCGCTGGCGGTAGTGAAGGAAGGCGACTGGATCGAACTGGACTGCCTTGGCGGCAAGCTGCATCTTGACATCAGCGATGCGGAACTTACCTCTCGTCTCGCTAATTGGGCCGAAGTACAAACAGTTGCCGCAGCGGATACGAGCGGGTATAGAAAGCTGTACGTTGATCACGTGCTGCAAGCGGACCAAGGCTGTGATTTCGATTTTCTCGTAGGATGTCGGGGTGCCGATGTGCCGCGTCATTCGCATTAAGCCGGCGCGTATGACACGTCACCTTTATGCACCACATCCACGAAGCTATCTTTACGTTTAAGGTCCAACCATGACAGAGCAAGTTGCGATAGGCATTGCCGGCGTCGGCAAGATCGCTCGCGATCAGCATTTACCCGCCATTGCCGGTCATTCCGGGTTCAAGCTCGTTGCCGGGGCGAGCCGGAATGCGAAGATCGATGGGATTAACAATTATCAGAATGTCGAGGACATGCTTGCAGCGGAGCCGCTTTTGCAAGCCGTGTCGTTATGCGCGCCGCCGCAAGTCCGGTTCTCGCAGGCGCGAGAGGCGCTTGAAGCGGGCAAGCATGTGATGCTGGAGAAACCGCCGGGCGCGAGCGTGACCGAGGTTACCGTGCTCGCCGCGCTGGCGCAGCAAAATAAATGCTCGTTGTTTGCTTCGTGGCATTCCCGTCATGCACCGGGCGTTGAAACCGCGCGTGCTTGGTTGGCCGGGAGAGAGATCACTGCAGTGAACGTCTTGTGGAAAGAAGATGTGCGCCGCTGGCATCCGGGACAGGACTGGATCTGGCAACCGGGTGGTCTCGGTGTATTCGACCCGGGTATCAACGCGTTATCCATCATCACGCGTATCTTGCCGCACGCGTTTTTCCTGAAGTCGGCAGAGTTGTTCGTTCCTGCGAACCGGCAGAATCCGATTGCCGCGAACCTTGATTTCAGCGATGCGCTTGGTACCCCGATCCGGGCGGAATTCGACTGGCGCTTTGGTCCGCAAGAGTTGTGGCAGATCGAAGTGACCACCCGCGATGGCGTCTTGCATTTGGCTCAGGGCGGGAAATTTTTGAAGATCGATGGGGAGGTGAAGGACATCGAAGCGGAGAGGGAATATCCGAGCCTTTATGATCGATTCTTCGAGCTGATCTCGACCGGTTCAAGCGATGTCGATGTCAGCCCGCTTCAGCATGTTGCCGATGCAATGTTGCTTGGTAAGCGGCATGAGGTTGAGGCGTTTGAGGATTAAAGAATTGAGTTGGTTCGCGCTCAATCTTGGGTTTGAGGTCAGGATTGGTCGGTAGTTGGCGGTCGCGCGGATCAGCGGCTGTACCGTCATCAGCATTACTGGTGGCGCGAACACCACGTAGACGACAACGGCGGGCATGGCGACGACGCGTTGCTATCGGTGCTGCCCCCGATTCACACCGACCGGCCGCGCGCGCCGCATTCATAACGATAGAAAGTTCATTACGTTAGTCCGATGTAGGGCACAAAGTGCTATTGCTTACCAGCGAGGGCGCTTAAGATCGCACCACGGCCCACCCACGCCTTTGCGCTGGCTTTGCCGCACACTTGGCAACAGGGGCAGCGAAGCGACCCCGTGACGGCACTTCTGTTCCTTGTCGATTTGCCGCCTGATAAGTTGCGCACGGTCGAGCAAGTTCTAACGCAGATTCCGATTTCAATACCCACCTCGAGACGCGATGTTCGGAGCGTGCGTTTCCCGGCTGCCGTCTACTTGTCCGCTAGGTCGGTCTTCTGGCGCATCGATGTTATACGCGCGTTGCTGCAAACACCTGACGCAAACCCCTTGAAAGTCACCGCCCGCGCGTCCGTCTGTTTATTGAGATGGACGCGCGGAGAAGTGCGCTAGGGTTGGGGGTGTTACAACAAAGAAATAATCAGGATGACAACCGAATTGATGCGGTATGGCCGCTATCGCTTCCTACTTTATAAAAAGTGGGACTACGCGCGAAACATGAGAACGGAAGAACAGCAGGAAGCCCTAGATGCCGGAAAAGCGCTGTTCAAGGCCGCTAACATCGAGCATTGGGCGAGCCAGCCCGATCTAGTCGAGCGGGCGCAAAAGTTCCTTGTCGATTCGTTCCCGTCTTACCGGCCTAGTTCATACGGTGAAAGCCCGAAGAATGTTATCGACGCGCTTTGCCGGGAACTGCGCAACGGGGATGTGGTGATTGTGCGAGCGGAACCCGCTTACATCGCCCACGACGGTTTCGTTCCGACGCGCGAATTCGACTATGAAGCGTATGAACGGGACATTGCCGAACGCGCCAGCAGCTACGCGGCCCGGTCGAAAGCATACCGAGATGACCTGAAGGCGTATAACCAGGAAATCGACGAGCGTATCGCACGGGAATCTCGGGCACTACAAAAACCGTTCCGGCACGTTGAAACGATGGCGGAAGCGCAAGCGCGCAACATTGCCGCGCGCGCTGCCAGTGAGGGAACAAGCACGCTTGCAGCGGCGGTTGTATCCGTAGTGTCCGCTGTTGCGTCGGCGCTTCCATCGCTCGGTGACGACGATGCTTTCGATTTAGGTGATGTGACGGCGATTGGCGGTGCCAATACACCGCTAAGCAATGTCGCGCCATTTGAGTTTGGCGATATGCCCAGCTTCGGCGATGGTTTCGACATTGCGAAGACCCCGAACAATGGAGAACCAGGGTCGTGGTGTACCAATCCGGGAAGCGGGCAAATGCGCTTGTATGGCAATGACGGTAAAGGCTACGTAGATTTGGATTTCGACCATGCGCATGGGGGCATTAAGCCTCACGCTCACAATTGGGTTGACAGCAATCGGGATTGGGCCGTAGTGCCGTTTTCGCCGATGCCATACTAAAGATGATGAAAATGACCAATCCAAAGATTTTTGAAGAACTACACGACGCTTACATCATCGCCGTGGAGGTTGACCATTTAAGCAAGGTCGTGAGTTTGCGTCTAAGGCTTGACACGCGGGTTTTCACGCTGATCTTCGACGGTGCTACACGGTTCCTGCTCACTGAAATGCTGATGCAAAATATCGTGTATAGCATCTCGATTCTTGAGCCAGGCAGTCGAGACTATATCGACGCAGCCGCCAAGCTCGAAAATACCTACTGGAAGCACGAATCGAAAGGCAAGCAGATAGCGTTTCTGTCGGCGTCGCTAGGTGCGGAGATGTATATTGAATACGACGCTGTGAAAAAGCTCATGAAGAACATACCGACCCCGGGGTAGCGGTTTCCGTTAAGTGCGGCGGACTATGCCGCGTCGCTGGCGCCATCGTCACTCGCGACTTGCTTCTCAAACCGCCCTTCCCAAGCTTGCGCGCTGGGTCGCGGAATCAACACCTTCCGCGGCACGGTGGAAACGGCGATCAATCGATCATTGCAAGACGACGTGACGAGCCCGCCTCGTACATCGCGCCTACACTTTGGGATGAGCCATCGCTTAAACGCGTTATTCAAGCCTTATTGCAAGCCCATCACCCGATAGGATGTTCGCTGGCAGGCAGCGCGAGGGTCCCACATACGGCTCAGGAAAAACACTTGCCGCAGCGCACTGCTTTTCCTAGCGCTTACCGCACGACGCATCACATTGCCAGGCGCCGTGGGCTCATCGTCACGCGTGCGGCTACGGGCGGAAACACTTGCCACGATCCGTCGTCGTGACGAAAGAAGAACAGCGCGAGCACACCGCTCGGCCGAAGCGCTTCCACGCGGACGTAGCGGGTATGGTTCGCCTGCATGCGGCACAGGCGGATCTCGCGCACCGGAGCGCCGGGTGTGGGTGCGAGCCATTTTTCGACGATCCGGCGCAGGGAATCACGTTGCGTATTCATGATGTTTCTCCTCAATGACGACAGCGATCAGGTTCATGCGGCGAGCAGGTCGTCATGACCCCTCGCGTGGATCCGGCCTTTGAGCATGGCAATTGCCACGCGGCAAGCGAGACCTGGGTGAGAGAGGCAGGCGTCCACTTGCGAACTGCGGTTCTCGCCGAACAGTGCCCACGTACACAGGTGCTCGCAGTTGTTGCTAAGCAGCCGATAGCGGTCTTCACCCAGCCTTGAACGAACCCGGCGGATGGCATCCTCTCCGGCGAACTTGGGCATGGCATGTACGCGAATACGGATCTCACGGCCCTTGGCGAAGCTTTCGAGCGTGGTCTCTTCAATCGGACCGCCATGCAGCGAACCGGCGAAGCCGGCGTAGTGCACGACCCGGCCGTTGCCGACATAGATGCCGTGATGTTCGTAACCCGAGCGTTGCGTCACGAGATGAGCACCGGGAGCAGGTTCGCAATCGATGGCGATATCGGGAATTGAGTGGCCGAGTCGAGCGCAGAGCCTGGATGATTGATTGCCCGACATGACCTTTTCTCCTGGAAGGGTGGAAGCCGGGGTGTTGCAAGTGAACCGGCTGTTGATCAAGTCATTGCATCAACCGGGCCAATGCATACACAGCCTTGTGTGACAAGGCAGAGAGGGAAATTAGGGAGTTGAAGGCAGCGTGAAGTCAATGAGAGACCCAACACTTTTTCGAACGATGTGTTGGTCAATAAACGTCACTTACCAAGCGATCAAACCATCGACTTGTGACCAGCGAGCGGACTACCGCACGCGCAAGAGAAAGACCGGTATCACTGAGCGATGCCTACGTGAAACGGCGATTTTTTTGCTGCGTCTTTTTGCATCGGCCACGAAGAAGCGAAGCCGTGTCTCACACGAGGCGTTGCGCGAGTGTTGGTATTCCGACCACTAAACGGCCCGACTTGTTGGGTCCCGCCCAACCAAGCTAATCGAACAAGAGCAGCCGCCGCGCTACACGACGTGACCCAGACCCGCCTGCCCAAAGGCCCGACGAGAAAAGCACTTCCACAGCCCCGCCATCGGCATGCGCCTTGCATATAGAAGCGCGTCTACTAACCACGCAAGACCACCGGAGCCTCGCCATGACCGCACTCGCCATTGAAGACATTCCCTGCGATCTCACGCTCGATCGTGAAGCCATGACCCACATCCACGGCGGCAACGGCCCTGGGAATTGGGTGTTTGGCTGGATTGCGCCCTACACTGAATCGCAACCCTCGATGGGCCCGGTCGTGAACCTGTACGAAACGAATAACAACTTCTATGCTGATCAGATGATCAATCAGTTCCAGACCACCAACGTGAATAACACCGGCTCGAATTCGAACGTCTCTGTCGGCCCGAACGAACGCAGCCTCAACCACGCTGGCTGAAGCGAAACGCAGCACAAGGAAGCACACACGACGCACGCCTGAAGCAACCGGTTCTGTCTCGCCGCTCACGCGGCAACCCTTCGGCGCACACAAACGCGCCGCTGCAGACATCGGAGGTTTTGTGAGCAACACCGGTGAGTTTCGATGGACATCGGCCGCCCGCACCAACGCTGGCCTCGTACGCGAGATCAACGAAGATACGTGCCTTGAGATGCCCGAACACGGTCTGTGGGCCGTCGCCGACGGTATGGGCGGCCACGCAGTGGGCGATGTCGCGAGCCAGATGGTGATCGACCGGCTGGAGCGCTCATCGGCGCCCGGCAAACCTGTCCCTCTCGACGAGCGCATGCGGGAAGCGCGAGAGCGGCTGCTCGCCGTCAACGCGGACCTGCGCTCGGAAGCCGCCCGACGGCAAGTGCGCCGGATCGGCAGTACAGTAGTCCTTTTGCTGGCGAGCGAACGGTCCTGCGGATATCTGTGGGCGGGTGACAGCCGGCTTTATCTTTGCCGCCAGGGTCACCTGCGACAGTTGACGCGCGATCACAGCCAGGTCGAAGAACTGAAGGCGCGCGGTCAGCTAAGTCCGGAAGAGGCGCTGCATCATCCGGGGAAACACCTGATCACGCGTGCTGTGGGCGCCATGGACACACTCGAACTCGATGCGGACCGTATCGATCTGCATGACGGTGACATCTTTCTGCTCTGCAGCGACGGCCTGAGCAACGAGGTAAGCGACGAGGAGATGGGTGGCGTGCTGACAACCGGCGACTGTCGGCAAGCGGTAGCGCGGCTGGTCGAACTCGCCCTGCAACGCGGCGGCCGTGACAACATCTCGGTTATCGTGGCCCAGGCAGAAGATATTTTTTGCCTCGACAAAACGCAGATTAATCCGACCCTCTAGTGGTCCTTGTCTTTCTGCACAGCGGAAGCCGCGTGATTGCGAAAATCCTTTGAATGCAGCCCGTGTTTCTTCAGCAGCATTTGCACATGCGAGCGATTCATCTCGAAGCGCCGCGCCAATTCCGCGACCGTGCCGCCAACTTCGTGCAGGCCGCGCTCGAGAAAAGCGCGCTCCGCTTCATCGCTGGCCGTGCGCTTCGCATCGCTGAGTGAAACCGCGCTTGCGGCCAAACCGCTCACTGCAGAGGTTGAATTACCGGGACGGATATCGACGGGAAGATGCTCGATATCGGCCGTTTCCGGCGCCAGGCAGACGATCCGGTAGACCAGGTTGCGCAACTCGCGGATGTTGCCCGGATAGTCGTAGGTCCGCAGAAACTCGCGCAGCCTGAGCGTCATCTTCACCGGCTGGCGCTTGAGCGTCGCTGCGGCTTCGTCGCCGAAATAAGCCAGCAGCAGCGCAATCTCGTCACGTCGCTCGCGCAACGGTGGCAAGGTCAGGTGGATCACACTAAGCCGATAGAACAGGTCCTCGCGAAAGCGCCCCTCCTCGCTCATGCGCCGCAGATTGCGATTCGTTGCCGCCACAATGCGCGTATCAACGGCAATGGGTTCATCCGATCCCACGCGCTGGATCTCATGGGCCTCAAGCACGCGCAGGAGCTTGACCTGTCCCGCAAGCGGCAATTCACCGATTTCATCTAAAAAAATAGTACCTGTATGAGCGCTCTCGAACTTTCCCTTCCGATCATTCGATGCCCCAGTGAAGGCGCCTTTCTTATGACCAAATAGTTCGGACTCCAGCAGGTTGTCCGGAATCGCGCCGCAATTCACGGATATATACGGCCTGTCCGCACGCGCCCCGTTCGCGTGAATGACCTTCGCCATCAGTTCCTTGCCCGTTCCGCTCTCCCCGTCCACCAGCACCGGAAGATCGGTTGGCGCCGCCTTTTCAGCAATCTCCAACGCCTCCAGCAGTTTGGGGTTATCGCCGAAAGTGCCTTCAAATATGAAGCTTCGTGCGAGCAAAGCCTCGCGGCGCTCGCGCGCCGATCCGGGCAAACGCCGCGGCTCCGCGACCGCCGCCTGTACAAAACGCTCCCTGTGCGACAGTTGCATCACGTCGTCGCGCAGCACGCTCGCCTGCCGCAGCAGCTTCTCGATCTCCGGGCGCTCCATGCGCGACGACCAGCGCAATGTGGAGCGGAGAATTTCGATCTTCTCCAGCAAGGCAGCGTACGAGGTCGCGGGGCTGGCGGGCAGGTCTTCGATATCGTCGAGTATCTTCATGCTGCGCTCAGTTGTTTTTGCACGAGTTGGTAGTACATGCCTTTGCGCGCGACGAGTTCGTCGTGGCGTCCCTGTTCGACGATCGCGCCTTCGTACAACACCAGGATCTTGTCTGCACGCATGATCGTGCTGAGCCTGTGGGCGATGATCACGGCCGTGCGACCCTTCAGGATCTCCTGCATATTGCCGAGGATATTGCTTTCCGATTGGGTATCGAGCGCGGAGGTCGCTTCGTCGAAAACCAGCAGGCGCGGGTCGTGATAAAGCGCGCGCGCAATGCAGAGCCGCTGGATCTGGCCACCGGACAAACCCACGCCGCGCTCACCCACGATCTGCTCATAGCCCAACGGCATCTTGCTGATGAACGCGTGCGCATCGGCCATCTTCGCGGCCTCTTCAATGCGCCGGCGATCCGGCGCCTCGTCACCGCTCGCAACGTTTTCCGCGATCGTCCCGGAGAACAGCAGGTTGCTCTGCATGACATAGCCAATCTGCGCGCGGTACACGGTTTTATCGATCACATTCAGGTCGTAACCGTCGACCACCATCTTCCCTTCGGTCGGGGTGTAGAAGCCGACCAGCAGCTTCGCAAGCGTCGTCTTGCCGGAGCCGCTGCGGCCCACTATGGCGATCAGCTCGCCCGGCTTGATCTCGAAACTGATGTTCTCCAGCACGTACTCCGTGTCGTTGCCGCCATAGCGAAAATACACATTGTTCAGGCTGATTTCGCCTTGCAGGTCGGGCAGCATGATGCGCGACGGCAAATCCTCCGGCTTTTGCTCCGGCTCCATGTCGAGCACATCGCCCAGCCGTTCCATGGCCACGCCCGCGTCATTGAGAAGGCTCCACAGGCCGATCAGCCCCATCAGCGGCGTCAGCACGCTCCCCATGAACGCATTGAATGCGATCAACTGGCCGATGGTCATCTCGTGCGTGAGGACCATGTTTGCACCGACCCAGAGAATCGCGATCGTGGTCGCCGTGTTCAACACCTGGCTGCCCAGCGACACCGCAATATTGAACGCCTGCGCGCGATACTGCACCTCCAGCGACTTCGCGTATTTCTTTTCCCATTTCAGTCGCACAGTCCGCTCGATGCCCATTCCCTTGATGGTTTCCACGCCGCCCAGCGCTTCCATCAGGAAGGATTTTGCTTCGGTCGACGCGGAGAAAACCTCGCGTGCATAGTTCTTGATCTTCGGCGTGGCGATCGCGGTGAGCGCCATGATCGGAATGACGAAACCGATCAACAGCAGCGTCATCTTCACGTTGTAGAGAAACATGATGGTGAAGTAGATGAAGACCATCAGCAGGTTGAGCGCCGTCGTCACGGTCGACTCAGTGAGGAACGCGCGGATCGTGTGGTTCTCCTGGAAGCGCGCGAAGATATCACCGGTCTTGCGTTTGGCGAAGAACGAGAACGGCAGCGACAGCGTGTGGCGGAAGAACTGCGACATCATCGCGAAGTCCATGTTGCGGACCATGAAGTTCGCGAGATACGCGCGAATAGTCGACATCAATTGCGAGAACAGGTTAGAGATGATCAGCCCGGCAATTAGCAGATGCAGCAGGCCGACGTTCTGGTGAACGATCACCCCGTCGAGAATATTCTGGATGATCAGCGGCGGAATGACGCCCAGCACCTGAATCACGAACGTCGCGAGAAAGAGGTGCGCCAGGATCTTCTTGTAGGGCTTCAGGTAGCCGACGAATCGCACCCATGGGGAGCGTCCCGCAGCGGCTCGGCCGAGTTCGGGCGGGGCCGCGAACAGCAGGCAGGTGCCGCTCCAGCCGCGCTCGAATTCCTCCACGTCCATCTTGCGAAAACCGACAGCGGGGTCCGCCACCCAAACCTGGTTCGCGGAGATGCCGTACACCACCACGTAGTGGTATCCCTCCCAATGGACGATGAACGGCAGATCGAAACCGCGCAGCGACTCAAAGGTGCATTGAACGCCACGCGTGGTAAAGCCCAACACCTCGCCTGCTCGCGCGAGACTGTCGAGCGTCGCGCCCTGGGTCGTGACATTGGCAAGTTCGCGGAGCTTGCCGAGTGTCATGGGGATCTCGTAGTGCTTGCAGATCATCGCCAGACTGGCCGCGCCGCAATCCATTTCCTCTGCCTGCTGAACCCACGCAAAGCGGCGGATCACTCGCTCGCCGAACTCCGGTTTCGAGTGCAGGTCGAGCATGGCCGGCAACGAGCGCCGCTCCTCCAGTTTTTTCTGGCGCTGCAACTCGCGCTCAATAAAACGGATGCGGTCATCCAGCACTTCGCGCAGCTTTGGATTACGCTCGAGCACGAGGTGCACGGTTTTTTCCGGCACCACCAGAAGACGTGTATCCACGTTCGCAATCGCCGTTGCTTGCTGCTCCTGGCGCAGCAAGCAAGCCTTCTCGCCGAACACCTCGCCCGCTCTCAAGGTGGCAAGCAGATATTCGCTCGCCCCCTCCTTGCGCACGATCCGTACTTCGCCCTGCCGGACCACGTATAGCCGCCGGTCATCGCGCGCGTCCTGATGGATGATCTCCTTGCCCGCGGCGACCCGCTTCACGCCGACACTGCGCACCGACGCCTCCAGCTCGGCCTTGTCGATCTTGCCCCGCAGGTCGAAGAGCTTGGCGACAAAACCACCCGCCGAACTGATCGCGACATAGCTCGTCACAAACGCGAGCGCCGCCGGATTATTCGCCACGATTGGCTCGATCACGCGGCGTGGAATGAACAGCAGTTCGGTCTTGCCCGACGATCGCACCGACGATTCATGCCGGTACTCACGCAACATGGCAATGTCCGCGAACACTTCCCGTTCGCGGCGCACGCCCATACTGATTTCCTTGCCGTTTTCCTCAGTGAAGATCCGCACGGAACCGGCCTTGATGACGAACAGTCCCTCCGCCGCGTCACCCGCGTTGCAAACGGTCTCGCCGAATGCATGAAAACGCGTCTCCGCCTGTTCGGCGAGGCGTTCGATTTCCTCCGGGGTAAACGGCGACAGTATCTCCACGGTCGCCAGGAAGGCGCCCAGGGAATCGAGTTTCTGCGGTACGTCCATGTGCTCGCCTCCTGTCGTCCGCCAAGCCCTAGCGCGCTTCGATAATGTGTTCTTGCGCCCGCGCCAGCAGCCATTGCTCGCGCAACAAACGGCGAATTTCGGACGCGACGTCTGCGTCCAGCATGGCCGGACGTTTCGCCGTCACCGCAAAGATTTCATAGGCGGTACCGTCAGGCGTGGGGAACGGTCCGAGCAAATCGCCTGCAGCGGCGTTGAACACTTTCGCTTCGATCTCGGCGGCAAGCGACCCGCGCAACACCTTGCCAAGCACGCCACCCTGGTCGCGGGTATCGGCAATCGAGTGTTCTCGCGCCATCTCCGTAAAGCTCTCGGGATCGTCCTGCAGGTAAGAGATCATTTCCTTCGCCTGGCTCGGTGTTTCGAGCACGATATGACTGATCTCCACGCTGTCGAAACGTGGCGAATTCAGCTTGAAATAAGCCTCCACGTCGGCGTCACCGCCAATCTGTTCGAGCATCTTCTCCTGATACAGCGTGTCCGTGATGAACGCCTCGAACTCGTCGAGGTTCACGCCGAGGGCATCGAGATATCGGTTCATGTCGGCGGCACGGTGCAGGCTGCGCACGCGCCTGAACTGATCGGCGCGCATCTGGATATCGCCCTCGGACACTTCGACGCGCTGCTTCTTCGCCGCACTCACGGTGAGCTTGTCGCGCACGAGTTGCTCGACGAGTCCCTCGAATTGCCCGGTCAGTTTCAACACCCGGATGAACTCATCGGCATCGACGACTTCATCGTCTATTCGCACAATCGCCGTCATTTCTTATGCCCCTTTTTTAAACATGAAAAGCAGTCGATGGGGTTCACCACCGTCAGCCCGCCACCTGCCGGAACGGGTCAAGACCAAGATCGATCAGACGCCGCTCACGTACCACGATCTCCGCGGTCGCCGTCATGCCGTAGCGCAGCGGGTAGCGCGTATCCGCCACCTGGTAATAGTCGCGGGCGAGCGTCACGCGTCCTTCATAGACCGGCTGTTTTGTCTCCGGCGACGGTTTCGTCGCCGGAGAGATGAACTCGAGCGTGCCGTCGACCACCCCGTAGCGCTGATACGGAAACGCATTGAACTTCAGCTTGACCGCCTGACCCTCGCGCAGGAAGGCGCGGTCATGTTCGGCTATCTCGATCTTCAGCACAGGCCGCGCGTCCTTGGGTGCAATGCCCCCTAGCGGCGTGTTGGCCTGGATCTTGTCGCCGGGCTGCGTCGAGGTGACGTCCGTGATGACGCCCGACACCGGCGCGAGGATCAGCAGGAAGTTATCCTTATCGATATTCTCGAAGCGGATACGGTCCGCCGCTTCGGCGACGAGTCGCGCGGTTTGCAATTGCAGCCGCAGCTTGTCGCCCGCGCTGGCGATCTCCCGCATGGCCGACTCGTATTGCAGCTTCAGGCTGGTCGCTTCCTGGCCGCTGGTTTCAAGTTGCGCCTTGGCCTGTGAGTATTCGTGGCTAAGGCGGAAATCGAGTTCCGTGAGTTTTGATTGCGCGATCCGGGTCGCGTTATCCGCTTCCATATAAGCGTTGCGCTTGCTCTCCACCTGGATCTCCGACACCCCGCCGCCGCCCGGCAACGCCAGCAGCCGGGCGTAGCGATCCAGCTCCAGCTTCGCCGCGTCACGCGTGCGGCGGGCGCTATCCAGCTCGGTGCGAGCCTCATCGACTTGGGCTTTCTGTCCCTCAGCGAGCTTGGTCGTCCCTTCGGTCACACGTGTCTGGTGCTGATGCTCTTCCACTTCCATCTGGTCTTTCAGCGCCGCCGCCCTGCGCTCCATCAGCAGCTTTTTCTCGGGGAATTCTTTCCAGTCACGCTCGGCGTCATCGAGTTTTAATTGGGCTTGCAGCGCGTTGGTGGCAGCTTCGATCGCGCCCCGTGCGTTGAGCCGTGCAACCACATCATCTTTCGAAACCGGCTGCCCCTCGGCGATATAGACATCGGCCAGTTCGCCGTCGATAGGTGCGTAGAACCGCCGTACTTCGGACTCGGGAGAGAGGGTGCCCTGCGCCGTGACGATCACGTCCGCCCGACCGACAAACGACCACACGAGCGCGCTCACAACCAGCGCAACCATCGTATAGATTAGTGTCTGGGTCAACCGCGCCGGCTCCGCCACAAGAATGGAGAGACCCTCCACGCTATGGTCGCCGAGCGATTCGGCAAAGGATTTAGGGTGCGCGTCGTTCTTCACCGTTGCCTCCCTTGCTGGCGAGTTTATCCCCACCGATCAGCGCCAGCTTGGCGCTCAGAAGCCCAGGGTCCAGCACCGGACTCAACTGAACCAGCGAGCGCCGCTGCAAATCGACTTCCGCGTTTATCTCGGCGAGAAGTTTGTCCGCTAGCGCACTGCGATCCGCCTTCAACTGGCGAAGAAGCTGCGCGGCGCGTTGCGCGCTTGACCACGCATCGGTGAGCAGCTTCGCCTGCTTTTTGAAGCTCTCGGACAGGCCCGTCTCAAGCCGCTGGTCACCGCCGATCGCCCCGTTCGTCTTATATTGCGTCCACGCCGTCTGCGCCTTGCTAAGCCAATCATCTGCCCGCGCCAGCGCCTTCTGCCTGAGCGCACTGAGATCCGGCTGGATCGCGTTGACGAACCAGGCGTCCGCAACCGGATCGAGTGATTCAGAAAACGACAGCACGCGATCGTCATAGCCCTGCGCGCCGCGCGACTTTTGCAGGTCCGCGAATTGGCTGGCCACCGCCTGCTTATGCGTTAGCTCAGCGCTGACGGCGTCGGCCCAGGGTCCATTTGCCATTGATCGGAGCCCCGCCATGGCGGCTTCTGTCTGCCCATTGCGCCATGCATCCGACACCGCCGTATATCGCTGTACGACATCTGGCGTTGGCAGGCCGTTCGCGTCGAGCTGGCGCCACTGCGCCTGAAACGGTGGCGTAGCAAAGCGCGCTTTCTGCATCGCGTCGATCAACGGACCGAGTTGACGCGACTGCATCGCGTGCCCGAGCGCGAGGTATTTCCGGAGGTCATCCTGCACGCGATCGAGGCCTGCCAGGCGCGGGTATTTGTCGGCGTAATCAGCTATCTCGCCGCTTAGCGCATCAGGGTCGCCTCCCGGCGCCAACGCTTTGTCGATACTCGCCTTGAGACGCTCGATAGCCGCCAGATAGACCGAGTCATCGCTCTCGAGCTTGCGCAGATGACTGAGCGCAACGGCGTACAGATCCCTGAACGCAGGCACCGTCGAAGCGATCCGGTCCAGCCGCCGTTGATGACCGCTCGGGTCGCTCTCCCATTGCGTCAGCAGCTCGCTCATGCGGTTCTCGTCGGCGTAGATGCGTATATGACCATCCGCCTTCTCGCGGCTTGCCATGAACGTTTCAAGCCGTCCAATCCACCCAATTTCGCCGACGAGCGCGCGCGCATCGGCGTTGGTCGCGGCCAGCGTCGCCATCTGCGAGACATCTGAGCGCGCGGCGTCGAAATCCCTGCCCTTCAGCTGGTCGAGCCAGTCCGGCAAATAACCCTTGAGAAGCGCTTCCGTCCCCAGGACTGTCGCTTGGGGATCGTTTGGATGCTTGTCCAGGTACGCATTCGCAACCGTCACGGCAGGGCGATAATCACCGTGATCGACCATGCTCTTGAGGTTCCGCTCGTCCTTGCCGCTGAAATAAAGCGTGCTGCCGATCGCTATCATTGCTGCGACGAATGCCAGGCCGAACAAGAGCACCCGGCGCCCCATCGGCCGACCGCCGCCGAAAGCCACGCCCAGGTCGGAGACAAAGCGTACGGCCTTGCTGCGTGAGCGGCGGCGTACCGGGATACGTTCGTCGGGCAAGGTCTCGCGGTTGATTTCATCGTCAGATGGTTGACCCTGGTCGACACAAAAAATATCCAGGAAAGAGTGCGCGGTCGCGATGAAGGTCGTCTTGTCCGGATCCTCCGGCGTGCCCTGAGCCGCCGGACCGGTTGTGGCCGCCGTCGTAGCGGCGCTAGTGGTCGTGGTCGTATTCGTGGCACCATCCGGTTCCGCTTCCCGCCGCAGGCCCACGATATACGCGAAGTGGTTGCCGCCGAACGCGAGCGCTGCACCATCTTGCAGCGGCACAGCGGTTTCGCCCAGCCGTTTTCCGTCTACGAATGTGCCGTTCGTGCTGCCGAGATCCTCGACGAACGGCACACCCGCCTTCATGAAAATATGCGCGTGCCGTCGTGACACGTAGTTAACCTGATGAGGATAGCGGTCGCTGTATTGCGCGAACGTCTCGTCCGCCTTGCTGACGAGGAACGGAAACTCCGTGAGTTCGACCACGTGCAATCCGAGGTCGCCACGCTCCGGAGTAAGCGTCACATGCACTGGCTGCGCTGCGTATGTCCGCACTACGGCGCGCGGTTCCATCCGCACCCGGAAGGCGAGCTTTCCGCCAAAGCCTATGACGTCGCCGCTTTGAAGCCGCATGGGCTTCTCGCGCAGCAATGCGCCGTTCACCGTCGTGCCGTTCTTGCTGCCGAGGTCGGCCGCGTACGCTGCGCCGTTCTCGATGAAGATCCGTGCGTGACGCCGCGACAACTGCGCAACGGCGCCGGCTTCATAAGCGGCGAAAGGCGCTTCAAACCGCCCGACCGCAAACAGATTTTCGTCGATACGAATGACACCGGCCGCGGGATGAGACTCGGGCTCGAGCAAGAGATCAAAGGCCTTGTGCAGCATTGGCCCTGCCTCGGCAACGGAAGCGTCTCCTAAAGCCATGGGTCCACATCTCGAAGGACGTTCATCACACGTTGAGCACAGGGCGATGAACCGTGTTGGACGAAACCGCAATGAAAGCGGTGACGCCATGAAGTGTAAGTCACGCTCGGCGGTAGTCAATCATTCAGCAACACATCTGTCGCCCGAGAACTAACACTTTGCATTCCAAACATTGGTTTTGGCCGATGTGAACTACCGCCCTAAAAAACCCCGGCACATGGCCCGCGCTTAGTTCGTTGCTCCCTTACTTGCAGCAGGTTCAGCGTGCGCGGCGGTCGGGTCGCTTGTCTGGTCCGTCTTCTGGACGTCGACCGCCGACCATCCGCCGCCCAGCGATTTATAGAGGGTGACTGTGTCGGAGAGCAGTAGCTGATGGTTTTCAAGCAACGCGAGTTCTGCCGCAAGCAATGTACGTTCGGTCTCGAAGACCTCCAGTTGCGACACCACGCCTTCCTTGAGTTGCGCTTCAACCTGCGCGGCCACCACTTGCAGGTGCCCCACCTCTTCCTGCAGTTCGGTGCGTTGCTTCGTATGCGCGTCGAGGTTGACCAGCGCGTTCTCCACTTCTTCGAACGCCCCCATCACGGTGCGTCGATACTGCTGCTCGACCACGACCGTCTGCGCCTCGGTCGTCTTGACATGCGCCCTGACGCTTGGGTCCAGCAGCGGAATATTGATGCTGGGCATGAAGCTGAACGTGAAGGACTTCAATAAATCGGTCAGTGCGAAACTGGCTGAACCACCCCGGCCCGTGAGGCTGATGGTCGGCAACTGGGCGAGCTTCGCCTGACCCACGACGTCATACGCTTCCAGCACGCGGTATTCGGCCGCCACCACGTCGGGTCGCCGCGCCATCAATTGCGCCGGCAGGCCTGCGGGCACGACGGGAATCTGCACGCGCGTCTCGAGCTGCCCTGTCGGCACGGTGAACTCTCCAGCAGGCACGCCGATCAATGTGGCCAGTGCGTTGTTCGCCAGATCGCGGGAGCGATGCAGTTCGAGCAGGTCTTTCGTCATGCGATTGATTTCGGCTCGCTGCGTCAGGACCTGCGTGTTCGGCACGAGGCCGTTCTTCGCCATGCCTTCGTAAATGGTCAGGATCTGCTTGTTGGTGCGCAGCGTTTTTTCCTGCTGGTCGATCTGGTCATCGAACTGAAGAATCTGAAAGTAGGTTGTCGAAACATCGGACACAAGCGTGAGATACCCAGCGCGCCAATCGGCTTCCGACGCGCGATATTCGGCCTTCTGCGCCTGCACGCCCTTCTCGACCGCGCCCCAGATGTCGATGTCCCAGTTCACCTGCGTTGCGACGTTGTATTGCTTCGATAAATTCTGCCGCGTGGTTTTATCGAACTCTGCGCCCGCGCCTAAATCGGCTGTGGGGAGCGCTCCAGCACGCGCCTCGTTGATCTGGCCGCCGGCGACCGACACGCGCGCCGCGAGAATCTTGATATCGAAGTTGCCTGCAATTGCCCGGCTGACGAGGGAGTCGAGATACGGGTCACGGAATTGCTTCCACCAGTCGAGGGTAATAGTGTCGGCAGGTGAGACCAGCGCCTTCGCCGTTTTCGACCATTCGGTCTTGGCGGGCGTATCAGGACGCTTGTAGTCCGGCACGTTCACATCGATGCAACCACTGAGCAGAGTCGTGCAGGCAAGGACGGGCAAAACCATGCGTGCGAACAGAGCGCGCGCAACACCCGGCACTGAGATCTCGGCAGCGCGGCCCTGCAACCCGCGCGATGGTGACATGGCTTGCACGATCTCACTCCGGGTAGATTGAATGTAGCCGGAAGACTCTCCGGCTTGGGGGGTAAAGCCGGTGCGGCAACGAAGGCCGGATGGCCTTCGCTGCCTGCGCCTGACGATCAAAAGTTGACCGTGTTGTAGTTGTTGGCGGTTTGCGTCGGCTTGACTGTCGACGAGATACCGCTTGCAAACGCAACGTTGTTGCCGTTGTTGTTGATCGTGTTTTGCGACTGGCTGATCAACTGTTCCGCGCTGAACGAGAGGCTGGTCGTCGAGCTGCTGTAGCCCGGCCAGAAGCTCGGCAGGTTGCCGCCACGTACGGCGGACATTGCGCGGCTGTCGAGTTCTTCGGTGATGGACAGGTCTTTGATGGTGAGTGATTTCATGGTGGTTCTCCTAAGGGTTAAGCCAGGTGGCTTTAGAGGTTGGTGAGCATCTTGTCTGCTCGCAGGACACTAATGCATAGCCCATGCCAGGCGTGGCCTGTGAAACGGCCTGAGGTATCCTGAGCGTTACTGGGAAAGGGTTTGCGCGATTAATTCATGGCGGTGGAAGGTAGCCGCCCAAGAGTCGCGAAGGACACACATGATGGGCGGTAACCAACGCTTGTTCGAAGAACTGTTGGTTCACGTGCGACACTCACCGCGCATGAACCGGCCCGATCATTTAACGTAGATCGTGATCTTCTTGGAATAGACAGGAGGGTTGTGCGGGACGTGCATGTAGTCGCCCATCAGCAGTTGCAGCGTGTGCTTGCCAGGAGGCAGTTCGAGCGTGGTCTCCGTTTCACCCGCGCCGAAATGCAGGTGCTGGCGGTCGGAGGGAATCTCCTCATCGAACGACGTGGGCAGGTCCGTGTCGATCAACAAATGATGGTGGCCGGTATTCGGATACTGCACGCCGCGCGGGGCGACGCCCATGTATCGCAGCCCGAACCACACGCGAAACGGCTTGCCGGCGGGAAGCGTCTGACCATTGTTCGGGTAGCCGATATACGCGTAGGCAGCGGCAGGTGCGGACGTGGGGCCGGCCAGCGCAGAACCGGATATCAGGGATACTCCGAGCGAGACCGCGATCGCCGCGGCAGCACAAAATTTCTTCATGGCACACGCCCTCCCCTTAATTCGCAGCCCGGCTGAATATTCACACTCTGATGCACCCGTCATTTCACGGTGATCGTGATCTTCTTCGAATAGATCGGGGGATCGTGCGGCACGTGGTTGAAGTCCCCCATGAGCAACTGCAGCGTGTGCTTGCCCGGTGGCAACTCGATTCGCGCATCGGTTTCACCTGCTCCGAAATGCAGATGCTGGCGGTCGGACGGAATTGCCTCGTCGAACGGAGGCAACTCCGTATCGATCAGCAAGTGATGGTGACCTACATTAGGGATGTTGACGCCCTTCGGACACACGCCCATGTTGCGCAGCCCCATGCGGACCCAGAGTTTCCCGCCTGTGATCACCGCACCGTCAGGCGGCCAGATGATGAACGCCTCCGCTCCGGGGGGCGACGGCGTGCGCGCAGCCGGGAACGACCGTGACGGCACGAGCACCGTCATGAAAGCGAGCACACCGAGGACGGTTCTTCTTAGCATTTTCGTATTCTCCCGAGCCATATGCGTGGCTTTCTCCTTGTTAGCTTAGGACGGAATCCGATAAAAAGACATGCTTCGAAGGAGCGCCAACCGGCGCGCTGTATGGACAGGATTCAGCCGATTATTTATTCTGTATCGTCATAATAATTAGGCCTCCGTCTTTTATTGGCGAGAGGGTTCGTCATAAAAGGCCAATCCCCGGGCGAATCAAGACACGTTGCATCGTTACGCCGCCTTGACCACGTCGATATGAAGTAGTTGCGTGCTATGGTTGCTTGTGATGCTCGCCCATCGGACGATCGGATTCTGCATGAGTGCTGCGGCGCTCCTGCGAATCATGCGGCTCTGGCGCGGTTCCCTTGAGGGTGCCGTCGAATACCGGTACGGGGTGTGATCATGTGGCGAAGACTACTATTGCGAAATCTGTGGCTCGCAGTCCTCCTTGGAGCGGCCGCATTCGGCAGCGGTGCGGCTGAGCAGAACGGTGCGTCGCATCCGCGCCGCGTTGCGCTGGTCATCGGCAATGCGAGCTATGAAGATCAGCCGCTCGCCAACGCCACGCGCGATGCGGCGGCGACCGGCAAGATGCTGAGCCGGCTCGGCTTCGAGGTCATGACGTACTCGAACCTGGATCACGCACGCATGAACGAAGCAGTTCAGGAATTCGACAAGCGTCTCGCTGCTGGCGGAGTCGGGCTACTCTATTTCGCCGGACACGCCGTGCAGGTCGGCAAGTCCACGCTGCTGCTGCCGATCGATGCGCAGGGGTCACCTGTAGCCCCTATCACCCAAGGCATCGACTTGAACAGCATCCTTGCGGGCATGCAGTCAGCCCGCCGCGATCGACTCAATCTGGTCGTGCTCGATACCTGTCTGAACAATCCATACGACCCGGCCAATGTCAGCATGGTCCAGCCGCCCTCGCGGACGATCGTCGCCTATGCGACCGCACCCGGCACATACGCGGCAGACGGCGCGCGACATGGCACGTACACCGCGGCGTTGTTGCGCGCGCTCGGCCAACCGGGGCGAAATGTGGAGGACTTGCTAGACGATGTCGCGCGATCCGTGAGCCTTGCAACAGAGGGGCAGCAGGTACCGTGGGTAGCGACAGGACCGGCCGCAGCGGCAGACAGGTTCCAGTTCGCACCGTCCGGTGGGCGAACGAGCAGCGGCGGCCGCCGC
The DNA here is from genome assembly GCF_000729995.1 of Caballeronia sordidicola. Taxonomy (GTDB): domain Bacteria; phylum Pseudomonadota; class Gammaproteobacteria; order Burkholderiales; family Burkholderiaceae; genus Caballeronia; species Caballeronia sordidicola_A. The sequence continues at coordinate 135,038 of NZ_JNFG01000010.1, read as the reverse complement.
ATGATGACGCCCGACACCGTCGTTGCGTATCAAAGCCGGGGGATTCTTCCTAAGGATAGCAACGAGCAATACGAACTCACCTTCTGGGAGTCGATCAAGGACAGCACCTACCCGAGCGATTACGAAGCCTATTTGAAGGCCTATCCTAACGGGCGCTTTGCCACGCTCGCGCACGCGCGTATCGACCGGCTTCGCGCTGCGGCCTCTGCGCCGAAGGCGCAACCGCCCGCTCAGGTCGACCATGCGCGCGCAGTAACTCCGCCTGCCGCACCCGTTCCACCCGCACCAGCACCTGTGGAAAAAGCCATGGCCGCTTCCACGCCGACGCCTTCCCCCGCTCCCGCTCCGGCCATCAAGACAACCGCTTCTGCCGCGAACGAGATCAAGGACTGCGCAGCGTGTCCGGCGCTGGTTTCGCTACCGGGCGGTACGTTCGAGATGGGCAGTAATTCTGACGATCCTGCTGAACGTCCCGTGCATCGGGTCAGCATTGGCCGGCCGTTCGCTATCGGCAAATACGAAGTGACCATCGAGCAGTGGAACGCGTGCGCGGATGCAAGCGGATGCCCGCACATCGATATGGAAGGCGACGCCTCGAAGTCCACGCCCGCGCGCAATTTAAGCTGGGACGACGCACAGGTCTATGTCAAATGGCTCACCAAGACGACCGGCAAAACGTATCGCCTGCCGAGCGAAGCCGAGTGGGAATATGCCGCACGCGGGGGCACTACTACGACCTACTGGTGGGGCAACGAAATGCGCAAGGGCTATGCCGACTGCAAGGACTGCGGCGAGCCCTGGCGAAAGGATAGCCCGGTGAACGTGGGCTCGTTCCGCCCCAATCCCTTTGGACTCTTCGACATGAACGGCAGCGTGTGGGAATGGGTCGGCGACTGCTGGCACAGCTCATACAAGAGCGCACCCACAGACGGCCGCGTGTGGGATGAGGCGGGTTGCCCGATGCGCGTCATCCGCGGCGGCTCCTGGCCCGACGGCGCGGCCTACATGCAGTCGTCCACACGGTTCAAATACAGTCCCAGCGTGCGGCAATCGCAGAACGGCATGCGCGTGGCACGCGACATGAAATGACGAGGTCGTGGAGCCGGCGTTATTGTTTGCGGGGATGCGTGTCGATCTGAACGAGATCCACGGCGATCTTGTCGCGCCCGTATTTGTTCGCCATATCGACAAGCCGCTTCTCCACCGCTCGCAGATAGTCCGCGCGCGGCTCGCTCTCGGGCCTGATCGTATCGAACAGGGCTGCTGGCGTCGCGAGCAGCACGATCATCTCCGAGCCGAACGGTTTCGATACGATCCAGTCGCCCCCGCTGCCAATAGTCGCAGCGTAGTTCGGCGGCGCCTGGTTATCTTTCGAACGGGCGTTCGGCAACAAGTGGACCACGCTGCCGTCGAGCTGGTAATAGTCGATATTGACCCATGAATCATAGGGTGGCGTGGTGATCTGCACGACCAGCGGCTGGCCTTCAGTCAACTGCGTATTGTGGTTCCGGGTTTGGATCGATGCCGGCCGGCCTGTCGTCAAATAAGGCGCGATCAGCTTGAGCATGTCGCATTTATCGTCGTCGACTTCCTGGACCTGTACTCCCGGATTGCTGACGCCCGGAATCTGATTCAGCGTCGTGCGCAATTTCTGCGTGCCATAGCTTCGGCCGATATAGCCGCTCACACTCAGTGCCTGGTCCTGCACCGACGCCACCAGCGCCGAACACGGCACGCTCGCGAGCACAGGAGCGACCGTCGTGAGTGAAAGCGGGGTGGGGACGACCGGCATGGGCGCGGGCGCCTCTGCGACCTTCTCCGGCACGGCAGCGACGTTCTCCGGTGGCGCGCTGCGATGCGACGACGCATAGAAATAGCCGCCCGCGGCCACCACGGCCAGTACGCCTGCAGAGACAGCGGCCTTGACCGCCGCGCCCGACATGCCGCTGCGCGTTTGGGTATCGCCGAATTCTTGCAGAAACTGCGTGACCGTCGGCATGCGCGCGTCACGCTCGAATGCAAGCGACGTCCTCAGAGCCCGCCATTGCCGCGTCCCCAGACCATCGGGACGTTGCGGCTTGAGGCCCGAGCCGCGCGCCTGGGTTGCGGGTACACGGTCGAAGGGATGCCGCCCGGTCAGCAACTCGTAGGTCGTGCAGCCGAGTGCATAGATGTCGTCGCGGGGATCGGGCTCGCGATGCTCGAGCATCTCCGGGCTCGCATAAGCGGGCGTCAGCGCGCCAAGACTGCCGGGGTCGAAGATAGTTGCGTCGGTCTCTTCTTCCGGCCGCTGGAACACGCGGGCGATACCGAAGTCGATAACCTTCACCTCGGCGGTATCGGTCAGGAACACGTTCGCGGGTTTGAAATCGCAATGGACGAAACCACGCTCGTGCGCGTAGGCCAGCGCATTCGCCATGCCTTTGAAGATCGGCAATGCCTCGGCGTACGGCATGCCCTTGAACTCCGGAGCACGCAAGATCCGGCTCAGCGGCTTGCCGGACAAATACTCCATGGTCAGGTAAACCACCGGGCCGTCGCGATCGAAGTCATACACCGTGACGATGTTTCGATGCCCGAGCGTTTGCGCCTTCTTGGCCTCGCGCTGCAGCGCGATGAGCGATTTCGGATTGCCGCGAAACTGCAGGTTCAGCACCTTGATCGCAATGTACGGACGGCGATCGGAGGCTTCGAGCTTACGCAAGTCCAGCGCCTTGTACACGGTTCCCATGCCGCCCACACCGATACATTCCTCGAGCACGAAGCGCCCGTTGAGGGTATCGCCGACCTCCTTGACCGGATCCGTGTCCGACATCACGTAGTCGCGCGCGGACGAGAAGGACGAGGGAGGCTGCGATGGGGGAGTCGATCGCTGTTGCAACACGCCTGGCGAGGTCTGCAGGCGAGTCTCATCGGAATTCGCGCCATGGCTTGCCAGCGCCGCCTGCTCGATCCTTCTGTGAACGGCCGCATAGAGATCGGCCGGCAGCGGCGTCCTGGCTTGTTCTTCGCGGAGTATTTCCAGCAGGCGCCCGGTCGAGGTGTCGTCGACGGACAACGCATTGTCGACGAGTATTAGAAACTCATCACGCGATGCACCGCTGCTTTGGAAGGTTCGGATAGCTTGCGCAAGACTGGTCATCTCTACGGCTCGGATGCGGCTCCATTAGTGAACATATTGTCTGTAGTTACCCGCACTCGCAGTGTTTCGATACTAGGTGAGACCCCTGCCTTACGCAACACGGTTTCGTTGCGGGTGTTGGATCGGGCACATGTTGTTCGAAGCCCAACAGATGGGGCTCCGGATGTTGGCTGAAAGCCGTCACGCGTGTCGAATGCCGGCGCCTCCGCGTGGATCACGCGTGGATTCCGCATTCCTCCGAGCCTTTCTCCGCAAGCCTTCCGAGATTATTTCATCGCGCGTCGACGCTCCTGGCACAGGCCATGCATTAGTGTCCTGCGAGCAGACAAGATGCTCACCAACCTCTAAAGCCACCTGGCTTAACCCTTAGGAGAACCACCATGAAATCACTCACCATCAAAGACCTGTCCGTTACCGAAGAACTCGACAGCCGCGCCATGTCGGCCGTACGCGGTGGCAACCTGCCCGGCTACTGGCCTGGCATCAACGTGTCGTCGTACGAAGCTTCGTTCGATGCTTCTCAACTGATCAGCCAGTCGCAGAACACGCTGAACAACAACGGCAACAACGTGGCGTTCGCAAGCGGCATCCACTCGACGGTGGACCCGAAGCAGACCGCCACCAACAAGAACACGATCAACTTCTGAAGCTGCGCGACAGCCCGGAGGCCTCACGGTCTCCCGGTTGCCGGTTCAGGCCACCCTTACTTTTCAGCTTGGAGCACCGCCATGTCGTCTCTCACGATTCACGATTTGTCTCACAGCCGCGAACTGGACCGCCACGCCATGTCGGACGTGCGCGGCGGCAACTCAGCACTTGCCAACGCCGGTTCGCTTGCCAACATCAACGTTGCAGTGAACACGAACGAGAACATCGTTCAGTATCAAAATGTTGAGGTCAATGCGCTCAACAACATCGGCGTGCTCGGCGCCAACCTCGGGCCGATACACCTGAACGTCAATCCGCAGCAGTACGCGAGCACGGGTGCCGCCGTGTATTTTTGAAGTACGGGTAATGCAGGTCTGCACGCGTTCACGTCCGCTGCGGGAAGATTCTTTCCGCGGCGGATTTGCCTATACTGGATTAAATCGAAACCCTCACCTTTCCTGGATGACACCATGGCTGCAATTCTGATCAAGGATCTACCCGACAGCGTGGAACTCGACAAGCAGGCGATGAGCGCGATTGTCGGCGGCGCAAGGTCCCGCTCCCGTTCGGCGCTTCGCTCGTATGCAACGCCCGCGAACAGCACGAGGATCGTCAATTTTCCGGCTAGCCAGATTGGCGTTGCCGCGGCTCAACCCGTGGCCAAAGCGACCAGTCGGAAAGCGCGCAAATAGACTGGTTTGGCACACACGCCCACTGAACGCCCGGCACACCCCAGCCGGGCGTTCGCTTTTGCGGCGGCATTCGCGCCAGTTAAACCGACCCTTATCACCACGCGTCATTCTCTTAGATGAAATCAAGCTTTCACCGCTTAAGGGCTCGATCATCCGAAAGCTGGAAACAAGGTATATTTGCTCGGTAGTTCTGCGGGTAATCCCTTGAGCGGCTTCTACCGGGCCGCTGGGGAAAAACATTCCCTGGAGACATGACATGGCAAATTGGACACCGGATCCAACGTTCTATCCTTCCCCGCGGATGGCCATGAAGGCCCCGCACGAAACCATCGCGTACGTGGCGAGTTTCGATCCCACGCGACAGGTTCCGGATGCCATTGCCGTCATAGACGTGGACCCCGCGTCGCCCACCTATTCGCAGCTGATCAGCAATGTTGCCATGCCCAACGCGGGCGACGAACTTCATCATTTCGGCTGGAACGCCTGCAGTTCCTGCTTGTGCCCGAACGCACCTCATGCGCACGCTGAGCGTCGTTATCTGGTCGTGCCGGGCTTGCGATCATCGAGAATCCATATCCTCGATACCAAGGCCGACCCGCGCAATCCTAAGATCGTGCGCGTGCTGGAGCCCGGTGAAGTCGCCGAGAAAGCGGGTTATACGAGGCCTCATACGGTTCACTGCGGACCCGAGGGCATCTACATAGCCGCATTGGCGAACGCGCAAGGCGAGGCGCCGGGCGGCATTTTCCTGATGGACCATGAGACCTTCGACATTCGCGGTCAATGGGAAATAGATCGCGGTCCTCAGCAATTATCCTACGACGCCTGGTGGCACCTCGGGCACGACACCCTGGTCACAAGCGAATGGGGCTTGCCCGCTACATTCGAAAACGGCCTAGTACCCGAGGTCCTGCTTGGCGGGAAATACGGGCACAAGCTGCACTTCTGGGACCTGCATACACGCAAGCATCAACAGGAGGTCGATTTCGGCGCGGAGAATCAGCTGGTGTTCGAGCTGCGTCCGGCCCACGATCCGACCAAGGCATACGGCTTCGTCAACTCCGTGATCAGCCTGAACGATTTATCCGCGTCTATCTGGACCTGGTATCGCGACGGTGACAAATGGGCTGTCAAGAAGATCATCGAGATTCCGGCCGAGCCTGCCGACCCCGCTCTGTTGCCGCCCATGCTGAAGGGTTTCGGCGCTGTGCCGCCGCTTGTCACCGACATAGATTTGTCGATGGACGATCGCTTTCTCTATGTCGCGTGCTGGGGAACCGGCGACTTCCGGCAATACGACGTGTCCGATCCGTTCGCGCCGAAGCTCACCGGGACCGTCAGGATCGGCGGCATCGTATCGCGCGAGTCCCATCCGAAGGCGGGCGGTCGCGCCCTGAACGGCGGACCGCAGATGGTCGAGGTCAGCCGCGACGGCCGCCGCGTGTATTTCACCAATTCGCTATACGGCGCTATCGACGAGCAGTTTTATCCCGATGGTCTCAACGGCTGGATGGTGAAGCTGGATGCGTCGCCCGAGGGCGGTATCGAGTTCGATCCGCGTTTCCTGGTCGAGTGGCCTTCCACCCACCGGCCGCATCAGGTGCGGCTCGAGGGCGGCGACTGTTCGTCAGACTCGTATTGTTATCCGTGACCCGCTGCTCTCGCGGAGCGCTCAAGCCGGGCGCATCATGAACATGGCATGGGCCGGGACGGGCCATGCCTGGGAGTGGTTCGCTATTGCAGGCCTTGGGATCTTTCATGGAATCAACCCCGCCATGGGCTGGCTGTTCGCGGTCGCTCTAGGCCTGCATCGGCGTAGCCGGCGGGCTGTCCTGCTTGCGATCCCGCCAATGGCGCTGGGCCACGCACTCTCTATCGGCATAGTCGCCGCGCTCGTGCTCACTACGGGAATGGTCCTCGATAGCCATCTTATCCGCATCGCAAGCGGCGCCCTGCTCGTCGCCTGGGCGGTGTACCAGGTCCGATACGGCCATCGGCACCGCGTGCGTGTTGGCATGACGACGGGCTTTGCCGGCCTCGTCCTCTGGTCGTTCCTGATGGCTACCGCACACGGCGCAGGCCTCATGCTGATTCCGGCGCTGATCCCATTGTGCGGGTCCGTGGCCGGCCAAGCATCCTCCGGGCCGCTGCTGGTCTCGCTCGCCGCGGTCGGCCTGCATACGCTGGCCACCTTGCTCGTGACCGGCGGCATCGCGCTGCTCGTGTACGACTGGCTGGGCGTGGGTGTGCTCAGGCGCGGCTGGATCAACTTCGACAGGCTCTGGACCATCGGCCTCGCGGGCACCGGCGTGTTGCTGATCGCCACGGCCTAGCGACCGGATGCCGGATGGCTCGCCCGGCTTCGGGCAAGCGCCTATCATTCCTCACTCGTACGCCAAACCGGGGCGAGCGCCGCCAAGCGGCGATAATGCGGCTTGCGCAGTCTTGCCTGCCCGACAGCCACGATCGGCTACGATTGACGTCCATGGCTTGCGAGGCGCATCCACCGCTGCGAGTTTCTCCTGGTCCCGATAGAGGATCCGCGCCTTCCCTGAACTACGACCTTGTTTGTCACCAAGCTAAAACGACAATGAAAAAAACGCCGGCATATCCAGAAAGCAAAGAAGCTTTCAGTGTCGTTTCAATTCACGCATAGGCACACGGCGATGGCTCAAAACTACTCGAACTGGTTCGTGCGCGCGCGCCTCAAGACGCGACAGTTGATGCTCCTCGCGGCCATGGAAGAAGAAGGCAACGTTCGCCGCGCCGCCGATGTCCTCGGCATGACGCAGCCGGCGGCGTCGCGTCTGTTGAAGGAGCTGGAGGACGTGCTGGAGGTGCGACTCTTCGACCGCACGCCGCACGGGATGCACGCCACGCTGTACGGCGAAGTGATGATCCGGCATGCGCGCATGGTGCTTTCGAACCTGGACCAGGCGCACAACGAGATCTCCGCGTTGCGTGCGGGACTCGCGGGTCAGGTGCAGATTGGCACGATTGCCGCGGCCGCCGCGACCATGGTGCCGCTCGCCATCGCGCGCGTGAAAGCGCTTTATCCGCAATTGCAGATCTGGCTGCAAGTGGAGACGTCTAACACGATGCTGCCGCTGATTGCGGAGGGTCACCTGGACATCATGATCGGCCGCGTACTCGAGCGACAAGGCGAGTTCAAGGATACGGTGCGTTACGAGCCTATTGCCGAGGAACCGCTTTGCGTGGTCGTGCGCCCCGGGCATCCGCTCGCACAGGCGAGCGGCCTGACCATGCATGACATTGTCAATGCGGGCTGGGTTCTGCATCCGCCAGGCAGCGTGCTGCGGCACAGGTTCGACATGGTGTTTTCGCAGATCGGCCTCAGTTCGCCGCAGAATGTGGTGAATACCAACAACATCCTCGCCATCTCGGGCATCTTGCTCCAGAGCGACATGCTCGCGGTGATGCCCGAAGAGGTCGCACGGCAATACGAGGAGTTCGGCACACTGAAGCGGTTGGCAATTGAACTGCCGTTCCGCATGGACGCATTCGGCATTATCACGCGGCAAACGCAACTATTGTCGCCGGCGGCAACTGTAGTGCTTCAGGCGCTGCACGATGCCGCGCTTGAAGTGTATGGCGTGCGGCTGGACGCCATTGCTTAAGGCCTGTGGGCTGCGAGGGACGCACAGGTCCTTAAGCTATATTACAGGTCGATCCACCAATCACGGAGTGTCACTCATGATCATCGAAGAGAACAATCAGCTCATGCTGCGGCCACTCGAACGTACCGATCTCCACTTCGTCCACAGCCTGAACAACAACGCAAAGATCATGCGTTACTGGTTCGAAGAACCCTACGAAACATTCTCCGAGTTGTCCCAGCTATACGATCGCCACGTTCACGATCTGCGTGAACGCCGCTTTGTTGCCGTCGACAAGACGGGCGAGACGGTAGGGCTCGCAGAATTGATCGAGCTGGATTACATCCATAGGCGCGGCGAGTTCCAGATCATCATTGCACCCGGCGCTCAAGGCCAGGGGTATGCAACAAGCGCAACCCTGCTCGCAACGGACTACGCGTTTTCCGTGCTCAATCTGCGCAAGCTTTATCTGATCGTCGATGTGTCGAATCAGTCGGCCATTCACGTCTACGAGAAGTGCGGCTTCAAACAGGAAGCGGAATTGATCGAAGAGTTTTTTGGCAATGGCCGGTATCACAATGCCTTTCGCATGTGCATTTTCCAGCACGATTTCCTTAAGCAAATGCAGGCAGGTAAGTAAGGACGGGGCTAGAAGGAAACAATAAACCGGGTTCCGGACGCCAACGTTCTGACGGACAGTTTCCAATTGTGCGCCAGCGCTATTTCCTTGCAGATCGACAGGCCCAGGCCGGCGCCGTCATGTTGAGAATCCGGCGCGCGCCAAAAACGCTCAAACAGAAATGGCAAATGTTCAGGGTTGACGCCGGGCCCCTCGTCCTGGATACAGATCGTCTTTTCGTCGACGGAAACAATGACGGACCCATGCGTAGGCGTCGCGTTGATCGCGTTTTCAACTATATTTTTCAGCAAGATGAAAAGCGCGCTCCTGTCAGCTCGCATTGTCGCGGGAATGACAGGAGCGTCCACATGCAGTTTCACTTGTTTCTTGTCCGCCTTGCGCGCCAGATAGTCCACCACGTCCTCGACAACATCGACCTTGTCGACCTCGCCAAATTCAAAGTTTTGCGATTCACTTACTTCGGCGAGATGCAAGAGCTGCCGGACCTGCCGTGCCATCAAGTCGATTTCGCGGAACAGTGAATCCTTGTTCTCGACCTCGGGCTGCAACTCGATCTGTCCTCTTATCAAAGTCAGCGGTGTTTGAAGTTCATGAGCAGCTGAGGCAAGAAATTGCTGCTGTACTGCGAAGCCATTTTCGAGGCGCGCCAGCGCATCATTGAACGCGATAAGAATCGGCTTGATCTCGCTGGGAACGCCCTTGATGGAAAGCCGCATGCGAAGGTTCTGCGGCGTGATTGAAGCAGCGGAATCCGATGCCACGCGCAGAGGCCGCAGCACGCGGCGAACAGTGAAGGTCAAGGTCAGGCCGAAGATAATTGTCGCGATCAGCAAGGTATAACCCACGATCTCCGGAATCGGCTCGATCCTCTCGCCGAGCACGGCTTTATTGAACGCTACGCTCGCCGCGCTTTGCACAAAAAATGGCGTTTGCCCGTGCATGATCTCCAGGGTCACGACGTCAAAAGGCTTACCGTTAATGGCAACGCGTTTCATGGCGCCGAGGGAGCTTGTCAAATCGCCGGCATCCCAGGAGGTATTGTTCAGCGCGCCACGGGAAGCAAGAAGCACCTGTCCCGAAGCGTCGAGCGTACGGTACAGCAACTCGGTCGATGCGAAATCGAAGAGCCACGTCGCGCGCTCGTCGAGGTTTATCGACACCGGCCGCCCCGACTCGTCAAAGCGCAATTGGGAGGCTAACAGGTGGGCGCTTCTTATGCTCTCGCTCACCCTGAATGTATCGGGTGGCAAGTGATTGAAAGCGTACAGCACGATCGCGGCGATGACCGTGAGACTCACGGCTAACGCCGCCACGCTTGTAACCCATAAGCGCACCGAGAGGCTTTTGATCCAGTAGCTGAGCATGATGAAGCTGTCCGTGTAACTTGATCGAATGCCGTCAAGGATGACATTGCGCGATGCGGTCGCGGGCCTGGAGTTGATCCGTCCATTGGCGAAACGGTCGAGCGTACCGGTCACTCTGAGCGCTGGTCATCTCGCACTGAGTCCAGCCGCTGGACCGCGAAACCTGCGCCCCTGATGTTCGCAAGTCGTGTGGTCGCCCCCACCGCCAGCAGCTTCTTTCGCAGCCGGTGAATGGTCACTTCGAGGGCGTTGGGCGTGACTGCGTCGCCCAGCCCCCAGCCCGCATGCTCGAGCGCCGCATGGCGAACGGTCCGGCCCGCGGCCCTCAGTAAAACAGACATGATCTGCAATTCGGCGGGTGCAAGCGGGATGGACTGGTTGCCGCAACGCATGGCATGTTGCTGTGGATCGATTGCAATATCAGCGAAGCTTTGAATCAGCGTCGTCATTTCGGCAGGCCTGCGCATCAGCGTTCGCACGCGTGCTACGAGCTCACTCATCTCGAATGGCTTGGTGACGTAGTCGTCCGCGCCAGTCTCAAGCCCTTCTATCCGGTCGTGCAACGCATCCCGCGCTGTCAGCATCAGGCACGGAGTCATGGTTCCGGCAGCACGTAACGTTCGCAGAAAAAGCAGTCCGTCGCCGTCGGGCAATCCGCGGTCAAGGATCATGACCGAGTAGTCGGCACGGCTCAGGCCATAGGCTGCTTCAGAGAGACTGCTGAAGATATCGGTTTCAATTCCGGCACCGGACAACGATTGCCGGATCATGCCCGCCAGGCGGGCATGATCTTCGATCAGTGCTATTCGCGACATATGTCCGGTTCAATTGAATTGGTAGAGATAGGCTATCTTGGCTTCAGGAATGAATCGCCTGCCGACGATCGGGCTGTCGGTTATTCCGCTACCCAGGTGCGCTACGCTCAAATCAAGGCTCACGAGCTGTTGGCGCGTTACGCGATAGTCGAACTTGGCGCCGACTGATTCCTTGTAAGTGGCTGTCCCGGTGTATGCAGGTCGTCCGGCTCGCGCCTCCGACGTCCTTACGCCATAGTAATAATCAACGTATTTGCCGCTCAGCCAAGCGGCTCCTGCATGGGGTTCAATAGAGAACCTACCATAGTCCAGGGTCTTGCCGAACTCGATATCGGCCTTCTGGCCTTTGTTTCCGCCGGTCAGGTACTCGCCCGACAGATCGCCGTACTGCGTCTCCCATTTGAATGCAGGGCCCAGCCAGAATGCGGCGCTCCGGTTTTGCATGCCATTCAGGATGGGTGCGTCAGAGCCCTTGTAGCCGTCTGCAATCGCGTAATTGCCGCGCAGGGTGAACGCAACGCCGCCCCATTTTCCGACCTTCAGATCAACGGTCGTGCCAATTGCATGGATCCATTTGTCGTCGAAAAAGAAGAATGGAACGGGCGTTATGTGCGTGCCATATCCTTTGTAAGGTGATCCCTCGAATGCCGCCCCGCCGCCAAGTCCCCAATGCGTAACGTTCGTGGCATTGCTCAGAATTGCAAAGCCGGTTGTGTCGGCGTTAGGCACATTCGCACCAGAACCCTCTGCCCAGGCCGCGCCCGAAACCATCAGAGCGGATGCGACGGCGAATAGCAGTTGATACTCGCGACGAAGGTGTTTTTTCACAGTGGTGCCTTTTATGGGGTGGTCGTTGGGGCGTACTGTATGACCGGAGCACTTACTGCTCACTTACTCGATGATCAATTGCTGCTATGGAAGAGGTATGGGCGCGTCAGCTATTTCCGACGCTGCGGGATGGCTTGTCGGGTTGTTATGATTTCCGCTCCCAGTGGAATGATGCCGTCGACTCTTTCCAGTCCGCATTACCTGGCGGCGGTAGCCGGTGTCGATGCCGTTTATTAATAAATTCGTCATCCTTATAATATTGGAGGATGCATCGAATGACCGCTATCGAGTAATCGGTCTGCTCAAGAGCATGTGCGACCGGGTACTGAAACGAAAGACTTGCCGGCAAGTCTTTCGCTGCGCGCTACGGCAAAAAAAAGTACTGATATGCTTGGCAACCTGCACTAGCGCGCACTGAGCGGGCTAGTGAGTAAACATAAGGTTCAGCCGCACGGGGCGGATCAAAACTGGACGAAAATCAGCGATGGGCACTACATTGAACGACGACCCGCTACATACTGCTATACCACTGAGCCGCTTGCTGTTGCCGCCGGAGCCGCCCACGCTCGCGCCCGGCATCGTGCACAGCAATTTCAGCGTGCAGGGTGATGCACGACAAAGCTTCCCGGCCTGGCAGGAGCGTATAAGTCCCGTCTACGATATACGGCCTTCCTCAAAGCAAGCTGAGGATACGTTCGATGCGTCGCTGTCTCGCTACACGATCGACAACCTAAGCTTCTTCGATTTCCGCACCGGACCGAACCTAGCCGTGCGATCGTTGGGGCGGGTTTCGACCGAGAGCATTCGCGACATCAGCTTCAGCGTGTACCTTGAAGGACCACCGGGGCAGTTCCTGGGCGGCAAGCCACGGCCCGACGCGCGGCACATACCGCAAGTGCCAAGCATCCTCGCGCTGGACATGGATCAGCCGTGCACAATCCGGAGTTTTCATGGTCGGATACTGCTCGTTTTCGTGCCGCGGGCTCTGGTGGAAAGCTCGTTCCCTGACGCCGCCTCGCTGCATGGCCGCTGGGTTCACGCCACCACTCCTTTGACACGTCTACTGATTGAGCATCTGGTGGCACTAAATCGACGAATCGTCGGGTTGGCCAAGGAGGAAGCGCGTCAATCCTTTCTCGCCGCGGTAGAGCTACTCGTCGCAGCTTTCAGCCGTCAAGCGGGTCTTTCCGGCGGCGGCCGCGCGGCGGTACGTGCAGCAGTCTATGGACAGGTGCGGCGGCATGTCGAAGCCCATCTGCACGATCCGGATTTGTCGCCTGACAGCGTGTTGGCGTCGCTGCATCTCTCGCGCGCCAGTGTGTACCGTCTATTCGAGCATGAAGGCGGCCTCGCCGCTTATATTCGCAGCCGCAGGCTGCGAATGGCGGCCAATGAGCTGGTGCGCTTTCCGCATATGGAGGTACAGGACATTGCCTCGGGGTTGGGTTTCAATGCTGCGTCGACGTTTACGCGTGCGTTCCGTCGCGCCTTCAACATCGCGCCACGGGAATTGCTCGAGTACGCACCGTTGCTCCAGCGCGGACAAGTCAGCCGGGAGCGCTTCACATAGGCAGGCAATGCTGAACTGGTTCGATCGTTAGCTGCGATCGGGGCCGCGAAACGTGTTTCTGCGCCCCGCTCAACGTCGCCGTCAGGCGGCTTTTTTCTGCACCGCTTACCGGTTATTACCAGCGCACGAACGATTCTTCAGTCTGTCACGAGGCGTTGTTAAGTTCTGCGGCGACATATTCGGTCACCTGATGCATCATCGTTTCACGCGCGAACCGTATGATCGTCCAGACGTGCACGATGGCTCGTCGCATCGTGTGCGCGCCCGTGTTCACTATTACGCGCGTTTGCTGGGCGGTCTCTATGTGGCGGAACTGGTATTGCCGGTGCTCGCTTTTCTGCCGGTCAAGCGCACGTGTCAGGTGGTCGCGCGAGCAATCGGCAGTGAAGGGGCTGCCGGACTGAACGTTCAGCGTCTGTTCATCGGTTTCGCTCGAGATCCGGCACGGCGTAGCCGCATCCGGCGTGACTGGCTGCTGTCGCTCGTGCTGTATGCGGGCGCGTTTTATCTATACGGCACGTGGTGGCCAACGCTAGCCATGACTATGTACCTGCGCGGCGTGTGGTTGTCGCTGGCGGACAACCTGCCGCATTACGATGTCTCGCTTGATGAGCCTGAACAGCACCAGCCAATAGCGGCCTCGCGAATTCACGCCTTCATTACGGCCGACGCATCCCGCGCTCCTTTCAATTGAAGTTTCCGGGCCGCCGACCCATGCGGCCAGCTCCCCGATAAATATCAATCTACTATCTTGCATAAACAGGTAGCATGTTATATGTTTAAGCTATTCAACGAGTTCGCACATGACCGAATCGATCCAGGTTCAACTGAAGAAAGGGGCACTCGATCTGTGTGTGCTCGCCCTGTTGTCACGTGGGGAGAGCTACGGCTACGAGATCGCCAGCACGCTCGCCAGTGCCGTCGGCATGGGCGAAGGCACGATCTATCCGCTGATGCGCCGCATGCAGAACGACGGGCTGGTCGCAACCCGCCTGGTCGAATCGGCCAGCGGGCCCTCGCGTAAATATTATCGGCTCACGCCGATGGGCCATGACGCGCTTGAAGCGCATCGGCGTGACTGGCGGGCCTTTGTGGCCGCGGTCGATCAACTTCTCGGAGACCACACTTGAACAGTGAAGCATTCTTGCGCACGCTGCGAGCCGGGCTTGCCGGTCTGTCGAAGCAGGAGGTCGACGAGATCATCGCCGACTACGAAGCCCATTTTGCGGAAGCACGCGCGTCGGGTCGCAGTGAGGCGGAGGTCGCCGAGGCCCTGGGCGACCCGGCGCGGCTCGCCCGGGAGCTACGCGCCGAAACCGGCCTGCGGCGATTCGAGTCGCATCGCAGCTTTGCCAACCTCATCACGGCCATGCTTGCGCTGGCAGGCCTCGCAGCGGTCGACATCTTCTTCCTGATGCCCCTGCTGCTCGTCCTGGCAGCCGTTGCCCTCGGCATTGGCATCGGCCTCGCGGCCCTCGGCGCTGTCGGGGCACACATGATCTTCACCGTCGTATTTTTTGCGCACGGTGGCTCGTTCGTTGGCGGGGTGATCCGCTTCGTGGTCGGTATCGGGCTGATTGCCTGCCTTGTCGTCGGCGGCTCACTGCTGCTGATGGGACTCGGCGCAGGCGTGCGGATGCTCGGACGCTATATGCGATTGCATTACCACCTGCTCGAGCCCGATGAAGACACGACGCGAGACCCGGGCGTAGACATGTCGACGCAACAGCGGAACGCGACCAAGAGACCAGCATTGTTTGTAGTTGCGGGATTGAGCGTCGCCGTCGCGCTCGTTGCTCTCCTTGCGCTAGGCAGTTCGCTCGCCGGGTCGCATCGGGATGACGGTGCGTCTTGGTGGCGACATGGGCGATGGGGTTGTGGTTCGACATGGTTCGACCGTTCGCCGGCAAGCGGCGTTAATGCCGCGAGCCCTGCCGGCACCTCGCCCGCCTCCGTTACGTTCCCGTTCGAGGCGAACGACCGCCTCGATATCGATCTGCCGGCCTCTGTCAGCTACCAGCCAGGCCCCAAAGCCGAAGCGACCGTGACGGGCGATTCTTCTGTGATCAGCCATGTGCGCATTGTTGACGGCCGGCTCGGTTTCGATAGCGATCTCGAATGTGCCCCGCTCGCACATCTCTCGGTTCGCCTGACGGCCCCGTCGATCGCAGCATGGGGAATCAGGGGCAACAGCAACCTCGTTCTATCGGGTATCGACCAGCAGAAGCTGCAATTGCGCATCACGGGAAGCGGCCATGTTGTCGCGAGTGGCGCCGTGCAGGTTGTCGCGCTCAATGTCGCGGGTTCGGGCGAGGCGGAACTGCAAGGCCTCTCGGCCAGGTCTGCGGAGATCGTGGTCCATGGCAGCGGCGAAGTGCAGGTCGCGGCGCAGGACAACGCTGACGTTGTCATCCGTGGCAGTGGTGTCGTGAAGCTGCACGGTCATCCGGCGCAGTTGCATTCGGCCATATCGGGTAGTGGCCGTATCGAGAACATGCCCTAGCGACAGAGCACGCCAGAGCTTTCAAGGAGACGTTCATGATCAAGTCTGTCAGCCGCCGCGATATCTTCAAACTAGCCGGAGTCGCGTTAATAGCGAGCCAGATACCGCTCTTCGCCCAAACCGCCTCCTGGGCAGCGACGCCCCCAGGGGACTCCGGCTTCGCACCCGATCTCGATGCCCGCTTCGAGGCCTTTCGTACCACCACCTCGCTGCCCAACCTGCACGGCGTCCTGGTGTTGCATGAAGGGCGCATAGCCTTCGAGCGCTATTTTTCGGGTCTCGATGAAACCCGGGGCCAAGCGCCTGCGGAAGTTGTATTCGGTCCTGACACTCAACACGATCTGCGCTCCGTCACCAAGAGCCTGGTGTCGCTGCTCTACGGCATTGCGCTCGCGGACAAGCGCGTCCCGCCAGTCAATACGCCGCTCCTGTCGCAGTTCCCGGAATACCCGGACCTCGCTCGAGATCCGCAACGGGCGAATCTCACGATCGCCAATGCGCTGACCATGACGCTCGGCATGCAATGGAACGAGCAACTTTCGTATCTCGATCCGGGCAACAGCGAGACGGCAATGGACACGGCTCCCGATCGATATCGCTACGTGCTCGAACGGCCGATAGTCGCCGCACCGGGCGAAGTCTGGATCTATAGCGGCGGGGCCGTTGCGCTGGTCGCTCGCCTGATTGAGAAGGGTACCGGGCAAGCGCTCGCGGACTACGCGCGCTCGGCTCTTTTCGAGCCGCTTGGTATCGACAAATTCTCGTGGGCAAAAGGCACGGATGGAGAGGCGATTGCCGCCTCCGGGCTACGCCTGACGCCGCGTGAGCTCGCGCGCGTCGGCCAATTGGTGCTCGCCCGTGGTCAATGGAAGGGCCGTGCGATCGTGCCCGCGGCCTGGCTCGACGCAAGCTTCACTCCCGCCGCTACGGTGCGTGACGGACAGTCATATGGTTACCTGTGGCGAGTCGGCGAAATCGCCTATCCGAGCAAGACCGGAATTCGGGGCGAGCACTATGTTTTGGGGTTGGGTAATGGTGGACAGCTACTGGCTATCATTCCAGCACGCGCGCTCGTGGTGGTGGTCACAGCAGGAAATTACAACGATCGAAAAGACTGGCAAGTGCCCGACGAAGTGCTGCGCCATTTTGTCCTGCCCAACCTCAAGGCGTGACGTGTTTAGCCATGCATGATCCACGTTTATCTTCTGCGCCATAAGAAGAGGAATCCTTAACGTGTGTCATTTCTTCCCGACCAAGTAAAGCTGTGGGCGCGCACCCGCTAGTCGTTGTCTTTCGCAACGACCGCGCCCGCAATTTGATGGCGCGCCAGGGACGCTGCTACAAAGTCCGACGCTTTCATGTCGTCGACAAACCTCGACAGATACGCAGCCGCTTCATCGCCCTTTGCTTTTGGCACCCCCATCGCCTGACGGATCACCATGAAGCGTTGATCGAGCAGCCGCAATCCACCGGCCTTCGCGGCATCGCTTTCAAGCTGTTGCCTGACGCCCGCCGCCACGTCCAGATGCTGACTTAGAAAATCTTGCACCACTGCGGGGGATGTCGGAATCCGCACAATCTTCGCGCGATGCAATTCGCGCGTGAGGAACAAGTCGTACGCGCTGTCCTTACCGACTGCAACCGTCACTCCCGGTTGGTCGACCTGATCGTTGGTGATGATCGGCGACGTGTCGCGCACCAGGTAAAAGCCTTCGATCGACACATACGGTTTCGTGAAACTGATTTCTTGTCCGCGCTTCGGATCGACGGCGAAGAAACCGACATCCGCCTTGTCCTGGTTGATGTTATCCACCGATGCTCCCGCCGACTTGACCACGACCAGTTGCAGCGGCACACCGAGACGCCTGGCGAGTTCGGTGGCGAGATCGACCGATACGCCGACCGCCTTGCCGCTTGCTGGATCGATGCTCGCCAGCACCGGATTCCCGAGATTGATAGAAGCGCGCAGCGTGCCGCCAGGCGCGAATACTTTCGCGATGGATTCAATTGCCTGCTGCGAGGATTGTGACGCGATGGGTGGCGGGGAAATCGAACCTTGGGTCTGCGCGAACGCGGAAACGGATAGGCCGGCGTTGACCGTGAGCACAACCGACAGCGTTGCAATGAGGGCCGTTCGGCGTTTCATCGTTGAAAGCTCAGTCATCTTGAGATGCCCTCTATTTAGCTTTAGCGGAGTCGCACGGCCCTATGCATGCGCTCGTCGCGAGATGTGCGTTATCGCATGTCGGCGCGAAGCTCCCGCACTCCACGGCCCAGCCTTCGGCGCAACAAAGTTCGCAATGTCGCCGAGTCGGCGTAGCCAACCTCGCTCGCAATTGTCTCAACGTCGCAGCCAATAGATACGAGGTGCCGTGCCCGTTCGATCCGAAGGTCCTGGAAAAATGCCAGCGGCGACTTGCCGAGCACTGCCTCCGTGCGGCGTTGCAAGGTGCGTGTGCCGACGGACAATACGCTCGCCACTTCCTGAAGCGAAAATCCAGAAGAGAGATTATCGCGAGCCCACCGCTCGAATTTAGCAATCAACGGATCGGCGTGCGCGAGGTGGTCGGGAACAATGTATTCGGCCTGGGACGAACGCGCGTCAACCAGCATGAAGCGGGCGACGAGCGTCGCCAACTCAGGACTCGCCTGTCGCACCAGCCATAGTGCAAGATCGAGATGGCCCATCATGGCTCCAGCAGTCACCACGCGATCCGACGCGACAACCATGCGGGAATCGTCCAGTTTGACAGTCGGGTAGCGTTGACGGAAGAACGGCGCCAACGGCCAGCTGGTTGTCGCGTCGCGATTGTCCAGAAGCCCGGCTTCCGCGAGCACAAACGTACCAATACACGCCGCTGCAATTCCAATGCCGTCAGCGTTGCAGGTACGAAGGTACGCCATGGCGTCGCGCACGTCGCTGCGCTCCAGGGCCTCAATCAGGCGCTCCGGCTGTTTGGCATTCAGCGCAGGTACGACGACCCAATCCGGCTGACGAACACTGCTTGCCAACTCGACCGGAGTGGACAACCCGTGCGCGGTACGGATGCGTCTGCGCACGCCTACGAGGCTTACGTCGAAGGGCGGTGAGGCGAATCCTCGGGCGGCGGCAAGTTCGTTGGCCGTCGCGAAGGTATCCAGCAGAACGGTAAGCCCGGTGTCGAATACACCATCGAGTGCGAGGATAGCCAGTCTCATGTCACAAATGACTCGATTAATGTCATTTGTGACTATAGCCCTGTGCAGGCTCACCGTCTAGACTGCGTAGCAATGCGGCCTCGGTGTTGCGCTTCGCTGAACATTCAATTCGCCGGTACAGAGTTGGCTCTTGCAAAGGAAAGTATATGAATGGTTCGATACACACTGGCCTCGACCGCCCGGTCTGGGCGGCGCTTACGACCAGGCAGGCCCATCTTGGGAGCGGAGACAAGCTTGCCCGTCGATACCATCCCGATGTGGCTCCCTTCGCTGCTTTGGCGTCCGCAACCCCCGCTGCCTACCGCGCGCTCCACCAGCTTCTGCTGCCTCACGAACAGGCCGTTTTGCAATCCCTGGATCCTATGGGTCGAGTCGATACGCTGCAGATAACGCATGTGGGCATCGTCCATCAAATGGTCGCTAAGCACCAGGAAGCCGGAAGCACGGACGCTCAGGAGGTGATCCAACTGAGCAACGTGGATGCGAAAGATATGCTCGATCTCGTCCGGAAGACCAAACCCGGTCCTTTCGGCAAGCGAACAGGTGAGATGGGAAACTACATTGGCATTCGCGACCAGGGGCGTCTCATTGCAATGGCCGGCGAACGGATGCGCCTCGACGGATACGTTGAGATAAGCGCCGTTTGTGTAGATGAAGACTGGCGTGGCAGAGGACTTGCCGGTCGGCTCGTGAAAACCTTGGGCAGACAAATTGTGCAACGGGGAGACACGCCGTTTTTGCACGTGTTCAGTGACAACCTTTCCGCGATTGGGTTGTATGAACGTCTTGGCTTCGAATTGCGTCGCACGTTTCACCTTACCCGGATCGGACATGCCGATCCGGGCTCGGCTACCGCTCTTTGAACCTATTTTGCGGAAGGGAGAATGTCGGCCAAACATCAGTCATTCAGACGGCCATAGTTATTGAGCCGTCACGGTCGACGTGCGCCGGATGAGCTTCGGCTGACGGATACTTAAGCGAACGGCCGCTATGCAGAAGCTGGCGTGCTTCCCGACTGCCCGTGGCAGCCGGGAAGCACCTACGCGTAGATGCCCTAGAACGTCACTGCTGCATGCAGGCTCGCAACCGCCGCTGCGTTCAAGCGTATCTGATAGTTCTGCGAGAAGTTGACGGTATAGCCCGTGGTGCCGGGCGTTGCTACCAGATACGCATTGCCGCCCTCCACCGTACCGGACTTGATCAAGTTGCCCTCGTAGACGTTGCCGTTTAGCTCGTAGAAGGTTCGATAGGCGGGTGTCGTCAAGTTCGCGCGCACATTCGACGCCAAGTATGTCGTAACGCCATTGATCGTCGACACGGTGCCGTTGCTGAGTGTATAGGTCACCGCGTCGGTGGTCGAGAAAATACCCCCGGCCGCGATCATCGCTGCGATTGTCGTACCGCTTGCTACCGGCGTCGGTGCGTTACCGGTCGTGGCGCCCGCGAAGTCCACGACCGTGTAAAGGTCGCCGATTTGCGTGCCGGTGAATTTCTCATAGGCGGCGCCCGCGCTCCATGTGCTCGATGCATTGAGCAAAGACGCGTTGTAATAGAGCACGCTGAAGAATTGCGTGAACTCCGTTGGCGCGGCTGTGACCGCGCCCGTCAGTGGCACGACCGAATAGTTGGAGCGAAGTACGCTGTCCACAACGGTTACGCCATCGCTGGCAATGTCGTCGAACCGCACGCCTGTTCCCTGGTAACTGACATTGGACAAACTTGAGCCGACGAGGATTGCGCCGTTCACCAGATAACGCACGGGCGTCCCGGTTGCCGGCACACCGAGAGAATTCGCAATTGACGTGTATGAAGTTTCGTTGAGCTTCTGCGTGCCGGCCGTCAATGGCGACGCTGCCATAGATGCATGCGCCTCAATCAGGTAATTGAATCCATTTACAGGAGCGCCTGAAACCGGCAAATCCCAACTAAGAGCGTATGAAGCATTTGGCGCAAGCAGAAATTGTTCGGATGCGCTTTGATCCGCACTTAGCGCCGCATTATTGCCGGACGAGCTGCTATTCCCGCTGCCGCCACATCCGGCCAGGAAGGCCAATAGGCCCAACGTCATGAGAGACCTTTGCAGACCGAAGTTTTTCATTTTCCTTACCCCTGGCTTTGATTTTGTTTATTTGGAGTTCGCTGTTAACGACCAATTCGCATTCGGCTTTTTAATTACGACCGGCTTTCTGTGAACGGGATTCCGTGTCAGTTCTTAAAATGACTTTCGGGACGCGCAAAAATATCCGATGTTGTCGTGGGTGTCTAGCCTTTGATCAGACACTTCACTCGATTTAGATGGCGTGGTGATTTTCAGAGCCTGGCGGGAATGACGGAAGGTCAGCTCAGTACTAGCATTCACGGCCTCTACTCATGAGCACCGGTTCCCCGCTAACGGTGTTAGCGGGGAACAAGCCGCTGCTGCGCGGGGGCATTCACGGCTCGAACCAGCGGAAACGCTCGCGGGCGTTTTGACCGCAGTCAGAAGTTACGATGGTCGGGGTCATGCTCTTAACTGGCCCGCTATAAAATTGCTATAGCAAGGCGGGGAGGCAGACTGGACAAGTTCGAGATAACGAAAGACGCGTAATTCATTATTCCCAGCCGGCCAATAATTTTCGCCGCTAGCAGACAGCCAACTAATGTGAGCGGGCTGCGGGATGTGCTGTAGTCGAGATGACCTTAGGAAGCAAGGCGCCCGATCCAAGCGGGCGAATAGGTCGTTAAAATGCCGTCACCGGAGTGACGGCCAGGCCTTAAACATACTTGATCACAGCAGGGTTGCCGGGTACAAGGTCGAAGTTCACGACGGAATATGGGCCGATCATTGCGAGTTGCGCCACGATGACTCCAGGGATCGCTCCGTCAAAAACGGTGAGCAGACCTGGCACGAATGAAAAATTGGTCGCGGGGGCATCCAGCACGATTGTGTCGTTCCCATTGAAGCCCGAGATGCTGCCGCTGAACGCGGGAGGACTGCGCAGGACGAGCTTTGAATTACCACCGCTGAACGCGACAGTCTGGCCGCTTGCTACCGCTTCGAGCGACGCAGTACTGCCTGCTGTCAACGTGATCGTGCCGGAACCGCTGATCGCGCCGACGAAGCGTAAGTCGCTGCCCGCAACCGCCTTGATCATGCCGTTGTTTTGCATCGGGCCAATGAGCGTCAGTTGCTGGGACGCACTGATATTTCCCGTGTTGATGCAGCCCGCGGCAGCGATCACGGTGCCATGGCCGACAAGCGTCCCGCTCGCGTTGACCGCCATGCCTGTCGTTTCAATTAACCCGTCCGCGAGCGTCACTGGACCGTTCACGATAGTGCTGACGCCCGCAGAAACCACGCCGTGATCCGTGACGTCAAGTGAGCCGAAACCCATGTGCCCGATTTCCAGTGTGTTGATGAGAACCAGCCGCGCGTGCTCGCCATGGACCGTGATCGACCCTTGTCCGGCCGGCGTCCAGCCGGCCGCCAGGTCGGGTGCGCTGACGAGCCCGGATGGACCGATCTTCAGCATGCCGCTCGTCGACCGGCCGACAATGATCTCTCCCTGGGCCAGCAGCGATCCGTTCGACACCTCGACAGTGCCATTCGCTCCAGCATGATTGCCGATGATGACGGCCCAGGGATAGATAAGCGGGTCCGCGTTTCCGGCGCTTACCATGCCACCGTCTTCAATCTGCATCACCCCGTTGCCGTTCTGGCCAATCGACATCGGTTCGCCGCCGCCATTGAGGGTCGCGCCCGCGCCATGCACCCGCAACGTTCCGATCGACCCCGTCGCGTTGGCAACTCCGATTGCGTAGTTGTTGGGCAGATGAAATCCGTTGACGACCAGGCTGCTGTGCTTGCCGATAGTCAGCTTGCCGACATCGCCCGAGGAAACCCCGATGCCTATGAATGGCGTAGTCAGGACAGCCCCCGGGTGCAACGACAAGTCTGCAGCGGCCTGGGTACCCATCACGGCCGTCAATTGTCCCCTGACAACGTCGGACCCGCCGAAGATGAGCCGCCCGGCAGTACCCGTGCCCGCGATCGTCGCGCTGGCGGTGTCGAACATCGCGTCGTCGCCCGGACCCGGTACTGGCAAGGCCGGCAGCGGTGGCGGCGACGCGACCAGCCAGTTGTTCGGCGTCGAGAAATCCTCTGTTCCTGCCGCACCTGTCCAGGAATAAGTCGTCATGCTGATCTCCGTAAGTTGACGATTGCCGACCATGGGACATCTGAAACTTTGCCGTAACGATGGGCGAACACAATCCGCGCCACGACCGAACGCAGTGTTCAAAACGTTGACGACGACATGTGAGTTCTCAACGGCGAATTCGTGCCGATGCTTCGAATACCTTATCTTTGCGCGTGAACCTACTGCAAAAAGTGAGCGGCATAGAAGGCGAAGCGAACGGGCCACATTGGTTAATGTAGATTCTTTTCGACGAAACGCGAGGAATATCGTGGCAGTCAATGGCCCGATTATCTTTGCAGGCACGAAGTCACTGCACGCACCCCCGGCACTGAAATCCCCATGGGTTCAATGCGCTAAATCGTTTCGAATATTGAAACGACGGCCTGCCTCGGTTTAGCGCTGCGCTCGTGCGCCCCGATGGCTTCGTCGCCTGGGCCAGCGAGGCTTCCGCATTTGTCAGGAAACTGCTCATGCCGCGTCACGACGGCTCGGTGAACTCGAACCGGTGCGTTAGTCTGTCTGAGCGGGCCGGCGCCTATGGTTCGATGTTGATTGACCGTTCCTGCGACGCACCCGGTCCATTGAACTCACTCCACCGCTGCTCATTGAAGCGATTAGCCTCCGGCCCGCTTCGCGTTGTGACCGAACTTTTTGAGCGCTTCGATGACCCGCTCGCAATGGTCACCCTGCACTTCAATCACGCCGTCCTTGACGGTTCCACCAGAACCGCAGGCCGTGCGCAATTGCTTGCCGAGCAGTGCCAAGGCAAGCGGATCGAGCGCCAGCCCTTTGACGAGCGTCACGCTCTTCCCGCCCCGGCCTTTGGTCTCGCGAGTCACCCGCACTACGCCATCACCTACCGGCAGTGTCTTGGCAACCGTCTTGCAGATACACTCTGCGAGCGCTTGCCGGCATTCGGGACACATCCGCCCGCTATCGGTGGAATAGACAAGGCCGCCTTTGGAGCTACTCTTCATGATTGGTTTATTCAAAGTCGCTTAAGTCGGGAACCGGGACGAGTTTAGCAGGTGCGCATTCGCAGCCTCGTGGCGAAGTCCGGTCTCGAAGTACAACGGCCACACAGCTATGCGACTAAATCGGCGTCAGGCGTTGACAAGCAAAGCACCGGTGCGCTTAAGAATAGGTTGATTGCGCGACGACAGGTTCACAAATCGCAAACGCCTCCCGGCCTTTAGATAGCGCTCCTTTAGCGCTTCAAAAGCAACGATTGCAGAGTGATCGGCAACATGCAAATGCTGGCAATCAACGATGACTTCTTCTGCATCGGTTAGGGGCTGGAAAAGGTCCCGGAAATTCGCGCTCGATGCGAAGAACAAAGTGCCGTGCAAGACATCTGTTCGCGCACCTTCATTGCTGTTTTCACCTCGGCGCGTATTTCGCGCGCATGCAGCCAGGCGAAGTTCAATGCAGCTATGACGATGCCGCACAGTACGGCAATCGCCAGGTCGGTTAAACGGTAATCACGGTCACGGCGATGATCACCGACGCATCGTCGCAAGGAACTTTACCGGGCACCCGAAGCGATCCCCATGCAAAAGTCTGTTGTGCAACAACGTACAACACCCCGACCAGTGCGGCCATTAAAGTATTAGATCTCGCGGCAATGTGACGTCACGCGATCTTCTGAACCCATTGGCTCCGCCAACCCGGTGCTTCGAAGGGATCCGAAAAATACTGGGTCTCGTGAATAACCTTGCCGTTGCAGAACTCCATGATGCTGACTGTGTAAGCGACTCGCCCGTTATAGGTGATGGCGTATTCCGTGACCCACAGACTGCCTTCACCTTGAATTCGCCTGACATCGAAACCTGATGGCTTACCTGGATGGTGACCCCGCAGCGCCTGCAAATTGATTCGCCCGATAATTCGTTCACCTGATTGGGGATAGTCACAGATGGCATCGTCATCGTAAATATCATGTTCCGCGTCGAGATCACCGGCCGCCGACGCGTGCCAGTGCGCATTCAGGGCTTCACGTATTTGTTCTTCCTGCATGGAGTGCCTCCGGATACCGTTCACTTCAATCTATTGCTTGCTCCGCGGGATAAACCCGGGACTGCCTGTCTTGACGACTTGGTTGAACCGCTGCCTCGTCTCAATCCGGTTGATCTCGTCGAATGCGTCTGCCGGAAGCGCCGAGACATCGAAATTCTCTCGCGCGCGGGCCGGGGTTTTAGGGGTGGTGAGCAAAGCCCCGCCACGCTGGATCGCCCATGCAAGCAGTACCTGTGCCGGCGTAATTCCAATTCGCGCTGCAATCTGCAAGACGACTGGATCGTCGAGCGGTCCCGGCCTGATTCCGTGACCCAATGGCGCAAAAGCCAAAAACGCGATCTCTTTCTCCTTGCAGAACTCCAGGAGCTCCGTTTCCGGAAGATACGGATGTGCTTCGATCTGCACCGCCGCCGGCTTGATTCGTGCCGATTCATAGAGAGGCCGCAATTCGTTCAAGCCAACATCAGAAAGTCCGATGGCCCTGCATCTTCCACCGTCGACGAGATCTTCCATCGCCTTCCACGTGTCTAGCAATGTCACGTCTTTATCGTAGATGACATCGCCGCTTTCATCGCGCGGATCATGCTCGTCACCCGATTGAAATGCAAACGGAGTATGTATCAGGTAGAGATCAAGATAGTCGAGCCCGAGCCTTTCAAGACTTGCCTCGAAAGCCGCTTCGACGCGCTCAGGCCGATGATTGGAGTTCCACAATTTTGTGGTCATGAAGATGTCTTCGCGCGCAATCCCTCCGGCAGCAAGCCCTATCCGCAGAGCCTCGCCCACCTCGCGCTCATTCTGATATCGCTCGGCACAATCGAAGTGTCGATAGCCGGCTTCCAGCGCGTATCGGGTGGCACTGATCGTCGTAGCCGCATCGGGGATCAACGTGCCAAATCCGAGCGCGGGCATACGGCCGTCTCCGTGATTAAGCGCAATCTTTTTGCTCCGGAAATCGGAAGACTCAATCATGGCGACACCTCCGCACTCATTCATGCCCTGCGAGGAAGGACCGACGCGTGGGCCCGCAATAGTGGCGCCAGGCCCATGAACAGAAAAACGCCAACGTACTCGAGTCGTAGCGTGGGTCAGCCGCTTCATAGTGCATTCCCGGCTAACGAATTCGTGAACTGCTTACTCAGAGTCTCGTTACTTTCTTGTTATCTAACGGGATGTGAAGCCATTGGCAGGCGCGACGTCGTGGTTTTGGTAATGGAGCCGGAGTCATCTCGGCAACGCAAACGAGCAGAACAGTGACCGTGAAGCCCTTCTCCATAAACCGGATTGGTGTTGAATGCGCGACCGTTGAAGCCGCCGAAACGGGTCACGACGATTCCCAACTCAGCTGCCATCAGGGTCGAATCAAGCGACAAACAGGCCTGCTTCGCAATCAAGTGTAGCAAATGAATTACTGGGCAGCAGTTCAGGATTCCGGGGGGGGCAGGACACGGAGTTGGCAAGTGGCGGATAGCCTGGTCTTGGAAGGTGCGTTATCGAACCTGACCAGCGGCTATTTGATGCACACCGGCCAGTCGTTCCTCCGGTATTGCAGTTGGCGAGCGACGCCTGCCGGCTGACCTTTGCATGCCGCGATCGGCGACACGCGACCCGGAACCCGCAGCTCAAGCTGCGAGGTGCCAGCGGCTGCAGAAGGGCCCAAAACGGACGCCAGCGTGAGCAATTTCCGGTATGGCGTGAGGTGCGTTGCACGAACGCTTCGCCTGCCGGGCAATTGTTAATGAGCAGTGCCCGTTAACAACGGGTCGTCGTTGAGCACAATCGTGAATCGGGCGTCGTCCCCGATGCGATCAACTTCCAGGGCACCGCCGAGGCCGACTGCGATCGCGTTTGCGATATATAGCCCGAGGCCAAGCCCCGTTTTGTTCCGCGGGTTCCTCGACGACGATACGATGAAGGGACTTGTCATAAGCCCCGGTGAGAACGAAACGCCAGCCGGGATCCGGTTCGTAATCTCAATACGCCGTTGATCCCCGCAACGGTTCGCGCTGACCTGGATCGGAAAACGCATATCTCCATGATGCCGGGCATTGCTCAGCAAGTTCGAGATAGCTTGTACCAGACGGTCTCCATCCACCAGGCACTCTCCGAGCTCGCCGATTGCCACGGTCATCTCGACCCCAGGGTGCGCTTGTTGCGCCCGTTCGAAAGTCGCATACAGGAGCGGCGCGAGCGCTATCTTGCGAACTTCCATGGCCAGACCTACTCCGGTACGCAAGCGGCTTACGTCCAGGATGTAGGCGATCAACGACTGCATGCGCTGCGATGAGTATTCGATGCGTTTGACGCCGTCAGCATTTGAGAGAAGCCCGCGCCCCATTAGCGTGACAACCATATCGATGGCCTGGAGGGGGTCGCGCAAGTCGTGACCCATAATTGCAAGCAAAGCAGCGCGTTCGTGCTCGGCCACCCGGATATGATTGAGCGCCACCTCCTGCAAGATCGCTTTAAGTTCCCGAGCCGCAAACCGGTCGGTCGCGTCCCAGGCTCGACTACTGCCGCGCACCGTCTCTTTCCAGATTTCAAACGATTTTCGTGGCCTTGGGCACTCGACATTCGTGCCGGTCGCCGTGAGCTTCTCGGGTTGTCCCGCCCAATGGACAGTTTCAACAAGTTCGGCTCGCCACCAGATGATCGTGATCGCGGGCGTGCCGCTTAGTTGGATCGCGAGAATGCCTGAGGCATGGTTGGCTTCCGTGAGCAATCCGTCGAGTGCCGGCACGTCTCGCGAAACGGAGTCGGTCACGAGCAAGTCCTGACGGTGGTCGCTCAAATAGTCGGCCACCTTGATGGCGGCCGCGCGATCGAGGTTCGCCGGAAACGACCCTACCCGCTGGCCCACCAGTACCGACAGCGCATCGCACCCGATCAACCCGCGCATGGCGTCGTTCGCGGCTAGCAATCCGGCCGTAGCGTCGTCCGCCGATGCCAGCGCGTTAGCCACCTGACCACGCAGACCTTCAATACGGCACTCTGCTA
Organism: Caballeronia sordidicola; assembly: GCF_000729995.1. Taxonomy (GTDB): domain Bacteria; phylum Pseudomonadota; class Gammaproteobacteria; order Burkholderiales; family Burkholderiaceae; genus Caballeronia; species Caballeronia sordidicola_A. Next base: position 106,830 of record NZ_JNFG01000010.1, on the reverse strand, counting down.
AAGCACGTTGGGAAAGTTCGTTCCGCTCGACGGTAATCGACAGCACTTGAGCCAGCACGGTACAGGACACGCGAACTGCATGAGGCACCGACAACGGTTTCATGTGATGACATGCAATCAGGCCCCACAGTTTGCCATCGACGACGATCGAAACACTCATCGAGGCCGCGACACCCATGTTCGTCAAATATTCGATGTGAATGGGCGAGACGCTGCGCAAGATCGAATAAGTAAGGTTGAGCGGCTTACCGCTTGCCTGAGGAATAGCGGGTTCGATCGCCACCGGGACGTCTCCAACATCTGCAATGTGGCGTATTGGATTGAGGACGTAGAGGCGTCGCGCCTGCGCCGGGATATCTCCGGCTGGGTAACGCAGGTGAAGGTACGGCGCAAGCTGGGCACGCCTGGATTCGGCGCTGACACTACCGCTGCCGTCCGGCAGGAATCGATACGCCATCACCCGATCAAACCCGGTGAGCGTCCGTATGGCGTCTGTCGCGACTTGCAGCAATTGTTCCAACGACGAGGCGGCACTGCGCTGCAACTGTTGAATACTTTGCTGTACCAGGTTCGCGTAATGCGTAATTGGCGGGACAATCAACGGCTTTGCTTCCCACTCGGCCAGGAGTAAATCATCGGACCAATGCATGACAAGGTCGAAACGCCGCTGGTCCGCTCCGAAACATTGCACGCTCTCAGCGACTTGCTCGGGATTCTCCAGTACCCGGGCGATGGCATCTCTCGCGGTTTCATCGAAATGTGCGTCGGTCATCTTCATGCCGAGGCCAGGCAAGTGTCCGAGTAAAGACGTTGCGTTGGTGGAACGGGCGACTACGAATCCGGCTCGATCAAATGCCACCAACGCTCCATACCCCTGGATCAAGCCGAGCGCATGAATGGGCTCGAGATCGCAGCTTTCAATCGTTGATTGCATGGCGTAGCCGTGCGGCCTCGCGTGGAACTGGGATGGGAGCGGTGGTGCAAATGCCACTGGTGTGGCAAAGCGATGGCAGGGCGAGGTGAACTGGAGGCTGCTTCTTATTCGATTTTGTAAGGATGAGCCCCGGACCGAGTCTCCCCCTATACATACAACTTAGCAACCTTTCATATTGGATGTAGCCGCGCCTTCGCGTGAATTATGAAATGGGTGGCGCTAAAGCGCTTGTGCCCGGCCTGCTGTGCACGTAACCCAGCGAACTGCCGTTCGGCGGCGACAGCGAATAACGGCTCAGTCGTATCCATTTCAACGACCAACCGCGATTAATCGCGGAAATCGCGGAAATCGCGGAAATCGACAAATGATTTGCATGCCTGAGCCATTCCGACAAGATCGGACGTCGAGACTCTTAACCCGCTTCGTCAGCGTGCCTCACCCGCCGGAGAACGAAAGCGAGGCCGGTGAAAATGCATCCGACTACACACACGCCGGTCCAGCCAGCCGACGCCCACGCAGCGCCGGAAAGCGCAGCTCCCAACGCGCCACCGACGAAAAAAACACCGACGAACAAACCGTTCAGCCGTCCGCGCGCGGCGGGATCCATCAGGTTAATCGCACGTCTTCCCAAGGTCTGGTCAGTGACGACGCCTGCGTCAAGCGCGGCCGCACCCGCGACGAGCATCGCAACCGCCAGAACAGGATGAGCGCTCGCCGAGAAGCCTCCCCAGCCCGCGCCTGCCATGCCGATTCCCACAAGCGCCGCGAGCATCGTCAGGTGACCGGCAAGCAAGGTCTTGCGACCCCACCCGCGGTCGCCCGCGCGGCCGGCGAGCGGCGTCACGATCACACCCGCCGCGCCGGCGAGCGCGAACAGTGCGATGCCGTTCATATCGAAGCTGAATGGCGGCTGCACGAGCCGCAGGCCGATCGCAGTCCAGAACGCGCTGAACGCGCCCATCACCAACGCCGCCGATACAGCGTTCCGTTGCAGCACAGGCTCAGTGCGCAGCAATGTCCAGAGCGAGTACAGGAGGGCCGGGTAACGCTTCGGCATGGCCGGCATGCGCACAGGCAGTTTCACATACAGCACGATAGCGACGAGTGCATCGGTCCCCGCTGCAAGCCCGTAGAAAGCACGCCAGCCCGCTGACCCGGCAATCAAGCTCGCAGCCGGACGTGACAACAGGATGCCGAGCATCAAGCCGCTCATCACGTTGCCGACTGCACGTCCACGGTGACGTTCCGGCGCCATCGAAGCGGCCATCGGCACCAGCATCTGGATCACGCTGGTGGCGGCGCCCGCCAGGAAGACAGCGGCCAGGAACACTATGCGTGACTCGGTAAGCATCGCGATCGCGAGAAAACCGGCGCCGCATGCCAGTGTGAGCACGATCAGCCGGCGGTTCTCCAGCAGGTCGCACAGCGGCACAAGCAGCATCAGGCCCACTGCGTAGCCCAGTTGCGGCAGCATGGCTGCGAGGCCGGAGAACTCAGGCGCGAGATGCAGGCTGCGGCTGATCGCACCGGTCAGCGTTTGTGCGGCAAACAGGTTCATCACGATCACGCCGACTGCGGTCGCGAAGAAGACAGTCAACGGCCCCGTGAGTCTGTGCGGGTTGTCGACTTCCTGCGTCGTGATGGCACGGGCGGGACTTTCTGCTGATGGATTCATCGAACGGGTTCTCAAAACGGGATCTGAGAAGCCATCCTAGTGATGCATTTATTATGCGACAATTGAAATATGTTGATAATGATTATGCGTGCTATCTTTGAATACGTTTTTGGAGCGCCCATTTGAATACACGAGATCTACAAGCGTTCGTTGCGGTTGTCGACAGCGGTTCGATGGTGCGCGCGGCGGAAAAACTCCATCTCACGCAGCCCGGGTTGACACGGCGCGTGCAAAACCTTGAAACCATGCTGGGCGTGGAATTGCTCGATCGCCAAAGCAAGCCGCTCAAGCCGACCGCCGCGGGCAACGAGGTGGTTGCGCTCGCGCGCACCGTGTTGCGCGCGGTGGACGATCTATTGTTGGTGGCCTCTCCCGAAAGCGAGCCGTCCGGCGAGTTGAGAATTGGAATGCCGCCGTTTCTGGCGGAAATGGCGCTCGAAAAGCCAGTCGATCTCCTGCGCGATGCCTTTCCCCGGCTTACGCTGCGCGTAACAGCGGGTTGGTCGCCAGCTTTGATGCAAAGCGTGGAACGGGCGTCGCTCGATGCATCGATCGTGTTGATGCCGTCCGGCATCGCACCACCCGAGACGTTGCGCGCTACACGCCTCGCGTTCCTGCCGACGGTGATCGTCGCAGCGCGCAGCCTAGGTCTGCCCGATACGCCAGTGACATTGGCGGATCTGGCCCGTTACGAGTGGGTGCTCAATCAGGATGGCTGCGGGATGCGCTCGGTGTTAAGGCGCGCGATGGAAGCGGCGGGCGTGCCGTTCAATGTCGCCGTGGAGGCGTTTGGCTCCGAGCTGCAATTGTCTCTGGTAGCGCGTGGCCTCGGTATCGGGCTCGTCACGCCGGACATGCTGGAACGCACTGTGCATCGTCCCGCGCTCCAGGTTATAGAGACCACCGACTTTCGCACGGGAGTCGATGTGTGGTTCGTTCACGGTTCCGTTCCGGGCCGGCTCATGCGGGCTATCGATCTGTTGCGCTCTTCGCTCACCGAGGTGATCTCCGAAGGAAAGACGGTTATGCACGGGGAAGATGCAGGTTCGTCAACTAATTCGGCATCCTGAGTGAAATGCATTGCTGTTTTCGCGGGGACGGCTAGTGGTTAGCTGAAGAATTTGACTGCGCACGGCATTTCTGAAAGATACTGGAAACGCCGCGCGCGCTCAAGCTGCCTTGACGAGTCCGAGTTGCTGCAAGGCGGTCACGCCGTCGTCCAGACCGATCTCCTCAACAATCTTGCCATCCTTGAGACGCAGCACGGTCGTGCCGGTGAAGCGCATCTTCCGGCCAGTCGCAGCCGGCAACGAGCCAATCAGGAAATCGCTGAATGCAGGACCCGTATGCGTGCCGCCCCCCTCCCAACGGCCAACCACATACTCGCCCTCGGCGATGAGATCAGCCGCGCCCCAGAAGTTGAGATCCGGGAACGCCTCGCGGAAATCGGTCATGAATGCCTTGATGTCCTCGCGCCCATGGCGCGGTTCGTGCAACGAGTAGCGCAGAAGCATGTCAGGAGCAGCAAGTTCGTCGACGATGTCGAGGTTGCAGGTCTTGCCCCAGAAATCAGTGAACCAGCGGCCTACGATAGCCTTGTTGTCGTCTTCCTTGGACATGGTGAATTCCTCAATGACTGTGGTTGAAGAAGAGCGGCACGATCGCCTCTCTCTGCCTGAACCATATCGACGAAGGCATTCCAATGCCCCCCGTTTCTTGCGGCAATATTCGAAAAACAGTCACGCGGAATGTGGCGCCCGTGAGGCGCTCAGCAAGACGCTCAGCTTTTTCGGACCGATCGCTTGGGCTTTCGCATTAAGCAACCGGAGGATCACCGAGCAACAGGGCTAGCGGCTTCAGAGGTGAAAGAGCAATGAGTTCGAATTCCATCATGCCCGACACGCCCAGGGGTAGCTTTTCCAGTATCTCGTGAGCTTCGGCTGTACTCGAGGCGTTCATGATAAAAACAACCCCATACCCCTCGGCCTGGAAGTACCAGTGATCGATTTTGCCGGCCAGGTAGTTGCGGACAGTGGCGCGCACTTCGAAAGGCAGGATCGAGGCAATTGCGTCGGGCGTTCCCTTCGTTGTCACCGAACCAATCGCGAGGATTTTGTTCGTGGGGGCGACGACGGCATTGAGCGCCGGCAGGATGTGTGCATGAACGCGCGGATTTTTGGCTTGAGACATGTTAAAACTCCAGTTGATAGAAATTGGGGTGCTACAGCGATCACAGCAATTCGGACTAGCGTTCTTGCGGTTGAAAGAGCTTGCGGTTGGCTTTGACATATTCGCCTACCGTCATGGGCTTTCTACCCGTTAAAGCCTCAATTACATTGTTGTTCCCGGCGAAATCTCCGTTCTGGTAGTCGCGATAAACCGCAACGATATGCTGGATGAAATGCTTCGGCATCCCGATCGAATTCAGCCGTTCGCTAAAATCGTCGAAACTCTCCGGTTCGTAGCGAATCTTTCGGCCCAATGCCTCGCCAACGGCGCTCGCAAGCTCGTCGTGATTCATCTCCACCGCCCCATAGAGCGGGTAGGTCTTGCCGGAATGCGGCGTTGGGTCGAGCATGATATTGGCGATGGCGCGTCCCTGGTCTTCCGCCGAGATGGGTGCGTGGCGCCCGTCTCCCGCCGGAACCTTGATGAGATCGTGGTTAGCGATAAGCGGCAGTTGAAACCCGTACGTCAGCCATTCCATGAAAAACGTGGGACGCAAATGCGTAACGGGAACGCCGGCCCAGTCGAATACGCGTTCGCCGTACCAATGCGAACGCGCAGCATGGCTTACGGCGTCAGCCTTTGCAGAAATCTGCGACATATTGACAATGGAACGTACCCCTGCGGCTATCGCGGCATGCGCGAAATAGGCGCTCGCATCGACGAGCTGCGGCTGCATGACGGGATACACGAAATACGCGCCAGTCACTCCCCGCACTGCTTTTTGAACGGCATCGTTATCGAGGAGATCGCCGAAGACGACCTCGACTCCTTTGCCGCGCAATGCCTGGGCACGATCGTCGTCGTTATGCACGAAGGCCCGAACCTTCGATCCCCTTGACAACAGGTGGTCGATGGCACTCCGACCAGTGGCCCCTGTCGCGCCCGTTACCAAATACAGTTCATCGTTCATCTCGTTCTCCAGATATATTTAAATACCGTTCGTAATCCTATATATATGAAACGCAATACCGTTCCAATATCCTTCGCCCCACGCTGTCTTATGACTTAAGATGCCATGCTATTTTCTACCGGTTTGCTGCACCGCCCAGGGCTGCCAACGGAGATAACGGACCCAGTGGAATCAGGTCGAATTCCATTAGATCAGCCTTGCCGAGCGGTAACTGTTCCAGTGTTCTACGCGCCTCATTCACATCGGTCATATTAAGAATAAAAACGACACTGGCCTGGTCCTTGCGGACGTACCACTGTTCAATCTTTCCCCCAAGATAGAGTTTGACCGTGTCGCGAACTTCCTGAGGAAGCATCGCACCGATAGCGCCGGGCGTTGACTTCGACGTCAACCGGCCGATGGCAAGTATTCTGGTGGTGGGAACGTCAGGTAGTCCAAGTGAAGCGGGCGTTTGTGCGGGTTCCGCCGCCTGTACGGAGCTGAAAGCAGGCATGGAAAGCGTCAACATGACCGCCATTGCAGCCGTCGCCAATCGTTTCGGTAGCTGCAAAGCAGGACCGATTGCTCTTACGTTCATGGTTTTCTCGATGGTCATGACATCTCCTTCAAGGGTTGATATTTGATGTATATACAACATTAAGCATAAAAAAAATGCCATCGAAACGACGGCGTCAATCAGAGGCAGCGACATATCAAAACGGCGAATTCCAGACGGATTCCGACGCTTTGTGGACTGCCCTCACTCCATCCGGCCCAAGCAACTTGCCGGCCTGTTTCTGTGCGGCCCGCCAATCCGGAAGCACGGCTTCAATCTTCGCGTTGCCTGCTGCTGTAAGCGCGACCTCTCGAATTCCCTTTGCATCCGAGGACACTGCCTCAACCAACCCCTTCTGTATCAACAGATCCAGATTGCGCGAAACGGTAGATCGTTCCAGTTGAAGCACCTCGCCGATCTTACCCGGTGCGCAAGAGCCAATTTGTCCCAACGCCGTCAGCATATTGACTTGGGCAACCGTCACATCATGGCTTGCCATAGCCTGTTCGTAGATGGCCGAAACCGACCGCGCGACAATACGAACGCGCATGGCCAGACAATTGTTGATGATTTCGCGGACGGCGCTACGTGTAGTCATGAATCGAACCGAGTTTGTTGATCGATTCATTGTTGTAGATACAACGTGCATTGTCAAGTTTATTTTCGCTGGCTCTATCGAGAGCTTGCGGTGCTCGCGGATTAGCGAAATGCAGAATGCATTCCGCATAGAGGCCATTCGCCGCCGGACTCGTTACCGGAAACGTCTGAAAAAGCTACGAATGTCGGCCGCGAGGAGTTCAGGTTCTTCCATTGCCGCGAAATGGCCGCCACGTGGCATGTCGGTCCACTGCGCGACATTGAACGCTCGTTCCAGCCAACCGCGCGGCGGATGGTTAATCTCCTTCGGAAAGTGCGCAAAGGCCACCGGCGGCGATATCCGTTGTCCGGCGTCGAAACGCATGGGTTGCAAGCGGTTTTCCCAGTACATTTGAATGGCTGAACCAATGCTCTGGGTGTACCAGTAGAGCGATAAATTGGTGAGCAGTTCATCTTTCGAAAAGCTACGCTCGATCACACCCTCGCAATCGCTCCACGCGCGAAACTTCTCCCCGATCCACGCGGCCAGCCCGACCGGTGAGTCGTTAAGCGACGCGGCTAGCGTCTGCGGCCTAGTGCCGTGCATATGCGCATAACCGCCCTCGAGCGCAGCCCACTCACCCTTCTCTCGAAGGTAGTCTTGTTCAGCAACGGTAAGCGGCGAACTCACGGCATCGATTGCAGGTTCGTACGAGCTCGGCAGAAAGTTGAGATGAATGCCATCGACTACCTGAGAGTGCCGCAAGGCGAGCGCGATCGACACCCCCGCGCCCAGGTCGCCGCCCTGAGCGCCAAAACTCTCGTACCCAAGACCCCGCATCAGCGATGCCCACAGATCGGCCACCTGAAACGCAGAGGTGCCAGGGGTCGCAGACGCCGGTGAAAACGCGAAGCCCGGGAGTGAAGGAATGACGACGTCGAAGGCATCGTTCGGGTCAGCACCGAACGCAGCCGGATCGCACAACAGATCAGCCAATGCGTGAAATTCGAAGAACGATCCCGGCCAGCCATGCGTGATGACCAACGGATACGGCTTGGGTCCAACACCACGCCGATGAACGAAATGCACGCGCTGACCATTCACGTCGGCCATGAACTGAGGTTGTTGGTTCAGACCGCGTTCCGCGGTCCTCCAGTCAAAACCGTCGGCCCAGTACTCCACCAATTCGCGCAACCATGTGGCGTCTGCGCCTTGTTGCCATGGCGCGGACGGAGTCATGGATGCCCATCGGCTCGCGCGCAAACGCCGTCGCAAGTCGTCGATCTCAACATCGGACACGGAAATCTGAAATGGCTCGATATGCATGGCACCTCCTCTGGACGGATGAAGTCAATTCTCCACGCTCCGACTGTAAATGAAAGCGCGCCTGATGGCGCAGCCTCCGTGCGCATAGTTTGACACGTATATACTTCACGGAGTATATATAAGAGATGGAATCGACATTTGCCATCATCGCCGAGCCGAGCCGCCGCGCCATCCTGAGTCTGCTTGCAACGTCTGAGCGGTCCGTGGGTGATATCGAGGAGAAGTTAAACCTCTCGCAGCCCTCGGTCTCAAAGCATCTGCGAGTGCTCCGAGAGGCCGGATTCGTGGAATCGCGCGTCGATGCGCAGCGGCGTCTATACCGGATCAAACCGGAACCACTCATGGAGATTGACGCCTGGCTCGCGCCATTCCGTCAATTTTGGTCGGTCCATGTCGACGCTCTGGAACGCCACCTTGATCAGATGGATCCTGTACCGCGCAAAAAGGGGAAGAAACGATGAGCAATCGCGACGAATACATGCCGGGCCCTGCCGCGGGCGCCGAGGTCAGAAAAGACGGGGAAAAGTGGACACTTGTTCTCGTCCGCGAGTTGCGGCACTCGCCGGAGAAAGTGTGGCAAGCGTTGACCGATCCGGCCAGTCTGCGTGAATGGGCGCCATTCGATGCTGATCGAAGCCTCGCGTCAGTCGGCCCCGTCAAGCTTTCAACAGTCGGCACGCCGACGCCGCAGATCTCGGATACGCGGGTGACGCGCGCCGATGCACCGACCCTGCTCGAGTACCGCTGGGGCGAAAATGAAATGCGATGGCAACTTGAACCGCTCGGCGACGGCACGCGTCTTACGCTCTGGCACAACATCGATCGCGGCTTCATATCGATGGGTGCAGCCGGCTGGCATATCTGCCTCGATGTGCTCGATCGGCTTGTTGGCAACGATCCCATTGGGCGTATCGTCGGTGGCGAAGCTATGAAATTCGGTTGGCCGCGCTTGAACACCGAGTATGCGAAGCAATTTGCTAGCTGAATCGCCGAGTGCTGGGAAAGGCTCGCCTCGAACTCAGGAAGCGTCTCGAAGTTTTAGGAGGAAACAATGAAAAAATCGGCTTCGACCGAGGACCAACCGGCATCCGAGTTGATCGACAAAAGGCTCACCGATCTTGGCGACTGGCGCGGAGAAACTTTGAGCAGGATGCGCAATCTCATCAAAGATGCAGACCCGGATGTCGTGGAGGAGTGGAAGTGGATGGGAACGCCCGTGTGGTCGCACGACGGGATCATCTGCACCGGTGAGTCCTACAAGTCGGTAGTGAAATTGACCTTCGCCAAGGGAGCTTCGCTAGAGGACCCGACCAAGCTATTCAACTCGAGCCTCGACGGAAACACAAGGCGCGCGATTGACATCCATGAAGGCGAGGAGGTCGACTCGGCGGCGTTCAAGACGCTTATCGGTGCTGCTATCGCGCTTAATACATCCGGTGCAAAAGCTAAATCGAAGCCTAAGCGAGCGAAATGAGCTACGCGTGTTGGTTCTTAGACGCCTCAATACGGGAACCTCAAACCAGTAGCGAAATAATTCCCCCGACGGTGAGTCCCGCAGCGATCCATCTCCCGGCCGTGTAGAACTCGTTGCGATCCTGTTGCGGCTGGTCGGGACGTTCGAGACCAAGCGTCCCGTAAGCAAGCGACTTGACCGCCGATACGTTCGACGCCGAGCCCTCGTCACTGCTCGCGTCCTGACTCGCCATTGCAGCCCCTTCGGGCGAAATCGTGACGGCCGAATCCTGTGTCGCGACATCTGCGGGGTTGGTCGCTTGCGCTGTTTGTACCGGGTCGACGTTATCGTCCGATATAGACCGTTGGTCAGTCGCGGCACTCGAAGTCGATATCGTCCGCTCCTGAGTTGGCGACGACGCGGCATTGCCTATCTGCATAGCAAATCCCTCATCCTCTTAGTCGGCCTCTTCAGCTTATCGACTCAAGCAGTCGAATCTTTAGCGTTGGTAAGGATAGGTAAGGGTCAGCGCAGTCAGCCGCGAAAATCCAGCGTGGCTCAAGCCAATGCTTGCAACAGCTTCTGCCGCACTACTGCTGTAATCTCAAGCTGGCGCTCATTTTCAAATATACCGATTACCCGCTTGAGCGGACCGTAGGGAAGTTGCAGTGCTATCAGCGAATGGTCACGCGTCCAGGCAACATGCTTAAGCAAAGGCACGATAGAAATTCCCACGTTTTGCCGGACCAGGTCGATGATGGCGGCCACTGAGTTGACCTCGAGAATCTCCTTAGGTTTGATCCGCATGCGCCGCAGGGTCTGCTCGACTTTTGCCCCCGTTGGCGAGGTCCGGTCGAAGCGAATGAACGGCTGACTCTTGAGCAAGGATGAGACGTCTGCCTGGGCCGTCGCAACCCGAGTGCTTGCTATCAGCATAAGGGGTTCTTCATAAAGCGGCGTCCATTGAAGATTGACGGGCATCTCGTACGGTATCTGCACGGTGAGCGCGGCATCTATCTCGCACGCCGTGACCTGCTCCGCGAGCTCTTTGGTATGACCAAGAACAAGCCGGACATCGAGTGCCGGATACTGCGCCTTCAGGCTGACCAGGTTCTCCGACAGAAAGCCCATCGCCGAAACAATCGCGCCCACGGTAATGCTGCCGGCGATCTCGTGCCCCGTGTCCGCGTCGGCCAGCATTGCCTCATACGCCGCGACCAGCTTGCGCGCCTGCGGGATCAGCACGCGGGCGGCGGGGGTTAGCGTGATGACTCGCCCTGACCGATAGAACAGAGGCCTTCGGAACTCTTCCTCAAGCGCGCGCATCTGCTGTCCGACCGCTGCTTGTGTCAATGCAACCCGGCCCGCGGCTGCAGCAAAGGATCCGTATTTTTCGACGGCCAAGAACGTGCGCAAAAACCGAATGGTGCTCATGGAGATGGTATCCCGACGTCGCGAGACTAAAGGTTTAGTTTAGTTTGTGTAAATATAAATCAGTTAGTTTTTTTGAATCGGCGACTGCACAATTGTACGGTGAACCATTCCATTACAAGGCTGCAGACATGACGCAAGCAATTGATCGCCCCCCCGTAGACAAAGCCATCGAGCGCGGGCAGGCGTATTACGAACTGGGTTCGACGACCGTGTTCGCGTCGCGCCACGACCCGCGTTTCGCTTACACGTTGTACGTGCCTGAAACCATCATGGAGTCGGGCAACAACGTTGAACTCGTCGTGGTCATGCACGGGACGGGGCGTCAGTTCGCCCACTATCGCGACGCGTTCGCGGAATTCGGCCGCTGGAACAACTGCATCGTTTTATGCCCGCTATTTCCGGTCGGCGTGCGCGGTGACGGCAACCGGGACGGTTTCAAACATCTGATCGAAGGCGACATTCGCTATGACCGCGTGCTGCTCGATATGGTCGATGAGATCGGCGAGCGTTACGGCAAGCGCTTCGACCAGTTCGCGTTGTTCGGTTTCTCAGGCGGCGGGCAGTTTGCAAATCGGTTTGCCTACCTGCATCCGGAAAAATTATGGGCAGTGTCGATCGGTGCACCGGGCTCGGTGACCCTGCTCGATATCAAGCGCGACTGGTGGGTCGGCTTGCAGGGTTTCGAGCAGCAGTTCGGTAAGGCATTCGACCTCGACGCGTTGCGCCGCGTGCCTGTTCATATGGTGGTCGGCAAGGCGGATCTGGAAACGTGGGAGATCACACATCGGGAAGGTGGCCGTCATAACATGCCGGGCGCAAACGATGCCGGTACGACCCGCCCAGAGCGTCTCAGGTCGCTCAGGGCGTCGTTCGAAGAACAGGGAGTCAGTGTTGAACTGGATGAACTGGATAACGTTCCACACAACGGCATGATGGCCGTAAGCGCGGTTCAGGACTTTCTCGCGGGCGTGCTGCGAGCGCGCCGGTCCAGCTAGTTCAACTTTTCCTTCGCCCGGGCGCATTCCTGTTCCGGGCCGGTGCTGCATATCACGCGTCATTTGCCTGCTCTTGAGCGGCGGCGCGCAGGAGGAGATGACATATGAATCCAGCAGAACGCGAAGGCGTATCAACGCCCGCTGCACCTGACCTGCGCCAGGTCCGCCGCGCACTGATCGCCTCGGTGATCGGGAGCGGCTTCGAGTGGTTCGACTTCACCGCTTATGTCTACTTCTCGAAGATCATCGCAGAGGTGTTCTTCTCCGTGGGAAGCAGCGTAGTGTCGATGTCGCTTGCGCTTGCGACATTCGCCCTTGGGTTCCTTGTTCGGCCGCTCGGCGGGGTCCTGCTGGGCATCTATGCGGATCGCGTGGGACGCACCCGTGCACTTTCGTTGGTTATGCTGATGATGTGCGCGGGAACGCTGATATTGGCTTTGGCGCCGGGTTACGCGACCCTGGGCGTTGCCGCTCCGCTTCTAGTCCTATTGGCACGGCTGATCCAGGGACTGGCGATCGGCGGGCAATTCAGCCTCTCGTCGGTGGTCGTGGTGGAGAGCGCGCCGCCGGGCAAGAAAATGTTCTACGGCAGTTTCAATATGTCGTCGCAGGCGCTCGCCATACTGCTGGCTTCAGGATGCAGCTATCTGCTCATCAATAATCTCTCTACGAATTCCCTCGTGAGTTGGGGCTGGCGCGTGCCGTTCCTGATTGGCACGCTCATCGGGCCGCTGGGTTTTTACATCCGCCATAACATTGCCGAGTCGCCGGAATTCGAGGCCCTGCGCAAGCAAGTCCGCACAGGTGCCGCGCGTGCTTTCCGGCTAGGCGACTTCGTGCGTGAGCAGGGCGATGCGGCTTTATGTGCGATGGGTGTGATGATCATTGGCACGGCGTCCAATTATTTGTGGAACGCGTATTTGCCTTTGTATGTGGAACACCAACTGCATCTCCCGCTCAAGTCGGCCTTGCTTGGAACATTCATAGGCGGGGTCATCAACTTCCTGCTGTTTCCGGTCTCGGGCAAACTCGCCGATAAATTCGGCGCCTACCGCCTTTTCTATCCATTGGTGATCAGCTGGTTGCTTTGCACGTTCCCGTTGTTCTGGTTCATTGTTTCCGCGCCATCGCTCACGCATCTTCTCATCGCTCAGATTATTGCGTCGCTCTTCCAGGTTGCGATAGCGGGCCCGCACCCCGGCATGCTGGCGACAATCTTCCCGGCGAAGGCGCGTTCGACTGGCGTGGCGCTGTCATACAACCTTGCGGTAACTTTGTTCGGCGGCCTTGCGCCCCTGACCGTCTCGACGCTGACCGAAGTCACAGGCAGCCACTATGTTCCCGCTTTTTATGTCGTCTTTGCCGCGCTGGTTTCGCTTGCGCTCGTGGCGTTCACGCGTACCGGGCAGGCGGCCTTGGCTAGCGACCGCGCTAACAGCAAGCGATTTTCCGCGGCGCAGCACGGACCCACAGCGAACCTTCAGTCTTCCGATAGCTGAACCTCTCGCCCCCTGCGGCACACGCCCGGCGCCAATTCGCTACACTTGAGCGCATCGTGGGCACGGGGAGGGATCTCATTCATGGCAACGCGGAAGACGGCGGGTAATGCTACCGATAAAGCTGCCGGCAAAGCCGGGCAGATCAGGATCGGCATCGGCGGCTGGACCTTCGAGCCGTGGCGCGGCAGGTTCTATCCGGAAGGACTCGTGCAAAAGCGCGAGCTCGAATACGCGAGCCGCAAGCTGACCACGATCGAGATCAACGGCACGTTCTACGGTTCGCAGAAGCCCGCCACGTTCGTAAAGTGGCATGACGAAACCCCGGATGATTTCGTCTTCTCGCTAAAGGCGCCGCGTTTCGCAACGAATAGGCGAGTGCTCGCTGAGGCCGGCGAATCCGTCGAGCGATTCCTCGCGAGCGGCGTGCTCGAATTGAAGAACAAGCTCGGGCCGATCAATTGGCAACTCGCCCCGACCAAACAATTCGATGCAGACGACATTGAAGCCTTCCTGAACCTGTTGCCCCACAAAGTCGATGGCCGTGAGATCCGGCATGCGCTCGAAGTGCGGCACGAGAGTTTTCGCGACGAGGCATTCGTTGCCCTCGCGCGCAAGCATGGCGTGGCCATCGTCATGGCGGGCGATTCGAAATATCCGCAGATCGCCGACGTAACGGCGAAGTTTGTCTACGCCCGCATCATGGGGACGACCGAGCAGGTTGAGCAAGGCTATGACGACAAAACGCTGGATTTATGGACTAAGCGGGCTCGTGACTGGGCGGCGGGCGGTACGCCGAAAGGACTTGAGACGATCGGCAAGCCAGCCGCAGCGACTACGCCGCGAGACGTGTATTTATACGTGATCAGCGGCTTCAAGGCACACAACCCGGCTGCGGGCATTGCCATGATCGAGAGACTAAGCGGCAGCAGCGCTTAGCGAGTCATTCGGGCCTATTTCGGATCGGCCTTTGCGCCGAGCGTGGTCAGTGCATCCAACAACCAGTTCCCGGCGAGTCCCAGCGAAGCGCCCTTTAAACATAAGGCGTCGACCGCGACCAACCGGGGCCACCCGCGCGCCGATAACTCCTTTAACGTTTTTGCGCCGAAACGATCGGCCACCCACCGAGGCAGCTCGGTCCACCCGAAGCCCAGCTCCGCCATTTCCAGCAGGAGCAAATAACTATCGGCAGACCAGACTCGCACGCTTCTCTGATGCTCGCCCGGCTTCACGCCCGTGGTGATTCGCAATTCACGGTGCCTGGCGAGCTTTTCCATTGTCAGATCCCGAACACCGCTTAACGGATGTCCCGTCGCGACGAACAGTGCCAGCTCCGACGATTCCGCCAGCCTGATTGAGCGGACTTCGGGAGGATAGCTAGCCAGGGCCGCCACTACGCCAAGCGCTGCGCGGCGCTCCTGCACCAGCGAAACCACGTCTTCGTCCTCCTTGACCAGGCACTCGAGTTCGACTGTGGGAAAACGCTTTTCGAATGCCACGAGCAGCTTCTCATAGTGAGGCGGCTGGTACGTGTTGGATATG
Source organism: Caballeronia sordidicola (assembly GCF_000729995.1). Lineage (GTDB taxonomy): Bacteria > Pseudomonadota > Gammaproteobacteria > Burkholderiales > Burkholderiaceae > Caballeronia > Caballeronia sordidicola_A. The sequence goes on along the minus strand of NZ_JNFG01000010.1, from coordinate 91,724 downwards.
GCCAGACTCAAGCTAGGCTCCAACCCTGCACTGAGTCGCGCGGCCGCTTGTATCAAGCGATCGTGTGCTTCAAGGGTCTCGCGGGCATTGGCGAGCAGCGCTTCGCCATGTGCGGTGAGACGGGGCTTTCGGGTAGTTCGATCAAAGAGCGCGACACCTAAGTCAATTTCCATGTCCGCAATGATCGTGCTGACAGTCGATTGACTGCGCCCCAGCTTTCTCGCGGCGGCGGAGAAAGAGCCCGCGGCGGCGGCCTCCGAAAACACAATCAACGCGTCGATAGAAGCGACCATGATCTATCTGATTTTCCGATAGTAAGCAATTTGGGATATTAAGGGCGACCCCTGAAAATAACAACTGTCTATTCAAAGGTGAGGTCGGCATGACCACGCAACGCAGCTTGTACGAACGCATATTCCAGGTAGTTCTCTTCGAAGGACTTGCCATTGGCATTTTTTCTCCTGTCCTATCATGGGTCGTCGATAAACCTCTGGGCGAGACCACGGTCCTTACGATTGCAATTTCCGTCACCGCCATGGTGTGGGGATTCGCGTTCAACTCTTTCTTCGGTATCCTTATTTCCCATGCGTCAAACAAGGTGCAGAAGTGGAAGCGCGTTATTCATGCCCTCGGTTTCGAAACGGGTCTGGTCCTGATCGCGGTTCCCTTGTCGGCGTGGTGGCTGCAGATGACATTTGTTGAAGCCCTGCTAATGGATCTTGGGCTACTGCTTGTTTTTCTTCCGTACACGTTCTGTTTTTATTGGGCGTACGACATGCTAAGACAACGTTTGGTCAAAGCGCCCCTTAGGCGGAGCCCTTTGGTGCCACATAAGACCTTGGTCGCTGAGCGCCGGTCGCAATATGCTCCGGCAAGACCGGTGAAAACAACCGGGCCATAACGGTGGGCCCTTTAACCTAGTGTCTTAATGACTCTTCGAACCCGCACCACGCAAGGTGGCGTTGTTCGAATTTCGTTGCAACTGTGGTCCAACTTGTTAAAGTCGCGGAATTCTATTGCCAAGAGCCTGATTCGACCGCGATGAATTCTCTTGCCCGGCACCATGCGACGCTCTTCTGCCGCCGCACTTGCAAACACGCGCTGTTCTGCGCGCTGCCGCTCCTTGCGACCGCAGGCACAGTCCGTGCGCAAGGCTCAGTCACGCTATACGGCACACTCGACACCAGCATCGAAGTAACAAATCCAGGCAACGGCTGGACGACGAGAATGGATTCCGGCGCGTATCGCGGCTCTCGCTTTGGCTTGCGCGGGAGCGAGCCCTTGGGCAATGACACGAGCATCATCTTCGACCTGGAGAACGGCTTTGGCTCTGCGAACGGCACCCTCGACACGGCCGGCACCCTGTTCAACCGGCAGGCATGGGTCGGCCTCGACGCACCGTGGGGCGAAACCCGCTTCGGCCGGCAATATTCGCCGCTCTACATCCCGTTCAAGGGCGGACTCGATGCCTTTGGCGCAGGCACCATTGGATCGGGGCTGAACAACTTGTCGAAGATCACACCTTATACGGATAACGCGTTGACGTGGATCTCTCCTTCGATAGGCGGCTTCGACGTCACCGGCATGGCAGCGCTGCGCGACCCGGGCGACGGCAACGGTATCGGCGGGTATTACGTGACCGCCAATTACACCCTGAATGCCTTGAACTTGTCATATGCACGGCAGCAAACACACGGCGACGCCGGGTTGCGTGCGAATCTAGCGGGCGCATCCTATCTGTTCGGTCCCGTGCGCACCTACGTCGCGCTGTTCAACGGCGACGGCGGCAGTCCACGCTATCACGACGACGGCATTTCGCTGTCAGCCTCTTGGACCATCACGCCGCTGGCGCGCGCGTCGCTGGGCTATGCGCATGCACGCGATCGCAGCGGCGAGGGCAACAACGCAGACCAGTTCAGCGTCGCGTTCGAATACACGCTGTCGCGTTCCCTGCTGCTGTATTTCACCGCCGCCGATCTGGAGAATCGCGGCAACGCTACGTTCACCCTTCGCGGCGTCAACGTGACGGGATTGCCGGTCGCCTACCCGGGCGCACCGGTACGCGGTGTGCAACTCGGCATGATTGAACGATTTTGAACCGGGTGTTTCTACGCGATCTTTTAGACAGGCTCCGCGCGGCCACGTATTAAATTCCGCTAGCGAAATTGCGTTGATCGCCGCAAACGAAGAAATGCACGGCTAAGCCTTCTCACGGAAGTGACCTGAACATGCTCATCAAACACTCTCTAGTTATCGCTGTGCTGGCTTTTCTGGGTGTTACGCAAGCGCGTGCGGACGCAGGGTTTTATGTCGATCCCGACTCTAGTCCCGCAGTGTGGGTGCGAGCGCATCAAGCGGACCCGCGCGCACAACGCATTGCAGAGTCGATTGCAAACGTACCCACAGCGCGCTGGTTCGGCAACTGGAGCGGAGACGTGCACAAGGCGGTCAAGCGCTTCGTCGACAAGGCGCATGCTGCCCACCGCGAACCCATCCTGGTCGCCTACAACATCCCTCATCGCGACTGCGGAGGGGCATCGGCGGGCGGCGTGGGCGATGCCTCGGCTTATCAGGTCTGGATAGATTCGTTCTCGCGCGGCCTGGGCAATCGTCGTGCGATTGTCATCGTCGAGCCGGATTCGACCGCTCAACTGGATTGCTTCAAGACTGATGGCGAGCGCGACGAGCGACTCGACTTGCTGCGTTATGCGGTCTCGCGATTTCATCTCAACGCACCGGTCGCGGACGTCTATCTCGACGGTGGAAACGCACATTGGATTCCCGCAGCTGCCATGGCGGCTCGCCTCAACGCTGCGGGTTTGAGCGAGGCGAAAGGCTTCGCATTGAACGTATCCAATTTCTATACGACCGAGGAATCGGCGGCTTATGCAAACTCGGTGAACGCCGCGTTGGCAGCGCAATTCGGCTATAGCAAACCATTCGTTGTCGATACAAGCCGTAACGGCAAGGGTTCGGATGGTCAGTGGTGCAATCCGCCCGGCAGGATGATCGGTGCACGCACAAGCGGCCCCTCGGGCACCATGCTGCCGGTATGGATCAAGGTCCCGGGAAGTTCCGACGGACCCTGCGGAGTCGCTCCCACGTCGCCGGCCGGCGCGTTCAGCCCGGAACTGGCGGTGCGTCTCATCGACGGTGACTGAAGGGCAGGGGCATGCCGTTTCCGCGTTCGTTAGCCGCATATCCGAAGGTCAGGGACCGATGCGTGGCTGCGTCCGCGATATAGCCATCGCCCACGGTAACAGGAGCGCCATTGGCACCTACGGTGGCATCGCCGCAAGCGAAGACACCTTTAACGGTGGCGGCTTTCAACGTCGGACTCCACCTGTCGAGCAACGGCTTGCCTGTACTACTTACGAGAAAGCGCTGAAAGAATCACTAAGACGCCGTAACACGGCCCTGGCGGGCATCGTTTATAGTCGCTTCGATTGCAGCTTACAAAGCTCTTCAAGGGCTCATCCTGGCTCAAGCCATGTCCAACAGCGAAACCCGAATCCTTTTAGTCGACGACGACGCCGCACTGCGCGACTTGCTGCAAGCTTTTTTCGATGAACGCGGCGTCTCAGTCACGTTCCGTGAAGACGCACGTGACCTGAATCAAGTGGTGATGCGCGAGCGCCCCTCGATCATCGTGCTCGACCTGATGATGCCCGGTATCGACGGCCTGACGGCCCTCACCCGGCTGCGTGCGGATAATGACGATACCCCTGTCATTATGCTGACGGCGCGTGCGGACGACATCGACCGCGTTGTAGGGCTCGAAATGGGCGCGGACGACTACCTCGGCAAGCCCTTCATGCCGCGCGAACTACTTGCGCGCATCAACGCGGTGCTACGCCGCCAGGGCGTGAGCCGATCCCCGAGTCCGACCAGTCAACGCTCCGAACCGGTGCGTTTCGGGCGCTTCGAACTCGACTTTGACAGCCGCACGCTCACGCGCGACGGCGAGCCGCAGCGCCTCACCAACAGCGAGTTGCGCCTGCTCAACGTGCTCGTGCGCCACCCGATGGAAACACTATCGCGTTCGCGGCTGCTCACCCTCTGGTACGGCACGCACGCGGACGTGACGGAGCGCGGTATCGACGTCCCGATCTGGCGCCTGCGCCAACTGATTGAAGACGATCCCTCGCAGCCGCGCATCATCCAGACCATGCGCGGTATCGGCTATATGTTCGTGCCGCCGCGAGACTCTGGCGATGCACCCGATGCCGAACGAGATGCATAAGCTGCTGCGCCCCCTCAACACGATCTTCGGCCGGCTCGCGCTGCTGTCCGTGGGCCTGCTCGTCATGATGCAACTGACGTGGATGGTGATCGTGGATCGCGAGCGCGGCATCATCGAAGCGGATCACGTCAGCCGGCTGGTACGGCTGGTGCTGGATCCGGCAGCGAGTGCTGCCGACGGCTCGAGCGAGCGGCTCGCCGCCGCGCTCGGCCTTCGTTTTGCCGACGCCGGGCCGCAGTCAGTACCGCTCGGTTGTCCGCCTCCTTGCGCCGATACACATGGTCCCTTCGAGACCGTCCTGCGAGCGGACCTGCCGCCGCAAAGCCGCGTGGTGTTCGACCACACCGGGGACCTCATGTGGGTGCGTTATGGCCCATCGTCGCGATGGCTTGTGATCCCGGCCATCTTGCCTCCGGTGAGCCGCTTGGTGAGCGCGAGTGCGCTCATGCTGTTCCTCGCCATTGCTATCGCACTGCTCGGCGCATGGCAAATACAGAAACCCGTATTGAGGCTCGCACGCGCTGCTCGCGAGTTCAGGTTGGGGCATCGTCCACCCATGGTCCTGGCCAACGGCCCATCGGAAGTCAAAGGGCTGATTGGCGACTTCAACGAAATGGCCCGTGAACTGAGCGATGCCGAGCAGGAACGGGCGGTCATGCTGGCCGGCGTCGCGCACGACCTGCGCGCACCGATCACGCGCATTCAGGTCCGCGCGAACCTTGTGCAAGACGCGAACGCCCGCAACGGTTTTTTCCACGACACTGAATCGCTTGCGCAGATCGTCACGCAGTTCCTCGACTTCGCTCGCGATAGCGAAACAGATGCAAATGCCCCGTGGATTTCAGTCGATGCGTTCTGCCGTTCGCATTACGCGGAAGCTGAAGCGGATGTCGATGGCCACGATGTGCTCGCACGAGACCCGCTCTTCGTACTCGACTTGCAGGCGGGCGATGACTTCCGCCTGCCTGCCGTAGAACTGGACCGGATACTGTCGAATCTCGTCGAAAATGCGTTCAACTACGGCGCGCCGCCGCTTCACATTGCGACGTCGCGCCACAACGGGTGTGACCGTCTGAGCGTGCGCGATCATGGCAAGGGCATGCCCGAAGCTCATTTTGCGCGTGCGCTCAGGCCCTTCGTGCGGATCGATCCCGCTCGCGGCGGCGATGCACATTGCGGCCTGGGATTGACAATCGTGCGGCGTCTCACGCGTCGTTACGGCGGCGACTTGTCCATGCATAACGCAGATGGCGGCGGCCTCGCCGTCGTGCTCGACTTCCCCTTGCGTGTTCGCGCCTGACGACGTTGCCGCGCACTCCGCGGTAACGTTACATCGCGTAATCAGTCACTAAGCCAGCGTAAGGCAGGGCTCGTTAAGCTCGTGTCATCCCTTGCCGCTGGCATGGCGTTGCGCGGTTTTCTCCGAGCCTCCTTCGCTTTCCCTCGCGTTTTTCGAAAAACCTGCGCATCGATGTCTGCCCGGCGGCCCTTTGTCGAACCTTGATCGAAGGATGCTCATCGCATGTCCAGAATAATCAATCAGGTATCCGTATTAAAAATCCGGGCAGCCCGATCGATACGCGCCCGTGCACTTTTCGCCGTTGCTGCCTCGGCGGCCGCGTTTTCGCTAGCCGCTTGCGGCGATGGCGGTTCACCACGTCCGCCGCAGGGCGTGCCCGAAGTGGGCGTCGAAACCATCTCCCTGCACCCGATCGTCGCCAGCACCGATCTGTCCGGCCGCCTGTCTGCCGTACGCGTGGCCGACGTCAGGCCGCAGGTGCAAGGCATTGTCATGAAACGGCTCTTCACCGAAGGCTCGATGGTCGCCGCAGGCGCCGTGCTCTACCAGATCGATCCGGCCAGCTATCAGGCGAGTTATGACCAGGCCGTCGGGACGCTCGTGAAGGCACAAGCCACGGCCGACGCCGCGCAAACCAAAGCGACCCGTTATGCGGATTTGTCGAAGATAGACGGCGTGAGCAAGCAGGACTATGACGACGCCATCTCGTCGCTGCAGGAAGCGAAGGCCGACGTGGTCGCTGATCGCGCGGCATTGAAAACCGCCGCGATCAACCTGGGTTACACGAAGATCGTGGCGCCGATCGCCGGGCGTATCGGTAAGTCGAGCGTGACCGAGGGTGCGCTTGTCACGGCCGTGCAGACCACGGCGCTCGCCACCGTTCAAGCAACCGGCGAGATGTACCTCGACGTCACCCGTTCATCGGTCGACTGGTTGCGGCTGCAAAAGGAATTCGCGAGCGGCCAGTTGCAGCAGACGGATAGCGACGGCGCGGTCGTGCACCTCGCGATGGAAGACGGCAGTGATTATCCGCATGCCGGCAAGTTGCTGTTCTCGGATATCACGGTCGATGCCACCACCGGTTCGGTCACGCTGCGCAGCGTGTTCCCCAATCCGGAAGGTGCGCTGCTGCCGGGGATGTTCGTGCGCGCGCGGCTCGAAGAAGGTGTGAACCAGCAAGCGATCACCGTGCCGCAACTGGCGGTATCGCGCGCATCGGACGGTTCGGCCAGCGTGCTCACCGTTGGCGCCGACAGCAAGGTCGCGCAAACCACCGTGACCGCCAACAGCGCCAACGGCGCGGACTGGGTCATCACGAGCGGCCTGAAGGCCGGCGACCGCGTGATCGTGTCGGGATCGCAGAAAGCGCGCACCGGCGCGCTCGTCAAAGCGGTCGAAAGCCCCTCCCCTTCCGATTCAAATTCCGATGCGCCCGCTACGGCAGCATCGGCAACCCGCAGTTAAAGCGAGAACCTCATGGCAGGCTTTTTCATCAACCGACCGATTCTCGCGTGGGTCATCGCCATCGTCATCATGATGGTCGGGGCGGCGTCCATCCGCACGCTACCCGTCGAACAATATCCGAGCGTCGCGCCGGTGTCCGTGCAGATCACGGCGACCTATCCCGGCGCTTCCGCCGAAACCGTGGCGACCACGGTCACGCAGGTCATCGAGCAGAAGCTGAGTGGTATCGACAACCTGCTCTACATGTCCTCCACCAGCAATAACGCGGGATCGGCGACCATCACGCTGACCTTTCAGCAAGGCACCAACGCGGACATCGCGCAGGTGCAGGTGCAGAACAAGGTTGAGCAGGCAAGCTCGTCGTTGCCGCAAACGGTACAGAATCAGGGCGTGCAAGTCGCCAAGGCGGCCAACGCGTTCCTGATGATCGTCTCGCTGTCGTCTTCCGACGGCAGCATGAGTTCCATCGATCTCGGCAACGTCATCGCCACACAGATCGAAGACCCGCTGACGCAGATCGATGGCGTGGGCGACGTGACGCTATTCGGCGCGCAGCACGCCATGCGCGTGTGGCTCGACCCGGTCAAGCTGCAGGCGGTAGGTCTGACGGCAAGCGACGTCACCACCGCGGTCACCAACCAGAACGTGCAGCTATCGGTCGGGCAGATCGGTGGTTCTCCATCGACGAAAACGCAGGCCATCAACGCCACGATCTCCGCGTCGAGCCTCCTCACCACGCCCGCGGAGTTCGGCTCTATCCTGCTGCGCGTGAACACAGACGGCTCGAAGGTGTTGTTGAGCGATGTGGCACGCGTGGAGGTCGGCGGCGATGACTACAGCACGGACTCGCGGCTCAACGGCAAGCCCGCCGCGTCGCTTGCGGTGAAGCTCGCAAGCGGCGCGAACGCAATGAGCGTCGCGAAGGCGGTGCGTGCGAAGCTGGAACAGTTGACCCCGCAGTTACCACGTAGCGTAGTGGTCGACTATCCGTACGACACCACGCCGTTCGTGCGCATCTCGATTGAAGAGGTGGTGAAGACGCTGATTGAAGCTGTGATGCTGGTGTTCGTCGTGATGTATGTGTTCCTGCAGAACCTGCGCGCCACGTTGATCCCGACCATCGTGGTGCCGGTAGCGCTGCTCGGTACGTTCGCGGTGATGTCTGCGGTGGGCTTCTCCATCAACGTGCTTTCCATGTTTGGGCTCGTGCTTGCGATCGGCTTGTTGGTTGACGACGCGATCGTGGTCGTGGAGAACGTCGAGCGCTTGATCGCGGAGGAAAAACTGTCGCCTCTGGAGGCGACACGAAAAGCGATGAAGCAGATCACCGGTGCACTTGTCGGCATCACGACCGTGCTGATCGCCGTGTTCATTCCGATGGCCTTCTTCTCCGGTTCCACCGGCGCGATCTACCGGCAGTTCTCGATCACGATCGTGGCGGCCATGCTGCTCTCTGTGTTCCTCGCGTTGACACTCACTCCCGCGTTATGCGCAACGCTGCTCAAGCGTTCGGACATGGACCATCACGAGAAGCGCGGCGTGCTCGGCTGGTTCAACCGTGTGCTTGCGCGTGGCACCGACCGCTACTCCACGGGCGTATCGCGCGTGGTCGGCAAGCCGGTGCGTTATCTCGTGATCTATGCGCTGATCGCGGGCGTGGTCGTGCTGCTCTTTACGAAGCTGCCATCGTCTTATCTTCCCGAAGAGGACCAGGGCATCATCATTACGTCGATCTCGACGCCGGTCGGCACGCCCTCCGCGAAAACGCTCGATACCGTGAAGCAGGTCGAGGCCTACTATCTCGGCTTGCCGCAGGTGGACAAGATCATCACGCTGACGGGATTCAGCTTCAACGGCTCAGGCCAGAACAATGCGCTCGCGTTCGTCAAGCTCAAGGACTGGAGCACACGCCGCGGCAAGGATGGACAGGCGTCGTCGATCATCCTGCACGCCAACATGCATTTCGCCACTGCCGCACGCGACGCGCAGATCTTCGCGCTCAACCCGCCGGCCATCCAGGAACTCGGCACGCAGAGCGGTCTCGACTTCGAACTCGAAGATCGTGCGGGACAAGGCCACGACAAGTTGATGTCTGCCCGCCGCGAATTGATGGCGCTGGCCGCGAACAGCAGCATGCTCTCGGGCATGCGTCCCGGCGGTCTCGACGATACCCCACAGTTCCACGTCGATATCGATCGCGAAAAGGCCAGCGCGTCGGGACTCTCCATCGCCGATGTGAACGACACGCTGGGGACGGCGTTCGGCTCGACCTACGTGAACAATTACGTCGATACGGGCCGCATTCAGAAGGTGTATGTGCAAGCCGATGCGCCCTACCGGATGATGCCTTCGGACATCGGACGCTGGTACGTGAAGGCTAGTGCGAGCAGTTCGTCGAGTACCACGAACTACGACGGCCAGATGGTGCCTTTCTCGTCATTCGCCACCGGCAAGTGGACTTTCGGGCCACCGCAGATCGAGCGTTTCAACCGCACGCTCGCGATGGAAATCACCGCGCAAACCGGCGCGAATGCAAGCACTGGTCAAGCGATGGACGCGGTCGAAGCACTCGTCAAGAAACTGCCCGCAGGCTTCGGCATCGACTGGACCGGGCAGTCCTATCAGGAACGCCTCGCGGGTTCGCAAGCGATCTATCTGTATGCGATCTCGCTGATCGTTGTGTTCCTGTGTCTCGCGGGTCTGTACGAAAGCTGGTCCATTCCGATCGCGGTGATTCTCGTCGTTCCCCTGGGCGTGCTGGGCGCGGTACTCGGTGCGCATCTTCGCGGCCTTCCTGACGATATCTACTTCAAGGTGGGTCTGCTGGCGACCATCGGTCTGTCGACGAAGAACGCGATCCTGATTGTCGAATTCGCGAAGGATCTTCAAGCGCAAGGACGCGGTTTGATCGACGCCACGCTTGAAGCGGCGCGCCTGCGCTTGCGTCCAATCCTGATGACCTCGCTCGCGTTCATATTCGGCGTGCTGCCGCTTGTGATCAGCACGGGTGCGGGATCGGCGAGCCGTCACGCGATCGGCACCGGCGTGATGGGCGGCATGATCGCCGCCACCATCCTCGCGATCTTTTTTGTACCGGTGTTCTTCGTCGTCGTGCGGCGTTTGTTCGGCGAGCACGGCCACACCACGCATAACGAAGGTGAGCAATGATGAGACTCAAACTGGGTGCTTGCCTGCTGTCGCTGGCAATCACAACACTCACCGGGTGCACGCTCGACCCGCATTACGAGCGGCCCGCGGCACCGGTGGCCGCGGCCTTTCCACAGGGTGACGGTTACGAAAGCACGACGGCCGCGCAGAAGACAACCGCGGATACGTCAAAAGCGCTAGCCGTCGATACCCAATGGCGCAGCTTCTTTCGCGATGCGCGTCTGCAAAAGCTGATCCAGATCGCCCTCGACAACAACCGCGACCTGCGCGTCGCGGCGCTGAACGTGGCGGAATACGAGGCGCAATATCGCATCACGCGTGCAGCGCTGGCGCCGTCGATATCCGCGAGTGGCGGCGTGACACGCGAACGCGCGTTGGGCGTAACCAGCGTATCGAACGATCTCAACATTGGCACTACATCGTGGGAGATCGACTTCTTCGGGCGTCTGCGCAGTCTCAAGCGGCAAGCGCTCGAGAACTATCTCTCGACCGAGGCATCGCGTCAAAGCACGCAGATCAGCCTGATCGCGACGGTGGCGACCGACTACCTGACCTTGCTTTCGGACGAGCGGTTGCTGAAAATCACGCAGGACACGGTGGCGGCTGACCAGGCCACCTACGACGTCACGAAGCGCATACAGGAGCTGGGTAACTCCTCGCTGCTCGATGTGCGGCAGGCACAGAACACGCTTGCCAGCGCGCAGGCAAGCCTCGCGTCCTACAGGCGAGCCGTGGCTCAGGACCGCAACAACCTGGTCGCGGTGCTCGGCGCGCCGATCCCGGACGACCTCCCGGCCGCGCCCGCGTTCGACCAGGCTACCGACACGTCGATGTTCGCCGAGATCGATGCGGGCCTGCCTTCGACCTTGCTCACGCGGCGGCCGGATATCGTGGAGGCGGAACATGCGTTGAAAGCCGCGAATGCGAATGTGGGCGCCGCGCGTGCGGCGTTCTTCCCGAAGATAGAACTGACGGCGACCGCGGGGTCGTCGAGTTCGACGCTATCCGGTTTGTTCAAGGCGGGAACGGGCGCATGGGCGTTCGCGCCGACCGTCTCCCTGCCGATCTTCGATTACGGCAGCAACAAAGCGTCGCTGGACGTTGCGAAGATCGAAAAGAACATCGAGATTGCCGACTATGAAAGCGCGATTCAGACGGCGTTCAAGGAGGTATCGAATGCGCTCACGGCGCGGGCAACATACATAGATCAAGTGACCGCGGATCATGATTACGTAACGTCTGCGCAGAGCTATTACACGATTGCACAGGCGAGGTACAAGGCGGGCACGGACAGCTTCCTCACGTTCCTCGATGCTCAGCGAACGCTCTATACCGCGCAGCAGCAGTGGGCGTCCGACACGCTGTCGCAGCAGTCCAATCTCGTGACCTTGTATAAGGTGCTGGGCGGCGGGGTGGAGTGACAACGGGCAGCGCGTGATACTTAAGACTGACCGCCTGTGTTATCAAGCGTGATACCCAGTTCGGCCGCCATCTGCTCGACCATTGTCCGCAGCCGGACCAGCTCCTCGCCGAGCCGCTTGTGGTCGGCTTTGAGAATCTCGAACTCAGTATATGAAACGGAGTCGTCGACAGAACCGCCAGCCGAGGCTTCGCTCACACTCACGCTCACTTCGCCGCATAACAAATGCGCCCAGCGGCTTTCGCGCTCGCCCGGCGTGCGCGGCAGTTTCACGACGCGCGGCGGCTCGTTCGCGGCGAGTTCATCGAGGAAGGCCTCGACCGACGAGATATCGGCGAAGCCATGCAGCCGCGCGGCATTCAAGCGTAGCTCCGCCGCAGTCTGAGGCCCGCGCAGCATCAATGTAGTGAGCAGCGCGGCGGCCTGGCTCGGGATGCCCAGCACGCGGTTCATGTTGTGCTCGAAGCGCGGCACGCGGCTGCTGCTGCCTTCAAAAACCAGGCTCAGGCGCTTCAGGTCGTCCACGGTCGTGAGGACATCGGCGTCGGTGACGTTCATCACCGGGGAGCGGGCGGTCTTCTGGTTGCAACCGGATGTCAGTGCATTGACCGACAGCGGATAAGCATCGGGCACCGTGTGTTGCTTTTCGACGAGGACGGCCAACACACGCGCCTCGAGCGGCGTGAGGGTGCGCATGGGCGGGCGTGAGGGAACATCGGGAGTGGAGTTCATGCTTGACGTCGCTGAATGCACATACTGGTATTCGGACCGGGCGTTAAGCCGGGCGGGGGATGTCTATAGGCGCTTAACCAGCCCGTTGAAGAGCACTATGATATCCGCCCTGCCCTGTCCCGAGAATACGCGGTGATTGATGCACTTGGGCTGCGCCTACCTTCGATCGATCGAATACTTCCCTGCCCCGGTCACGCACAACAGCAGCAGGCCGCCCATGATGCTGATGTTCTTGTAGAAGTTGATCATGTTGGCCATATGCGCGTCGCCGGTCATCGTCCAGAAGTGGTGTCCAATGAGCGCCGTGCCCAGCGTGTACAACGCGAAGAGAAGCGCCAGAGGCCGGACGTAGAAGCCGATCAGAATTGCAATGCCGACAAAAAACTCCATGACAACCGCAATGATGGCGGAGAGCGTGGGGAACGGTGCGCCTTCCGTGGCCATGTAACCGACCGTGCCCGAGAACCCCGTCAACTTGCTCCAGCCGAAGATCACGAAGAGGATCATGAGCAGTACGCGCGCGATCAGAATCAATTCGTCTTTACGTTGCTCGAACAGGGTGTATCGCATGATGGCGTTCCTTTGGAAAGAGCACGACCGTACACGGGATGGATGCGCTCAAATGGCGCCAGTCGAACAGTAGCATCGCTATGTTGCAGCAGGCAAACGGCAGGATTGTTTCGATCAGACCGTGATGGCATCGCGACCGACGCGCTCGATGCCATCGACAAATTCGCGGATGATTCCCGCAATGGCCACCGGCGACTCCAGCGGGGACAAGTGGCCGGTACCGGGCAGCACACGCATGACCGCATGAGTCACGCGAGTGAGCAACTCCGCTTCGAGGATCGCGGTACCGTCGATACGGTCAAGCTCGCCGGCAATGACAATGGTCGGTACATCGATCGCAGCGACTTCGGACGAAATGTCTTCCTGGCTGGTGGATCGAGGCCACGCCAGCTTCGCCTGAGGCGCGCCACGCAGGCTGTCTTCAATCACCTGCTCACGGTGCTTCGGGCTCAACGGCTTGGCGGTCAGCATCTGGTCTATCGACATGCCGACAGACTCCCGCGTGACGTAGGCCCCTTCCATTGCTGCCCGCACCTCAGCCGGCAGCGCCAGCGGCCCGGGAGGGGACGGCGCAACCAGCACGAGTCCCGCAAGTCCCCGCGGTCGCCGCGACGCGAGCAACTGCGCAATCTTGCCGCCCATCGAATGACCGACCAGGACGAACCGGTCCAACTTCAATGCGGCAATCACGTGCTGCGCGTCATCGGCGAAGTCAGCGAGCGCGTAGCCCGCGGCAGGCGCGTCCGAGTCGCCCCAGCCCCGGAGATCAGGCGCAACGGTCCTGTACTCCACCGGAAGCGCAGCGATCACGTCATCCCATGTGCGCGACGAGCCACCCCAGTAATGTAGGAAAACGACCGGCAGCGTGCCGTTGCCCTGATCCTTGACGTGAATCTGTATACCGTTCAACGCTACTTTCATCGCGCTTCTCCTTGATATCGGCGGCTTGACCGCGGTCGGCCAAACTCACAAGGCGATGTTAGATTAGCGCATGAAAGGCGATAATCCCCGCTTTGCTATCATCACCCAATCATCTGACTATCGAATAAAAATGGACCGCTTTGCGAGCATCGCCGTGTTTGTGGCCGCCATTGACGAGGGCAGTCTCGTGGCCGCCGGCAAACGATTTGGCTTGTCCGCCTCCATGGCGGGCAAATACGTCAGCGCACTCGAAGCCGAGTTGAATGTGCGCCTGCTTCATCGCAGCACCCGAAGCTTGAGCCTCACTGACGCCGGGCGCACGTACTACGTCCGGTGCCAACGCATCCTCGAAGAATTCGACGATGCCAACCGCGAAGCCAGCGATGCGCACAGCGCAGTACGCGGCACCTTGCGAGTCGCCGCGCCGGTCACGTTCGGGACGCTGCACATGGGCGAGGTCGTCGCGCGCTATCTTGACGATCATCCCCATGTGAGCATTGAAGTCTCTCTCGACGATCGTTATGTCGACCTGCAAAGCGCGGGCATTGACGTGGCTATCCGCATCGGCAAGCTGCCCGACTCTGATCTCGTCGCCCGGCGCCTCGCCCCCTGCCGCATGGCAATCTGCGCGTCACCGGCGTACCTCAGCCGCGAGGGCACGCCTGAAGACGCCGAAGACCTCCGACGTGCACCTCGGCTGGCGTTCAACGAAGCGGTATCGGTTCCTGAGTGGACACTGACGGATGAACAGAATCACGACCATGTGATCGACGGGCCGCTTCGGATGCAGGCCAACAACATGCAGATGCTGCTCTCGGCGGCACTCGCGGGCGTCGGGATTGCATATGGACCAACCTTCGTTTTTGGGCGTGATATCAAGGCTGGAAACCTGGTCAAGTTGCTGCCTGACTATAGGACCGCCGAGCTGACCATCAACGCGGTTTATCCGACTGCGCGCTATGTGCCGTCGAAGGTTCGGCAGTTCATCGATTATCTTGTCGAGGCGTTTCGCGACGAGCCACCGTGGGATCGCTGATGGCTATGACTGATCGAGTCAAACCACCAATGACGCTTGTATAGTGGCGACCCGTGCACGTTGGCTGCGTGATGACCGGTGCAAAGTACAAGCGCAGAGGCTGCTTCAAAAGTATGCGAAGCTACGGCTGACACTGATGGCATTGGCATTATCCAGCCGTCCGGCAATCATCCCTTCGCGGAATAAAGAACAATAACGCACGAGCGGCCACGCATGCTCTGGCGATTTTTTTGCAGTCGCGTGAACACGTATCTGCTCTCGAGAGAACTTATGGACAATCCAACCCGCTCGGAACGCTCCCGTGCAGCCGCCATCCAGGCGGCGCTCACCATCATTTCCCGCGATGGCCCGGGCCAGCTCACGTTCGATGCCATCTCGCGCGAGAGCGGCATCAGTAAGGGCGGGCTGATGCATCAGTTCCAGACAAAAGGAAACGTGCTGAAAGCGTTGCTCGAGCACCGCACGGAGTATTTCGAGAACTTCTCCCGGGATTACCTGGCGAAGATCGGTCCCGACCATCCCAGCGCCGCCCTGTTGGCGCAGATCGCGACAACCCGCGAATCCATGATCCAGCAGGACTCGGTGGGCCATGCGATTCTGGCGGCGCTGGTGGAAGATCCCACGCTTCTGTCCGCCGTTCGGGAATCGGATGCAAAGAGGGTCAAGCGCGTCAAGTCCGAGGCAGCCGACCCTGAGCTCGCCTTGTTGCGCTGGGAGGCAGCGAGAGGCCTCGCATTGACCTCGCTGCTCGGGCTGTGCCCGCTATCCGACAAGGAGCGCGGCCGTTTATTTGATCGCCTGCTGGACGAGCGCCAGTGGGTAGGGTGTTCTGGAGCGCCCAAAAAACCGCGCTCCGTGCGCGCGTCACGCGGCGCTAGTTCTGGCGATCAAAGCGCCTGATTGTGGTTGATCTCCGCCGGCTGATAGGCCCAGTGGAGATCGCCTTGCATCGCGACGCATCGCGCATGCGAAAACTGCGCCACCGGATTCAGCAAACACCGATGTGCTGCTCGGAAATCGCCCATTCTCGATGCTTGCGTTAGCATGCCTCTGTGTCTATAAACGCAACAGATATGTTGTTAATATACATTGCATTTGACAACATATCTGTTGTATAATGGCCTCACTTAACAATAACAGGAGGCCTATGAAATACAGCGAGTTCAGAAAGTGGCTCAAAAACCAAGGCGCGGAATTCATACCAGCCAAAGGTAGCCACTTCCGAGTAACTCTTAACGGCAAGACAACAATTTTCCCGGATCACGGCAGCAAAGAAATGGGAACGGGGTTAGTTGAGCAGATTAAGAAACAGCTTGGATTGAAGTGAGTCGGTGGCCTCGGGAGGGGCTGCCTTCACACATTCGCTGTAGATCGCAGGTCGCGGAGTCGTTGCAATGCAGGACATCGCACTTCGGTTTTGAGGTGTGAAAATTATCGGAGAATCACATAGCCATGTTGTCTTATCCTGTGAAAATGGAGCTAGATACGAACAACACGTATCTGGTGACCTTCCCGGATATCCCCGAAGCCGTATCTGTCGGAGATGATGAAGACGAGGCACTGCTTAACGCACTGGACGCCTTGGAAAGCGCCATCGAGATCTATTTTGACGAGAAGCGGGAGGTTCCACCGCCTTCAAGACCAAAGAAAGGACAGCCTGTCGTGACGTTGCCGGCACTCGTCGTTTCGAAGCTTCTGCTCGCCAACGAAATGATCCGTCAGGGTATTAAGAAGTCGGAACTCGCACGTCGTCTGGACGTACATATGCCGCAGGTCGATCGTCTGCTCGATCCGCGTCATTCATCCAAGTTGGATGCCATTGAAGCGGCGTTCAACAAACTCGGCAAACGGTTGGAAATATCCATCGCCTGATCAGTTTTTGCACAACGTTCGGCCCCGGACGCATCGGCGTTTCCGGGGCCTTTTTAATTGGGCTGCTGCCGGGCCCAAGATGCCCCGCTAACGCACTGCGCAAAGCGCCTGCCTCATTTGCGCGCATCCGTAACAAACACGCCATCTGAGCAAAAGCCAACACACTTGCCCTGCACAATCACGCCAGCGCGGTCACCGTGATTTCAACCAGCAGATCCGGCGCGGCCAGCTTGGACTCGACCGTCGCGCGTGTCGGCGCGCAACCCGGTGCGACCCATGCGTCCCACACTTCGTTCATGCCCGCGAAGTCGCGGCCAATATCCGCCAGCCAGACCTGCGCCGAAACCAGCCGCGTTTTATCGATACCCGCTTGCGCGAGATAACCGTCGATCTTCGCGAGAACCTGCTGCGTCTGACCTTTGACATCGAGCGTGCGGTCATTCGACGTTTGTCCGCCGACGAACACCAGACCTGCAGCCTTCACGACGCGGCTCATCCGTTGATTGGTTTCGAATCTAACAATATCAGTCATAAGTATTCCTCGTTAATTTTAAATTGCCATCAATCAGCATGGCACAAACATGTGTCATCTCTATGCTGCCGCAACATCCTTGAACCGGTCGATGGCAAACGCATCCAGCGGCAACGACGCCACGCCGTCCAGCACCAGTTCTGACACCAGCTTCCCACACCCCGGCCCAAGCTGAAATCCGCTGCCGCAGTACCCGAACGAATAGGTCAGATTCGATGCACGCCGGCTGGGCGAGATAACGGGCAGCGAGTCGTCGGTGAAGGCTTCCACACCGGCCCATGCTCGATTGATCCCAAGATTGCGCAGGTGCGGAAACAGATCGACCACCGTATTTGCGCTCTTCACCAGCCGCGCGAAATCGACTTCGCCGTGGCGACCGGACAAGTCCGCAATTCCAATCAGCTTGCCGCCAATCACCACCGTGCCGTTATCGAACTGCTTGAAGGACAAAGGCCGCCCCGTTGCGCCGAGTGTCGCGCGGCAGAAAGGTGCGGCCCGATGCGTGACCATCAGCATGAGCCCTTCCGGATGAACCGGCACCGGCTCGCCCACTTGCTCCGAAAGCTCACCCGCCCACGCCCCGGCTGTGACCACCAGCTTTGCGGCCGAGAAAACACCCGATGGCGTATGCGCGAACCAGCGCTCGCCCTTCTGTTCAATGCGCGTGACCGGCGTGCCTTCATGGAACACGGCGCCGTGACGCTCCGCCGCCAACCGGAACGCGGTGGTCGTCCTGAACGGCAACGCGTAACCATCGCGTTCGACCCAGATACCGCCGGTCACATGCGGCGTAAGCGCGGGCTCCAGCTCAAGCACGGTCTCACGATCGATGATTTTCTCATGCGTGAAACCATGCGCTTCGAGCAGCGCGACGCGTTCGCGGCATTCATCGAGTTCGGCTTCGGTCTCCGCAATCTTCAACTGGCCCGACGCCACGAAACCGCAATCGTCGCCGATTGTATTGACGATGTTGTGCCAGATCTCCCGCGACATCAGCGCGAGAGGAATCTCCGGCAATGGCCGGCCGAGCGTACGCACGCCACCCGCATTGACGCCCGATGCGTGGCGCCCGACGTAATCGGCTTCCAGCACGGTCACGCCCACCCCGCGGCGCGCGATATGAAATGCGCTGCTCGATCCATGCAGCCCACCGCCGATGATCAGCACATCCGACTCATTGGCTACGGGCTTATTCACCGGCCAGTTCTCCGAGCGTGAGTGGTTTGATCGGCGGACGGATGCGGTAATAGCCCACCGTTTCGGGAGGCACGCTGCGCGCATCCGCGATCACTTCGGTGACGGTCAATCCGCACAAGCGGCCTTGACACGGACCCATGCCGCATCGGCCGAAGGACTTCGCCTGGTTCGGCCCAAGGCAGCCGAGCTTCACGAAATTCCGGAGCTCGCCGGCGGTGACTTCCTCGCATCGGCACACAATCACCTCGTCCTTCGGCACACGATTTTCATCGCGTGGACGATAGAGACTGTCGAGGAAAGGACGAATGCGCATGACCTCAGCCAGCCGGCGAAGCAGCGGCGCAGCGCTGCGATTGCGCGCGGCGGTATCGATTGCGCCAAGCTGCGCAGCAATCGCCAGCGCCGTTACTTCACCCTGCGTTTCCGCCGCCTGCGCGCCGCCGATCCCACCACCATCGCCCGCGACGAAGATGCCGGGGACATCGAGCTCGCCCCATTCATCGGTGACGGGCGCGAAGCATAACTGCGCGTCATCCCACTTATGCGATGCCCTGAGCGAAAGCGTGAACTGCGTATTCGGAACCACGCCCTGATGCAGCAGGATCACATTGGCCTCGATCCGATGCGACACGCCGCGCACCGAAAAAGTCAAAGCGCGTGCCCGTTCGGAACCGTCTTCATCGATACCGCTTTCCACCCGAAGGTCATCGGCGGCTTCATGCATCGGCACGCCTGCGTCGCGCAAAGTCCGCATCAACTGCAGACCCTTGCTCAGATACGGCCACGCACGCAAAGCGGACAACATGTGCCGCTTCGCGCGCCAGCGGTCCTCGTGACGCGTGGTGTCCACCAGCGCGCGAATGGGTACACCCGCGCGGACGTACTGCCATCCGAGCAAGTAAAGCAGCGGTCCGCAGCCGACGAGTATCGGCGGCTCGGCGGGCACTTCACCCGCGCTTTTCAGCAGGATCTGTGCGGCACCGGCGGTCATCACGCCGGGCAGGGTCCACCCGGGAATCGGGAAGGGCCTCTCCAGCGCGCCGGTCGCGAGCACCACGCGCCGGGCCTCAAAGCTGCTCACCTTGCCGTCCTTGAGGTAGTGCACCGTACGCTCGCGCGTGACTTGCCAGACCGACGCGTTCGGTACATAACGCGCACCTGAACGCGCAAACTCGCTCGCCAGCGCAGCACCGGCGCCATAGTCCGCGCCGAGAATTTCGCGGCGCTGTGCATCGCTGCGCTCGATCGCGCGATAGATCTGCCCGCCGACCGCTTCCTGTTCATCGAGCAGGACCACGGACAGCCCGGCTCTCGCAGCCTGGGTCGCAGCAGCGAGCCCGGCGGGTCCGGCACCGATCACGGCAACATCGACAGTTTCAGCGGCCATGAGCGTTCTCCAACGGGTTCATATCCGACAGCGGCGGCAGATCGCGCGCCCCCTCTTGTGAATGAATACGCATGCCGTCTTGCACCGCGACAAGACAACTCTGCCGGCTCGGCATACCGTCGATCTCGACCAGGCATTCGAAACAAGCACCCATCATGCAATACGGCGCACGTGGCGCACCGGACACGGGCGTCGCGCGAAATCGCTGGACGCCGGCGGCCAGCAACGCGGCTGCAACCGAGCGTCCGGCCGGGACGCTGAGCGCCTGGTCGTTGAACCAGATCTGGATGGTGGCCTCGGCCTGGGCCTTGGCATCGGCGCCAGCAGCCGGCGAAAGCACTCTGAATAGCGGTTTTGAAGTCATAGTGGGGCAGCTAAAAGCAAAGCGAAGTGGCGGCGTTCAGGACGCA
The DNA here is from genome assembly GCF_000729995.1 of Caballeronia sordidicola. GTDB lineage: Bacteria > Pseudomonadota > Gammaproteobacteria > Burkholderiales > Burkholderiaceae > Caballeronia > Caballeronia sordidicola_A. The sequence continues at coordinate 71,472 of NZ_JNFG01000010.1, read as the reverse complement.
TCGCGGAAAATGGACGACGGTTCCGGCAAGCAGAAGGAGTCGATGCAAGCGAGACGTTGAGGCGGCTAATGAGCATGGCTGGTTGCGTGATCGGCGGCGAGAAAGCGGCCGCCCCGGAACGAAGCGAGTTCATCGGGGATCGGTCCACCTTGAATCCACGGGGCAATTCGCATTGCATGCGCTGCCGCCAGCGTCACGCCGCTGTGACAGGTCACGACGAATGCGCCCGGATACTGCAGCGACTGCTCGTAGATCGGGAAACCGTCCGGGCTGTAGACACGCAGCGCGGCCCATGTGCGTACCAGCCGCACGTTCTTCAGCAAGGGGAATGCACGCACATCGCGTCGCGCAATGTTCGACAGCACGTCGGCGGTGGTGAAGTCGTTGTAGCCGACCTCCTCCATTGAGTCGCCGAACTGCACCGAGCCTTCATCGGTCTGACGCACATTGATGGTCGGGTAATGCAGGAACGGCGCGACCCGTTCGCTGACCAGTACCTGTCCGCGATTCGGTGCAACCGGCGCGTGCAGACCCACCTGGGCGCTAAGCGCGCGGTTGCCGAGACCTGCTGACAGGACAACCTTCGGCGCGCGCCATACAGCGTTCTTGCCGTGCACGGCGAAGCCGTTCGTCTCAGGAACAATACGCCCGATATCTTCGCCGTTGATGAGCGTCACGCCGCGCCGCTGCATGGCGTCGTGCAGCGCACGCAGCAGCTTGAGCGGATTCACATGGCCGTCCATGGGCGTATAACTCGCGCCGATCACTTCAGGTCCTACAGCGGGAATACGTTCGCGCAACTCCCGTGCATCGAGCAATTGATACGGATACTCACCACCGAGTTCTGACTGCAGCGTGGACAGGCGCTTCTCGCGATCGGCCAACTCTTCGTCGGAGAAACACAGGTGGAAGCCACCGGGCTGCTTGAGCGATACATCAATACCCGTTTCTTCCAGCAACGCCGCAGCGAGTCCCGGCCATAGCCTTGACGAACTGCGCGACCAGCGTGCGTACGGCGACAAACCGTAGCCTTTACCCTGCACCCACACCAGCCCGAAATTGCCGCGCGATGCACGAAACCCGCCATCGCCTTGATCCAGCACCGTGACTTTTGCCCCTTCGCGCGCCAGCCCGTAGGCCACCGCGGTTCCTACCAGCCCACCCCCGACCACCAGCACGTCGGGGCTGTCGACTGAATAACCTCTCATCGTGTTTCTCCAATCAGGACGCGGTCCAGACCCACCATCCGGTCGAGCACCAGCATCAAAACAATCGTGCCGGCGATCAACACGGTCGACACGGAGGCCACCAGTGGATCGATCGTCTGCGCGATCTGGTTGTACATCGCGACGGGCAGCGTGGTCGTGCCGGGTGTCGCGACAAAAATGGTCATGGTGAGCTCGTCGAAGCTCTGGATGAACGACAGCACCCAGCCGCCGGCCACGCCGGTACGGATCATCGGCAGCACGACGCGGCGAAAGGCCGTGAAGCGGCTCGCGCCGCATGACAGCGCTGCCCGTTCGGCATCGCGATCGAGACCAATAGCCGATGACAACGCCAGCCGCAACGCGTACGGCAACACGATGATCACGTGCGTCGCGCAGAGCGCCCAGAAAGAGCCGCCGAGTCCGAGCAAGCTCAGGAACCGCAGGAACGCAATGCCGAGCACCACGGCGGGGATCATCATGGGCGAGAGGAAAAAGCCGGTCAGCGCGCCGCGTCCAGGGAAGCGATAACGGGCGATGGCCAGCGCCGCCGGCAACGCGAGCGCCACTCCAACCGTGGCCGCCACCAGCGCGAGGCGCACTGAGAGCCAGAAGGCATCGACAATCTGGTCGTTGTGCAGAAGCGCCCTGAACCAGCGCAGCGACGCGCCGTCGAACGGCAGCGAGATGAAGCCCTTGTTAGTGAACGAGACCGCGATCACGACCACCAGCGGCGCCGCGATGAACGTGAGAAACAGCACGTTGAACAGCAGGCCCAGGAATCCGTTTTGTTTCATGACGTCTCCTGGTTCAATCGAATATGTGCTTGAAACGGCGCTCGGCGAGACGACTACAGCCGAGCACGATTGCCACATTCGCAATCAGCAGCAGCACCGCGATGGTCGCCCCTAAAGGCCAGTTCAGCGTACCGAGGAACTCGTCGTATGCAGCGGTCGCGACCACCTTGAGACGCCGGCCGCCGATCAACGAGGGCGTAGCAAATGCCGATGCCGACAGCGCGAACACAATGATCGATCCAGACAGGATGCCCGGCAGGATCTGCGGCAGAACCACGCGCCGGAACACGCGGAACGGCGAGGCGCCCATGGACCGGCCGGCCCATTCAACCTGCGGGTCCAGCTTCTGCAACGTCGCCCATACCGACATCACCATGAAGGGCACCAGCACGTGCGTCAGCGCGATCACAACGCCGGTCATGGTGAAGACGAGGCGGATAGGCTCATCGGTGATGTGAAGCGCCTGCAACGCGTTGTTCAGCACGCCGTTATTGCCGAGCAATATCTGCCAGCCGAGCGTGCGCACGACGACCGATATCAGCAGCGGACCGAGCACGACGAGCAGGCAGATGGACTGCCACGGCCGCTTCATCCGCGCGAGCACGATGGTCTCGGGCACGCCAAGCAGGATACATAGGAAGGTCACCGCGAACGCCATGCCTGCGGTGCGGGCGAAGATCGCGCCGTAGTAGGGATCGGTGACAACTTCAAGGTAGTTGCGCAGCGTGTAGGTCGCGAGCGTGCCCTGGCTGTCGCTGAAGACGTGGAAGGACAACACGAGCGTCAACAGCAGCGGCACCAGCAGCAGGCTGCCGAACAACAGCAACGCGGGAGCGGACAGGAGCCACGGGGCAGCACCCGCGCGATCGTTGTCAAGCGTGGCCATGATGTCCCTCCTTCTGAAGCACACGCAAGTCGTCATCCGACCACGCGACGCCCACCTCCGCGCCTTCATCGGGCGGCGGTGCGCCATTATTCGGCTGGGCCACGCTCAGTTGCCCAAGACCGGTATCGATCAGCAGAAGCCACTGGTTGCCTGTGAACACACGCGTCGTAATACGGCCTGTTGCGCGAGCACCAGCTGTGTCCATAGTCGTGAGATGAACCTTCTCCGGGCGGATATACACGTTCACCTCGCCCTGCACATCGCGGCCTTCGTGCGGCACCTTGAGCGTGGTGCCCGCTACATCGACTTCAGCGCAACGAGCATTGAGGCGCAGCACCGCGCCGGGCAGCAGATTGGTCTTGCCAAGAAACGCTGATGCGAACGGCGTTTCCGGCCGCTCGTAAGCTTCGAACGGCGTGCTCAGTTGCGCGATCATGCCGCGATGCATCACCGCGATGCGATCGCTCATCGTCATGGCTTCGACCTGATCGTGTGTGACAAGAATGGTCGTGATACCGAGACGCTTTTGAATCGACCGCAATTCGATGTGCATTTCCTCGCGCAGCTTGGCGTCGAGATTGGACATCGGTTCGTCGAGCAACAGCAGTTCGGGCCGCATGGCAAGCGCGCGGGCAATCGCGACGCGTTGCCGCTGACCGCCCGACAACTCTTTCGGATATCGGCCACCCAGTCCGTTCAGACGCACGAGATCGAGCGCTTCGGCCACGCGATCAGCGCGTGCCGCGCGTTTCATGTTGCGCATCTCGAGGCCAAAGCCGACGTTGCCGTTCACGGTCATATGTGGAAACAACGCATAGCTCTGGAACACCACGCCCATGCCCCGTTTCTCCGGCCGCTCATGCGTGATGTCGCGACCGTCGAGCAGGATCGTGCCGGTGCTTGGCGTGACAAAACCCGCGATCATCTGCAGGGTCGTGGTCTTGCCGCAACCGGAGGGACCGAGCAGCGACAGGAACTCACCACGCTCGACGTCAAGGTCGATCTGTTCGATCGCGGTGAAGTCGCCGTAGTGCTTCGAGATGCCTTTGAGGGTCAGAAAGCTCATGTGCGTCCGTGAGTTAATGTCAGCGGTCGGTGTGTGCTGCTCCGGGTCAAACTCAACGTTCAGCGCTCCACGCTGCGATTCCAGCGTTCAGTCCACTCGGTCCGATGCTGGTTGATCGTTGTCCAGTCCACCGCAACCAGCTTCGAGATCTGCTCAGGACCATAAGGTACTCGCGCCGCCACTTCCGGCGTCAGTTGCACGGTCTTGTTGACAGGACCGAGGCCGATCGCCTGCGCCTGAATCGTCTGCACTTGCGGACTCAGCAGGTACTGGATGAACTGCTGCGACAACGCGGGCTGCGCGTTCTCGGCCACTGCGCAAGCGCCGACCTGCAGCGCGACGCCACCCTCTTTCGGATAGAAGAACTTCAGCGGAAAACCCGTGTTTTGCAGCGCAACAGCGCGGCCGCTTCCATACGGCGCGAGGATCACGTCGCCGCTTTGCATCAGTCCATCCATCTCACCCGGCGTCGGAGCCCACGACAACACATCCGGTGCGACCTGCTTGGTCATGGCGGTAAACCCCGGGTCAATGTTCTTCTCGCCGCCGCCATTCAAACGCGCCAGCATCACCAGCGTATGCAGGCCATACGTGTTGGTGATAGGCGGCATGCCGAGCTTGCCCTTCAGGCGCTTGTCGTACAGCACGCTCCAGGAATCCGGCGCGGGCAAGCCCATCTTCTTGAAAGCATCCGCGTTATAGCCAATCCCTGTCGCGACCATGCCGACACCGACCGAGGTGGGACCAAGACGTGCAAGCGGATACAGGTCCTTCATCACCGGCGCTTCCTCGACTTTCGCGCACAGACCCATCTGCATCGCCTGGTACATCGGGCCGTCATCCATCACCGCGACGTTGATCTGCTGATGCCCTTTTTGCGCCTGCAATTTCGCGAGCGTGTCGCTGGAATTACCCGCAACGTAGACAATCTTGACGTCGTGCGCCTTCTCGAACGGCGGGATGATCTTCTCGCGATACATGGTCTCGTTCGAGCCACCCACGTTCGCCACATACAGCGTGGTTTCTGCCTGCGCCAGCGGCGATCCGGACAACCCCGCGGCGCAGCCGAGCGCAACCAGCAGGGGCCGCAGATACGAACGAGAAGACGACGAACAAGCAATCTGCTGCAGTTGTTTCATGTGCGATTCTCCAGACTGGGGCGGGTCGGACGCTTGAGGAATGTGGTCAGGCAAATTTATTTTGTTCGTTGCAGGGCATATCGTCCAATAAGAATAAAATAGCTATCCATACAGGAATGATATGGGTTTCGTTCAATGAATCTTAAGCACATAGAGGCGTTCCGGGCGGTCATGCTGGCGGGTTCCATGACCGCGGCGGCCAAGGAATTGTTCACGTCGCAGCCCAATATCAGCCGCCTGATCACGCAACTGGAACGCGAAACCGGGCTCTTGCTGTTCCAGCGCAGCGGCGTCAGGTTGATTCCAACCAGCGAGGGGAACGCGTTTTTTCGCGAGGTGGAACGCGCGTATGTCGGCCTGCAAGGGCTGACTAATGCGGCGGCCCAGATCAAGAATCTGGGAACCGGTCGATTGCGCATTGCAGCAATGCCGTCGGCGGGAATGACTCTCGTGCCACATGCAATCCAGCGCTTCCAGGCATTGCATCCGGAGGTCACCGTCTCGTTGCATGTGAACACGTCGGGCACCGTCAATCACTGGACGAGTTCGCAGTTCTGCGATCTCGGAGTCGCGATCTATCCCGCCGAAGCGTCCAATTGCGAGGTCGAGTTGTTATCGAGGGTGGCTGCGGTAGGCGTGCTGCCTGCGGGTCATCGGCTGGCGAAGAAGGCGTCGCTCAAGCCGAAGGATTTTCAGGGAGAACCCTATATATCGCTCTGTCATGGCGACGGCACACGCGCTCAAATGGACGAGGTCTTCGCGCATGCGGGCGTTGAACGGGTCATGGCAATCGAGGCTCAATACTCCGCCATCTGCTGCGAGATGGTTCGCAGCGGCATGGGTGTGACGCTGTCGCATCCTATCGTTGCGCAAGATTTTGCCGGGCCTGGCATCGAAATCCGTCCATTCACGCCAGCGGTCCTGTTTCCCATTTATTTGCTGTTTCCTCCGCATCAGCCGCGGACTCGTCTGACCATGGAATTCGTGGACATACTGCGAAAGACGCACGACGATCGGATGGCGGCGATGGGTAAGCTCGAGCGGTTGAAGCGGGCTTGAAGGGACGTGATCCTGGCTACTTCAGACCCACAAGCTTATGCGTCAAAATTGGCTTGATTGCGCTCTCGCATGCCGGCGCTCCGGTTTCCAGATGGACCACCAAGTCGTAGGTCGTCGAGCGCCGCGTAAGCATCAGGCTCGTCGACTCACCGTGCGGCACTCGCGTTGCGTGCCAGCAGTGAGGGCGCATGCAGACACCCTCGCCCTGCGGCACCCAAAACGCACGCAGCGACTCCATATCGGGCTGGCCGCCCTCAGTGCTCGTTGCAACGATCTGGATCACAGGCGCGGTCAGCGGCACGATGGCTTGCTGCGTCAGCCAATGGGCTTCGAGGCTCGCGACCGTTTCGTCAGCGTTCCTGTACTTGACCCACAGGACTTCGGTCTCGCCGATCGCGCCGGTATCGAAGAGATGCTCGCGCCAGAAATCCGAAGCCGGACTGGTGTACGCGGGAGCGTCGCCGTCTTTTTTAAGCGGCTTGCCCAACATCCAGCCATAGGGGTTGAAGGCCTCGGCGCTGAGCTGTTGAATCGTGAGAGAAGGATAGGAATTAGTCGGCATTTTTCGGCAAGGTGTCTGGAATTATCGAAGGATTTGATAATGAAACCGGCGCATCGCCTGTGTTGGGAAACAGCGCGAACTCGGGGCCATTGGCCAGGCTGAAATCACGCACGACTTGCAGCGCAAGGCGCGTAATGGATTCGCACAACAAGCTGTCCGGGCTGCGCCTAAACGTTGCTACAAGCGGGAGCGCCGGAACGCGGTGCGTCACCTGCAGCAATTGCAGCCGGCCCGACTGCAACTCGTGCATAACAAACGCGGTCGGCAGCACGGCTATGCCGAACCCGTCGACGACAAGACGAATAATCGCGGCCACCGAGGAGACACAATTAATCTGGACGGAGGTCTCGCCGCTTGCCGCGAATAACTCGGTGAGGAAACCATGAGGCGCCGAGTGCCGTGCAAAACTGACGATGGGAAACGCAGCCAACTCAGCCTCCGAGAGCGCTTCAGCCGATAGGTTGAGCGAAGGGCTCGCCACCCATCGCATGGGGAGTGTCCCAAGCGGAATGTTGACGGCGTCGCTGCCGGTCACGTTCGTGGTCAGCAATGCGACATCCACATTGCCGTTGACGAGATGCCCGGAAAGATTGGCCGTGGTGTCCGACGTGAGTTCGATCGTCAGGTTCGGATACTCCTCCCTTACCCGCTTCAGCAGATTCGGCAGCCATGTATGCACGACCGACTCGATCACACCCAAGCGCAGCAATCCCGATACTTTGGAACGGTCACTGACGCTCGCGAGCATGTCGCGGTTCAGCTTCAGGATCTGCTCCGCGAACGCAAGCGCCTTGGTGCCTTCCTGCGTGAGCGTCACATCGCGTGGCCCGCGGTCGAACAGGCGCACGCCAAACTCCTGCTCCAGCGCAGATATTCGGCTGGAGATAGCGGCCTGAGTCGCGTGCAAATGCTCGGCCGTCATCCGGAAGTTGCGCAGCTTGGCGAGCCATACAAACGTTTCGAGAAAGCGGACATTCATGGCGCACCCCGACTGATGCGTTGAGTAGCGAAGCGGCGGGCATCGATTGAATCATTCCCTTCAGTTTATCGCTGGAAGAATTTCCGCGTGATAAGAAAAAGTGACCACGTAGGCCCACATTTACTTGTTGGACATCGGCGGGCCCCTCTTCAAGACTGTCATGCATTGAATCCAACCGGTGAAAGGTTTTGATGAAAACACTTGAATGCAGGATAGATGGCGGCGTTGATATCGAGGTAACGGTAAGCCGCCTCGTCATCGCCGGCTGGGCAGGGCGCGATGCGCGCGACGTCGAGCACCATATCCGCGAACTGGAAGCGCTCGGCGTCAAACGGCCGGCGTCGGTGCCAACGTTCTACCTTGTCGCGCCGGCCTTGCTGACGACCGAGAGCGGTATCGATGTGGTGGGCACGCACTCATCCGGCGAGGTTGAGGTCGTGCTGATCCAGACCGCGAGCGATGGCTTGCTCGTCGGCATAGGGTCCGACCATACGGATCGCCGGGTGGAAAGCTACGACGTCGCTGTATCGAAGCAAATGTGTGCGAAGCCGGTGAGCGCCGCGCTCTGGCGTTACGCCGATGTCGCCCCCCACTGGGATTCGCTGATCGCACGCAGTTGGCGGATCGGCGGCGATGCCGGCCCCGTGTTGTACCAGGAAGGCACGCTCGCACGCTTGCTGCGCCCCGAAGAACTGATTGAAAGAGGTTTCGGCGCGGCCGCCATGCCGCCCGGCTCGGCAATGTTCTGCGGCACGCAAGCCGTGCTTGGCGAACTAAGTGCGGGTGTGGGCTATGAACTCGAACTACATGATCCGGTGCTTGGGCGCAGTCTTTGGCATCGCTATAGGGTCGACGCGTTGGCCCATGTGGAATGACGGCGCTCCGGGCCATCATCAACAGGTTCGGCGCTGTCGACCCATTCTTTCGACTCGCTGGCCTTGATGACTACGTGTGTGTAGGTTCGTCGGCGTTGGAATGTGATGTTTTTTGACTGATCCAACGCGATGATGACGGCACGGGCTAAACCGGTGCTTCGGTGCGTGGGGCTGCCCTCGCGATCTGCGGAACGCCGCGCTGTTTGACTTCCCAAAGATCGCGATCATTCTGCAATTGCAGCCACATGGACGCGGGCGGGTTCGTGATCCATTGCTCCAGACGCAAGGCCATTTCCGCGCTTACCGCTGCGTGTTCGTTGATTAAACGCGTCAATGCGGAGCGTGAAACGCCGAGTTGCCCGGCCGCTTCGGTGACGGTTAGCCCCAATGCGGGAAGAATGTCTTCACGCAACAGCGAGCCCGGATGCGGAACGAAATGTTGCTTCATCAGTGATAGTCCCTGTAATCGACTAGCACCGCATCGGTACCATCGAAAGTAAAAATAAGCCGCCAGTTTCCGTTAACCGACACAGCAAAAAAATCGCGGTAATCGCCCTTCAATTTGTGAAAGTCGTTGCCGGGGAAATTCATCGAATTGGGCTCACTCGCTCGATTGAGCGCGTATAACAAGCGGCTTAGTCTTGCCGCATGCGCCGGCTTGATGCCTTTGACATTGCCTGTCTCGAAGTACGCCCGCAAACCTTTATGCTTGAATGTCTTGATTGCCATATGAAGTGTAGCGCATAGCGCTACAAATAACAAGGTGGAGAAACGGCACGGGCTGAACTCCTCGCGCAGTTGGCTACTCACACAGGTCCAAACCCGGCCTCGTTCCGTGCGACGCTAGCCGCTGCAACTGCGGCGCGATAAGCATCGTTACACAGTCTTGATGGATTCCTTGCGCCCCAATTAGATTTGTTTATCGCCAGTCAACATAATTAGTCGTTGGACGGGGGAAATTGGCGTTTGAATACTGAGCCTCATTCGGCGGCCATGTTGCTTAACTGCATTCGATGGACGCCCCCGCTCACTTTCCAAGCCCCAAGGATCCGCTCGTGACTTCCTCTTCCGCGCCGCTTCGTTTCTCGCGTCCCGCCTGCTCCGCCTGCTCCGTCCTCTCGGCAGCGGTTCTTTTGATTGTCAGCGGACAAAGCTACGCGGCCGACCCGGCCGTCGTCCTGATCGGCCACGCCGCGCCACTGACCGGACAGCTTTCCCACATGGGCAAGGACAGCGAAAACGCTGCGCGGCTGGCGATCGACGAAATCAACAGCCAGCACCCGGTGATCGGCGGCAAGCCGGTCCGCTTCCAGCTCGATTCCCAGGACGATGCCGCCGATCCGCGCACCGGCACGCAGGTCGCGCAGAAGCTGGTGGACGACGGCGTGGTGGCGGTTGTGGGCGATATCAATTCGGGCGTCTCGATCCCTGCGTCGAAGATCTACAGCGAAGCGGGCATCGTGCAGATTTCGCAAGGTTCGACCAACCCCACGTACACCCTGCAGGGATACAAGACCACGTTTCGCGTAGTCGCGACAGACGCGCTGCAGGGACCGGCGCTCGCCCATTACGCGCTCGACTCGCTGCATGCGAAGCGGATTGCGATTATCGACGACTCCACCGCCTACGGTCAGGGACTCGCCGATGAATTCGAAAAGGCCGCGAAAGCGAAGGGCAGCACGATCGTCACGCGCGAACAAACCAACGACAAGGCCACCGATTTCCGCGCGATCCTGACGAAGATAAAAGGCTTGCGTCCCGACGTCATCATGTACGGCGGCTCGGACGCAACCGCCGGGCCGTTGGCCAAGCAGGCGGGCAATCTCGGGATTACAGCCAAGGTGCTGGGCGGCGACGGCGCATGCACGGAAAAGATGATCGATTTGGCCGGCGATGCGATCGGCAACGTGACCTGTTCAGAGGCGGGTTTGGCGCTCTCGAAGATGCCCAAGGGACAGGACTTCGAAAAGCGCTATACGGCACGTTTCAATACGCCGATCGATGCGTACGCGCCGTTCACCTATGACGCGGTCTACGTGATCTACAACGCGATGAAACGCGCGGACTCGACCGAGCGCACCAAGGTGCTGGCCGCGATGCCATCGACTCAATATGACGGCGTGATCGGCCGCATCGCGTTCGATCCGCATGGCGATCTCAAGGACGCAGCCATCACGATCTATCAGTTCAAGGACAAGAAGAAAACCGTGATGGATGTCATCAGGATGTGAGGGTTGCTGAGGGCGTGCTCGCGGGCCTATGGCTGCCGCCCGTGAACACGCCTCAATCAGAACTTGTAACGTATCGCGAGCCGCACCCGCCACGTACGCTTGATCGATCGAGTCTGGCCGAATCCCGGCAACGACGGGAGTCGTTGCCTATCCAAACCTAATACCGAACAGGCCGCCATCTTCGGTGGCATCAGTCAGGCGTGTTGCAAGTACATAGTCATTGAGATCGAAGTCTTCGATGGTTTCCTTAAACGCGTCGTCTTCATTCATCGTCACGATGTACTGAAAACCAAGTTCACTCGAAATCTCGGCGCCAAGGCGCAACGCGCTAATTACTTGGCGACCATCAACGCCATCAAAGAGGTGGCTGTCATGGATCAGAAATCCGGGTCCCATTCTACGCTTGGAGCACAAACGCATAAGCATCATGTCGAAGCAGAAAATCTGCATGTTCTTGATGCCCTTGCTCCGTTCACCCTGCATCGGAAACTTGAACATCGGGCCATTGGATGTTTCATCGACCGTCATGCTACCGGCTGATTCATACAAACGTTGAGAGGTCTCCTCGAACGCGACGATCGCTTCAGCCAGTTGATCCTTCTGCTCGGCGAAATCGCGCCGTAGCCGGATCGTGAGGCGATTACGTTCGATCTCCAACTCGTTCTTCGTACCATCAAGCTGCTCCGCGGCTTCAAAGCGTTGGCGCAGCGATTCCACTTCGGACTCGAGTCGACCAAGTTCTCCTTGCAGCTTTAAAAACTGTTCCAGCGCACCGTAGCTCTTGAGGATACCCAGAATTTCACCGCGTCGATGGTCAAGCTGTGCCTTTCTCCCATCGCGTAGCTCGATGCGCAGCTTTGCCGCTTCGAGTTCGCTGGACAGATAATCCTTGCGATTGCGCACCACCGACTCATGGAAACTCTTCACGTCCTCATAGCGGCGCTTGACCAAGCCAGGAAGCGCCACGCCTGCTTCTTGATAGACCGCCTGAAGGTCTTCAAGATCGGGAGGGATTTCGGAGGTCAGCGCGCCTTCCAAGTCGCGAATAGCCGAGAAGTCGATGGTGTTGGCATTGGCCAACTCATTGAGTTGACGTGTCAGCACGGAGCTTTCGACCTCCAGTTCTCGATATTCGGGCAACACCTGGAATGTCTCGATCTCTGCATGGAGTTTCTTGAGACGTGCCTCTTGCAAAGTCATCTGCGTGCGCAAGTCTGCGGCCTTGCCGATGATCGAGCCGAACGCGCCAGTTCCAGCTGCCTTCTTTAGTTCTTCCAGGGTCTTTTCACGATCACGAACAGCTTGCCAATCGCGTGCAATCTGCCAGTCCAATCCGAGAAGAAACATGAGCGCCATTTGCATGTCGCCAGTTCCCTGCATCGTGGCCTGCTTTTCCGGCGTCATGAAAGCGCCACTTGCTTGCCGGCGCACAAAATAGGCGAACAGCGACCGGAACGAAGGCGGCTTGCTGCCTGCAGCTTCCAGGCTGCTCAAACCGAACATTTGTTCGCCGAGGAACGAGCACCACTCGGTTGCCGAGAATTTCATCTTGGCCCCGGGCGGGGTCCTCACGGAGATCTTCGCCTTGGAGTTGCCACTGCGCTCAACGACAGTGTGTTCAGCCTTCAGATCGAAGATCATGCCGAAGGCTGAGTCGATCAGTTCTGGCGTGCGGAAAATGGAATCCGGAGGGGCTTCGGAGCCCGTCAGGAAATGCACAAGTTCGACGAAACTGGTTTTGCCCGCTCGATTGCGTGTTTGCTTGCTGCTTGCTCCCTCTGTTTTTTGAGCAAGCAGGACATTCAGGCCCGGCTTCAGATCAGCGAGATTCTTGAAAGTGGGTAGTGCGCTGTAAATCTGGTGAATCAAGCTGTCCTCCGTGCCACGAGGCCTCTGTCAAGTTCAATGGTCCCGAGGGCATACAGAAGATCAAGGGCGAGCAAAAACCAGTCATAGGTGATACGCCGAGGCGTTATGCCAGTCAAACCTGCATCGTGCCTGTTTAGTTCCTCCCATAACGCGGAAACCGTCTTAGGGCCTGCCAGGAAGGTCAGAACATGGCCGCCCACGGTCAACAGTGCGCGATCCTGTGGAAGATGCTTGGAAGGAAGGATCATGCTGTCCCCACCGCTCGAGCGTCTTCGAAAATCTCGCACTTGTCGAACAGGTAGGCCATGACGGCCAGCACCGCAACCTTACGCGTGGGCGTGGTATTTGCCAACCCTCCGGCCCAGGCTTCTAGTCGGCCGAAGATCTCATCGGGATGGAGTCGAGGCGTCGCCTCGCGCAACGCCATATATTCGCTCTTGAATGCCGACGCAATCTGCTCACCGTAGCTGGGGTTCTTCCAGTTGTTGAAGAACTGTGCAACCAGCGGCGACTTCTGCATGCCAATCTTCAAGAAGTCGGCGACAGCCTGAGAGAGAAGGTTCGCCTCGATCTTCCCGCGTGATACGTCTTTTACTTCGCTCGTAGTCGGTATGGGAGTGACGTTGATATGAGTAAGCACGGCTACCAAGTCGCCGTAACCCAGATTGACGTTCGCTTCCATCGTCGGCGCGAGACCGAACCAGGATTCAAGATCCAGCAGATTCAACTGGCGGAACTTCTTCAGCATCTCCTCGTATCCACAGTGGCCGATTTTGATCTTCGGGTTTTCTTGTCCGATTCTGGCTAGCGCCTCGATGATTTGAGGACTCAAACGGCCATCAGGAGCGTTGTGGACGAAAGTCCACTCATCGAAGTATTTCGCCCAGTGCTCTTTGGCACCCTCGAAATCCTCGTTGATCTTCTTGATGGCTTCGGTGGCGCTCAATTCATTGGGGGCGTAGCTCTGGAACAGGACTCGCGCCGAAGGCAGATATCCATCATTCTTCCGATCCCCAACATTGCCCCAAGGGCGGCAAGCCATGAAGTCGTTTGGGTGAACCTTCGACATCAACTTCTCGAAAAGGCGTTGGAATCCGTCACCCTTGGACTCCAGGAACGCAATGCGGAAATCTTTTTCGTAGTTGAGCTGTTGTATGCGATCCATAGGTTCGGTGCCGTGACTGGAGGTTGTTTGATTGCTTCCGGGAAAACCTCACGGTGTCCTACCATCCGATTGGGGATGCGCACGGTTGATATCAAAGGGAAGTGCTTTATCTGCCGCTATGCGGGTAAGCAGAATTCGGATTGCATCCGAAACGGACAAACCCATTTCGGCCAGTACATTAGTAGCTTCCTCTTTGATATACCCGTCTATCCGGGCACGAACGACATCGGTATTCGCCACTGCTGCGCGCTCTAAATTTTAGTAGCTACATTGTGGCTCATGTGCGCATTGAAGTCAGTCACTTTTTGTCTCCGCGGCGTGGCTTCCCGCCGGTCCGCCGTCGGGCTCGGACCGCTACGCCGCGCTGCACGCGCAGATCCATGGCAGGGCGATCGATGAGGTGATGTTGATCCAGCACACGCTGGGGCGTTCATGGCCGGCGATCGGGAGTTTAGGAAGGGAAGCCCCTCGAAGGGCGATCCACGAAATGCAACCCATCCAGCATCCACGAGAACGCAGCCTGGCTCAATGCGCATCCGTAAAGAACGGTGGATTCCCGAGACACGCCCGCCGCTCGGGAACATCCCTCACTCAGAACTTGTGCCGTATCGCGAGCCGCACGACAACCTGCTTCGACGTGGACGAAGCGTCCGCCGCACCCGGCACGTACGCGTCATCCAGCGCGGTTCCGGTGTTGTCCCCACCGACCGATTGGAAAGCAGCTTGGGCGTAGACATCGGTACGCTTGGACAGCAGGTAGTCGGCCATCAACCCTGCCGACTGATAGTTCGGGTGAGCCGTGCCGGTGCTGGCGTTATCGGTAGCACGTGTATAGACATACTGCGCACCGACGAAAAACGCCGGGGTGAATTGATACTTGCCGTTGATCTCGAAGTTGTTGAACTTGAGCGACGATATCGATCCGCCTGCCGGGACGATTGACCCCGTGATATAGGTCGTGGAAGTCGGGTCGGACAGGTTGGAGTTGGTGTACGCAAAACCGACCGTCGCATTGCCCATGGTGTAGTTGATACCGGCGCCGAAGACGCGCAAGCGCTGCGCGAGGAAGTTCTGGTCGGTCGTGGGAATGGCGCCGCTCGTCGTGCCGGAAGGGTTATCCGAATTCAAATAGGCCGCCGCAATCAGCAAACCGCCGTAGGTATATTGCGCGCCAACACTCATCAGCCGGTTGTTGGCAAAACCCCCGGCCACGTTACTGAACCCATACATGCCGCCGAATTGAAAACCGGCCCATGTCGGGCTCGTGTATTTCACCGTGTTATTCACGCGGAATGAATTGTCAGTGTTGTCGTTATCGTACGGGTGCGCGAACAGATACCCTGCCCAGTTGCCGTTTGCCGTTGTCTGCGCAAGAAAGTCCACTACCGAATCATATTGCCGGCCCAACGTAACGGTTCCGTATGTGGCGTCGCTAATGCCCACGAAAGCTTGCCGGCCGAATTCCAGACCGCCCTGACCCAGCCGCCCGTTATTCAGGTTGAAGCCATTTTCAAGGGTGAAAATTGCCTTGACGCCCCCGCCCAGATCTTCTCCGCCCTTCAATCCCCAGCGGCTGCCCTGCGCGTAACCGCTCTGCATTTCATAGGCTTTATTGCCGTTGACGTTATTCGTATAGTCGAACCCTTCGTCGATGACGCCATACAGCGTCACACTGCTTTGGGCATGCGCGCCCGCGACGAACAGGCATGACAAAGTCATGCACATTGCTTGCTTTTTCATTGATGGCTCCAAAACCATAGATCCGGCGTGGCGCCGGCGTGGACCTGCTTTTTTTATGACGCTTCTTTTATGACGCTTCTTTTATTGATCGCCCGGTATGGGCGTGTGTTTCCAGGACCCTTGATATGGGCCCTGTCCTGCGCTCAGTCACGGTGCTAACTGATTGGGTTACGCGACGCGTTCGGCGCGCCGCTCGACGAACCGGCGAACATAGTCGTTCGCCGGAAATCGCACGATGTCCTCGGGCGTGCCTTGCTGCACGAGTTCACCATCACGCAGAATCGCGATCTGCGTGCCGAGCCGCAATGCTTCATCCAGGTCATGCGTGATGAAGACAATGGTTTTGTTCAACGTCCTCTGCAACTCGAGCAACTGATCCTGCATCTCCGTGCGGATCAACGGATCAAGTGCCGAAAAAGCTTCGTCCATCAGCAGCACTTCCGTGTCCGCCGCCAGCGCACGGGCGAGCCCCACGCGCTGACGCATCCCGCCTGAAAGCTCGTCCGGAAATTTATCGCCGTAACCGTCCAGGCCCACCTTGCCGAGCCAGGTCCGGGCCTTCTGGTTTGCTACATCGTGGCGCTCGCCTCTTACACGCAATGCGTACGCCGCGTTCTCCAGCACCGTTGCATGAGGCAACAGGCCGAAGTTCTGGAACACCATGCTCACGCGATGCCGCCGGAACTCGCGCAGCCCCGCCGCGTTGAGCGACAGGATGTTCTCGCCGTCGATCACGATCTCGCCCGCGCTTGGATCGATCAGCCGGTTGAAGTGGCGCACGAGCGTGGACTTGCCGGAACCGGACAAGCCCATGATCACGAAGATCTGACCCGCCTCGATATTCAGGTTGATGTTGTTAAGGCCCACGTTGCAGCCGTTGTCTGCCAGCACGTCCGCCTTCGACGCGCCGTGCCTGAGCATGTCGATAACGCGTGCGTGGGTCATCGTCGGCCCGAAGATCTTGTAGACGTTGCTGACTCGGATAGCTGTCATGTTCGCGCTCCGCGCAAGAAGGTTGGGTGAGAGTCAGACGTGACGCGAAGCGGCGTCGCCCGCCGCTTCCGGCTCGCCAAGACCGGGGCTGCGCGCGCTCTGGCGAGCCTGCACGCGTGCCCTCCTGTTCGCGCTCAGCGCCATGCGTGCACGCCGTTCCTGACCATAACCCTGCGAGATCCGATCGATTACTATCGCCAGGATCACAATCGCGATACCCGCCTGCATGCCCTTGCCGACATCGAGCGTCTGGATGCCGGCCAGCACGTCTTCGCCCAGGCCACGCGAGCCGATCATCGATGCAATCACGACCATCGACAGCGACATCATGGTGGTCTGGTTGATACCGGCCATGATGCTCGGCCGCGCGAGCGGCAACTGCACGCCTATCAGCACCTGCCAACGTGTCGTGCCAAAGGAGCGTGCGGCTTCCACGACGTCACCGTCGACCTGCCGGATACCCAGGTCCGTGAGCCGGATCAGCGGCGGCAGCGAATAGATCACGGTTGCGAAAATGGCGGGCACCTTGCCCAGCCCGAAGAGCATCAGCACCGGGATCAGGTACACGAAGCTGGGCAGCGTCTGCATCACGTCGAGCACGGGCAATAACGCCCGGCGCATCCACCGGCTTTGCGAGCACAGGATGCCGAGCGGAATGCCTAGCACGATCGACAGAACGGTTGCCACCAGCATCAGCGCGAGCGTCTGCATCAACTTGTCCCACAACCCGAACGCGCCGATTGCGTAAAGCAGCAGCACGAACAGCGCGGCCAGCGAGAGCTTTCGCGTGGCGTGCCAGGCGAGCAGACCGGCGAGGAGTAACAAGAGCCACGGCGGCGTGATTCGCAAGCCGCTTTCCAGCGGCACCAGCAAATATTTCAGCACGACCAGGCTGAACGAGTGGAAGGCATCGCCATAGTTCTGGACCAGCAATGCGACCTTGTCGTTGATCGGGTCGGCAAGCGAAAGATGCGGAAAGATGGACGTCATGGTTCACTCGTCTTGGGAAGGGTCGCGGTGACACGGAAAGGGCCCGTTATTAAGTGCCCAGCTTGGCCTGCACCTTGGCCGCTACATCGGCCGGCACCCAGGTCTTCCACATCTCGGGATGCGTGCGCAGGAACGTGGTGGCCATGGCCGATCCGTCGATCTTCTTCGATGTCATCTCAAGGATCGTGCTGTTCAGGAAGTCCATCGGAAAGCGGACTTTCGAGAACATCTCGATGGCTTGCGGTTCGGCTTCGCTGAAGGGCGTCGAGACACCCACCGTCACGTGCGACACCATGTACGACGAAGCACATTGCTTCGTGCTGCTTTCATCGCGCAGGGTCTTCCAGCAGGCGTCGTTATACGCCGGCATCTTGAGTTCGACGAACTTGTATTTCGCCATCAGCGCAGCCGGTCCCCAGTAATAAAACACCAGCGGCTTGCCGCGCTGATACGCCGATTCGATCGATGCATCGAGCGCCGCGCCCGTGCCCGGGTGGAAGTTGGTGTATGACGCATCGAGGCTCAGCACCTTGAGCAAACGCGTATTCACGCGTTCGCAGTCCCAGCCTGTCGGACAGTTCAGGAAACGGCCCTTTTCCGGTTCTTCATCATCGGCGAACAGCTCCTTGTATTTCGGCAGGTCCGTGACGGAAGCAAGACCTGGCGCGCTCGCCTTGATGTTGCGCGACGCATCGCCCTTGATCACATATTCGGGCACGAACCAGCCCTCTTTCGTGCCACCCGGCAGCGTGTCGCCGACCAGCTTGACCTTGCCGGCAGCGACCGCTTTCGATGTAATCTCGCTACGGCCGGTCCATTGCTCGGCCCAGACCTGCACGTCGTTGCTTGCCAGCGCGGTCTCAGTGGCGGCAGTGCTGCCGGGCACGACATCCGTAGCGCAGCCATAGCCCTTTTCAAGGATTTGCCGCAGCACTTCGGTCGCAAACGCGCCGCTCTCCCACGTAATGCCCGCAAAGTGCACGGTCTTGCCGGAGCTGCAGAAAGTCCCTGCGGCGTGCGCAGTGCCGGCGCTAGCCGCAGCCACGACCAGCGCCGAAATGCCTGCTTTGAAGAATCGTTTGAGCATCGTCTTGCACCTATGGGGTTGGTTTGTTATCGATTTCTAGTGATGCGGCGTGGGTGAGAATCAGGCCAGCAACCTGGCCTCGAACGGATAATCCGAGAGCAGTTCGACGCGGCCGTCGTCGCGAATGTAGACCTGCTCTTCGAGCTTCACGCCTTCGCCGCCGGCCTCGTGTCCGATATAGCTTTCGATACACAGGGTCATGCCCGGCTCGATCACGCCGTCATACCCCTTGGCCTCGTTGTCCTCTCTATGCACGATGTACGGATACTCGCCCGTCATGCCAACGCCATGCGCGAGCGCGAAATAGCGGCGTGCACGGTATGGCTCGGGAATCTTCCACGCCCGGGCGATGAACTCCTGGAAGGTCGTGCCCGCACGCACATTCTCCATGTTCGAATGAATCTGCTCGTATGCGAGCTGGTAGAGATTCTTTTGTGCGGCTGTCGCCTGCACATCGCCGCAAAGGAACGTGCGCGAAAAATCCGCGTAGTAGCCGAAGCGGCCGACCACGTCCGTGTCGAGCCCGACGAGTTCACCCGACTGGATCTTGCGCGGACTGCTTTCCTGGAACCACGGATTGGTGCGCGGCCCCGAACTGATCAGGCGCGTTTCAATGTAGTCGCCATCGGTTGCAATGATGTGCTGATGCAGATGCGACCATAGCTCGTTCTCGCTGATGCCCGGCACAAGCGCTGCTTCCAGTTTGCGCACGCCTTCTTCAGCGGCACGCAGCGACGCGCGGATCATCTTGATCTCGTTGGGCACCTTGATGGCACGCGCCCGTTCGAGCGGCTCCTGTGCATCGAAGACCTGATAGCCGCGCGCCTGCAATGCGAACGCCGCGGCGGACGTCGCGCTTTCAATCGCAATGCGCTTGCCGCCGCCGCTTTGTTTCATCAGCTCATCGATTTCTGCTGCCCAGCGCTCGGTGACCTGACCGAGCATGTCGTCGCAGAAGTAATAGGAAATCGCGGTGGCGGGGCGGACTTCATCGACGGTGTCCAGCCCGTCGGCCAGGAAATCGCAGCCTGCGTACTCGAACAGTACGACCTTGCCTTCCGCCGGCACGAACACATAGCGGGCCGGGTTGCGCATTGAATAGACCTGCATGTTGCGCGAGCCGGTGGCGTAGCGCATGTGCGTCGGGTCGAACAGAACAGCGGCGGTCAAATCGCGCTTCTTCAGCTCACGGCGCACGGCAGCCAGCCGGTCACGCTGAATCTGCGCAATTTCTGCTGCGGTGGGTTCGCAATCTTCAGGAAGATGGGTGGGGCGAATAATCGACATGTGGGCTTTTTATGAGAGTTAATCGACGAGGCTATCGGCGCGAACGAGCCGTTGTTCGGCTTCCAGATGAGCTTCCGAAACGCGGCCGTATAACTGCCGTGTCCGTTCAAGCCGTCCGATCACGCCAGGCTTTTGCGAGTAAGCAAAAATTGCTGTGTGACGCTCGACTTCTCCCGCTACCTGCGTGACGCGGTGCAGCGAAAAGCGGCCCTTGAACAATTGCAGGTCTCCCGGACGCAACGTAATGATGTTGATGGCTTCGCGGGTTTCCCCTCGTACCACCCGGCCGACGCCTTCATAGTTCTCGCCTTGCGGCGTGCGAATGTTCGGGCAGTATTCGAAGTCACCGCCCGAGGTGGGTTGCTGTGTCATCATCGAAACGATGAATTCGTTCGTGTCGTAATGCCACGGCTGTTCAGTGCCGGGCGGCATCACGTTCTGCACCAGGCCCGCATACGGATCGGCGTATTCCCACACCCGCGTTTCGCCCAGGCAGTCGGCCACGAAACGCTTCATCGCCTGGGCGACATAGATGCGATGCACGATCGCGTCTGCCGGAATCAGGTCGCGTGTCACAAAGCCGCTAGTGCGGTCCATGAAGATGCGGCGCGGATCGGCGTCGGACAACGTGGGATCGTCGGCGGTGAAGTAGGCGTTGACCTTACGAGTTGAAAAGTAGGTTTTTGTGGCTAGGGCGCGACCCTCGTTGCGTGCCCGCTCCAGCGCCTCCGGGCGCAGGAAGTCGTGCAGCACGGCGCTGCCGCTCGCGGCCAGATCGGCGCGGCAGGCCGCCACCAGTTCGTTCAGGCGCGGGCTGTCCGGGTCGTGCAAGGGATAGCGGTCGGTGTTGACGATATCGCTGAGATCCAGGCATTCAGCATCGGCAAGTGAAACAGAGAGAACCACGGCAGGCTCCAAATCGATATTTTGGCGAGTGGATTTACGAGTCGACTTCAACAACAATCTGCGAACGACGGCCCGATCTTTTGGCGGCCAATTTCTTTTGGAAAGCGAGTATTTCCGATGGATTCCATTAGCGAACCCGATTGGTCGAAGATCGCTTCACTCGATGCGGAACTCGTACGTGCGTTTGTAGTAGTGGCTGAAAGCGGGGGTTTCACGGCGGCGGCACGCCAGCTTCATCGCACGCAATCAACCATCAGCCTGCGTATCAGGACGCTCGAAGAACGGCTTGGCGCGCATCTGTTCTTGCGCAACAGCCGTCATTTCGCGCTCTCAAGCGATGGCGAGAATTTCCTGATCCACGCTCGGCGGATATTGCAGGTGCAGAACGAGGCGATTGCATCGCTCACGCGAGGTAGCCGCGGCAACGTGATTCGTTTCGGGCTGCCGGAAGATTATGCTGAGCTTTGGCTGCCGGAATTGCTGCGGGCGTTTTACGCGTTGCGCCCCGGCGCTCGGCCGCATATTCATTGCCGGACATCGCTGGAATTGCTGGAACGGCTGGGTGCAGGTGAACTCGATCTGGCGCTGGTCGTGCGGCATGGCGAGCGTGCCGGGGGAAAACCCCTAGCGCGTCAGGAACTGGTGTGGGCGGCTCATCATGATTTCGAGTTGTGCGCGGATGCGCCGGTGCCGCTCGCTCTCTTCGACGAAAGCTGTACTTATCGGCAACGGGGATTGCAGGCGCTGACCGCGATCGGGCGGGATTATCAACTCGTGTACACGAGCCAAAGTCCCACCGGCATCCGCATTGCGGTGAATCATGGCGCGGCGGTGACCATCATCGATCGTCGGACGCTGCCCGCATGCTGGCGCACGTTCGGCGAAGCGGATGGCCTGCCGGCGCTGCCGCCGGCCGAACTGGAACTTCACATCGCACCGACCATGCGTAACGAAGCAACGCGCGACCTGAGCGCGTTGATCGAGACGCTGGTGTCCGAGCATAGCGGCGTGATGGTTTGAGGGTTGATGGCTGGCCGCACGGCTCGCCAATTCGCACCACGCTTGGCGAACTTTCCGGTCCTGACCCGAGCGGTTATATTCCCTGTTCCCTTCAGGCTACGCCGCTAGCGACGTCCCCTGTCCTATTCACGCTTTCACGTTTCGCCCATGCCCCACTCCGCTGCTGTTCTGGAAACCGATCGCCTCGTCCTCCGCCCACCGCAACAAGCCGATTTCGACGACATCTACGCCATGTGGTCGGACATCAATGTCGTGCGCCATGTCACCGGCAACGCCTTCACGAAAGAGGAAGCATGGGCGCGCCTGCTTCGAAGCGCGGGGCATTGGTCATTGATGGGATTCGGCTACTGGGTAGTCAGCGAGAAGCACAGCGGCAAGTTCGTCGGCGAGGTCGGCTTCGGGCAATTCAAGCGCGGTATCGATCCCGCGTTCGATGAAGCGCCGGAGATCGGATGGATGTTGACTGCCGAATCGCAAGGACAAGGCTACGGAACCGAAGCCGTGCGCGCCGCGTTGCGATGGGCGGATGCACGCTGGCCCGAAGCGGAGATTGTCTGCATCATCTCGCCGGAAAATGCGCCCTCGCTTGCGCTCGCCAAAAAATTCTCATTCGCACAAAGTCGCGCAACAACGTACAAGGGTAGGGCAACCGTTGTATTCCAGCGCGAGGCGTCATCGCGTGAAAGCGAAAGTGAAATTTAAAGCCCTTCCAGGAAGTCTTTTTTGATCGATTTGGAGTAGGCGGAACACGCTACGTGCGCAGCGTTGGCCGCCGCATTGACCATGACACTCGCATCGACGGGCTTGCATAGCGACACAACAATCGGCGGTGGAACCGGCTTCAACGGCAACTCGACGAACTCGCCGCTTTGCAATTCCTTCGCGACGAAAAGACTGGGAATACCGGCAACGCCATATCCATCGCGCACCAGTTGAACGATTGCGGCCACCGAGGGCGAGCACGTAATACGCGTTTGTTCGGGCCGCATGTTCTCTTGCCGCGCAAGCGTATGTACGATACTTTCCAGCGCGACTTGCGGCGCTGTCCCACGGCCGAACGTGACTATTGGCCGTTGCAAAACACGTAACGCAAGCCCCGCCGTGCGTCGCGACAACAACCCGCGCCGCGCGATCCAGCGCACCGGATAACTCGCCACCGCACTCGATGCAATCTTGGTGCTATCGATCCCCTCCACCCGTATGACGAGATCAAGCTCACCGCTCAGCAAGCGGCGCTGCAACACCGAACTGGAGTCGACGGTGAGATCGACATCGAGCTTCGGATAGTTCGCATTCAAGTACGTGATGTAGTGCGACAGCCAGCTATGCACCACTGTTTCGATGACGCCCAACCGCAGCTTGCCGCCGACCACGACCTCCTGACCCGCCGCCTCGCGCAACGCACGCGCGGCATCGACCACGTTCCTCGCGAGCCCGAGCAGACTCTGCCCTGCCGTCGTCAACCGGAACGCGGTTGAGGTGCGGTCGACCAGCTCAGTCTTCAACTCGTCCTCAAGCGACTTGATGCGCAGCGAAATGGTCGCGGGCGTAGCGTGCATGACACGCGCCGTCGCCCGGAAACTTTCCAGTTCAGCCAGCGTCACGAAGGTCTCGAGGAAACGTGTATTCATGCAGGCGTCAGCCGGAACGACTGCATGGCGTCACCCAGGCGGAGGGCCTGATCGTTCATCGAACTCGCTGCCGCTGCGGCCTGCTCGACCAGCGCCGCGTTCTGTTGCGTGGTGCCGTCCATCTGCGCGATGGCTCGGTTGACCTCTTCAATCCCCACGCTCTGCTGGCTCGACGCAGTAGCAATGTCCTCCACAATCGATGTCACGCGTTTGACCGCCGTGACGATATCGGCCATTGCCTTGCCCGCGTTTTCGGCGAGTCCCGCGCCGCTTTCGATCTGCGTCAGCGAGGTATCGACCAGCACGCGGATCTCTTTTGCCGCAGCCGCGCTGCGTTGCGCGAGGCTGCGCACTTCGCCCGCCACCACCGCAAAACCACGGCCGTTTTCACCGGCCCGCGCCGCTTCAACCGCCGCGTTCAGCGCAAGAATATTCGTCTGAAATGCAATGCCGTCGATCACCGCCGTGATCTCGGCAACTTGCTTCGAGCTCGTTGCAATTGCGCGCACGTTCTCGACCACGTCATTCACCACGTTGCCGCCTCGCAGCGCCTGCGCCGACGCGCTTGCCGCAACCTGACTTGCTTGCGACGCGTTATCGGCATTCGCCCGGACCGTGGTCGTGATCTCGTCCATGGCCGCCGCGGTCTCCTGCAGCGCCGCTGCCTGCTGCTCGGTGCGGCTCGACAGGTCCGCGTTGCCGCTGGCAATTTCCGCGGCGGCAAGCTTGATGGCATCGGCCGCGTCCTTCACGCGCGATACCGTGCCCGCCAGGCTATCGCGCGTATGGGCAATCGCTGAGATAACGCTATGCGTATCGCCGGCCGTCACATCGATACGCCCCGTCAGGTCGCCCGATGCTATCTGCCGCGCGAGTTGCGCGGCGTCGGCAGGTTCACCGCCAAGCGAGCGGCGCACGCTCTTGATTGCCAGCGATGCAAACAGCGAAATAGCCGCGCCGAGTGCGAACAGCATCAGGAACGAATGCAAGAGCGTGCGATAGAACGCCGCCTGGATGTCGTCCTGATACGTGCCGGCGATCATGTCCCAGTCCCACGGCTTGTAGCGTTTCGTATAGCCCAGCTTCGAACTCGGTTCGGTCTCGCCCGGCTTCGGCCACCAGTATTCGAGGAACCCCGCGCCTTCCGCGGAACTGCCCGCCGCGGCGATGGCCTTGTAGAGCGGGTTGCCCTTCGCGTCCTTCCAGTCCGACATGTCTTTGCCGTCCAGCTTCGGGCTGATCGGATGCATGATCATGACCGAATTCGCCCCGACGATAGTCACGTACCCGCCGCCGTCGTACCGCAGGTCGCCGATCCGCGCGATGGCTTCCTGCTTCGCGGCGTCGACGGACATCTTGCCGCTCTGCGCCAGCTTGTCGAGGCCGGCGGCGATTGAATACGACATCGAGACAATATCGCCCAGATCGCGGTGACGCTCTGACAACTGCAGGTCACGCGTCTGGTAAGCGTGCCAGACGGTCAGCGTCAGAAGGCCGAACCACGACAGAATCAGCGGCATCCATAACTTCTGACGCAAGGACAGACGGTTCATTTTTTTGTTTTCCAGTTGAAAGGAACGGCGGTCAGGAGAGGCGCGGGAGAACGAGCCCGCTGGTTCGCTTAACGGCAGCCCGGAGGAATTATTAACTCCGCCAAAAAAATGCGCCTGCGTGATCGATGATTTTTGCCGTGCATTTCCTAGCAAAAAATGCACGCCGGCCTGCGGGCGTCAGCACGTCAAAACATCGCGGAAAAAGGCATGCAGCCTTGCTTTGCGCCTATTTGTCTAGTGCCTTGAGCCAAAACCCGCTACGTGAAAACCCGCACGAAACTGTTAAGAAAACCTTAACGCATACGAGCGGAATTACTCGCTGGCGCCGCTTTTTTTTCGACCCTAACCTGCATCCCATCACTTGCTTCATCGCCATTTCATTGCATTCGTGAGGGACCTGAACCATGCCGCACCTTTTCCGCCAGCAAGTCCGCAGCAAGCGTTTTACCGGTCCGACGGCCGGTCACTGCGGCGAGTTCGCGCAAGCCAATCTCGCCGTCATCCCAAGCGCTTATGCAGAGGATTTCCTGCGTTTTTGCGTGCGCAACCCCAAGGCGTGCCCGCTGCTCGGCGTGGGTGAACCCGGTGAGTGGAACGTCCCTGCGCTGGGCCGAGACCTCGATATCCGCACCGACGTTCCCGGCTATAACGTGTATCGCGACGGCGTGTTGTGCGAGCAGCCGGGCGATATCGTCGAACTCTGGCGCGACGATCTGGTGGTGTTTGCCATCGGCTGCTCGTTTTCATTCGAACAGATGCTGGGGCGCGAACGTATTCCGTTACGGCACGTCGATGAGGGCGTCAACGTGCCGATGTTCCGGACGAACATTTCCAACCAGGCGGCCGGGCCGTTCGGCGGCAAGCTGGTCGTCTCCATGCGTCCCATGAGCGGCGCGCATGCGGTGCGCGCTGTCCAGATCACGAGCCGGTTTCCTTCGGTGCACGGTGCACCGGTGCATCTGGGCAGCCCGGCGGTGCTCGGTATTGAAGACTTGATGCAGCCCGATTACGGTCAACCGGTCTCGATCCATGAACACGAAATACCCGTGTTCTGGGCGTGCGGTGTGACGCCGCAAAGCGCCATTGAAAGCGCGCGGCTGCCGTTCGCCATTGCGCATCGGCCGGGTCACATGCTCATGACCGACATCCCCAACTCATCGCTCGCTGTGCTCTGAGCGCACGCTCACGAACCCTGGAGAAAGCCATGAATACCGAAGCCCACTATGCGAGCACGCAAGTTGAAGCGCTGCCCGATGAACCCGCCAGCAGCGGCATGTTCGGCTGGTATAAACACACGACCCCAAGCGAGAAGCGCGCGTTCTGGAGCTGCAAGATAGGCTATGGACTCGACGCCATGGACACGCAGTTCCTAAGCTTCGTGATCCCCACCCTGATTGCAACCTGGGGGTTGAGCAAGGGCGAAGCCGGGTTGATCGGAACGGTGACGTTGCTGACGTCCGCGCTCGGCGGTTGGGTGGCAGGCATTCTCTCGGATCGCATCGGCCGAGTGAAGACGCTGCAAATCACTATTCTATGGTTCGCGTTCTTCACGCTCGTCTGCGCGTTTGCTCAGAATTACTCGCAGTTGCTGGTTGCACGCGGCTTGATGGGCTTTGGCTTCGGTGGCGAGTGGACAGCGGGCGCTGTATTGATCGGCGAGGTCATCCGCCCGCGCGATCGAGGCAAGGCAGTGGGCATGGTGCAGGCGGGTTGGGCAATTGGTTGGGCGGTCGCCGCTGGTCTCTATACGCTGGTGTTTTCGTTTCTCCCCGGCGACATCGCATGGCGCGCACTGTTCGCGCTCGGGATCTTGCCCGCGCCGTTCGTGATCATGATCCGCCGTCTTGTCGACGAGCCCGAAGTCCACAAGGCGCAAAAACAACGCGAACTGGAAACCAATGACCGCAGCTCGTTCCTCGAAATCTTCGGCCCCGGTATCTGGTTCACCACGCTGCGCACGGCCATTCTCGCGACCGGCACGCAGGGCGGCTATTACGCCATTACTACGTGGTTGCCGACGTACCTGAAGACCGAGCAGCACCTGAGCGTAGTCGGCACTGGCGGCTATCTCGCCGTGGTGATCGCTGGATCGTATGCGGGGTACCTGTGTGGCGCATTTCTCAGCGACCGCTTCGGCAGACGACTTAACTTCATCGTGTTTTCGCTGGCTTCCATGATCATCGCGCTGGTCTACACCCGTGTGCCGATGAGCAACACCTTGCTCCTGATCCTTGGCTTTCCGCTTGGCTTTTTTGCGTCGGGGATCTTTGCCGGCATGGGCGCGTTCATGACCGAGTTGTTTCCTACACGGATACGTGGTTCTGGTCAGGGCTTTTGCTACAACTTCGGCCGTGCTGTCGGCGCGACGTTTCCTTTCCTGATCGGTTTTGTCGCGCAGAAAATGTCCTTGGGCATCGCGATTGGGACGTTCGCGGCTGCGGCCTATGGCGTGGTGATTTTGGCGGCGTTGACGTTGCCGGAGACGCGTGGCGCTAAGCTTGTTTCTTAGATTTTGCTCGCGGAGGGGTGGGGTGTTCGCACTGGTGGACGGGGGGGTAGTGGTCGAAGTCAGTGCCGGGTGCTAGGTTCCTGCGGTAGCGGTCGGAGTCAATGCCGGGTTGCTGCTTTCAGTGTTAGCGGTCTGCATGAGTCGGATATTCTCTTTATCACTATTAGCCACTGTGCGTGGCGGCACGTCATTTCTTTGTCCAAAGCGACAAAGAAACGAAGCAAAGAAAACGCTTTCAGAACGAGGGCTCATAAGTTGACCCAGCGTGCAGTTTCCGCGTTTTTGGCACCCCAAAAGCACGGTGCTCGCCAGAACGACGGATGTGTGAAACCCTCCTTCTCGCGAATTCTTACACGCACACGCTTCGCCCCGTACGCTCTCGGGCAAGCACCATTGCCAAAGAACCAACACGGCCTTACGCGTATTTACGGCTCCATTTTTCGGAGATTGGTTTAGTAGTCTGTGCTGCTGAGTAATCTGCGCTGTTATCTTCGTTGGCCACACGACCCGACGCATACCGCTATATATTTTGGTGGTTTTGATTGTGCGACTCACAGTGTTATTCGTGCGGTACGGCCTCATGCATTCTAGGGGCTTTGTTTCTTAGCGGGTTGGCGACGTGGTTCGGGATGCATACAAATTGTTAGGTGGTTGTCCGCGGATAGCGCGGGGTGTCCCTTGGGCAGGTTCAATCACTGGTGGCGAAGCGTGTGGGTATCCGTGTTCGGAGAAGGAGGGTTTCACACATCCTCCATTCTGGCGAGCACCGTGCTTTTGGGGTGCCAAAAACGTGGAAACTGCACGCTAGGTCAACTTATGAGCCCTCGTTCTGAAAGCGTTTTCTTTGCTTCGTTTCTTTGTCGCTTTGGACAAAGAAATGACGTGCCGCCACGCACAGTGGCTAATAGTGATAAAGAAAAAAGCCAACTCAAGCAGACCACTAACGCCGAAAGCAGCAACCCGGCACTGACTCCGACCGCTAACGCAAAACCTAGCAACCGGGCACCAATCCACCTCCGTCCACCGGCGCGAGCACCCCGCCCTTCCTAAGTTATCCTTTACAACAGGACCACTCCCATGTCCCAGACAAATCCCTCCCACGACCGCCGCTG
Source organism: Caballeronia sordidicola (assembly GCF_000729995.1). Classification (GTDB taxonomy): domain Bacteria; phylum Pseudomonadota; class Gammaproteobacteria; order Burkholderiales; family Burkholderiaceae; genus Caballeronia; species Caballeronia sordidicola_A. The sequence continues at coordinate 42,811 of NZ_JNFG01000010.1, read as the reverse complement.
GCAATTCTGGATCGACCGCGGAGGCACCTTCACCGACATCGTCGCGCGCCGCCCCGATGGCCGCATCGTCACGCATAAGGTGTTGTCAGAGAACCCCGAGCGATATCGCGACTCCGCTGTGCATGGCATCCGCGAGCTGCTGGGCATCGCAAACCACGAAGCCGTGCCCGCCGAGCTAATCGATAGCGTACGGATGGGCACCACAGTAGCCACGAACGCGCTGCTCGAACGCAAGGGCGCGCCAACGCTGCTCGCTATCACGAAAGGCTTCGCCGATGCCCTGCGCATCGCGTATCAAAGCCGGCCGAAGCTATTCGTGCGAAACATTGAATTGCCGACGCTCCTGTACGAGCAAGTTGTTGAAATCGATGAGCGGATCGGCGCACGCGGTGAAGTCGTGCGGGAACTCGACGTCGAGCAGGCTCGCCAAGCGTTGCAAAGCGCCTTCGATAACGGCATCCGGTCCTGCGCAATCGTATTGATGCATGGCTACCGTTACACCGCGCATGAACAAAAGCTCAAGGAGCTTGCGGAGCAAATCGGTTTTACGCAGATCTCCGTCAGCCACGAAGTCAGCCCGCTGATGAAGCTGGTCTCGCGGGGTGACACCACTGTAGTCGACGCATACCTCTCACCCATCCTGCGCCGCTATGTCGGGCAGGTTGAAGCCGATCTGGGTGCAGTGCCGCTGCAATTCATGCAGAGCAATGGCGGCCTCACCGATGCCCATCGTTTCCAGGGCAAGGATGCGATCCTGTCGGGACCAGCGGGTGGCATCGTAGGAGCAGCGCAGGTATCGAAACTCGCGGGCTTCGACAAGATCATCGGCTTCGACATGGGCGGCACATCCACCGACGTCACGCACTACGCCGGCGAGTACGAGCGCGAGTTCGCCACCGAAGTGGCCGGCGTGCGCATCCGTGCGCCCATGATGAAGATCCATACGGTTGCGGCGGGCGGCGGCTCGATCTGCAGCTTCGACGGCGCGCGTTTTCGCGTCGGGCCGCAAAGCGCGGGCGCGAATCCCGGACCGGCTTCGTACCGGCGCGGTGGCCCGCTGACCGTAACCGACTGCAACGTGATGACCGGCAAGATCAGCGCGCGCTGGTTCCCGCACGTGTTCGGGCCGGACGGCGACCTGCCGCTCGACGCCGATGTCGTGCAACGCAAGTTCGCGGAGGTGGCAGCGGCGGTGGCAGCCGCGACCGGCGTCGCGCGAACGCCTGAAGAAATTGCGGAAGGCTTCCTGAAGATCGCAGTCGAGAACATGGCGAACGCGATCAAGCAGATTTCCGTGCAGCGCGGCTACGACGTCACGCACTACACGCTCGCGTGTTTTGGCGGCGCGGGCGGTCAGCATGCGTGCCTCGTCGCTGACGCGCTCGGCATGTCGCGCGTGTTCATCCATCCGCTGGCGGGCGTTCTGTCGGCCTACGGCATGGGTCTCGCCGATGTCCGCGCACTGCGGCAGCAAGCGCTTGAAACACCGCTTGATCGCGAAGCGCTCGCAGCTTGCGGTCACACGTTCGGACCACTGGAAACAGCAGCGCAAAACGAAGTTGCCGAGCAACGCATTCCCGTCGATAACATCGCGTTGCGGCGCACGCTGCATATCAAATACGACGGCACCGACACCGCGCTTGAAATCAACTTCTCGACGGAACCGGCAAGTATCGTTGCGACGTTCGAGCGTTTGTATCGTACGCGTTATGGCTTCCTCATGCCGAACAAGACGCTGATCATCGAAGCGGTCGCGGTCGAAGCCATCGGCCGCACGCAGGACGCTGAAGACGAACAATGGCCGCTGGCCGAGCATGCATCGATGAATCCGGAAGCGCTTGCGACCACGCGCATTTTCTCGGGCGGTGAATGGCGCGATACCCCTGTCTTCGATCGCGATGCGCTGGCGCCCGGCGCGCGTATCGACGGCCCGGCGATCGTCAACGAGCGTACCGGAACGACCGTGATCGAACCCGGCTGGCAAGTCGTGGTCAGCAAGCACAATCATCTCGTGGTTGAACGAACGACCGCGCTCGTCAATCGACATGCTGCAGGTACGCAGGCGGACCCTGTGCTGCTTGAAGTGTTCAATAACCTGTTCATGTCGATTGCCGAACAGATGGGCGTGACGCTCGCTAACACGTCGTACTCGGTGAATATCAAGGAACGTCTCGACTTTTCGTGCGCGCTCTTCGACACCGGCGGCAACCTGATCGCCAACGCGCCGCATATGCCGGTGCATCTCGGGTCGATGGGCGAAAGTGTGCAGACAATCATCGACCGGCGTGCGGGCACCATGCAAGCCGGCGATGTCTACGTGCTCAACGCACCGTACGCAGGCGGTACGCATTTGCCGGACGTGACCGTCATCATGCCGGTGTTCGTCGATGCCAGCTCCACACCGACCTTCTATGTCGCGGCGCGCGGACACCATGCGGATATCGGCGGCATCACGCCCGGCTCCATGCCGCCGGATTCCACGCACGTAGACCAGGAAGGCGTGTTGCTCGACAACATTCAACTCGTGGCGCAAGGGCGTTTTCTCGAACGTGAAATACGCGACCTGCTGACTTCCGGCCAGTATCCGGTACGCAACGTCGAGCAGAACCTGGCCGATCTGCGTGCGCAAGTTGCCGCTTGCACGAAGGGCGCGCAGGAGCTTGAACGCATGTGCGGGCAGTTCGGTCTGGATGTGGTGCGTGCTTATATGCAGCACGTGCAGGACAACGCGGAAGAAGTCGTGCGGCGCACGCTTTCCGTGCTCAAGGACGGCCGTTTCGAATACGCGCTCGACGACGGCGCGAAGATCGTGGTGGCGGTATCGATCAACCGCGAAGCGCGGTCGGCCGTGATCGATTTCGAGGGCACGAGCGCGCAGCAACCGAACAACTACAACGCGCCATCGGCGATCTGCAAGGCGGCGGTGCTGTATGTGTTCCGCACGCTGGTAGACGACGATATCCCGCTCAACGCCGGTTGCCTGAAGCCGCTCGAGATCCGCATTCCGGCGGGATCGATGCTCAATCCGCACTATCCGGCAGCGGTGGTGGCGGGTAATGTCGAGACCTCGCAAGTTGTCACCGACGCCCTCTACGGCGCGCTCGGCGTGATGGCCGGCGCACAGGGCACGATGAACAACTTCACCTTCGGCAACGAGCAGTTCCAGTACTACGAGACCATCTGCGGCGGCGCGGGTGCCGGCCCTGCCTTTGACGGTTGCAGCGCGGTCCAGACGCACATGACGAACTCGCGGCTGACCGACCCGGAAGTGCTCGAGTGGCGCTTTCCGGTACGTCTCGACGACTTCCGCATCCGCCGCGGCAGCGGCGGTGCGGGACTGCATACAGGCGGCGACGGCACCGAGCGAAGGGTACGTTTCCTCGCGCCGATGACCGCGGTGATCCTCTCCAACCGGCGGCGTGTCGCGCCGTTCGGATTGGCGGGCGGCAAGGCGGGTGCGCTTGGTATGAACTGGGTCGAACGAGCGGGGGGGCAAGGAGCGTGAGACCTTCGGCGCGCGACATCAGTCGCAGATGAATCCCGACGATGTCTTCGTCATTCAGACTCCCGGCGGTGGCGGCTACGGCGAAGAGCGATGATGCCTGCTGTCCGTCTCGAGCTATTAGCGAGGCGGACAGCGGCACCTAAGAAAGCAAACCTCAGATCTCCACTTTCGATCCGAATTCGACCACGCGATTAGTTGGCAGCTTGAGATACGCCGATACATTGCCGACGTTGTGCAGCATGACGCCGAACAATCGCTCGCGCCACAGGGCCATGCACCTTTCCCTCTCGCGCTTCGGTATCACGGTCGCACGGCTCAGGAAGTAGGACGTCTCCGACTGCTCGAACACCAGGCCGTATGCCTTGCATGCTTCAAGGGCACGCGGCAAGTTGACCTCGTCCTTGAAGCCGTAAGAGATCGTGATGTGATAGCAGTCGCTACACAGCGATTGCACCGACACACGCTCGCTCTCTTCAACCCACGGGACCTCTTTGTTCGACACCGTCAGGAACACCACTCGCCGGTGCAACACCTGGTTATGCATGAGGTTGTTGATCAACGCATGCGGCACGCCATGAGGATCGGGCGACAGGAAAATCGCCGTCCCGTTGACCCGCACAGGAGAACGCGCCAGCAGCGACTCCAGGAACGGCTTGAGCGGCGTCGTCCCGGCCCGTACCTTGGCTTCCCCGAGCATGATTTCCCATCCACGTCCCCAGGTGGTCATGACGGCGAACATGAGCAGCCCGATCACGAGCGGGAACCACCCGCCCTGCGTGATCTTGAGCAGATTGGCCGAGAAGAACGTGGCATCGATCACAAAGAAAAACACCGTAGCGCCCACGCACAGAAACCAGTTGTAATGCCATGCATAACGAATCACGAAGAACGTAAGCATGGTCGTGATAAGCATGGTGCCGGTAACGGCAATGCCGTAAGCCGACCCCAGTGCAGTCGATGACCCGAAGCCGATCACAGCCGCCACCACGGCGACCAGCAAGGTCCAGTTGATGCCCGGAACGTAGATCTGCCCTATCTCTTTCGCCGATGTGTACACCACGTTCATGCGCGGCAGGAAGCCTAGCTGCATCGCCTGCTTCGTCATCGAATAGGTGCCTGAAATCACGGCTTGCGAGGCGATCACCGTGGCTATCGTCGACAACACGACCATGGGAAACAGCGACCACACCGGGAACAATCGATAGAACGGATTTTGCACAGCGGACGGATCGGACAGCAGTAGCGCGCCCTGTCCGAGGTAATTCAATGCGAGTGCCGGGAATACCAGGCCGAACCAGGTGAGCCGGATCGGATGGGCGCCGAAATGACCCATGTCGGCATATAGCGCCTCAGCGCCCGTCAAGGACAGCACGACGGCCCCCAGTGCGACGAACGCCAGCCACCGGTGATGCAGGCAGAATGCCAGCCCCGCAAACGGATTGAGCGCGACCAGGATATGCGGCGCGTTCATGATCTTGATGAGCCCCGCCCCGGCGATGACGATGAACCACACCACCATGATCGGCCCGAACACCGCGCCAATACCGGACGTCCCGTGCTTTTGCATCATGAACAACGTAATCAGCGCGGCCAGCGTGATCGGGATGACATAGGGCTTGAGCAACGGCGTTGCGACCTGCAGCCCTTCAACCGCGCTCAGCACTGATATGGCGGGCGTAATCACGCCATCGCCATAGAACAGTGCAGCACCCATCACACCGACGGCCAGCAGGGTATGACGAAGCCGTGGACGGCTCGCAACCGACGACGCGGCAAGCGCCAGCAGCGCCATGATTCCGCCTTCGCCGTGGTTATTCGCGCGCAGGATGAGCGTCACGTACTTGAGCGAGACGACCACCGTCAGCGACCAGAAGATCAGCGAGACAATGCCGATCACATTGCCGGGATCCAGCTTCAACCCGTTGGCGGGATCGAAGACCGTTTGCAGGGTGTACAACGGACTGGTGCCGATGTCGCCATAAACCACGCCAAGCGCAGCCAGCGCCAGGCCCAACACGGCCGGCCGATGCGGCTGGGGCTCACCAACGTTCTCAGCGCCGGTCGCAGCGGGTGCAGGTAGTCCCATGTCTCCTCCAGATGGCCGCCGCCGGGAGCCTGTGGCCCCGGGGTACGGATCGTCCGTCTGCTTGTTCTGGCGCGATCCGAAGCCGGCTTAATTGTCAGGCAAAAAGCGGTTTGTTATCTCTGGTTGATCCAAGTATAGGAAAGCGTAAGCGGATCGGCGAATCCATCTCGCGTACGGCAGCATAGATTGAGTGAACGGAAAAGGCGCTAAGGGTTAACTCAAGCATCTTTGGCTTCTTGTTGTACTTGTGTTCAGCCATGTCCTGGCTAACACCACGGCTTCGAAATACTTACATGAGCGCTTACGGACCTTGCGTTATCACTCCGATGACAACAACGCTATTGACGCAGCGAGTGGGCTTATCGAGAATCCACGCAGCACCTACAGAAAACAAAAACGGCTAGGACTAAGATGCGCGCTTGTTTCCATACAGCAGTAAGCGGTCTCATGAGCAGTCTGATCGTGCTTGGCCTCGCCGGCGGACCGTCCGCTGCCTTGTCCCAGGAAACCGGCGCAGCGCCGGCAGACACCTCAGCCGCGCCCGCCGACATACAGGAGTCGCCCGACGCGTCCGCTTCATTGCCGGCCGGAACACCAGCGCGCCCAGATGCGGCCAAACCCTCCGCTCAGGCCAGCGCCCGTGCCGCATCGGATGCGAACGTCAACCCCGCTCGCCGCAACAGCGTAAGCGCTGCGCGAGCGCCGGCCGCTGCCAGTGACGCCGCCAGCGAAACGAAAGCCGACACCCTGATACCGGTCCCGCCGGAAACCACGTCGGTCACGCAACATTCGATCCGTCTCGACGGGCACAAGATCGACTACACGGCCACAGCCGGCAATCTGCTTCTGCGCAACAACGCGGGGCAGGCAGAGGCCAGTGTCTTTTATGTTGCTTATACGTCGAATACGAAAAGCACCGCCACACGTCCCATCACGTTTCTTTTTAACGGCGGCCCGGGCGCGGGCAGCGTCTTCCTGCTGATGGGATCGTTCGGGCCGAAGCGTGCGCATACGTCGAGTCCCGCTATCACGGCGCCGGCGCCTTACGTGCTCGCGGACAATCCGGACAGTCTTCTGGACACGACCGATCTGGTCTTCATCGATGCACCCGGTGCAGGCTTCTCAAGAATCGTAGGCCGCGCCACCGGCAAGCGCTTCTGGGGCGTCGATGAAGACCTGGAGGCCTTCGACCACTTTATCGAGCGCTACCTGAGCGTGAACCAGCGCTGGAATTCGCCGAAGTACCTGCTTGGCGAATCGTATGGAACGGCGCGCGCCGCCATGCTTGCGTATCGCCTGAGCCAGAACAACATTGCGTTGAACGGGGTCGTCTTGATGTCCTCCGTCCTCAACTCGGGCGCGCACATGAATGGAACGGATCTGGAGGCCGAGAGCTACTTGCCGACCTATGCGGCCATTGCCTGGTATCACGACAAGATCGTGCCCAAGCCGCCGAGCTTACCGGCGTTCCTCGACGAGGTCCGGGCGTTCGCTTCCGGCCCCTACGCGCAAGCATTAGCAGCAGGCGATTCGCTCCCCGATTCCGAGCGCGACGCAATCGCCGCACGTTTGGCGCATTACACGGGGCTCGATGTGAACTACATCAAGCAGTCGCGCCTGCAAATCTGGCCGCCGCGATTTCGCAAGCAACTGCTGATACGCGAATCACGCACAGTGGGCCGCTACGATGCGCGATTCGAAGGCATGGACTACGACGACGCGTCCGAGCATCCCGACTACGACGCGTCGGTCACCAGCGTGTCGAGCGCCTTCGTTGCTGCGTTCCACGAGCATCTCGCACAAGACCTGCACGTCGAACCGAAAGATGCGTATCGCGTATTCAACGACGACGCGTTGAAGCAATGGAACTGGAAACATCGCGAGTGGTGGGGCGAGCAGCTTGCGTTGCCCTATGCAGCCGGCGACCTCGCTGAAGCGATGCGGCAGGATCCCCAACTGCGCGTGCTGTCGCTCAACGGCTATTTTGATCTGGCGACGCCGTTCTTTCAGACCGAATACGATCTGGCGCATATGGGGCTGGACCCGTCCCTCAGATCAAACGTGCAGCGCACGTATTATCCGACGGGCCACATGATCTATCTCGACGATGCCGCCCTGCATTCGCTCAAGCAAGATCTCGCGCGTTTTTATAGTGCCGGCGCGGCGCAAGCGCCGAAGGCTGGGTCGCAGTAGATCGAGAGCAAGCCGCTCATTCGTCATCCTGACGATTTTTTCACAGGGACGCTTAAAGCAATGGCAACCCCGCATCACGCTTTACCTCGCGCAGCGAAAGCGTGGACTCGACGGCCGTAACGCCGGGCAATGTCCGCAATACGTCTCGGAGGAACGTGCCATAGTCCTCCAGATCTCGCGCGACGACTTGCAGCAGATAGTCTGCGCTACCGGAAATGTTGTGGCACGAAACAATACGCGGTATGGCCTGGATTTCGCGCTCGAACCGGTCGGCCAGTTGCCGGTCGTGCACGCCAAAACGCACCAGCGTAAATGCGACCAGACCCAGTTTCAATGCGGACTTGGACAAAACCGCCCGATACCCTTCTATATAACCTTCTGCTTCCAGCCGCTTGAGACGTCGAGCGCACGGCGTTTCGCTAAGTCCAACGGCTTCGGCGAGGCTCGCGTTAGTCGCGCGGCCATCGGCCTGGATCGCGATCAGCATTGCGCGATCTATCTTGTCGAGTTCCATACGGTCCATCCGTCATCCTCCATGAAGGATACGAATGTTAGTGCATTCCGCTAAATCCCGCGGTCTCCCGGCGGGAAATACCTAACTCGCTAATATAGTCTGACGTAATGAGCGCGCTGCAACTGCCTGGTTTCCTAAGCGGGCCGGTTAGTCATGCCCGGCGGCAACTCGCCAATTTGCCGGAATAAGCCCAGCCAGTCTTCAAGGTGCCACGTCTTCGCAATGCGGTCATCGCGGAATTCATGGAAAGAATGAATCGCGAACTCGACCACCTTGGATGTGGCTGGAATGCCCATGAGCGGTCCCGACTGCGTGCCCGTGACCTTTGCACGCACGCCGACCATGGCATCGTGGATCAGGACATTGAGCAGGACGATTTTCATATCGGGCAACGCGTGCAACAGGTCTGCAAGCATGGGCGCGATCTGCTCCGCGCCGATCGCCTGTCCCGATGCACTTGGCAGATACTGCCAGTCAGATGTGACGGCCGTGCGCAGGAGCGCTATATCCGCAAGCTCGATGGCACGATAGAAACGCGTGATGACATCCCTTGTGGCGGCGTGCCCGGTTTCGTTCGATGCAGTCATGTTCGGTCCTCTCCGGCGCTCATGAGGCGTTCATGGGACGCGCATAGGCAAGCAGTCGGCCCCGCTTCCTTATGCCGTATCGCATCTGCATATCTGCACAGGACAGGGTTTCAGCAATGATAAGCCACTTGGCAGACACCCTCTGAGCACGCAACAGAACGCCTTACTCACGTAGGAAAGTCGGTCGATCGCGACAACGTCTCCCAGGTCTTCAGCTCCTGCTCGACAAACGCATGCTTCTCACGAACCCGCGCCAAGGCGTCCGTGCCCAACTGAAGCCGCAGCGGCGGATTGGCGGCCGACACCAACGTCAGCAGCGCTTGCGCGAGCCTCTTCGGATCTCCTGGTTGCCGACCGTTGAATGCGCTCGCCGACACTCGAACCTTGCCGGCGGTTTCGGCATAATCCGCGATCACGTTCTCCGCTTCCATCGCGGACGATGAATCGAGAAAGTCCGTTCGGAAATAGCCTGGCTCGACGACCGTGACATGGATGCCAAGCGCCGAAAGTTCTGCGTGGAGCGCTTCTGAAAGCCCTTCCACGGCGAACTTGGTTGCGCCGTACACGCCGAAACCCGCACCGACCCGATAACCGCCCAGCGACGACATGTTGATCACATGCCCGGAGCGCTGGCTGCGCATTTGCGGCAGCACGGCGCGGGTGACGTTCAGCAAACCCATCACGTTGGTGTCGAAAATGCTGCGGACCTCTTCGGCACTGGTCTCTTCGACCGCGCCTGCCAAGCCATAACCGGCGTTATTGACAAGCACATCGATGCGGCCGAAATGCTCCATCGCCAGCTTGACGGCTTGATGAGCCGCGGACTCGCTGGTGACATCGAGGTCGACAGCCAACAGGCCCGGCTGCGAGCCGAGTGCGTTGGTGACGGCGCTCGATTTGCGGGCCGTGGCAACCACGGCGTCACCTTGAGCGAGCGCCGCAGCGGTAATCTCGGCGCCCATTCCACGCGATGCGCCGGTGATCATCCAGACGCGCTTGAAGCTTGTTTGCGGGGTCATTTCGAACCTCTCCGGTCAGGCACCGCCTTTACATATTGATCTGTCCGCCCAACTCCACCACGCGATTAGGCGGCAAGCTATAGTACTCCGCCGCTTGCGCCGCATTGCGACCCAGGAACGCGAACAGCTTCTCGCGCCAAAGCGCCATCGCCTTGCTTTCACCGGTCGCACGAATCGTGTCGCGGGCGAGGAAGAACGAGGTATCGGCAGCGTCGTAAGTCCAGCCGGGAATCTGCTTCTGGATCAGCGTCAGAAGCACCGGCACGTCCGGAATCTCCATGAAGCCGTGACGCACAATGACCGCATAACAACCATCGCCAAGATCCTCCACCACGGCCTTGTCGGCGTCCCTGACATGGGGCACGTTGTCGGTCGTGCCAGCAAGAAAGATGTTCGTATTGTGCAGCACGCGGTTGTGCTTGAGGTTGTGCATGAACGCCGTCGGTGTCATGCCGGCCACGCCGCCCGGAAACACTGCCGTGCCTTCAACGCGCGACGGCGGGTGACTGCTCCTGCACAGCGAATAGATGATGTCCTTGAGCGGCAAGTTATCTGATTTCATCCGGTCGACCAGCATTTCGCGGCCCTTGTGCCAGGTCGTCATGATCGTGAACAACGTAGCGCCTGCCAGCAGCGGAAACCAGCCGCCGTCGAGGACCTTGCTGACGTTACTCGATACAAACACCGCGTCGACAACCGCAAAAGGCCCGATGACAAGCGCTGTTGCCAGTGGTTTCCAGTGCCATAGGCAATGCGTGATGAAGTACATCAGCAACGTGGTGAGCAGCATGGTGGACGCCACCGCGATACCGTAGGCAGAGGCGAGGTTATCGGATGATTTGAAGAACACCACCAGGAACACAACGGCCGCGAACAACGAGAGATTGATGAACGGCACGTAGACCTGGCCGATCTCATGCGTCGACGTATGAACGATCGGAATGCGCGGCAGGAAACCAAGTTGTACTGCTTGCTTCGTCATGGAGAACGCACCCGAGATCACCGCTTGCGACGCGATGATGGTCGCCGCCGTCGCCAGGATGACGAGCGGGACAAGCGCCCAGCCGGGAGCCGACTCGAAGAACGGTTGCTTGAGCGTATCGGGATGCATCATGACAAGCGCACCCTGACCGAAATAGTTCATGACCAGACTCGGCCAGACGAGGAACATCCATGCGAGACGGATCGGCTTTTTACCGAAATGCCCCATGTCCGCATACAAGGCTTCACCACCCGTCAGCGCGAGGAAAACCGAACCCAGCACAATGAATGCCGTGCCCGGGCTATGTGCCAGGAAAGCGATGGCGAAGGTCGGCGAAGCCGCTTCAAGAATGACCGGATGCTGGACGATGTGCAGCAAGCCCAACGCGGCCAAGGTCACGAACCACACCACCATGACCGGCCCGAAGACCTTCCCCACGGCACTGGTGCCGTGCTTCTGGATGGCGAACAATCCCGTCAGGATAACCAATGAAATCGGCACGATCCAGGCGGTGAGCTGAGCATCGATAAGCGTCACGCCTTCCACCGCCGAAATGACGGAAATGGCCGGCGTAATCATGGAGTCGCCGTAGAACATGGCCGCGCCGAACACGCCGAGCGTTAGCAGGACATTACGCAAGCGCTCGGGAGCGACGCCTGATGCCAACGCGGTCAGCGCAAGAATGCCGCCTTCGCCGTCATTGCCTGCGCGCATCACGAAGCTGACATACTTGAGCGTGACGACAATCAGGATCGACCAGAGAATTAGCGACACGATGCCAAACACGTTAGTCTGACTGACCCCGCCCGCGGCCTTCAGGCACTCCCTGAGGGTATAAAGCGGACTTGTGCCGATGTCGCCAAAAACAACGCCTACAGCACCGAGCATGAGAACCGGCGCCCCTTGTACAACTTTGGTCGAAGAATTTGCGACTGATGCTGACATATGCCTTTCGCTCGATTTGTTAATCACCACCGCTAACCGGGATGGCCCACAGGCTAACCGGTTTCATCGGCATGGACCTCAGCATTTACACCAAGCGCGCCTCATCATCTCAATAACACGCCCCGTAACAATAACCGCGAAAAATGACGGTGGGTCATGCAAAACAAATGCGAAGCGCGCGCGTTTGAATAGCGTGACCAGGACGCGAACGTCCGCGCACCGCCCGGACTGCTTGCGCAAACTTGTTGGCTCGCACTGCGTCGGGTACGCTTGCCGCATACTAAATAAAGACCCGGCGTACACGCTATGAAAAAATTAGTCAGGCTGGAATTGCAGCAGATCCATCCAACGCAAATAACCGCCGGAATGCTGGAGGTCGATGAGAAACGCAAGCACTTCGCGTCCCTGCCCGCGGAAGAATTGAAGCGCGCGCTCAAGGCCCTGCCTATTCCGGCCGTGTTGGGCCGGGATGGTACCCACTTCGCGACTGATCATCATCACCTTGCGCGGGCGCTATTCGATGCCCAGATTAATTACGCTTACGTTGAAGTCATGGCCGACCTGTCGAAACTGAAAGGCGACGCCTTCTGGCTGGAGATGGCAAACCGGCGATGGGTGCACCCCTATGACGAGCACGGCATCCTGCATGGCGTTGCCGCCATTCCGCCCAATGTCTCGGGGCTCATAGACGATCCGTACCGGAGCCTGTCAGCGTTTGTTCGCAATGCGGGCGGCTACATTAAAACGCCAGAGCCGTTTGCCGAATTCCAGTGGGCGGACTTCTTCCGGACTCGCATCCGCTTGTGGAGCACGTCGTTTCAATTCAGCGCCGCCGTGAAGCAGGGGGTGCATCTTGCCAGAAGTCCGGATGCGTTGGTACTGCCGGGGTTCTACAAGAGCAAGGTTGGCACTGGAGCTGCGGCCGGCGCTTGATGACGGGCTCGACGGGTTAGCGGCAGATCCACATACAAAAACGCCGTTGGACCCTTTCGAGTCCAACGGCGTCTAGATACTGCAGCGATCCTTACGGCGAACCTTAATGCGCCAGGAACGAGCGCAACTTCTCCGACCGGCTCGGATGCACGAGCTTGCGCATCGCCTTGCTTTCAATCTGGCGAATCCGCTCACGCGTCACATCGAACTGCTTGCCGACCTCTTCCAGCGTATGGTCGGACACGGTGTCGATACCAAAGCGCATGCGCAGCACCTTCGCTTCACGCGGCGACAATGAATCCAGCGCATCCTTGATCGCCAGACGCATGTCGGCGTGCATGGCGGCATCAGCCGGGGATTCCGTGGCCGAATCTTCCACCATGTCGCCCAGCGTCGTGTCGCCGTCTTCGCCCAAAGGCGTTTCGAGCGAAACCGGTTGCCGCGCGATCTTCAGAATGCTGCGAACCTTTTCTTCCGACAAATCGAGGCGAACCGCCAGCACCGACGGATGCGCTTCCTGTCCCGTCTGCTGCAGGATTTCGCGCGATACGCGGTTCAGCTTGTTGATCGTCTCGATCATGTGCACCGGCACGCGAATAGTCCGGCCCTGATCGGCGAGCGAACGCGTCACAGCCTGACGGACCCACCACGTGGCGTACGTCGAAAACTTCCAGCCACGACGGTATTCGAACTTGTCCACAGCCTTCATCAAGCCAATGTTGCCTTCCTGGATCAGATCCAGGAAATGCATGCCGCGGTTCACGTACTTCTTCGCGATCGAGATCACCAGACGCAAATTCGCTTCTGTCATTTCGCGCTTCGCCTGACGCATCTTGTGCTCGGCGGACGTCATCTGCTTGTTGAGCGCCTTCAGCTGCAACAACGGCAACATCAGGTTCGACTCGATCTGGATCAGCTTCTGCTGTTCCGCCTGGATGGCCGGCAGGCTGCGTTCCAGCGCCTTGCCATAGACGCTCGAGGCGGCGTGACGGGTTGTCCACTCGAGATCCGTCTCGTGGCCCGGGAACACTTCCACAAACTTCTCGCGCGGCATGCCCGCGACGTCGACCGCGATCTTCAGGATGCGGCGCTCGATAGCGCGAACCTGTTCGACTTGCTCGTGAACCTCGGCGCACAACTTATCGATGGTACGAGCGGTAAAGCGGATCGTCGCCAGTTCTTGCTGGATGTGTTCCTGCACGCTCGGCCATTCGCCGGTGCGCGAGTCGTCGGCGGTATAAGCCGCATGGAACGCGTCGAAATGGTCCCGCACGTTCGAGAAAATAGGCAGGCAATCGCGCAGCAAATGCTTGAGACGCGTTGCGTTCGCACGCGTGGCCTGCTCGTCCTCGGTCTCGCCGTCTTCGTCGTCGCTTTCCGACGCGAGTTCGGCTTCGTCGAGTTCAGCGTCGGTATCGGCATCCGCCGCGACCGCGTCTTCGTCCAGCGTGGTGTCCTTGAAGCCGTCGACCAGTTCGTCGATGCGCAGCTCGCCCGCGACAATCTTGTCCACGGTCGTGAGCAACGTGACCACGGTCGACGGGCACGCGAATGCCGCCTTGATCATCTCGCCGAGGCCATCTTCAATGCGCTTCGCGATTTCGATCTCACCCGCACGGGTCAGCAGTTCGGTGCTGCCCATTTCGCGCATATACATACGCACGGGATCGGTCGTCCGGCCGAATTCCGAGTCGACGGTCGCCAGCGTGACTTCCGCTTCCTCGTCCGATTGCTCGTCCGACACCGCCGTGGGGGCGGAATCATTCAGCAGCAGCGTTTCCGAGTCCGGCGCTTCTTCGTAGACGGCCACACCCATGTCGCGGAACGTGCTGACAATGGTTTCGATAGCCGATGTCTGCGCAAAGTTACCCGGCAGGTGATCGTTGATCTCCGCGTGGGTCAGGAAACCTTGCTGCTTTCCCAGTTGAATCAACGCCCGCATCTGGCGTTGACGTTCATCGGCCTGCTCGGGCGAGCAAACGCTTTCGTCCATTGGGCGCGACAACTTGTCCGCAGCCCCACGGCGGGCTTTCGATTTTTTTGCAGGAACGCCGTTGCCGGCGGTAGATTCGGTTGGATCAAAACTTGTCATACATTTCCTCGACAGCTTTGCTCTGTAATAACAAACCAGTGCACAAGCGGTTAGACACGAGCACTACCGTGACGACCGACGGGATCATCACCTCGGGTTCAGCTATTCAGCTTATTCAGCCAATTCGATGCGTTGATTCGAGCAAAACTGAATCAGTTTGGAGGCGGGGCGCGCTAACGAGCGCAGTACTCGCGCGGGTCGTACAGTCTATAGCAACTTGGTTGCGGCTAGTGAGGTAAACGCCAATATCAGGCGTATTTAGTAGCCGAGCGCAGCAAAACACCAACATTTAGCTCGGACAAGTAGTCAATTGCGGACGAATTAGCTCGATTCAAGACCGTGCAAGCCACATGAAGTCCCCTAATTGAGCATAAAAAAAGCGCCGTTATTCCGACCCCGATTAACGCGCGCTGGTTCGGTGACGGACGATTTTCGTCGACTTTGCTTCTCGTGAGGTGGTTTTTTCGCGTCGCAGCTTTGCAGGGAGCCGTGCACGTACCTCGCTGACTGTCAGATTGGCGATAACGCCTATTTTAATCGCATTGCGGTCAATCGCATTTCAATGCGATTTTTTTCTCCCTACTCTCTTCGTTAGACGCGGCGCTTCCGATGATCCTTTG
Source organism: Caballeronia sordidicola (assembly GCF_000729995.1). Taxonomy (GTDB): domain Bacteria; phylum Pseudomonadota; class Gammaproteobacteria; order Burkholderiales; family Burkholderiaceae; genus Caballeronia; species Caballeronia sordidicola_A. The sequence continues at coordinate 27,335 of NZ_JNFG01000010.1, read as the reverse complement.
ATGATCCGGGAGGCCGTCGATGCCTATCGAGGAAGTTGACATGAAAAACGTCACGGCGTTGATCACAGCCCTGGAAGCGGAACTCGGAGCCGATGCGGTACTGACGGCCGAATCCGACCTCGCGCCTTTCACGGAAGACTGGCGTGGCCGCTACAAAGGTCCGGCGGCAGCGCTCGTCCAGCCCTCGAATACCTCGCAGGTGTCGGTCGTCGTGCGCTTGTGCGCGGAGTACGGCGTCCCGGTCCTGCCGCAAGGCGGCAATACCAGTCTGTGCGCGGGCGCGGTGCCGGCGAACGTGGGCCTGCCGCCGGTCATCGTCAATTTGACGCGCATGCGGCGCATTCGTCATATAGATGCAGCTAACGGCTCGATGGAAGTCGAAGCCGGTTGCGTGCTGAAGACCATCCAGGATGCGGCAGCCGCCGAACAACGCTTGTATGCGGTCAGTCTGGGCGCCGAGGGTTCGTGCCAGATCGGCGGGAATTTGTCGACCAATGCGGGCGGGACCGCCGTTCTGCGCTACGGCAATACGCGCGACAACGTGCTGGGTCTGGAGGTCGTACTCGCCGACGGCACCGTCTGGAACGGGCTGCGCGCCTTGCGCAAGGACAACACAGGACTCGACCTGAAGCACTTGTTTATCGGCACGGAAGGCACGCTCGGGATTATCACGGCTGCTACGTTGAAGCTGCATCCGCTGCCGGCGCAACACGCGCTTGCGTGGTTCGCCCCAGTGGACCCCGCCGCCGCGCTGCACATCCTGGGGATATTCCAGGCCGCGTGCGGGTCACGGCTGAGCGCCTTCGAGATGATCAACCGCCGCCAGCTCGAACTCGTGATCGAGCATGTTCCCGGCCGTCGCAATCCGCTCTCGGAGCTGCATGAATGGCATGTGCTGGTTGAACTGGGAGACACCCACGGCGGCGAGGAAATGACTGCGTTGATGCAGCAAACCCTGGAACACGCGGCCGAAGCCGGGTTGATCCATGACGCCGTTCTCGCCAGCAACGAGACCCAACGCGCCGCCCTCTGGGAAATTCGCCATAGCGTGTCCGAAGCCAATAAGAAAGCAGGCGTGGGCCTGACGACCGACTGTGCGGTGCCGGTGTCGGCGGTGCCGCTGTTCATTGAGCGCGCCACGCAAGCGGTGCATGCCATTGTTCCCGGGCTGGACATCATCGTGGTCGCGCATCTTGGCGACGGCAACGCGCATTTCATCCCCTTCTTCACCTTCGAAGCCTGGCGCCAACTCGCCGATCGCTCCTCGATGGCCAACACCATGCGCCGCTGCGTGAACGACGTCGCGCATGAATTGCGCGGCACGTTCAGCGCGGAGCACGGCGTCGGGCAAACCGGGCTGCCGGAGATGGCGCACTACAAATCCGCAGTTGAACTCGGCCTGATGCGCGCGGTGAAGAACGCGCTCGATCCGCACAACCTGTTCAATCCGGGACGTTTGCTGCCCTGAATTTCCGGGTCCCGCTTTTTTGATCGTCTCGGGACCACCGATCCAGGCCACAACAAGAAGCCTGGACGTTCGCATCACAGCGTTTCTGTTTCTATCCACACCCTTGGAGCCGACATGAAAAAGCAGCCCGCACGCGATGAGATTCAACAGCTTCAACAACCCGGCCGCCGCACGGTCATCAAAACGGCTGTCGCCGGCGCTGCCGCTGTGGCGTTCCCGTTCGTCTGCACGCCCTCGCGCGCGGCGAACAAACGGATCGTCATTCGCGACGATGGCGGCATCTACACCAAGGCGTATGGCGCCGTTTTCTACAAGCCGTTCACGGAGAAAACGGGCATTGAAGTGATCGGCGTGCAAGCTAACGCCGAACCCACAGCGCAGATCAAGAGCATGGTCGAGACCGGCAGCTACACGTGGGACATGGCCAAGATCAGTCAGCCTGCCATCCTCCTATTGACGGGCGGCGGCAAGGAATACCTGGAGAAGCACGGGCTTGAAGCCGACCCAGTGATCGCGAAGATTCCATCGCAATACATGTCGCCGTATGGCGTTGGCACCAACATTTATACGACCGTGCTCGCCTATCGCACTGACGCCTTCAAGGGTCGCAAAGCCCCTAATTCATGGGCCGATATGTGGAACGTCAAGGACTACCCAGGCCGTCGCGGCTTGCGCAAGTATCCGTTCGATACCTTCGAAGAAGCGATGATGGCCGACGGCACGCCGCTCTCGCAGGTCTATCCGGTCAACTTCGACAAGGGCATCGCGAGCCTCGACAAGATTTCCAAGCACGTCGATGTGTGGTGGACCACGGGCTCGCAAGTCGAACAGATGCTGGGCTCCGGTGAAGTCGACATGATCAGCACGTGGGTATCGCGGGCGCAATCGGCTATTGCAAACGGCGCGCCGGTGGCGATCGTCTGGAACCAGAACATCTGGGGCGTCGACAACTGGTCGATCCTCAAAGGCACGCCGAATGCCGCCGCCTGCCGCGAGTTCATCAAGTTTGCGTCCGACCCGAAACGTCAGGCCGCGCTGGTCGAATTTTTCCCGGCCGGTGTTACGCAGCCCGAAGCATTCAACTACATCAAACCCGAGATCGCGAAGAACTGCCCGACGTTCCCGGAGAACATGAAGAACGGCCTGCATATCGATGCGAAGTTCTGGCAGGAAAAACAAAGCGTCGCGCTCGAACGCTTCAATAGCTGGATCCTGACCTGAGCGCTGTTTTTATCGCTTCCTTTGTGTTTTCACCGTCACGGATGCCGATTCCATGCCTGCCTCGAACCTTCAAATCACCGGACTCTGCAAGCGTTATGGCGACTTCGTTGCCCTCGCGCCCACCGATCTCGATGTCGCCCAGGGCGAATTCCTGACCCTGCTCGGACCCAGCGGATCAGGCAAGACGACGCTGCTCAGCCTGATCGCCGGGCTCGCGCAGCCGGACGATGGCCAGGTGCGGATCAATGGCGTCGACGTGACGTATGGAGCGCCGTATGAGCGGGACATCGGCATGGTGTTTCAAAACTACGCGCTGTTCCCGCACATGACGGTAGCGGAGAACATTTCGTTCCCGTTGCAGATGCGCAAGACCGACGCCAAAGCGACGCGTGAGAAGGTCATGCAAGCGCTCGAGATGGTGCATCTGCCGCATGTGGCAGGGCGTTATCCGCGGGAATTGTCGGGCGGTCAGCAGCAGCGGATTGCACTCGCGCGCTGCATGGTCTACCGTCCGTCGATCATCCTGATGGACGAACCGCTCGGTGCGCTCGACAAGAAATTGCGCGACCAGATGCAACTGGAGATCAAGCGGATTCATCGGGACCTGGGCACGACGATTGTCTACGTCACGCACGACCAGGAAGAAGCGATGACCATGTCCGACCGCATCTGCCTGATGAACGCCGGATCGATTGCGCAACTCGGCACGCCCGCCGATCTGTACTTCCGTCCGAAGAGCGTGTTTGTCGCGGACTTCCTTGGCGAATCGAACCTGCTCGACGCGGTGGTCACAGGGCGCAGCGGCGATCAGGTGCAGATCAGCGTGCAGGGCGGCGCGAACGTCAACGCGATGGCGTACGACTCCGTGATCCGCGACGGCCGCCCGGTGAAACTGATGCTGCGCCCGCAGAACCTGCAGATCCACGATGGACCGCCGGGAGCGTCGATTAACGGCGGCACGTTGTCGGCGAAACTCACCGACATCATGGTCACCGGCAGCATGACGAAGCTTTATCTGCAGTCACATATCAGCGATGCCCCGCCGCTTGTCGCGGCTTTTCCCACCAACCGGCTCGGCCGTCAGTACGAGATCGGGCAGACGCTCGGGCTTTCGTGGCTGACCGCGGACGCTGTTGCCATTGCGGGGTAAGCGATGAATCGTTCCGCCCTGACCGCTGAACAAATGCATCCCGACGCACCGCCGCCACGCCCTGCCCGATGGCGAGCATGGTTGCGACCCGGCGCGATGAGCGCGCCGATCATCGTGTTGCTGCTCGTGATGCTCGTGTACCCCGTCGGCCAGTTGTTGCTGCTGAGCGTACATAACGGCAGCGGCTTTACGCTCGTTGAATACAAGCGGCTCTTTGCTTCGCCGGTGTATGTGGATGTATTGCTGATCACGCTGAAGGTCTCGTTGTGGACGACCTTCTTCTCCGTGCTCACCGGGTACCCGATTGCTTACCTGATTTCCTCGCTGACGCGTGAACGCAAGAACCGTCTGCTGTTCTGGGTCCTGCTCTCCTTCTGGACCAGCTTTCTCGTGCGCACGTTCGCATGGGTCGTGCTGCTCGGGCGCAACGGCGTGATCAACCAGATGCTGCTTGGACTTGGCATCATCGACCGGCCGCTGAGCCTGCTCTATAACTTTTCCGCCGTGATCGTCGGCATGGTCCACGCGCTGATGCCGCTCGCGGTGCTGACCATGCTCTCGGTGATGGAGAACATCGACCGCCGCTTGCCAAGCGCTGCCGCCACGCTCGGCGCGCGTCCGGGCACAGTGTTCTGGAAGGTGTATTTCCCGCTGTCGCTGCCGGGTGTGGCCGCAGGCGCGTTGATGGTGTTCGTCACGGCCATCGGCTTCTTCATCACACCCACGCTGCTCGGTGGACGCCATCAGACCATGATTACGCAGCTGATCATCGACCAGGTGATGCAGGCGTTGAACTGGGGTTTCGCGGGCGCAATCTCCGTGCTGCTGCTGGCGGTCGTGCTGCTCGTGTTCCTGATCTATGACCGCATGGTAGGTCTCTCCACCATGGCCGGCGGCAGCTCGTCCGCGCGTGGTCCGAAGCGCGGCGGCGGCTGGAGCCGCAAACTCGGCGATGTGATCCTGACCGCGCTGGGCAACGCGACAGATGCGGTGATCGGCGTATTGCCCAAACGCCGCAAACGCCGCGCCGCCAATGTCGAAAGCCTGACGTTGCGCGTGGTGGTGATCCTGCTGCTGGTCTTCCTGAGCGCGCCTGCGTTCCTGATGATTCCACTCTCGTTCGATTCCGCGTCTGGCCTCGCGTGGCCGCCGCACGGTTTCTCGTTGCAGTGGTATCGGCAGATCACTGATTCGCCGTTGTGGATGCAGGCCATCACGCGCTCGATGCTGGTGGGTATCGGCACCGGCATTCTCTCGATGCTAATAGGCACGCCCGCCGCATTCCTGCTGGTGCGCGGCGGCATGAAGGGCAAGGCGGCCATGCTTGCTTTCATCCTCGCGCCGATCGTGGTGCCACGCATGATCATTGCGGTAGGCGTGTTCTATTTCTTCGCGAAGATCGGCCTGATCGGATCATCGTTCGGCCTCGTGCTGGGACACACCGTGGTGGCCGTGCCCTACGTGGTGATCACCATGATGGCCGTACTGCGCAACTACGACACGCGGCTCGACCTCGCCGCGCACAGCATGGGCGCACGCCCGTGGGCCACGCTGCGCCGCGTCACGTTCCCGATTCTTGGCGCAGGGTTGATGTCGTCGTTCCTGTTTGCTTTCGCCACTTCCTTCGATGAACTGACCATCGCGCTGTTCTCGTCGGGCGGCTTGAGTACGACCTTGCCCAAGCAGTTCTGGGACGAAATCACGATGCAGATTTCACCGGTCATCGCGGCCGTTTCCACGTGCCTGTTCGTCTTTATTGCAGCCTTGATCTGGGTGGCGGACCGGTTGCGCCGCCGCAGCCTCGCTTCTTGAATAACCTTGTTTTCCAGGACTAACTCATGCTTTCAGCCCTCCAACTGCGTGGCGTCTTGCCGGCCATTCCAACTCCCGTCAATCCCGATGACACCATCAACGCCGACGCCGCTCGCGCGCTCATGCGCTATCTGCTGAAGCAGGGCGTGGACGGGGTCGTGCCGCTTGGCGGCACCGGTGAATATGGCGCACTCTCGCGCGCCGAGCGCATTCGCATGGCCGAGATAACGGCGGAACAGGCAGCGGGCAAGGTTCCCGTTATTGCGGGCGTGCTCGATCCCGGTTATCACGATGCGATGCAAGCGGGCAAGGACTTCGCGGCCGCCGGCGCCGATGGTCTGCTCGTGCTGACGCCCTATTACACGAATCCGACGCAAAGCGGCATTCGGGATTACTTCATGCGTTACGCCGATGAATCGCCGCTGCCGATTCTCATCTATGAAATCCCGTACCGCACGCGGATTGCGATTGCGCCCGAAGTGCTGCATGAGTTGTCGAAGCATGAGCGGATCATCGGCATGAAGGCATGCAACACGGACATGTGGCATTTTCTGCGCACCGTTGCGGGCGTGGATGAATCGTTCGCCATACTAAGCGGTGAGGATACGTTGTTCCCGTTGCACGTGGCGGCCGGCGCCAAGGGTGGGATCGTGGTGACGGCGACGTTGCTGCCGACTGCGTGGAGAAAAATTTATCAGTTGGCGTCAGAGGGGAAGACGCAGGAAGCGTTGACGCTGCATCGCTCGCTGATTCCGCTGATGAACCTGGCGTTCGCCGAGACGAATCCCGGTCCGATGAAGTCCGTGATGGACCTGATCGATGTCCACGCGCCCGCGATGCTCGCGCCACTGGTTCAGGCGGAGCCGGGGTTATCGGCGAGCTTGCGCGTGGAACTGGAGAAACAACTCGACTTGTTTGAACGCGGGGTTTGACGCGTTGTTGTTAAAACCTCAACGCTTGTAAGTCGACAGCCGTGCCTTCGAAATCGAAGTCGCGGCGACTTGCACATGCTGCGCGAGTTCGGCTTCCACGCGTTCGATCGACCACCGCGACGTGGGCACCGAAATATTGATCGCGGCAACCGCCATGCCGCCGTGATCCGTGACCGGAGCGGCGACCGAAATATCACCGAGCACCGTCTCGTTTTCGATCACCGCGTAACCCCGTCGCGCGACCTTGCGGACGCGTTCGAGCAGTTTGTCGGGATGGATTTCAGTGTAGTGCGTCAGCGGGTCAAGCGGCGTCTGCGCCAGGATTTCGCGCACGCGCTCGTCCGACAGACGAGAAAGGATTGCTATGCCCGCAGCCGTAAACATCGCCGGCAAACGAGCGCCGACCACAATGTCGATGTTCACCAGATGCTGCCCCGGAAAGCGCGCGACGAACACGATCTCGTGGCCGTCGAGTTCCAGCAGGTTGGTGGTTTCGCCGAGACGACGGCTGATATCGAGCAGATACGGTGAGGCTTTGTCGATGAGTTCGTTGGCCCGCACGTAGTTGTACGAGAACTGCAACACCTTCGTCGTCAGGGCGTAGTTCCGCGTTTCGGGCACGCGATAAAGGTAGCCGAGCGCTTCGAGCGTATGAACAAGGCGCTGGGTCGCGCTGCGGTCAAGGCCGGATGCGCGGGCGATATCGACGAGGGTCATGTGACGGCTCGGACCGTCGAAGGCGTGCAGGACCTGGAAGGCTTTTTCCGTCGACCCGACGAATAGCGATGAGCGCTGAAGCGCTTTCTCGTCGGGCTTTTCCGGCGTGCCAGCGGCGCTTTTTGACATGCTCGTGTGAGATTCGAAAGTATCGGATTGTGATTATCTCAATTGTAGTGCAATCGAATCACGTGTTTGTGGCCGATTGCTATTTCGTGGAGTATTGATGCTTGCGTCTGTTGCTGAGTACAGGATCGCTGCACGGCGGCGCTTGCCGCGGCTTGCGTTTGACTATCTTGATGGCGGTGCTGAAGACGGCGACGCGTTGCGGCGCAATAGCGATGCGTATCGGCAGTGGCTGTTCAAACCGCGCGTCCTCACAGATGTGTCGCGCTGTTCAAGCACGACGCAATTTTTTGAACGCGAAGCGGCCGCGCCGCTGATCGTGGGACCGACGGGCCTGAACGGTCTCTTCTGGCCGCGCGCCGACGAACTGCTCGCACAGGCCGCAAGTCGCGCGAGCTTGCCGTTCGTGTTGTCGACCGCGTCGACGTCGCTATTGGAGGACGTGCGCGCCGCCGCGCCGCAAGGCGACCTGTGGATGCAGCTCTATGTGCAACAGGATCGCGGCATTGCCGAAGACTTGATGCGGCGCGCGAGCGCTGCAGGTTATTCAACCCTGGTTCTCACCGTCGATGTCCCGGTGCACGGCAAGCGCGATCACGACACGCGCAATGGTTTCCGGTTGCCGCTGCGTTTATCGCCCAAGCTTCTCGCCGATTGCCTGACACATCCGCACTGGTGCTGGCAGATGGCGCGCACGGGTTCGCCGCAATTAAAGAACATTGCGAAGAGCGTGGGCGAGCATGCGGATCTATCGCGTCATTCCGCCATGCTGAGCCGGCAGATGGACTTGACGCTGGGCTGGAGGGATCTGGAGTGGGTACGACGGCACTGGAGCGGCAAGGTGATCGTCAAGGGCATCATGGGTATCGAAGATGCATTGCTGGCCGCTGCGCATGGCGCTGATGGCATGGTGATATCGAATCATGGGGGGCGGCAGTTGGGGAGCACGTTCGCGCCATTGGAGCTGCTGCCGGGAATCGTTGCGGCAGTACGCGGAAAGACGGAGATTTTTATCGATGGCGGAGTACGGCGCGGCAGCGATGCATTGAAGGCCGTAGCGTTAGGCGCGCGCGGCGTGTTGCTCGGGCGAGCGCCGTTGTATGGACTCGCTTCGCGCGGCGCAGCCGGGGCCAGCGAAGTGCTCGCGCTGATCATGGAAGAGATGCTGATTTCGCTGCGCTTGCTGGGGTGCCAGGGAATCTCGGATCTCGGTCCGGCGTACGTCGGGCGCGACGGTTCGCGTGATGCAGCCCCGGGTTAACAATGCAATCGGCCAGCCCCTTATAATCCCGGCCGCCGGAGCGCGTTCGCGCCTCCTCGACTGTTACGATTATTTGAAGGAACTATGTCTACACTCCCAGCCTGCCCGCTTTGCTCGATGGAGAATACCTACGCGGACGCCGATCGCATCATTTGCGCAGACTGCGGTCACGAATGGTCAGCGTCAGAAGCCACACCGGCCGATGACGACGCGAACGCAGTCGTGAAGGACGCCAATGGCAATGTGCTGGCCAACGGCGATTCCGTGGTGCTGATCAAGGACCTGAAAGTGAAGGGTTCGTCGATCACGCTGAAGGTGGGCTCGAAGGTGAAGAGCATCCGGCTGGTAGGCGGCGACCACGAGGTCGACTGCAAGATGGACGCCGGCAGCTTTATGCTGAAAGCCTGCTATTTGAAGAAGGTTTAACGTCCAGCCCGAGTTCGAAAAGCCATCCGGCAAGGATGACTTTTCGAAGCGCTCACACCACGCGCTTACCCTCCCGCTAGCGGATTGCCCTGGTCGTCGGTATCGAAGGTCTGCGACTGGAACGCGAAGAAAAACGCGCGCCACGTGCCGTCCGCGTACGCGATCATCAGCGCTCCGTCCTGATACGCGCCGTTGTCCTGCTCGTACGGGGCGCCATTGCCCTGGTTCATATGGATGTCGTGGACGCCATTGCCGGGGACAAATTTGAAATACTGGTCCGGCTTGTTTTCTTCAGGACCCCATCTCGATCCAAATGCGTAAATGATCGACCCTTCCATGGCCATCGCCGCAACAACCGCGCTTTCCAGTTTGTCTTTCAGATCATTGGTCGAGCCGGGTGCGTCGGCGGGAACGGGCGTCATTGCCTTGATATCGACCAGGCCGCCGCGCACATAGTCGATGGCGAGACCGCCGGGCGTAGACGGCAGCGTGGTGAAACCGGGCGTCAACGCGCCCAGACCGCTCGTCAGTGTCTCGGGCAACGTATCCTGCTCTTCGAACAAAACCGTTGAAGGCGCGTGCGGCGCCGACGACTTTACGTTCGACGCAATCCGGAAAACCGTCGTTCCTGCGTGGACCAGGATTTGATAGTGGTCGTCATCGGCATTGCGAAGATGACCGGTCACGGTGCCCTTGAGCACCCCGTAGTTCACTGCCATGCATCCTCCTCGTAGTAAAACCGGCAGCGGTTGCTGCTCATGCGAAATCCAGCTTCGTCCTCCCTACTCCCGCGAGCGCCCTTGCGCAAACGTTGCCGCGGCGACCGGGCGACCGGGACCGGGCGCCGCGAAATGCGCACAATCAATCGATGTGTGCGAGGCGGAGCGAGGCACGCGTTGCGCTTCCCGCCGGCCGGTTCGACAGACTGTCTGCTGAGAAGTGCCATCGAAATGGCGAGCGTCGAGAAACATCCGTTCAATGTTCGGTTGCCATCAAAACATCATTAAAAAAGCGTAGGCGCGGCTATCGATCCAGGCGCCTCTCATCTTGTGTACGCTCGCAGACACATCGGCTCTTTCTAGCGGTATGTAATGTCACCATCGCGACTCGTTCGTCGCGTACAGTGCCCCGTTCGACCACCGTAACCGTGTATCAGATCCTGCGACATTCATGAACGCGCATGCCCTTTCCGACCATCACGTCAGCGAAGCCCCTGATCGCCAACGGGCGGGCCGCGCATTCGCGGCAAGGCTCGACATGACCATCAAGCGTTCCGGGCTTTCGTCCGGGCGCGTGGCGAAATCGCTGGGTGTCACCGAGGGGGACGTCACGCTGTGGCGAGCGGGTATCACGTTGCCGCGAGCCGCCGACTGCCGTCGCTTGTCGGAACTCCTGCACGTGGAGATGGCATGGCTCAACGGGGGATCGAAGCCAGTCGGCGAAGGCTAGCGCAGGCCCGACAGGGTGAATTCCGTTGCCTGGCGGCAATGTGATTCACCAACGATTTTGCGGCCTTCGTGCAATGTGGCGGACAATTGCCCAGCACATTCCGCCACGGAAATAGCAGTGAGCCTGACGAATGCGGCACCCGGCTAACGTGTGCCGCACCTCACCCTGAGTCAATCGCGCAGTGAAGCGGTCAAACGCGCCGCGGTATCGAAGAACTCGATCCAGCGGGTCAACAAGCCGTCCTTTATCGTGCAGATGTGAACCCACTCCGTTTCGAATGGCTTGCCGGTTTCTTTTAGCGTCACCCGGACAAACCCGAGAACGACAATATGCTCGTTCGCGTCGATAAACTCCCGGGGTTCCCACGTCGTGATCTCCCCGTCCGCGGCCAGATCTTTGAAATACTGCCCGACCTCCTGCCGGGTACGACATTGCGTTGCATGAGGTAACGATGCGGGGCCTACGATTCGCCAGTCAAGCGTCGGCGCGACGCACTCGAGCACAGCCTCGATGTCGTTGCGCCCAAACGCCTGATAAGCTCGCCTCACAACTTCCATGGGCGTGTCCATGAATTCCTCCTTGGGGTAAAAGCGTGGCGCGGGACGGTCCTCCGAACGAATCGAGTTGGCGCAAAGGTCGATGCTCGTTGGCGAAGCGCCTTCATCAAGGCTGCACCGTCATCAAGCGAAACCCTCGCCTACGCTCGACACGTCGCCCCGCCTGAGGCGGTCAGCCTCTCAATGGATTAACGCATCGGCAGCGTCGATAACAACGAATGCCGGCTTGTTAAAGCGGCTCGGTTGGACTGACCGGGGTTTCTCCTGCTTTGGGATTCGCAGGTCACGAAGCAGGGAGAATCATCATAGGAACGGGAATGGCTGGCCTTAAGCGCAATGTCTTAACCAGCACGATTAAGGGTGTTATAGGTTGTGCCCGGATATAAATCCAGAGTGTCGAGTGCGGATCGACTAGAGCGACAGCGGGACATGCTTAAGCAAGGATGCCTAAGTATTAAGTCGTTTACTGCGAACATGCGTTCCAAGCGGCAATACGACAGCCCGGCTGAGCCGATTCGATTTGTCTGTACTGAAGCGGATGAGCACGCCAACGTATCAGCGAAGACTTGCCCCCTCTATGACGCGAAGCTCCAGCGCGATTTGCCCATTGCCTTCGCGACGTTGAGCGCCTTGTCGGCGGCATTGAGCGCCGTCAGCACGTCGCTGCCGTGATCGGGAATCAAAGCCACGCCAATACTCGCGCCCACACTGACCGAAACATGCGCGGTCAGCGCAAACGACGCCGACATTTCGCTGATCAGGCGATCCGCAAATGCAGCCGCTTCCTCATGGTTGCGCGCCCTGACCGTGACGACAAATTCGTCGCCACCAATGCGAAACACCATGTCCTCCGGCCCCTTCAATGCGTTGAGACGGCCGCCGATCATAACCAGCAAGAGGTCTCCCGCTTCGTGGCCGTACTGGTCGTTGACGGGTTTGAAGCCGTCCAGATCGATATAAAGGACGGCAGTTTTTACGGCACTTTCCGACGCTGTCTTGTATCGGTTCTGCGAAGCATGGATCAACCCGGCGCGATTCGGCAGGCTGGTCAGCGCGTCATGGCGCGCACGGTGATCGTTCTCCCGTTCCGCCTTCATGGTTGAGACAAGCAGTCCATTCAGGCGAAATGCCGCGATGCTCATCGCAACGAGGTAGAACGGAATTTGAATCAGCGTCAGGCTCAGGATGAGCTCTTTCGACATGGCCGCTGCAATACAGCACGGACCAAGGGACAAAAGAATCATGATCCCGACCAGTCGGGGCGCGCCGAAATTCCGGAAGCAGATGCCCCCAACCATCGCGGCGGCGGACAAGCAGGAGAGCGTGGCGGCAATCCAGTCCGTACTCTGGATGCTGATAAATGCACCGTAGCCGACGCTCGCACCCCAAAGAACGCCGAGGAGCAGATAGACATCGGTGAAGGTCGGCTGTCCGCGCCTCGCCGCCCGATGCGCCGCGACCAGCAAGACCAGGCGCGCGCTGCACAGGACGACTTCGATCACCACCCAGGCGATAAATGCCGGCGAGGGTTCGCGCATGGCGATCGCAACGGAAACAGCGATGGTATTGAGGACGCCGCCGGCGAAAATAGGCAGTGTGCCGAACAGACTTCCGATCAGCGCGACCCGGATGTCATCGGGTACGTCGGGGCCGGAATAACATAACCAGGTGGTGAATCGCCAGCGAGGCAAGCTAAACGGCGCTATTTTCGTATCCATGGATCGTTTCGTTTATGCGCGACTGCCGTGTCATGGTGTCATGGTTGTTCGTCACGGCGCCGGCGCCCGTCCGAGCGGTTTAGCCGAATAAGCCAGTATTCTATACGTGCTTAAGTTACGCGATTGTGTGCACTGCAATGTGATGTGCTCTGCTTGGCGGGATGTGCCGCTTGATCGACGCGAGGCGCTGCGTTACGGAATCAAACAGAATCGAAGTGAAATGCCGCGGGATTAAACCGCATGTCCGGAGCGCGTTCCGGACGTCATCAAGCACTTTTACGAGCGTGGCTTTCGCGTGCCGTATGGCGATGTTCGACGGGAAACACATGCGGTCGGTGTACCAATGCAGCCTGCTGCCGACGGAGCAATCCTCGAAATGAACTGCCGGGCGCCGTCGTATCGGGCGAGGGACGGGCGGGCTGCTGCGACTGGTTTGCAGGATAGACGGCCAACGGACATGTTTCAGCGATGGTGGCCTGCACCATCGCGTTTTTAGATTTGATTACAACGCCCGCCAAGCCGTGCTCGAAGTTCTGCTTCCGGCTGAGTCCAATCCAATTCAGACTCTGCCGGTGACGCCCGCTTCCTAACTTTCCCTATCGCGAAGCTTGCGCCTCAAAATCTTTCCTACGTTGCTCTTGGGCAGTTCGTCGCAAAACTCTATGGCCTTCGGTCGCTTGTAACCGGTCAGCTGCTCCCGGCAAAACGCCATGACGTCGCCCTCAGTGAGACGCGCGTCACGGCGCACGATGAACAGCTTCACGGCCTCACCTGAATGCTCATCGCGCACGCCAATTGCCGCAACCTCGAAGACACCGGGATGCGAGGCGACCACGTCCTCGATTTCGTTCGGATACACGTTGAAGCCGGACACGATGACCATGTCCTTCTTGCGATCGACAATCCTTACGAAGCCGCGCTCATCCATGATGCCGATGTCGCCGGATTTGAAGTAGCCGTCGGGTGTCATGACGCTAGCGGTTTCATCGGGACGGTTCCAATATCCCGCCATTACCTGCGGCCCGGAAATGCAGATTTCGCCGGGCTCGCCGTGGGCAACGTCACGCCCATCGTCGTCGCGAATCGCAATGAAAGTTGAAGGCAGCGGTACCCCGACCGTACCGCTAAACGTGGTGCCATTTGACGGGTTGCTGGTTGCGCACGGCGAAGTCTCGGATAGCCCATAACCTTCAATGATCGACTTGCCCGTCTTCTCAAACCAGCGCGCCGCCACTCCTTGCTGGATAGCCATGCCGCCGCCGTTCGCAAGCATCAGTCTGGACAGGTCGAGCGAGGCGAAACCCGGGTCGTTCAACAGCGCGTTGTAAAGCGTGTTGACGGCCGGGAACGAGGTAATCGCGTAACCCTGCAGCGCCTTTATCATGCCGGGAATATCGCGGGGGTTCGGAATGAGGAGTCCGAGCCCGCCGGCCCGCATGGTCAGGAACGCGCAGACCGTGAGCCCGAAGATATGATATAGCGGCAAGGCAACCACGGTGACAATAGGATCGGTATCGGTATCGGGACGCTCCCGGGTCAACGGCTCACGCCACACTTCGCTCTGAAGCACGTTGGCGATCAGGTTCCTGTGCAGCAACATCGCCCCTTTCGAAACGCCCGTCGTGCCGCCGGTGTATTGCAGCACAGCCAGGTCATCGGGCTCGAGATCGGGACGCTTGAGCGGGCTGCGGGCGCCTTGCGCCAACGCGTCGCCAAAGGTAGTGCGCGGGGTAGGCGCCTGCTCGTTGGACGCAAGCGGGTTCGGCACGCCCATCATCTCGCCGATCGATGCGACCACGACATGCAAAACCCGGGTGTTGCGTTGAACCGCCTGCAAGACTGCATCGAATGGTTCGAGCAGGACGATCGCCTCCGCGCCGCTGTCGACCAGTTGATGCTCGAGTTCGCGGGGCGTATAGAGCGGATTCACGTTCACGACCACGTAACCCGCGCGCAGGATAGCGGCCATTGCCACCGGATACTGCAGCACATTCGGCAGCATGATCGCGACCCGCGCGCCTCGGGCGAGCCCCTTGGATTGCAGCCAAGCGCCGAGATTTCGCGACTGCACGTCGAGTTCCGCATACGTCAGCGTCCGGCCCATGCAGGCAAACGCTTGCCGTGGCGCAAACGCCTTGAAGCTCTCATCGAGCAGGTCCGGCAGCGAACGGTATTGCGTCGGGTCGATATCCGCCGGAACGCCAGGCGGGTAGGCTTTCAACCAGATTCTTTCCATTGTGCTTTTCATCGTACTTCTCCTCGATGCCTAACGTGCCGCAAGCGCGGGCAAGCGTCGCTGCGGCCGATCAAAGCAGCCTGTGAACGTACGCAGTTGATCGACCGTTCCCCGCTCCAGCACGATGGTTCCTTCCTGAAGCAACCCCGGCACCTGGCCCGCGATGTCGCGCAGCATCGTGTACAAAGTTGCGGTATCGAGCGCAAGCTGAAGGTGAGCATTTGGCCACGGGCGCTCGTGCACCTGAAGCACCCCCTTGCGCAATTCCAGCGCGAACATGGCGTCCCGATCCGTCAGCCACAGTGTGAGGATCATGTGGACATCGGCAGACTGCACTGGATCGACAGAAACGCAGAGGCGCTGCAATACGTTGCCAAGCGGTTGCGCGCGCATCACGTCCATGGAGGACAGTCCGCCGCCGCCCGCAAACGGCAGCTCGTCGTAAGCATGTTCCAGCTCGCGCGCCGCGCTCAAATACCAGTTGCGCCAATTGGTGTTCTCGGTGCGATACCCCAACTCGCGCAACGCCTCCGCCTTGATCGCCCGTGCGTCGGAATCCGTTGTATCGAGTCGCACGAGCAATGTGGCGAGCTCGGCAGCCCAGCGCCAGTCACCGTCCCCGAGCGCCACCCGGGCGGCCGCGCGCACGGCTTCGGTACCGTTCATCATGTCGACCGTGCGGCGAGCCCGCTCTGCACGTGGCAATGGATCGAGAGAAGCGGGATCGCCGTCGAACCACCCCAGTTGTCCGGTGTACACCTGCCGCACGGAATGCTTGACCGTGCCGTAGTACTCGCCGAGCCACGCATGCTGGGCCAGATGCGGCGGCAGCGACGGAATGGCGTCGGCGAGTTCGTCCTGCGTGAGGCCGCGATTCATGTGGCGGATCGCCTGGTCGTGGATGAACTGGATCGCGTCGCGATACACGGACAATACGTCCGCCACGGCCGCTTCGCCCGACACCGGACGGCCATGCGCCGGCACCATGTGCGCCGCATGGAAGTCCCGCATCATGTCGATGGTTCGATACCAGCGCACCGGATCGCGATAGCGCGTGCCACGCAGCGTATGCACGTTCGCAAGACACTCGCCCTGGATCACCTCCGCCGACAGCAGGACACCAAGGTCGGGCAGCCACATCACGATCTCGTCATCGGCTTCCGATGGCGCATAGCGGAACTCGAAACGCACCCCGGCGAGCACGATATCCAGGGTATCGTCGAATACGCGCGTGGGTGCGAGAAAACTCGCCGGTTCGGCAATCAACACCGGTCCGATCCCTGCATTGACCTTGCCGGTCGGGCCCGCGGGCAGCAGTGTGCCGAAGCTGTACGCCGAGCGCGCGGCAAGGATAGGCGCGACAAGGTTCGCGTTGTTGATGACCGTTTCCATCAGCGAGCTATGCGCGATGATCTCGACACTTCCCGCCGCGAGTTGCGCCTCGTCGGCAAACGCACGCACACCGCCCGTGTGGTCCGTATGGTTGTGCGTGTAGACCACCGCCTTCACGGGCAATCGCGCGTGGCGCGGATCGATTGCACAGAAGTCCTCATAGATTCGTTTAGCCGCCGATACGGCTTCGGTTGTATCGATCACCACAATACCGTCGTCGCCAACCACGAAGATGATGTTCGCAATCGCATAGCCGACAGCGCAATACACGCGCTCCGCCACGCGGTAGATGCGCTGAGCCATGCGCTGCGAATGTTGCGTCAGGCGCGGCGGGACGGTCGGTGCGGCGATCGCGAAGGCGAGGTTCACGCCGGCGTCGAACGCGACATCGAGCGGATCGCCAATGTGTGGCGCGTCAAAAGCGGGTTGGCGCGATAGGCCGGCGCAACATGGGGTCATGGATGTCTCCTTGCGGTAGTCGAAAATACAATCGGAACCGGAATTCTTGTTCCGTTTTTGCTGAAAAAATCAAGAAACGGCCAGAACCAGGCAACGGCAAAACTGTGTCTTGAGCCAAGGCGTCAGACGGCGGCTCGCCAGTGACAATGGGCCGGGATCGTTCAGGACGAGGTTGACCAGCATCCCCAGGATCAGTTGAAGCGCAGCCTGTACCTCGAATTCGATCGACTCTGCATCCGCTTTTTTCGCATTGCGTTCTTTCGCAATAGCGGCGACGAGCGGCGGTACGATCAACGCGAGCACGTCGCGGTTCGCTTCCTTGACGATGTCCCACGTCGCTCTCGGTCGCGAAACGCGTAACAGCGACGCATGGAACAGTCCGCGATTGCGGCGAAACGACAGCACATACATCTCGACGATCGCGTCCGCGACTTTTCGCGCGTCACCTGAGCGCCATTCGGGCTCGCTGGCCACCATGTCGCGCACGCGGTCGCGACTTTGGGCCATTGCGCGGTCGAGCACCACGTCGAAAAACATGTCCTTGCTGTCGAAGCGCCTGTAGAACGCGCCGATAGAAGTACCCGAGCGTTCGACGATATCCGTGATCGACAGATCGTCCAGATTGCCACTCTCCTCAATCAACTCGCGGCCAGCCTGCAGCATCTTTTCCAGCCCGATCTGGCTGCGCGCCTGCCGCGGTATCGGGAGGGCGAATTCAACTGCTGCGCGGCTGCGTGGCTGGGGTCGGGTCATGGGGTCTTGTGAACGGTGTTGCGCAAAACGGAATCGGGATTCCGGATCCTCGGCGAACGCTCGTGCTTTGTCAACCCGCCCAAGGGAAAGCCCTATGCGTGGCGCCTGCCGATTACATCTTGCCCGCCCATCACATCAATCCGCGTGCGGCCGAATTGGCGTTGTCCATGACTTGCTCTGTCAACGCCAGCGCCGCGCTGGCGGCCGGCGAATGGGTTCGCTCAGCCAGGGACACGAGTGCGAATTCAAGGCTCAGTTTCGGCGGATGGGTGAGCGCAATGCGCGCGAGACGCTGAGCCTCCAGGTCGTGCCGGACCGCCGAGGCCGTCGCGAACAACACCGCATCTGTTCTCGCCACGACGTCTTTAAGCACGGCAACGTCGTTGCACTCGACCTGCAACGGAATTTCCTCGTGGGCGCGATACTTGAGCAGACGATGCAGCGCGTCTTTCATAAATCCAGGCAGCGATACTGAAACGAGTGGAAACTCCCGCAACGCGGACAGCGGCACCGGGCCCCGCGCCAGCAGGGGATGATCCGGCCGCGCGAACCAACCGCCTTCATGACGCGGCAACCGGTGCAAGGCCAGGTCTGGCGCGACGGGCGGCACGCGCCGATCCGTCACCACGAAATCAACACGCTCTTCGCGAAGTTTCTGCATCAATTCGTCGCCTTCCCTCAACTCGATCAGCACCTTGATCTTGGGAAAGCGCCGTGAAAACTCAACCAGCAAGTCCGGCAGCAGCACGACAGCCGCGTAGGGCCCGAGGCCGATCTTCACCTCGCCGAGTTCGTGCGCCTTGAGCAACTCGACATCACGGAACATGCACCGCGTTTCGAACAGAACGCGCCGCGCGCGCTCGACCAGCAGGCGGCCGGCAGCGGTCAGCGCGACGCCTCGCGCGGCACGATCGAAAAGCTTCACGTCGAGTTCGTCCTCCAGCGCCTGAATGCTCCGGCTCAGCGCGGGCTGGCTCAAATGGACCCGGCCAGCCGCTCGGGCGAAACTTCCTTCCTCGGCCAGCGCAACCACGTGAGAGAGCCGGCGCGAATTGATTTCATGCATTGTTTGCAACGTTCCGATAAAGAGATTGCACTTGAACTATTGCGTTATACCACCTCAAATGGGCGCAAAGATGCGGGCGGGAATGCCTCGACAAGCTCAATACGCGCAACGCACAGAGGAGACGTTATTGAAAACCACACCATCGCGCACCGCTCCAAAACCCGCCTTGTCCGCCACCGTGCCCATGTGCTGCCATCGCCAGTGATAAAGCGTCGGGGTACCAGTTAGCCGACCCCACTGCCAGGGCCTTCTCAGGAGCATTTGATGTTTGAAGCAAAAGATTCTGGATTCGTGCTGGACCGCTCTGCACCCATGGCGACAGCGAGCGGTCGGCGCTGGGTGATCGTAGCGACGCTGTTTCTTTTCATGGCCATCAATTTCGCCGACAAGGCCGTGCTGGGCCTCGTCGCGCTGCCCCTCATGCACGACATGCAACTGACGCATGCGCAGTTCGGAATCGTCGGAAGCGCGTTTTTCCTGCTTTTCGCGTTATCGGGAATCGGCTTCGGGCTGGTTGCTGACCGGCTTAACGTGAAATGGCTGATGGCGGGCCTCGCGATGGTGTGGGCGGTTGCGCAGTTGCCGCTTGCGTGGCCAACCAGCTTCGCCGTGCTGCTCGGCTGTCGTATCCTGCTCGGCGCCGGAGAAGGCCCGGCATCACCGCTCGCGCTTCACGTTGTGTACACCTGGTTCGAGGATCATGAACGCAGCCTGCCGACCACCATCGTCCAGCAAGGCGCCACGACCGGCATCATCCTGGCGGGGCCGGTGCTTACCTTCATCGCTCAACGCTGGTACTGGCATGCGGCCTTTCTGACGCTGGGCGTGGTCGGCGTCATGTGGACGATTCTTTGGCTGGGCGTGGGGAAAAGCGGCGACGCGCACCACAGCCAACCGCTCACGAATGCGCTGCGCGCCGGCTGGGCTCCGGTCCGCTCGAGTGTGAGTTATCGGCGCATTCTCACCGACCGGACCGTGATCGGCGTGCTGCTGCAAGGACTTGTCGCCTATTCGGTGATAGCGATCGGGGTAACCTGGGTACCCAGCTATTTTCGGGTCGCGCTCGGGTTCAGCGCTACCGAGGCCGGCTGGCTCTTCGCGCTGCAAGTAGCGGCGCAAATTCCGATAGGGCTCGCACTTGCCATGTGGTCACATCGGATGCTCGCACGCGGGGTATCGTCGCGGCTGGCGCGTGGCGCGCTGGTCAGCGGTGCATTCGTCGTGAGCGGAATGGCCTACTGCATGCTTTATGTCGATGCCCCGCCGTACGCAAAAGTTGCGGTGATGGCACTGGCGAGCGCGCTGGCGCTCCAGGCTTTCACGTTCGGCCCGCTGCTGGTGGCCGAAGTCACGCCGGACGTACGGCGCGGAGCGATGCTGGCGATCACGAATTCAATTGCAACGTTGGCGGGTTTGATTGCCCCTGCGGCGATGGGTAAGGTGCTTGGCGTGGTAGCAAACAACCGCGGGTATGAGTTGGGCTTTACCGCTACGGGCGTGCTGTTGATCGTGGCAGGCGCAGCAGGATTTCTGCTGCTTGATCCGCAACGCTCGCGTAGACGACTGCAACAATCTCGCACCGTTTGAAAACACTTTCAAATCCAGACAGATAGCCTCCAGGATGCTGGATAAAAAAACCGCGGCGCCCGGCATTCGACCGGGCGCCGCAGTTTTTATCCAGCCAGACAGTAACGTTAAAACTGGTGACGCAGACCTGCCATCACGCCCAATTGCGTACCCTTCTGAGCCAACCCGACGCCGTTGACACCTTGCAATTGCGCGCCGATCAAATCTCCCCGGTATTGCGAGTAATCCGCTTCCAGGTAGACGTCAGTACGCTTGGACAAGTTGTAGTCGCCCACCAGCTGATACTGCCACGCCGACCCGTCCTTCGATTGGGTCTTGCCATCCTGCAGCGTACGCCAGACGTTCGCCGCAAAGTGCCACGCGTTGCCCACCTGCTGCGTAACGCCGCCCATGATCATCCGGCGCTTCGAAAAGTCGGTGTACTTGAGCGCCGTCAGCGCGGCCGCCGTGAACGGCCCGTTAGCGAAATTGGAGAAACCGGCATCGTTCTGGTCAACGATGTACCCCAGCGCGAATCTCGTCTTGTCCCATGTGTACGATCCTCCGAAGGTCCATGACTTCGAATCGCTGCCGTTGACTGAGTCCTTCGATTCCTTATAGGCGGCGCCCAGCGAGACAGGGCCGCCCGCTGGAGCGTAGGCCGCGGCCAAGCCCATCTCGCTGCCATAAGACATGTGACCGGCGACACCACCGAACGCGTACCCCGCGGAGACCATGAGGTCGTGAGCGTGAAACTGGTACTGAACCTGATTGCTCGTCCAGATACCCCCGCTCATTGTCACCTCGGGCTGAAAGCTGAAGTCGTACGGAATCCACGGATTGCTACCGTACCCGCCAATGGTGATCCCTTCTATCATCACGTTGTACTGACGACCTATGATGACCTGGCCATACGTACTCGACCGCACTCCGACCTGTGCCTCGTTGAAATACGGCAACGTGGGATCGCTTTGTCCATTGTTGATGTCGAATCGATTTTCGAGCTTGAAGAAGGTTGACCATCCGTCGCCCAGATCCTCAACACCTTTCAGGCCCCAGCGGCTTTGCGTCATGCCGCCATTGCCAAGCGCCACGCTTGAATCACCCGCTTTGTTGGCGTTCGTCATGTATCGGACGCTTTCATCGACAACGCCATACAACGTGACGCTCGATTGCGCATGCGCTTGCTGACAAGCCAGCGCGACTGGCAGCAAGGCATAACGCCACTTGCTCAACTTCCTCATAGTGTCTCCCCGTTTTTGAGTTTCGCTTTCTGCGAATGGGTGGCTTTGCGCCCGGATCGACAGCCCTGTGCATCTCCACGCGAAAGCTTGTCGATTCCTCCTGCTGAGTTACAAGACGATGCTTGCGTCTTCAATTTGACGGGAAGCCAACGATAATTCCAGTGCATTGTTGTTATCGTATGAATGCACTGACTGCATGGATGTGGAGTGCGCTGGAGGGGCGACAGAGGTTCTAAGCCCGGATAGGCTGCTGCCAGCCGCCCAAGGGCCCTTTTGCGAATCCGCCGGGAGAGGCGAACACGAGCGCGTTGTCACGAGGCGCGAGCCTGCAACAAGCGATCTGAAGATAGCAACCGTTGTACAGCCGCCTCAGTCTTGTCTTCGAGGCGCGGTTTAATTAAGTCAAACTGACCTTTGCGAATGCGATTCGATTACGCAAATAGGCACAGACCAAAGCAACCAGTTCTGCCTTAAGTACGGGTGAATCGAGCTCCCCGTTCCGGGCAGCGGCATGAACCACGCCTTCGACGGCTGCAGCGAGCACGCGCCCGGCCACATCGTCGCGGGCAGGATCGAGTGTCTTTGAACTTGATTCGATGACAACGCGGTAACGACGCTGATATTCCCTTTCAAAGTCACCGTAATTCGAGCGTCCGGCGAGCGGGACTTCATCGAGCAGAACGCGGTGCAACGCATGATTGATTGAGTGCACGGCAATGACGCCATCGATCAGGCAAACGACCCGTTCATCGAGCGTCCCTGACTCGCTCCATTCCCCGGAGATGGATAACGCATCAAGCACCAAGCCGAGATGGCGCTGGCGAATCATCTCGGCAAGCGCGAACTTGTCAGCGAAATACTGATAGAGCGATCCAACGCTGACGCCAGCAACCGCGGCCACTTCGTTCGTCGTGAAATCCGCCCAGCCCCGGCTCTCCAGAACGCGAATAGCTGCGTCAATAATGGTGTCCACCGTCGCTCGGGAACGCTGCTGTCGCGGCGGCTTCCGCATGATCCTGGGCTGTCCGGAAACGCGAGTATTCAAAATTGTGTCTCCCAGTCAGAATGCGAATATCAGCTCGCATAATACACAGAGCTCAACTCGTACCTTCACGAGAATCCACATGAGCGCACAGACGCTTTTGATTTCCCTGTTCGAATACAAGGCATGGGCCAATCAAGGTCTCATTGCAAGGTTGGCCCAACTTGGCAAGCTATCGTCCGAGGTCGAGTTCCGCATGGCGGTTAGCCTCTTCAATCATGCCCATATTGTTGATCGCATTTTCGGCGCCAATCTTCAGTGCGAGAAGCACGCCTATTCCCGGACCGATTCCGACGACGTACCGAACCTGGAAGACCTGTTTGATGCGACCAGAGATATGGATCGCTGGTATATCCAATATGTTACGCACCTGCGCGATGCCGATCTCATGGAAGCAATCGCATTCTCTTTCACGGACGGGACACCGGGGAAAATGTCGCGCGAGGAAATGCTTGGACACGTCATTGCACACGGCGGATACCATCGCGGTGAAATCGGGCGAATCCTGACCCAACTCACTGGGTCGTCACCACGTGACACCTTTACCGGCTTCCTTCACGAAGTGGAGCCTGCACGCCGTGACGAACCTTGATGTCTGACTGAGACCAAACGATCCGCCATCGACGGCGAGTAGCATCGAGAGGCGGTTTCGAATCGACCACGGAAATCCGATGTCGATTCAGGCTCGATTGATCCGGGTCGGCACCGAACTTTTGGATTCGGCTTGGTTCAGACACTCGACGTCGGTGACTAGACCGTCAACAATCCGGGCGTGCAAAACTGCAGCCGCACGATTGCAACCGATTAAGGGACGAATATGGGCTTACGGGGATTGCTGTTGAAAGGCATCGCTGTCATTGTTTTAGGCCTAATTGGCACCCTTTTTGTCCTGCACGAAGATAGTAGCGTGCATGCTGGCATTGTCATCGATCGTCCGCCTGCCGATGTCTGGAACGTCGTATCGAATAGCTCCGCGTATCCCGATTGGAATCCCTTTATCACTCGTGTTGACGGTGACTTTAGGGAGGGAGAGGCGATCCGCATTGTGCTAGGCAATGGACCGGATTCGATGGAGTTCAAGCCGACAGTTCTGATCGTTCGTCCGGGACGAGATCTTTGCTGGCGTGGCAGTATATTGATTCGCGGCGTCTTCGACGGTACGCATTGCATTCACCTCACGGCCGTCACTGGCGGCACCCATCTTGAGCAAACCGAATCTTTCTCTGGATTGCTCGTTGGGCGGTTGACCCAAGACATAATCGAGGAAACTCAGCGGAACTTTCAGGCGATGAACACCGCGGTTAAGCAACGCGTGGAAACGAAAACGCCCTGAGCGCCGCTCATCGCGCGACACCCGGCGGTATCAAGGGCTGCAGTTGCTGGTCGGCCGATATCGAACATTGCTGGCGTCGCTCGGATCGTCGACCGTTCCCTAGTATCGTTGACCGTTGAGGAATGCATCGGCTGGCTTGGAACGAACAAAAGGCCGGGCGACTTTATGATGGGGCGTGACCACAATTCGGGAGACGCAATGAGAAAGCTCAAAATCATGGAGCACATCTCGTTGGACGGCGTGATCCAGGCATCCGGAGAAGACGATTTCCCCTACGCTGACTGGACCGTGCCCTATCGGACCCCCGCCGGCCGGGATGCGCTCCTCGCCGAGCATGGGGGGCGCTTCGATCTGCTGCTCGGACGTCGCACCTACGATATGTGGTCGGCCTTTTGGCCAAAGGCACCGAGCAGTCCGATGGCGGAGGGCTTGAATGCGGCAACCAAATATGTCGCGACGCACCGCCCCGAAAGTCTTGAATGGGGGCCGTGTGAGTGGCTTGGACCGGACGTTGTCGAGGGCATTCGCCGCATCAAGTCTCGGGCAGGCCCTGGCCTGATTCTGTGGGGGAGCTCCACGCTGACATCGACGCTGCTCGAACAGGGGCTAGCGGATGAAATCCTGCTGGTGGTCTATCCAGTCCTGCTGGGTACAGGGAAGCGCTTCTTCGCCGAGGGAACCCCACCGTGCTCATTCGAACTCGTCAGTACAAAAGCAACGCCGTCCGGCGTCAACCTCTGCGCTTACAAAGTGGCCAGCCCGTTGAAGACCGGGCAATCTGGCGAAGCGGCTTGAGGCGTTGTTCGATCATCGAAGATAGAGCGTAAACCAAGGGCTCTCGAACGTTCGCTTGGGGTCGAGTTGAGCCGGTCGTCGTCGGGCTGGGTCCGGCCACAAAACCACACTCACAATTTTAGAGACGCGCCTGGACCGTACGGAAACCGGTGCGCGACTGCGTTCCGAATCGGCAAGCGCAGTGTCCCGCGCTACACGCTGTTGTGCTCCGCATGCAGCGGCTCGACATCTTATGCGGTGCTCCTTAGCGAAGTGCAGCCGCCACCGCCTCGTCAATCTGCAGCGCGAAGCGCGCTTGAACATCGGGCACCGTAAAGCCAATTGACAGTTCCAGATACGCGTCGCCTAGCACCAAATTAACGAATGTCGCTGCCCGCAATACAGCAGTCGAATCATCAAATCGCTTTCGCAGAATTTTTGCGGCGAAGGCACGCACGACCTTTGCACCATTTTCGTAAAACACCTGGCCAAGTTCCGGAAGACGCTCGGCCTCAGCAACGATGGCCCGGTAAAGCCGCAGATAATCCGGCGCGATAAGGCTTTGTGCCAACACCCATCCCAACTCGCGCAACTCGACTTCAGGTGATCCATCGGATTGCTCGTCCAGAGCGCTGGCGAGAAATCCGCCCACCTGAGCGCACATCGAGCTCACCAGACCAACGAAGAGCGCCTCCTTCGACTTGAAGTGGCGATAGACCGTCTGTTTGCCGACGCCAGCGGCCGCGGCGACATCGTCCATCGTTGCCAGGCCGAAACCCTGGCTTAAAAAAACGGTTTTGGCGCCGTCGAGGATGGCGGACCGCTTACGGCGTTGCAGCGGGCTCAGGTCGGGGAGAGAGGACGTGTTCATGCCAGATAAATAACAGATCATCGAGTAGTTGACAAGACTGGTCGGTCTCGTTTAGATTTGTCGAAACGAGACCGATTAGTCTCGTTCGTGTGACTTATCAACTTCGCAGGCAATCATCGAGGAGAACGCTATGGAACTATTTATTACAGGTGGTACGGGCTTTATCGGGCAAGCGGTCGCGCGCAAAGCAATCAGCCTCGGCCATCAGGTGACGGCGCTGGTGCGCAACGACAGCTCGGCGGCCGCGAGCGCGCTGGCACGTCTCGGCGTGAAACTGCATGGCGGCGACTTGCGTGAGCCACAGTCTTTCGCTGCGACTGCCGGTGCCGCTGATGGCGTGGTGCACATGGCGTCGACCAACGATGCTTCCGCCGCCGCTGCTGACGAGGCCGCGGTTGAGGCGATGCTTTCGCATTTGCATCCGGGCGCGGCGTTCATCTATACGTCGGGCACCTGGGTCTACGGCAATACGGAGGGCGAGCCCGCGACTGAAGCATCGGCGTTGAACCCGACGCCACTCGTCGCCTGGCGGCCCGCAGTGGAGCAACAGGTGCTGGCCATAGCAGCACGCCGCTCGATTGCCGCGGTGATCCTCAGGCCGGCGATGGTGCACGGCTACGGCGGCGGCATCTTCGGCATGCATGCCGGTATGGTCCGTCAGACCGGCACTGTGAGAGTCGTCGGCGATGGCCGCAACCACTGGCCTGCCGTGCACGTCGATGATCTCGCCACGGCCTACCTGAGTGCGATGGAGCGGGCGGCAAGCGGGGACGGTCGAGTCACGGGACAGATCTTCAATGTGGTCGCGGAAGATGCCGTTGCCGTTGCCGAAATGGGCGAAGCGATTCGGGCCTCGGTCGGCGCCGAGCGCGTCGAATTTTGGCCGCTCGACGATGCTCGCAAATCACTTGGGCCATTTGCTGACGCACTGGCGCTCGACCAGACGGTAAGCGGCCAGCATGCCCGGCAAGTTCTTGCGTGGGAACCGCACGGCCCCGGCCTGATTGCGGACCTCTCTGTACAGAACCACTTTCAGCAAAACAACGGAGCATGACGATGGCGTTAAACACTGCATCCATCGAATCGATTCTCGCGATGATCGTAGCGGTTCTGTTCGCGGTTGCCGGGGTGGTCAATCTCGCGGGACGCGGCGCGGTGAAACGCGACTTCGCACGCTGGGGTTACCCGGCATGGTTTCGATTGCTCTGTGGCGCTCTCGAGCTGCTGAGTGCAGTACTTCTTCCTGGACAACAAACCAGAGTTTTAGGCCTGACGCTGGCCGGTGCGATCATGATTGGCGCGCTCTTCACGTTGCTACGAAATCGCGAACCGTTCCGGCATCTCGCCCCGGCGCTGATCTTCTCGGCTCTCGTTGTGGCTACGTTGGCGCTCCGCGGTTGAGGCTTACTCGCCATCATGCGAGTGAGCCCGGGACGCTAACAGGCCGCGCGGGTAATCCGTTCTGCCGGTACTTGAAATACGCACATGGATAGCAGGCATTGGACCAACTCCAATTTGATCACGTGCGTCATGCGTCCGCTTTTTGTAGCGATGGCTGGGCGATGCAGGTCGCCTGCCGCAGATCACCGCTTTACGTGCCACAGAAAACGGCCACTCATGCATGAGGCAGCGGGCGGCCCAGACCGTGTCAAAACGCGTAACGGCACAAACTCCGACGACACCTGCTCTCGCAACGAAGTGCGGATTATTGAATGCGGCATGTGGAACATCAATTTCATCAAAGAGGATGTGGTCAAGTCCC